>NZ_JBNCNY010000012.1:0-81145 GCF_049847225.1 Micromonospora sp. DT81.3
TAACCCACGAGTTTTGTGAGCGAGGCCCCGTCCCGCGACCCCCTCACCCGAAGAGGGCCACTACATACCGTCTAGCCGGGAGGCCGGCGACCGGCGTCGAGAGGGGACAAGGGGTACGCCGAGGGCGAATCCCCAGGCGGGGCACAACTTCGCCGCGCTAACCTGATTTCACGCCGGTACGCCGGTATGCCGAAAGAAGGGCTCGGGGGCTCGGCCCCACATCATGGACCTGAAGAAGATCACTCGCAACCCACTGATCTACGTGCTGCTGATCGGCGTGTTCCTCATCGTCGGTTTCTCGCTCATCTCCAGCCTCGGCGGAGCGAAGCAGATCTCCACGCAGGAGGGTCTCGAGCTGCTCGACGGCAGCACCGTCACCGAGGTGCTGAACACCGACGGCGACCAGCGCGTCGACATGAAGCTCTCCGAGCCGTACGAGGGCGCCACCGACGTGCAGTTCTACTACGTCACGGCCCGTGCGCCGGAGGTCGTGAACGCGATCAACGCGGCCGACCCGTCCGAGGGCTTCAACGACGCGGTGCCGCAGCCGAACTGGTTCGACGGCCTGCTCTCGCTGATGCTTCCGCTGCTGCTGCTCGGCGTGCTCTTCTGGTTCCTGCTCTCCTCCGCGCAGGGCGGCGGCAGCAAGGTGATGCAGTTCGGCAAGTCGCGCGCGAAGCTCGTCAGCAAAGAGACTCCCACCGTGACGTTCCAGGATGTCGCCGGCGCCGACGAGGCGATCGAGGAGATGCAGGAGATCAAGGACTTCCTCAAGGACCCGACCAAGTTCCAGGCGGTCGGGGCCCGCATCCCGAAGGGCGTGCTGCTGTACGGCCCTCCCGGGACCGGCAAGACGCTCCTCGCCCGCGCGGTCGCCGGTGAGGCCGGTGTCCCGTTCTACTCGATCTCCGGCTCGGACTTCGTGGAGATGTTCGTCGGCGTCGGCGCGAGCCGCGTGCGCGACCTCTTCAACCAGGCCAAGGAATCCAGCCCGGCCATCATCTTCATCGACGAGATCGACGCCGTCGGCCGCCACCGCGGCGCCGGCATGGGCGGCGGTCACGACGAGCGCGAGCAGACGCTCAACCAGATGCTCGTCGAGATGGACGGCTTCGACCCCAAGGTCAACGTCATCGTCATCGCGGCGACCAACCGCCCCGACATCCTCGACCCGGCTCTGCTGCGTCCCGGCCGTTTCGACCGCCAGATCGGGGTGGACGCTCCCGACCTCAAGGGCCGCAAGCGCATCCTTGAGGTGCACGGACGCGGCAAGCCCCTCGCGGACGGCGTCGACCTCGAGGTGGTCGCCCGCAAGACGCCGGGCTTCACGGGTGCCGACCTGGCGAACGTGCTCAACGAGGCCGCGCTTCTGACGGCCCGCTCCAACGCCCAGCTCATCGACAACCGCGCCCTCGACGAGGCCATCGACCGCGTCATCGGCGGTCCCCAGCGCCGAACGCGTGTCATGAAGGACAAGGAGAAGCTCATCACCGCCTACCACGAGGGTGGGCACGCGCTCACCGCGGCGGCGATGAATCACACCGATCCCGTGACGAAGATCACGATCCTCCCTCGCGGCAAGGCGCTGGGCTACACCATGGTGCTGCCGTTGGATGACAAGTACTCCGTCACGCGCAACGAGCTGCAGGACCAGCTCGCCTACGCGATGGGCGGGCGCGTCGCGGAGGAGATCGTGTTCCACGACCCCACCACCGGTGCCTCCAACGACATCGAGAAGGCCACGGGCATCGCCCGCAAGATGGTCACCGAGTACGGGATGACGAACGACGTCGGTCCCGTGAAGCTCGGCTCGGCCAGCGGCGAGGTCTTCATGGGCCGCGACATGGGCCACGGTCGCGAGTTCTCCGAGGCGGTCGCCGAGCGCATCGACACGCAGGTGCGCGGGCTCATCGAGCTCGCGCACAACGAGGCGTACCAGGTGCTCAACGAGAACCGCGACCTGCTTGATCGGCTGGCCCTCGAGCTGCTCGAGAAAGAGACGCTCGACCACCTCGAGCTCGCCGAGCTGTTCAAGGACGTGCGCAAGCTGCCGCCGCGCCCGCAGTGGCTCTCGAGCAATGAGCGCCCCGTGTCGCTGCTGCCCCCCGTCGACGTGCCGCGCCGTGCCGAGCCCGCGGGTATCGCCGCGGACGTCGAGGCGGAGTCCGGTGTGACCGAGAAGGCGACGCGTCGCCGGCCCACCGGGCAGGCGCGCCCCGCGACCGCCTGAGACCCCGTGGCCTCCGATACCCCGTGACAGTCGACAAGCAGCGCGTCGCCGCGCTCGTGCGCGAGCTGCTCGTGGCCATCGGCGAGGACCCGGACAGGCCCGGGCTGAAGGTCACTCCCCAGCGCGTCGCAGACGCGTACGAGGAGTTCTTCGCCGGCATCGGGCAGGATGCCGCGGCGCCGCTGGCGCGCACGATCAGCGTCTCGCGCGGCCCGGCCCCCGATACGCTGCCGTCGGGTGCGGTGATGCTGCGTGATATCGCGTTCCGATCGGTCTGCGAGCACCACCTGCTGCCGTTCCTCGGCAAGGCGCACATCGCGTACCTCCCCGGCGAGCAGGTGGTGGGCCTCGGCGCCTTGCCCCGCGTCGTCGACGTGCTGGCCGCCCGTCCGCAGGTGCAGGAGCGCCTCGGCGAGCAGATCGCCGACGCGATCGCCGACTCGCTCGACACCCGCGGTGTGCTCGTGGTGCTGGAGGCCACCCATGAGTGCGTGACGATGCGCGGCAACCGGCAGCCGGAGGCATCAACCGTCACGATCGCGGCGCGCGGAGAGCTGGCGGATGCCGCGGCACGCGCCGAGCTGATCGCCCTGTTGGGGGCGCACCGGTGATGACGGTGCGCGTCGGTCTCTGAGAAATGACGGCACTCATCATGGGAATCGTCAACGCGACGCCCGACTCCTTCAGTGACGGCGGTTCCTTCGACGGTCCCGCCGACGCGATCGCCCACGGGCGGCTGCTGCGGTCACAGGGCGCGTCGATCATCGACATCGGCGGCGAGTCGACCCGCCCGGGCGCGGAGCGCGTTCCCGTCGAGGTCGAGCTGCAGCGTGTGCTGCCGATCGTCTCGGCGCTCGCCGCCGACGAAGTGACCGTGAGCATCGACACGATGAACGCCCGCACGGCGCTCGCGGCGGTGGAAGCCGGCGCTTCGATCGTCAACGACGTCTCAGGGGGACTCGCGGATCCGGAACTGCTGGGTGCGGTCGCCGAGACCGGCGCCGACATCGTGCTGGGGCACTGGCGCGGCCCGTCCGCCGACATGTACGCGCGGGCCGAGTACGTTCAGATCGGCCGGGAGGTCGCCGGCGAGCTGCTCGAACGCGTGCAGGCGGCGCAGGCCGCCGGCATCCCACCGTCGCGCATCGTCGTCGATCCCGGAATCGGCTTCGCGAAGAACGCGGAACAGAACTGGGCCCTGCTCGAGAGCATCGGGGACATCGTCGCGCTCGGACACCGGGTGCTGCTCGGCACGTCGCGCAAGCGCTTCCTTGGCGATGTGCTCGGGCCCGAGGCATCCATCGAGCGCCGGGACTTCGCCACCGCGGTGACGAGCGTGCTCGCCGACGCGGCGGGAGTGTGGGCGGTGCGGGTGCACGACGTGGCCTCGACGAGGGATGCGCTCGGCGTCGCGGGCGCATGGAAGAGTGGGGCCCGTGGACTTCCTTGACGAGATCACCGTGACCGGGCTGCGCGCCTTCGGCCGGCACGGCGTGTTCGATTTCGAGCGGCAGCAGGGGCAGGACTTTCTCGTCGACGTCACGATGCACGTGTCGACCCGGCGGGCGGCCGAGACGGATGACGTGGCCGACACGATCCACTACGGCGAGGTCTCGGAGCGTGTCGCGGCCATCGTGGGCGGCGAGCCCGTGAACCTCGTCGAGACGCTGGCGGAGCGGATCGCCGCCGACCTCCTGACGGACGAGCGCGTATTGCTGGCCGTCGTCACCGTGCACAAGCCGTCGGCGCCCATCGCGGTGCCCTTCACCGATGTCGCGGTCACCATCCGGCGGGGGAGGCCATGAGCCGCGGCCTGACGCAGCCCGTCAGCGGAGGCCCCGAGCGCCGCCCGCACCCGGCGTCCGTCGCCGTCGTGGCCCTCGGCGCCAACCTCGGCGACCGTGAGCGCACGCTGGAGGAGGCCGTCCGCGACATCGCACGCCTGCCCCTCGTCGACGCCATCACGGTGTCGAAGAGCATCGAGTCGGTCGCCCTCACGCCGGAGGGCCCGGATGACCAGGCCCCGCCGTACCTCAACGCCGTCGCCCTGGTCACGACCCGCCTGGCGCCGACCGTGCTGCTGGCCCTGCTGCACCGCATCGAGGCCGCGCACGGTCGAGAGCGCCCCGCGCTTCGACGGGGGCAGCAGCCCACGTGGGCCGATCGCACCCTCGACCTCGACCTCATCGCCTACGGCGACGTGATCGCCGACACCCCGGAGCTCACGCTGCCTCACCCACGGGCCGCGGAGCGGGACTTCGTGCTCGGACCGTGGCTGGCGGTCGATCCCGACGCCGTGCTGCCCGGCGGCGGCAGGGTGGACGCGCTGCTCGAGAACCTCCGAGAAAGCCCGAACCGGTGAAGCGCACCGGTGCCGGCATCCTGAGCATCGCGGCGCTGATCGGCGTCGCCGCCGGGTTCCTGCTCGATCACGCGCTCACCGTCTCGGGGCGACCGACCTTCGTGCCGGCGCTCAGCCTTCCCATCATGCTGATCCTGCTCGGCGGCATCACGCTCGCGCTGGCGTGGCCGATCCGGCAGGCGACCCGCAGCACCGCGGCGACGCCGGTCAACCCCTTCCGCGCCCTGCGCGTGGCGATCCTCGCCAAGGCGTCTAGCCTCGTCGGCGCGGGTGTCGCCGGCTTCGCCGTGGGTCTGGCCGGGTACCTGCTCACCCGCCCGATCGACCCGCCACTAGGCTCGTTGGCGACGATCATCGCGACCGCCGTGTGCGCCGCCGTGCTGGTGGGGGCCTCCTTGGTCGCCGAGCACTTCTGCACCCTCCCGAAGGACGATGATGACGAACACTCCGGATCTGACGCCGACCCCGGAGTCGAGCCGCAGCACCACTGAACCCGTCGGCGCCACCGAACCCGTCGGCGCCACCGAACCCGTCGGCGCCTCTGAACCCGTCGCCGGGCGCAGGTTGGACGAGGGCACGTTCACCGAGCTGCGCGAGCCGAAGGCGGAGGCCCGGCTCGCCCTCGCGGACGGGAAGTGGCACCAGATCTCGCCGAAGTACGTGTGGGTGCAGCTCATCTCCTCGGGCATCGGCCTGGCGGTGGTCGTTGCCGTGCTGCTTTTCCTGACCCAGGTCCTGCAGTGGACGTGGGCCTGGATCCCCGGCGGCATCTTCATCGCCATCCTCGTGTGGACCCTCGCCCTCGTTCCACGACAGGCGCGCGCCTACGGGTACCAGCTCCGAGAAGACGACCTCGTGTTCCGCCGCGGCATCCTGTGGCAGCGGCTGGTGGCGGTGCCCTACGGGCGGATGCAGCTCGTCGACATCACCCACGGTCCGCTCGATCGCGGCTTCGGCATCGCGCAGCTCAAGCTCGTCACCGCCGCGGCCGCGACGGGCGTCGTCATCCCCGGGCTGCCTCAGCAGACGGCGGAGGACCTTCGCGACCTGCTCATCGAGGTCGCCGAGACCCGCCGGACGGGGCTGTGAGCACCGTCCCGGACAGTGCCCATTCAGGCAGTGCCCGCCCAGACAAGGCGCCGCCCCAGGCATCCGTCCGCTCCCCCCTGAGCGACGGCGAGTGGCACCGGCTGCATCCCCTGACGCCGCTGTTCCGCGGCGGGTTCTTCCTCGTCGTCGTGGCCGGCATCGTCATCGCCAACCTGCGCGACCGCCTGATCGGCACGTTCCTTCCCTGGTTCCTCCCGGATGCGCCGTCGACCGAACAGTGGAGCTACGGCGATCCGCTGGACTGGATCTTCGAGCAGAACCTCATCCTCCTCGCTGCTCTCATCGTGCTCGGGGTCGTGCTGCTGCTGATCGGCTGGTTCTACCTGTCGTGGCGCTGGCACACCTTCCGCATCACCGAGGACCGCGTCGAGGTGCGCAGCGGCATCCTGTTCCGCACGCAGCGCCGGGCACCGCTCGATCGCGTGCAGGGCGTCAACCTCACCCGTCCGCTCTTCGCCCGCCTGGTGGGGATGGCCAAGCTCGAGGTGGTCGGGGCCGGACTCGATGCCAACGTGAAGCTCGAGTACCTCTCGACGGCCAACGCGGAGGAGGTGCGAACCGATATCCTGCGGCTCGCCTCCGGCGCGCGCCTCGTGAGGTCCGGCCCGCCGGCAGAGGGGACGACGCAGCCGAGCGTCAGTCGGACGCACGCCGTCACCGCCACCGTGACCGACGGCATCAATGGGCTCATCGCCGGGCCGGAGTCGCCCTCGGAGGAGCCCGAGAGCGTCGTGAACATCCCCCCTGTGCGGCTCGTGCTCTCGCACCTGCTGAGCGGGTGGACCGTCTTCCTCATACTGCTCGTGATCGGCGTGGTCGTCGCGGCGTCGCTCGGTGCCACGTGGGCGCTGTTCAGCCTCGTGCCGGCGGTGATCGGCCTCGGCGCGTACTGGATCTCGAGCATCATCAAGGCGCTGCGCTATTCGATCGCCCCGACACCGGACGGCATCCGCATCACGTTCGGATTCTTCACGACGGTCACCGAGACCCTGCCTCCCGGTCGCGTGCACGCCGTCGAGGTCTCGCAGGACATCCTCTGGCGTCCGGCAGGGTGGTGGACGGTGCGCATCAACCGGCTCACGGGCCGGAGCTCGGCCGACACGACGACGGACCAGTTCACGACCGTGCTGCCGGTGGGCACCCGTGACGACGTCGAACGCGTGCTGCGCCTGCTGATGCCGGGCATCCCCGACGAGGAGTGGCCCCTCGTCTTCGAGCACGGCATCCTCGGACCCGGTGGGGGCGACCCGTACACGAACACCCCTGGACGCGCCCGCATCCTGCGACCGCTGTCGTGGCGCCGCAACGGCTACCTCGTCTCTGCGCACGCCCTGCTGCTGCGCCGGGGCGTCATCTGGCGCAAGCTCGGCATCTTCCCGTTGGCGCGGCTGCAGAGCTTCTCGCTCAATCAGGGTCCCCTCGATCGGATGCTGCGCGTGGCCACCGGCCGGGTGCAGACGGTCTCCGGCCCGGTGTGGGGCACACTCGCCGCGATCGACCGCGACGCGGCGCTGGCCCTGTTCGAGGACGCCGCACACGGGGCCGTGGCCGCCGCGTCGGTGGACCGGAGCCACAGATGGGGCGAGGAGCGATGAACCGGGACGGACGCCTGGGTGTCGGCATCATCGGCGCGGGCAAGGTCGGTCCGGTTCTGGGGGCCGCGCTCGGCGGAGCGGGGCACGCGATCACGGGCATCACGTCGGGCTCCGACGATGACAGGGCGTCGGCCGTGCTGCCCGGAGTGCCGGTACTCGACGCGCTCGAGGTGGTGCGGCGCAGCGAGCTCGTGGTGCTCGCGGTGCCGCACGACGAGCTCGGCCCGCTCGTGGCGGGGCTCGCCGTCGTCGGTGCCTGGCAGCTGGGACAGCTGGTGATGCATACGGATGCCGCGTACGGCATCGAGGTTCTCCGCCCTGCCGCCGAGCGCGGCGCGATCCCCCTCGCCGTGCATCCGGCGATCTCATTCACCGGCACCAGCATCGACCTGCGACAGCTCGCCGCCGGCTATGCCGCGGTGACGGCCCCCGCAGCCGTGCTGCCCATCGCGCAGGCGCTCGCCGTCGAGCTCGGCTGCGAGCCCATCGTGATCGCCGAGGAGGACCGCCCGGCCTACGCCGAGGCGATCGGCATCGCCACCGCATTCTCGCGCACCATCGTGCAGCAGGCGACGGGGCTTCTGCGCGACATCGGTGTGGAGAACCCCGGCGGGTACCTGTCGGCCCTCGTGCGCTCGACGGTCGACCAGGCGCTGGTGGACGCGCCGCCCCGGCCCGGCGACGTGCCGCCGCTGGGCAACGCTACGATCGACCAATGATCAGCACCATCGAGGGGCTGCGCACCCGACTGGCCGAGGCACGGGGCGCGCGCCAGCAAGCCGGGGGTTTGGGGCGGAGCCCCATCGAGGGCGCGCGCCAGCAAGCCGGGGGTTTGGGGCGGAGCCCCATCGAGGATGCGCGCCAGCAAGCCGGGGGTTTGGGGCGGAGCCCCATCGAGGATGCGCGCCAGATCTCCGACGCCAGCCCCCCGCCGACCGTCGCCCTCGTCTCCACCCTGGGCGCCATCCACGAGGGCCACCTCGACCTCATCCACCTCGCGAAGGAGCGCGCCGACATCGTCGTCGTGTCGATCTTCGTGAACCCGCTGCGGTTCCGCACCACTGCTGAGTTCCAGGCATACCCGCGCACCCCGGAGGACGACGAGCGGCTGCTCGACTCGCTCGGCGTGGATGTGATCTTCGCTCCGGATGCCGCGGAGATCCTGCCTCAGGGGAACCAGACGACGAAGATCGGTGCCGGCGATCTCGGTCTGCGGTACGAGGGGCGCTCGCGTCCCGGGTACTTCGATGGGCTGCTCACGGTCGAGGCGAAGCTGATGAACCTCGTGAATCCCGACATCGTGATCTACGGCGAGCGGGATCCCCAGCGGATCTTCCTCGTGCGCCGGATGATCCGCGACCTGTACTTCGACGCCGCCCTCGAGACGGTCGAGACGGTGCGCGGCGACGACGGGCTGCCGATCTCGACCCGGGTCGGGATGCTGGAGGAGCGCGACCTGGCTGCGGCGTCGAAGCTGCCGGCGGCGCTCGATGCCGCGGCATCCAATGCCGATCGAGGGGTCGATGCGTGCATCGCTGCAGCGCAGTCCTCGCTGATGGGTGAGCCGCGCATCAACCTCGAGTACCTGTCGGTCGTGGACCCCGCGTCCTTCCTTCCCGTCGACAGCGACCACAAGGGCCCGGCGCTCGCGCTCATCGCCGCATCGGTCGCCGGCCACCGCTTCATCGACAACGCGACGATCTACATCGGATAGCGCTCGGGGATTGCGCTCCGGCCCCGGGGCGGCCTCGGTGAGGGTTCAGGAGGCCGCCGGTAGACTGGGCCCGACTTTCGAGGAGCCCGACCGATGACCGAAGTGACCGCCGCGACCGGCGCGCCGACACCCCGCACCGAGACCAGCAACGCGGACACCGCCGAGACTGCCGAGCTCGAGGACGTCTCGGAGCAGAAGACGGTCCGCCTCGCCAAGCGCGAGCGCTTGATGGCCGAGCGGGCGGATGCCGCGGGCGGCGCCTATCCCGTCGGCGTGCCCATCACCGACACCATCCCCGCGCTTCGCGAGCGCTTCGCCGACCTCGAGGCCGGCGCCGAGACCGGAGTTCCGGCGGCCGTCGCCGGGCGCGTCGTCTTCAGCCGCAACACCGGCAAGCTCTGCTTCGCGACGCTGCAGGCAGGAGACGGAAGCCGCATCCAGGCCATGGTGTCGCTGGCGGTCGCCGGCGAGGAGTCCCTGCAGGACTGGAAGGAGCTCGTCGACCTCGGAGACCACGTCTTCGTGCGAGGCCAGGTGATCTCGAGCCGCCGGGGGGAGCTTTCGATCATGGTCGAGGAGTGGCGGATCGCCGCCAAGGCGATCCTGCCGCTGCCGAACATGTACACCGAGCTCAGCGAAGAGAGCCGGGTGCGCAGCCGCTACCTCGACCTGATCGTGAGGGAGCGGGCCCGGGAGACGGTGCGCGCCCGCGCCAAGGTGAACGCCGCGCTTCGCCAGACCTTCGCGGACCGGGGCTACATCGAGGTGGAGACGCCGATGCTGCAGGTGCAGCACGGCGGCGCATCCGCCCGTCCGTTCGTCACGAGGTCGAACGCGTTCGATGCCGACCTGTACCTCCGCATCGCGCCGGAGCTCTTCCTCAAGCGCGCCGTCGTCGGCGGCCTCGACCGGGTGTTCGAGATCAACCGCAACTTCCGCAATGAGGGCGCCGACTCCACGCACAGCCCCGAGTTCGCGATGCTCGAGTCGTACGAGGCGTACTCGGACTACAACGGCATCGCCGACCTCACGCAGGACCTGGTCCAGAACGCGGCCCGCGCGGTCACCGGCTCGACCACGGTGACCTGGGCGGACGGCACCGAGTACGACCTTGGCGGAAACTGGGACCGGCTCTCGATGTACGGCTCTCTGTCCGAGGCGGCCGGCGCGCAGATCACTCCGCAGACGACCCTCGAGGAACTGCGCGCCCTCGCGGCCCGCGAGGGGATCGAGGAGCCGCCGCTCGCGACGCACGGCAAGCTCGTCGAGGAGCTGTGGGAGCACTTCGTCAAGGGATCCCTGGTGCGCCCGACGTTCGTGATGGACTTCCCGCTCGACACCAGCCCGCTCGTGCGGGAGCACCGTTCGATCCCGGGCGTGGTCGAGAAGTGGGACCTGTACGTGCGTGGCTTCGAGCTGGCCACCGGATACTCCGAGCTGGTGGACCCCGTCGTGCAGCGCGAGCGCTTCACGGAGCAGGCGAAGCTGGTCGCCCGCGGCGACGTCGAGGCGATGCGCATCGACGAGGAGTTCATGAGGGCGCTCGAGTACGGGATGCCGCCGTCCGGCGGTCTCGGGATGGGCATCGATCGCCTGCTGATGGCGATCACCGGCCTCGGCATCCGGGAGACGATCCTCTTTCCGCTCGTCAAGTAGTCAGGGCAGCGGTCGCTCGAACGCCCACTCGGGCAAATGCCCTGCGCCGATGAACGAGTCGACGATGCCGGCCAGCCCGTGGTCCGGGTCGATCTCCAGGGCGCGGGCCGTGTGCCAGTGCGCATACGTCGAACGCCCGAGCGCCCAGGCCAGCCAGGCGGCCGTTGCCAGCATCGCCGCCGCCGCATCGCGGGGGGCCGCGGCCGCGAGGCGCCGGGTGAGCGCGAGCGCCTTCTGCAGCCGCTCCGGTTCGGGTCGCGGTCCCTCGCCGAACATCACCAGCGCCAGGTCGTCGGGGTAGTCCTCGCCGTCCTCCCATCGGCGCTGCGCCTCCAGCGCATCATCGCCCGCAACGATGTCGCCCGCCCACTGCGAGAGGGCGACGTCGCGCAGGGAGGGTCGCGCGAGGCACCACATGAGCGTCCCGGCGTCGAATGGCGCGAGTTCTTCGACGTCCCACCGCAGCGCATCCTCGAACAGCATCGGGATGTCATCGAGCGAGCAGACCGCGGCGATGGCGCGCGGGTCGAGGTCGGCCATGCCGGCGCTGCCCGCGGACTCGCCGCAGACGATCTGCACGGCGGCGTCGATGGCGAGGAGGGCCCCGCCGACGCGTTCCTTCTCGGCGAGATCGGCGTGCGGCAGTTCGACCCCGGCCGCCTGGTCGCCCGACACGTCCCGCGGCTCGGGCATCGAGAGTTCTGCCGGCAGCTCGGAGCGTGAACGCCCCTCGGGCGGGCACTCCGGATCGAGGTACGAACCCCAGCCGTCGGCCGCGAGGCAGAGCGCGTCGCCGACGGGCAGGCCGCAGGCATCGGCGCGGCGGATGATCGCGCGCACCAGCTCGCCATGCACGATGTCGTCCTCGGCGCGGAACCGCTCGTCGGTGAACACGACGGGGGTCACGCCGTCGGCATCCGCGAGCTTGCAGACCATGCCGATGAAGGTCGCGGCGATGCGGTCGAGCTCGTCCCCGGCATCGGCCGGAGGCAGGTCGAAGCGCATGACGCCGATCGTGCGGCTGCCCCGGAAGGGGATGAGCGCGATGCTGTTGGTGGGCGTGTAGCCGGCGAGGTGCGGGACGAGGGCGAGGAAGTCGGCGGCGGTGGCGGCCTTGATGATCGTTGTCATCCCCCGAGCCTCGCTGGCCGTCGGGTGCCTGAGCCCGCCCTCCACAGCGCGCCCGCCGGCGAGGTGCGCGGAGGGGGCCTGGGGAGGGCTGAGCGAGCGGAGTCATCCACAATTCCGGTCCGCCGCGTGCAGCGCGGGAGTTCTGGGGAGGAGGGGGAGAACGCCGCGTACGATGGAGGGATGGACAGCTACTGGAGCGCGGTCGTGTGGTCGCTGCTGCCGACCCTCGTGGTCAGCGCGCTGTTCTTCTTCGTGCTGCGCGGCATCCTTCGCATGGACCGCACCGAGCGCCGCGTGTACTCGCAGATCGAGGCGGAAGAGCGGGCGAAGCGCGCCACCGCGCCGATCGCAGACGACTCCGCGGCGTGAGCGCACCCCCGTGCTCGGCCTGGCGCCGTCCGTGGGTGCCGTTACGCTGGGTCAGATGACCGGGGAGTGCTGATGGTGGCGATCACCTTCGATGCGTCCTGGTGGCTCATCCTCGTCTTCGTCTTCGACGTCGCCGTCCGCATCGCCGCGATCATCATCGTTCCGCGCAACCGACGCCCGACGGCGGCGATGGCGTGGCTGCTCGCGATCTACTTCATCCCGATCATCGGCGTGTTCCTGTTCCTGCTCATCGGAACGCCCCGACTGCCCCGCAAGCGCCGCCGCAAGCAGGAGCGCATCAACGAGTACATCCACGACACCAGCGAGCACCTCGACTTCGGAACGCTCCGGCCGCACGCCCCGCAGTGGTTCACGTCGCTGGTCACCCTGAATCGCCGGCTCGGCGCGATGCCGCTGGCCGGCGACAACGGGGCCCACCTCATCCCCGACTACCAGCAGAGCCTGGACGCGATGGCCGAGAGCATCCGGCAGGCACAGGAATACGTGCACATCGAGTTCTACATCCTGCAATCGGATGCCGCGACCGACAATTTCTTCTCCGCCATGGAGGAAGCGTGCGCCCGGGGCATCACGGTGCGCGTGCTGCTCGATCACTGGGCGAACCGGCGCAAGCCGATGTACAAGAAGACCGTCAAGCGCCTCAATGCGATGGGTGCGCAGTGGCATCTGATGCTGCCGGTGCAGCCGTTCAAGGGCAAGTATCAGCGCCCCGACCTGCGCAATCACCGCAAGCTGCTGGTCATCGACGGCGCGGTGGCGTACATGGGCTCACAGAACGTCACCGATTCGACGTACAACCTGAAGAAGAACATCCGCCGCGGCCTGCACTGGGTCGATCTCATGGTGCGGCTCGAGGGTCCGATCGTGGCCAGCATCAACGCGGTGTTCCTCTCCGACTGGTACAGCGAGACCGACGAGGTGCTGACCGACGAGATCGATCTGTTCGACGTCTCGACGGGGCCGGGCGACCTGGACTGCCAGGTGGTGCCGTCGGGACCGGGGTTCGAGATGGAGAACAGCCTGCGCCTGTTCGCCGGCCTCCTGTACTACGCGCAGCGCAAGATCATCATGGTCAGCCCCTACTTCGTGCCGGACGAGGGGCTGCTGCTCGCCATCACGACCGCGTGCCAGCGGGGGCTTCAGGTCGAGCTGTTCGTCTCCGAAGAGGGCGACCAGGCGATGGTCTACCATGCGCAGCGCAGCTACTACGAGACCCTCCTGCGCGCGGGCGTGAAGATCTGGATGTACCCGAAGCCGTACATCCTGCACAGCAAGTGCTTCACCATCGACGACGAGGTCGCGGTGATCGGGTCGAGCAACATGGACATGCGCTCGTTCGGCCTCAACATGGAGATCTCGCTGCTCGTGCGTGGCGAGGAGTTCGTGCGCGAGATGCGCAGTGTGGAGGCGAAGTACCGGGAGCTGAGCCGCGAACTGACCCTGGAGGAGTGGGAGAAGCAGCCGCTGCGGTCGACGGTGCTCGACAACATCGCCCGCCTGACGAGCGCCCTGCAATAGATACGTTGCGCGGCGTCAGTCCCCGCCTTGAGTGCCCCGCCCTCAGAGCCTCGAGACATCGTGCCCGGCGGGGAAGGCCGTCTGAAGGCCGCCCGGGACGATGCGGCACCGCACGCGGGTCGCCTCGCCGAACTCGTCGCCGTCGAGCTGGACCGCCTGGGCGGGGCTGGTGGCGGTCTCGATGGAAACGCCACGGAGGTAGCGCACGGAGGCGTCTTCGGGGCGCCGGGCGAGAACCCGCTGACCCGCCCTCGAGCGCCGCATCACGCTGTTCTCCCACCAGATGCGCCGCCAGACCCGCGCCCAGCCGAAGAAGCCGGCCGGCTTGATGATGCAGACATCCAGCTCGCCGTCCGAGATGGATGCCTCCGGCACGAGTGCGATGCCGGCCGGCAGCCAGCCGCAGTTCGCGAAGAGCACGCTCTGCGCCCTCGTGGCGTGCAGGCGGTGCCCGTCGAGCTGGTACATCACCCGGAAGGGCTGGGCGAAGGGCAGCGACCTCGCCGCGCCGTCGACGTAGGCGACCCAGCCGACCGTCTTCTTGAGCTGAGGACTGGTGTTCGCGATCATCGCCGCGTCGAGTCCGATGCCGGACATCACGACGAACGCGTGCTCCTCGGTCTGCCCGTTGGTGCGGGTGATGCGCGCGATGCCGACATCCACCGGGTGCACATCGCCGTCGAACGTGGCCTGCACCATGGCCGCTGCGTCATCCAGCGGCAGGTTCAGGTTGCGTGCGAGCAGGTTGCCCGTCCCGCTCGGGACGATCGTCAGGGGGACGCCCGATCCGTTCATCGCTTCGGAGACCGCGCGCACGGTGCCGTCGCCGCCGGCGACGAGCACCGCGTCCGCACCCTCCTTCAGCGCCTGGCGCGTGACATCGTCTCCGAGGTCATCCACGGTCGTCTCGAAGAAGGCCGGTTCCCCCCAGCCGGCTGCTGCGGAGAGCCGGGACACCAGCGCGCGCAGCGCGGCGGCATCCACCTTGATGGGGTTGTAGATCATCGCCGCGCGGCGTGGCGCGTCGTCCGCCGGCGGCTGCATCGGCCGGGTCTCACCGGCCGGCCCGACCTGGCGCGCGTGGCCGTCTTCGTCGTCGGCGGTGTCGGGTGCGATGTCGTCGGGTTCCCGGATCACCCCATCGGGATGCGCCGCCTCGGCCGGGTCTGGTTGCTCCTCGCGCGGATCGGACGGGGATGCCGGGGCAGTCATGCACACACTCTAGGCCGCCTCTGGGGCGCTGACCCGCTGACTAGACTTGGGGGGTGATCGACCCCGTTGTGCTCCGCGATGACCCCGAGCTCGTCAAGCGCTCCCAGGTGGCGCGCGGACACTCGCCCGAGACCGTGGATGCCGCGCTCGCGGCGGATCGCGAGCGGCGATCTGCCATCTCGGCCTATGAAGAGCTGCGTGCGGAGCAGAACGCGTTCGGCAAGACGGTCGCCGCCGCGCCCAAGGAGGAGAAGGCCGCCCTGGTGGCCGCGGTGAAGGGCCTCGCCGAGCGCGTGAAGGCCGCCCAGCAGGCGGCATCCGAAGCGGAAGAGGCGGCACGCGCGGCATTCGTCCGCATCGAGAACATCGTGATCGACGGTGTCCCGGCCGGCGGCGAGGACGACTTCGTGGAGCTGCGCCGGGTCGGCGACATCCCGTCGTTCGACTTCCAGCCCCTCGACCACCTGGCCCTCGGCGAGAAGCTCAAGGCGATCGACATGGAGCGCGGCGCGAAGGTGTCCGGTGCCCGGTTCTACTTCCTGCGGGGGATCGGGGCGCGGCTCGAGATCGCGCTGATGAACCTCGCCCTCGACCGTGCGCTCGAGGCCGGGTTCGTGCCGATGATCACCCCCACGCTCGTGCGTCCCGAGATCATGCAGGGCACCGGATTCCTCGGCGAGCACGCAGAAGAGGTCTACCACCTTCCCGCCGACGACCTCTACCTCGTCGGCACGAGCGAGGTGGCGCTCGCCGGGTACCACAAGGACGAGATCCTCGACCTAGCCGACGGTCCGCTCCGCTACGCCGGCTGGTCGACGTGCTATCGCCGGGAGGCCGGCTCGCACGGCAAGGACACCCGTGGCATCATCCGGGTGCACCAGTTCAACAAGCTCGAGATGTTCGTCTACACGACGCCCGAAGACGCCGAGGCCGAGCACGAGCGCCTGCTCGGGCTGCAGGAGGGCATGCTCCAGTCGCTGGGCCTGGCGTACCGCGTCATCGACATCGCGGCCGGAGACCTCGGATCCAGCGCGGCCCGCAAGTACGACGTCGAGGCATGGGTGCCGACGCAGCAGGCCTTCCGCGAGCTCACCTCCACGTCGAACTGCACGACCTTCCAGTCACGCCGGCTCGACATCCGCCACCGCCCCCCGCTCGAAGAAGGCGGCGTCGGAAGGACCACCCCCGTGGCGACCCTGAACGGAACGCTCGCCACCACGCGCTGGATCGTCGCGATCCTCGAGACCCACCAGCGCGCCGACGGCTCCGTCGTCGTGCCCGAGGTGCTGCGCCCGTATCTCGGCGGGCTCGAGGTCCTGGAGCCGGCCGCGTGAGCCTGCCCGAGACGGGCGAGGTCGAGGTCACCACGCCGGCGGATGCCGCCGAAGTCGTCGAAGAGGTCGTCGAGGAGATCGCGGAGGAGGGCGGCGACCGGCTGCTGATCGTGCTCGACATCGATGGGACCGTGCTGCTCGAGGACGAGACCCTCAGCCCCGGTGTCGTCGAGGCGGTGCAGGATGCCGGCGACGCTGGTCATGAGGTCATGATCGCCACCGGCCGCAGCTGGGCCGGCACGGAGAAGACGCTCCAGGCGCTCGACATCCGGCCCGAGTACGTCGTGTGCTCGAACGGCGCCGTCGTGATGAAGCGCGAGGGCGACGCATACGTGCGGGCGCATACTGAGACCTTCGATGCCACTCAGGTGCTCAACCTGCTGCGCGAGCATCTGCCGAACGCCAAGTACATGGTCGAGCGGGAGGACGGCGAGCGGCTTTACACCGACTTCATCGACGACTGGAATCTGTCGGCGGCGCATCGCGTGCCGTTCGAGGATCTGATCGGGCTGCCCGTTTCCCGCGTCGTGGTCGTCTCTCCGGGTCACGACGAAGAGGACTTCTCGCGGCTGGTGGAGGACATCGGCCTGAACCACGTGTCGTACGCCATCGGCTGGACCGCTTGGCTCGACATCGCCCCGCAGGGAGTCGACAAGGGCACCGCGCTGGAACTCGTGCGGGAGTGGCTCGACATGCCACCCGCCGACGTGCTCGTGATCGGCGACGGCCGCAACGACCTCGGCATGTTCGCGTGGGCTCGGCGCAACGGCGGGCGCGCGATCGCGATGGCGCAGGGTCCGCAGGAGGTTCTGGATGCCGCGAGCGAGACCACCGCGTCTGTGCAGGAGGGCGGCGTGGCCGCGGCGCTGCGTGCGCTTTCTCAGCGCTGACCTGGTACTCAGCGCCTGTCCAGCCGTTCCTGCAAGAATGACATCTGACCGCGTCGGCTAGACTCGACGCCTGTTCGACGGATGCACAGCATCCGCCGGGAGGGTTGTCCGAGCGGCCGATGGACCTGGTCTTGAAAACCAGTGGGCAGCAATGTCCCGTGGGTTCGAATCCCACACCCTCCGCAGTGCGCCCCCGAGGAGATCCGAGTGAGTGACACGTCCAAGGCACCCCGCCGCGGCCGCCAGACGGTGGCGCGCCACGGGGCGCTGAAGTCACCGCATCCGCTCGGCCAGCTCGCGAAGATCATTGCGATCTGCCTCTCGGTGGTGCTGGTGAGCGGCCTCGGCGTCGCCACCTACCTCGCGTACGACCTCACCGCGACGTTCTCGGCGGATGCCGTGGAGCTCGAGGGTCAGGAGGCGCCGCCGCCGAACATCGGCGAGATCGAGGGCGGCGTGAACCTGTTCGTCGCGGGGACCGACGCCTGCGAGCCCGATTACGCCTACCTCTTCGGCGATCGGTGTGAGGGTCCGGATGCCGAGAGCGAGCTCAACGACGTCAACATGCTCGTGCACATCTCGGACGAGCCTCGGCGGGTCACGGTCATCAGCTTCCCGCGCGACCTGATGATGCCGATCCCCTCGTGCACAGCCGAGGACGGCAGCACGACCGGCGCGATGTCGAAGCAGCCGCTGAACTCGACGTTCAACTACGGCGGTCTGTCGTGCGCCGCAAAGGCGGTCTCCGAGCTCAGCGGGCAGAACATCCAATACGCGGCGTCCGTCACGTGGGGCGGTGTGATCGAGATCACCAACGCCATCGGCGGCGTCGATGTGTGTGTCGCCAACGGCATCTACGACCCGAACACCGGTCTGGACCTCGACCCCGGCATCCACACGGTGGCAGGCATTGAGGCCCTGCAGTTCCTGCGCACGCGCAAGGGCGTCGGTGACGGCAGCGACCTCGGTCGCATCAGCAACCAGCAGCAGTACATGTCGCGCCTCGCGCGCAAGCTCGTCAGCGAAGAGGTGCTCACCAACCCGACGATGCTGCTCAAGCTGGCGCGAACGGCGATCGAGAACGTCGACCCGAGCACGAGCCTGACCAATCCGCTGACGCTCGTGCAGATCGCGCTCGCCCTCAAGAACGTGCCGTTCGAGGAGATCGTGTTCGTGCAGTATCCGACGCTCACCGATCCGGACAACATAAACCACGTCGTGCCGAACTACGAGGCCGCGGACGCGCTTTGGGCGGCGCTCGCGGCGAACCAGCCGCTGCAGCTGACGGGCGAGGCGGGCGTGAACGACGGCGTGACCGTCGTCGAGCCCACCGCGCCTCCGGTCGAACCGACGCAGCCGACCACCGAGCCGACCCCGGGCGCAACGGTCGCGCCGGCGCCCACCGAGACGGCGATCGCGCTGCCCCCGGAGATCTCCGGCTCGACCGCCGCGCAGGAGACCTGCTCGAACGGCAACGTGCGCTGACCGGCGGCTTTCGCTGCGGTGCCGGGGACCGCGGCCGTTCGCTCCTGCCGCGTCGAGCGGTTAGTATTGCAGGGCGCATCCGCTCGTTCGCGGGCAGGATGCCTGGAGACGTCGCATAGTTCGGCCTAGTGCACCACCCTGCTAAGGTGGAGACCCCTTAAGGGGTCCGAGGGTTCAAATCCCTCCGTCTCCGCCAACAGAAGTCGTGATCAGAGCGACTTTTCATCGGCGCTGATCTCGGTGATTGCGGCTCGCAGATTGGCATCGCTGATCGTCCGTGCGTACTCAGTGCGTACCGGGTCGGAATCAAGGTGCTTGATCGCCGCCATTTCCTGCCCTTCGCCCAACACGTGCGCGTAAACCCGCAACGTCGTGGACGCGTTGTTGTGCCCGAGCCACTGTGCGACCTGGTGCACGGGGATGCCGGCGCGCAGCCAGTTGGATGCGGCGTAATGACGCAGGTCGTGGATCGTGTGTCCAAAGGAAGTCTCGGTCCATTTCACGTAGCGCCGAAACAAACCCCCGCGCAACTGCCTACCCGTTTTCGAAACGAACAGGTACTCGGTCGGAGCGCGTTCACCTGCCCGATTTCGCGCCAGTTCGTAAGCCCGGGCCGTGAGTGGAACGCGACGAGACTTCCGCGTCTTCGTCCCCTTCTCGGCGTATCCATCCGACTGCGCGCGTGTAACGCGAAGTGCAGGGAAGGGCACGTCCTGAACGTGGTGAATCCGAGTCGCGCGCAACTCCGACCAGCGCAGCCCCGTGAGACTCAGAAACTCCGTGACCTCGGCCATTCCAGGATTGACTTCCGTCTGGGTGGCGAGCGTCTGCGCGAGTTCGGCGTCAGTGAACGCGTTGACCTCATCCGGCCCGTCGTCCGCTTGCTCACCCGAAGGCATGGGAACTGCTCGGACGGGATTACGTGCCCGCATCCGCTCCCGGACTGCGTACTGGAACAAGGCACTCAGAGTCGTCCGGGCCCTGGACACCGTGGAGTGGGCCTTCGTCCCCAATTGGGCGGTGAGGTGGTTCAGGATGTCGCGCTCGGAGATGGCGCTGATAGGGAGGTTGTCCCATGTCGCGGGCGTGTTAGCAAGATTGTCGCGGTCGGTGCGCCAGGTGTGCGGCACGACCTGTCCGCGTCGAGACTCGAGGAACTCATCGACAACCTCACCGAATGGCTTCGTCCCCTGGTTGGGCGGAACGAACTCACCAAACTGAATCGCTCGATACTGCTCTCGCTCCCAAGCCTCTGCGTCCGGCTTTCGCCCGAAGGTTTGGTACGCGACAATCCGGCCGTTCAGCTTGATTCGAACGCCATAGCGCCAGGCGCCGGAACTCGAGCGCCGGCGCTCGATGCTCATGGCTCCAGCCCCGCGAGCCGGTGGATGTCGGCGCGCCGATAGAGGCGGCGGTGTTCGGTCAGCGTGATCGGCTCGACCGGAGCATGGCCAGCGAGGGCCAGAGCGCGGAGCGTCGTGCGATGAATACCAAGGCGCGCGGCGGCCTCGGACTCTGAGTAGAACAGGCACTCGAGTCGTTCTGCTACGGGAGCTGACTGCGCGCGTCGCGGTTGACGGGTCGAGCTGCCAAAGTCGGTTCTCCGGGTATTGGTCACGGCCCGTCCCTTCTATGCGCCCGCCGGTCGACCAGCGTTGAAGTTCATGCCAGACAGGCGACCAGCCTTGCGCGCTTCGATGATCCATGCGGAAGCGGTGCGGTGGGGAATTCCGAGTTCGCGCTGGATAAGGCGTGCCGGAGGAAGGCTGGACAAGGCGGCCGCGCCATAGAGAAGCTCGATGGCCTCCATGCGAGCATCGCTTGACCCGCGTCGGACGACTTCTTCGGCGAGCGCGGGAGGGAGAATTCGACCTTTGGCCGTGGTTAGGGCATTGAGGCTGATCCAGGTGGCGAACGGATCCGATTCGTCGTCCAGCGTGAGGAAGATGCAGTTGGGCGCTGCGGCCTGAACGATGCCCTGCATGCGCACTTTCGCAACCGTCGGGTAGTTGATCTCGACTTCCGCGCGAACGGATCGATTGGTAACGGCATCGATCACGTAGCGACCCTGCGCTGCCGCGTACCGAACATCGAGCGACGTGTCCACTCCGAGGCCTTCGTCTGTACTTCGCGCACGGAAGGCGGGAGCAATACGCAGCACCGACCCGACCGACTGAGTGGCACGTTCCCACGTCACATCCTTGCCATCGAGTGTCTTCACGTCGACCTTCACCTCCTTAGTTTGTCTAACCGCACCGCGCTTCCGCATTGGCTCTTGGCAAGCGTATCATTTAGTGCTTCGCTAAGGTAGAACCAATTTTGAGATAGACAAGGAGGTTCCAGTGATTACCGTGTATACGACCGGCTTCGAGTGCGTGCAATGCAGGATGACCAAGCAGGTCCTGACCTCGGCGGGACTCGAGTTCGCCGACATCAATCTCACCGACCCCGCCAACGCTCTGGCCCGCGACTACGTGACGGACGACCTCGGCTACTCGCAAGCGCCCGTCGTCGTGGTCGATGAGAACGACCACTGGTCCGGGTTCCGTCCAGACCTCATTGATCGGCTCGCCGCGAGCATTGGGGCGAGGTCGTGAACCCGCGGTCGACTCCGGTCTCGGGTGAGACCCTTGCCGAGGCGGGGGAGCGCATCCGAGCGGCGTGCCCCATCCAGGGCGCGACCGCCACCAACGACGAATGCCGCAACCGCAGCGACCTGATTGACGAGACCCTTCAGGCCCGTGGCGTGCAGTCCGGTGTTCATGCCTGGCACACCGCACAGCTTGACGATGGGCACATTGCCGGCGTCTTTGCGAACTCACTGGAGGAGGCCGAACTCGACCTCACCATCTGGTGGGGCGAGCGTTGCCACTGGGTTGTCGCCGATCCGCATTGCCGGGTGTTCCATGAGTACTTCCCAAAGCGCAAGCGCTCGGCAGCGACTGCGAACACCCGATTCCCGCTCGGACCGCCGCGACGTGCCCGCGACCAGTTCGCACCCACGCAGTCGCTCCTCGAGGGCTCGTCGGCGCCGCCAGCATCTCGTCAGGCGGGGCTCGGCTGAGGAGGCCCGAGATGGCGAACGACGACGAAATCGCGCGCGAATCGGAAGACATCCGCCTGCAGATCGCGCACGCCCGCGCGGCCCTGTACGACCGCGCGAAGCTGCAGCGCGAAGCTCGACGGCAGTACGCGCGGGAGTACTACGCGAAACACCGCGAGGAGCACGCCGATTATCAGCGGCAGCGTCGTGCGGCGCAGCGCGAGAAGGATCCGGACGCGTACCGCAGGAAGAGCAGGGAGCGCAACCAGCGCTGGCGCGACGGTCACAAGGAGGAGGTCAATGCGAAGATCCGCGCGAAGTATCACGCCGACCCCGAGAAGCACCGTCAGCGGCGTCGAGAGGAGTATGCCGCGAACCCGGAGGAAAATCGGGCGCGCCGACGGGAGTACTACGCGAAGAACCGCGAGAAGCAGAACGCTGCGCACCGTATCTGGCGGGACCGGGAGAAGCGTCGCCGCGAAGCAGGACTTCCTCCGCGCCGATTACACACCACGCGCCGCGAGGAGCGCCTCGCAAACACTGCGGCAGCAAATGCGTTCTTCGACCGAGTGTGGACCGCGCGAGAACTGGTTCAAGCACATAAGTCGATCCAAACGTCACGGCAACTCTGGGCGGAGTGGAAGCGCGACTGCCTGAGAGCCCGCGCCGCCTACCACCTCGCCGAGCAGAAGGAAGAGCTCGCACGGCTCCGCAAGGAACTGGGCCGCGCGCGGACCGGACCGAAACCGAAGTCCGGACCGACAAAGGAGGAGATCGAGGAAGCACGACTGGAGGCAATCGGACGCCAGGTCAACGAGCGCCTCCGACACCGAGAGCCGCCACGTCGACCACATCACCTCGACCCCGCAGCCCCGCATCCGATGCTGCAGCCGAATCAGACGACGGGAATGAACCGATGACCACCACGACGAGCGAAGGACCGAACATGATCGATCGGTCGGACTGCGAGGCGACCCTCTACCGACTTGCGGTCTGCGCCTTCACCTACTATCCCGGGAAGGAAACCGACGAACCCGGATACTCCGTCGACGAAGACGTCGACTGGTGCCTCGCCCCGCTCGCCGGGGCAGCGATGGCCTCAACGATCGGCTCGCGCCGAAGCATCCGCGAATTGATCACAAATGCGGATGCCGATCGCCAGGCTTTCATCGTGCGCCTGCGTGAGCTGGCTGACGGCTGAGACGCGACCATGCGCCTCGCGGGTGTCTTCCTGGCCGGCCATCGTAGCTCCGCCGGCGGGCTCCGGCAGGGCTTTCGCGACGTATCCTCCCTCGCTTCGCTCAGTCCGGTACTTCACGGTCCCTGCCTGCGCGCGCCTCTGTCGCTCTCGATGCCACTTGCCAGGAGGCACCCAGAGCAGTCAGGGCAGAAGTGATGAACAAGGAGGTCGAAACATGAAAACCATCACCGGATGGGATCAGCTGGAAGACGCGGTAGACCGGCTCGCGCACGTCCTCGAGGGGCTGCTCGACGGTCCAGGGGAATTGATCTGCAGCCTGCAGTTCGACGAGGCTGAGGCGCTCGCCGAGGTGCTCGACGCGGGATTGCATCCCGATGTGGCCGCGCGACTCATGCATCGCTGGGCGCTGACCGAGCCGGACTGGGACGACGAGCACGGCGATGTCGTCCGGCGGTGGCTAATGACCGATCTCGGAGCCTGAAGCAAGTTCGACGAGGGTGAGAGCCGGCACGTGTCGGATGCCGCGAGGACAGTGGACGAAGAAGGAAACTTGCCTCTGGGAGTCGATCATGAACGAGCAGGTCATCGTAGTGCTGGCGCTTGCAGCGGCCGCGGTCTGCAGCGGATGCGTTCTGCTGACGGTGCCCGTGATTGCCGGCGCCGCGCTTCGCGGGAACATCCGAGGGATGTTGCGGACCACGGGCCTCGCGATCGTGCTCACGGTTCTCGCACTCGCGGCGTTCGCCGTGGTCGGGGTGGAAGCCGGCGGCTACTTGGGTATTTCCTGACCGATTGCTCTTGTCATCGTGATATGCCGCGGTCGGGTTGAGCGGGAGAGCTGACCGGAGCGGCGACGTCTTCTCGGTTCGCTGGTTCGACAGGGACTGCTCTGCGCAGCTCAATGAGTTGCTCCGCGAGGCTCGCCTCGGCCGCGGGTCGGGCAAGCGAGTCGAGAGGCAGCGACAGCCGGGGGAGCACCTCGTTGAGTGCGACCTCGTGCAGCTCGATCAAGAGCTCGCCGAGCGGCCGGGGTGCTTGGGGGGACGCCATCACGTAGTCGGTCATCGCCCGCAGCTCCGACATCCACCGCATGGCGAACCCGCTGGTCATCGAAGTGGCCTGTTCGCGAACAAGCGCGCGGGTTGCCCCGGTGAATCGCTCGGGTGCGGTTCGCTCGGCATCGAATCGAGCCGCCCCCTCGCGTCCGATGACGGTCAGTCTGTCCACGGATGGTGTCGTCTCCAGCTCGCCGACAAGTGCGCGGGTGCTGTTCCAGTCGCCATCGTGATCCTCCACGCTTGTGAAGCGCGATGCGCGACCTGCCCGTGCGTCGAGGAGGTAGCGGGATGCTGTCGCCAGAAGGCTCTCCGCCCTCGGCGTGGCCGCAACGACGACGCGCGTCGTAAATCCGTCGCGAGCGAATAGGTCGGCTGTCGCCAGAGCCACCCTCGGCGTGTGGAACGGACCGTCGACTAGGAGCGACCTCCCTGCGGTACGTGCATGCCTGAGGCAGCTCCGCACCCAGGCAGCACTCGCCTCCGCCAGAATCTGCGGCGCTTCCGCCAACCGAGACCGGTTGAGCGCGAGGAAGTGTGGGTGGAACACCCGGAGGTCGTCTCCGCTCAGCACGACCATGTCGGCGGGTGACTCCGCGAGCACACCGGCAGTTGCTCGAGATCTGCCGGCGCCAGGTTGCCCCGCAAGGAGCACCAGCGTCGGCGCCGCCGACGAAGATGCCGCGGGAAAAACGATTGGAAGGATCTGCTGCTCGAAGATGCGCCGCAGCTCCTCGTCGGACGGCACCCATCCGCTCATCACAGCGGCCCCGAGAGTGTCGCGATCCGCTCTTCGAAAGCGACTCGAGCGGCGTTGACTCCGTCGCGGTCGTACCCATCTACCTGGAAGAGCTGGCGGCGGATCGAGGCCGCTTCGGAGTGAACTTGACTCGGCAAGATCGCGCCGTCGCCTGATAGGCGCAACAGCAGCGCGATCGCGGTGTTGGCAGCATCACGCATCGCTTCGTACGCGACGACATCGTTCGGTCGCCATGCTGATCGCTGCTCGATCATCAAGCCTCCCTCGTGAAGTCTATTGGCGCGTCACAATGGAGACTGGGGACGGGAGGGGTCGTTTGACGGCGCTCCCTGGCGACTCAGTCGTCCGCGGTTGGTAAGGAGGCCTCCTCCCCGGGCAACGAGCAGCCAGGGTCAGTGGCGGCTAGGCCAGTCTCGTGAGTGCCGCTAGCCCAGATCTGCGCGCAAGGGATCCCCCAGCGTGCACTCGCACTCGGGACCGACTGCTCCTGGCCCACGCCAGGGCAGTGACACGCTAACTCTGCGGCCGATTGTAGGATCCCGGCGCCGCCCACCCAGGACTAACCCAAGGCGCGCGCTGCTGATCGGCGAGGACTGGAGCCACCCCTACGTCCTTGGACAGTGCTTCCCGAGCCTGCGTTAGGTGCGCTGGGGGGCCGGCTTTTTCGCAGAGCCACACGCCGTCGAACGGTTCCAAGGCCAGTTTTCCACGGTCCTCTTCGGCCGGATGTGTATCTGGTGCAAGAACCAGCCAGGAGGTCGCTCCAAGCGGCATCTTGCAATACGAACGCGTCATCCGTGTCGCTATTTGGGAGGGTTCGGGCGCTTGGAGCCACTTGTCAAAGTCCACCCCTCCCCCCGCACTGGGAAGTGTGTCGCCTGGGACCACCTGCAGGCGACACACACTTCCCGGCGGCACCAGACCCGCGCTCAGACGGCGGCGAGGGCGTGGCTGTTCACGGGGCGCGGTAGACCGTAGTGTTCGCGCAGGGTGCGGCCGGTGTACTCGGTGCGGAACAGGCCGCGGTCCTGCAGGATCGGCACGACTTTCGCCGTGAACACCTCCAGGCCTGACGGCAGCACCGCGGGCATGATGTTGAACCCGTCGGCAGCTCCCGTCTCAAACCACTCCTGGATGGTGTCGGCGACCTGCACCGGCGTGCCCGTGAACGTTCGGTGGCCGCGCCCGCCGCCGAGCCGCCCGATCAGCTCGCGTACCGTGAGGTTCTCACGCCGCGCCAGCTCCACGATCAGCGTGTAGCGGCTCTTGGCGCCCTCGATCTCGTCCTCGTCGGGCAGATCATCGGGCAGGGGCCGGTCGAGCGGAAGCGCCTCGGGGTCGATGTGCAGCGTCTTCGCCAGCTGAATCCGCGCATACTCCGGCGCGATGAGGCGATCGAGTTCGGCATCCAGTTGCCGCGCCTCGGTCTCGGTGTCGCCGATCACCGGCACGATGCCGGGCAGGATCTTCACCAGCTCGGGATCGCGGCCATGCTCGACGACGCGACGCTTGACGTCCTCATAGAACGCGCGCGCCTCTTCGATCGTCGGCTGCGCGGTGAACACGGCCTCCGCCCAGCGGGCGGCGAACTCCTTGCCGTTCTCGCTCGACCCGGCCTGCACCAGGAGGGGATACGCCTGAGGGCTGCGGGGCACGTTGAGCGGACCGGCCACCCGGAAGTGTTCACCCTCATGCCGGATGACGTGCACCTTCTCGGGCAGGGTGTGCACCCCTGCCGCTTTGTCGGCGATGGTCGCGTCGTCCTCCCACGAGTCCCAGAGCTTCGTCGCGACCTCGAGAAACTCGGATGCCCGCGCGTACCGGTCGCTATGCAGCGGCTGGTCGTCCAGCCCGAAATTGCGGGCAGCCGCCTCACCGGCCGTCGTCACGATGTTCCAGCCCGCTCGCCCGTCGGACACCCAGTCCACCGAAGACAGTCGGCGGGCGAGATTGTACGGCTCGTTGTACGAGGTCGATGCGGTGGCGATCAGCCCGATCCGAGAGGTGGTTGCGGCCAGCGCGGTGAGCAGGATGGTCGGCTCGATCCTCCCGGATGGCCGGCGGCCGACGTCGCCGAAGAGCGACGGCCCGTCCGCAAGGAAGAGGGAGTCGAACTTCGCATCCTCCGCTATGCGCGCGAGGCGCTCGTGGTAGGCCACGTCGAGGTGCGCGTAGGGGTCGGATTCGGGCAGGCGCCAGGACGCCTCGTGGTGACCGGTGTCGTGCAGGAAAAGGTTGAAGTGCAGCTTTCGAGTGGTCATTAGGACTCCTCCGTGTTCTGGGTCGGGGTGGTGTCATTCTCGACGCCGAGGGCCGCAAGCAGCTGCTGGCGATAGTGGGGGAAAACGGGATGGTTGGCCGTGCGGCCGACCGGGAGGTCGATGCGCAGGTCCAGGGAGAACCGCCCCTGGTCGATGACCAGCACACGGTCGGCGAGCAGCACGGCCTCGTCGACGTCGTGCGTGACGAGCAGAACCGCGGGGCCATGCACTCGCAGCAGAGTGCGCAGGAGCCCGTGCATCCGGATGCGCGTGAGCGCGTCGAGGGCGCCGAAGGGTTCGTCGGCGAGCAGAAGCTGAGGCTCGCTCACGAGCGACCGAGCCAGCGCCGCGCGCTGCTGCTCTCCGCCCGAGAGCTCATGCGGCCAGGCGCGCTCGCGGCCGGCGAGGCCGACCTCGGCGAGGGCGTTCCGCCCCCGCCTGCGGGCCGCCGCACCTCGTTGCCCGAGCACGACGTTGTCGAGCACGCGCAACCAAGGCAGCAGGCGTGAATCCTGGAACACCAGGGACACCCGCCGGGGAACGAGCACCTCACCCGAGCCGTCGACGGTGTCATCGAGCCCGGCCACCGCTCGCAGCAGCGTGCTCTTGCCCGATCCGCTCCGCCCGATCAGGGCGACGAATTCGCCGCGGGCGATCTCGAGATCGATGCCGTCCAGCACGTCCCGATCTCCGAAAGAGCGCCGCAGGCTCTCAACCCGCAGAGCCGAGGTCAGCTCGCGAATGTGCGCCGCCATGACAGCACCTTCCTCTCCAGCAGCCGAACCAGCGCGTCAGAGGTGAAGCCGAATACGCCGTAGACGACGAGGCCGACGAGAATGATGTCGGACTGCGCGTACAGCTGGGCCTGCGACATCATGTAGCCGATGCCGGAGGTCGCGTTGATGGTCTCGACGACGATCAGCGCCATCCACGACCCGACCACCGCCAGGCGGAATCCGACGAAGAAGCCCGGTAGCGCACCGGGCGCGAGTACCCACCGCACGTATTGCCAGCGGGTGAGGCTGAGGGACTCAGCCAGCTCGATGTGCTTGCTGTCGATGCCGGTCAGGGCGCTGTAGGTATTGATGTAGATCGGGACGAGCACGCCCAGGGCGACGATTGTCACCTTGAACTCCTCGCCAATGCCCAGCCAGAGGATGAGCAGGGGAATGAGCGCGAGGGTCGGGATGGCGCGCTTGACCTGCAGGGTGCCGTCGACCAGCGACTCACCCAGGCGGGTGAGGCCTGCGACAATCGCAAGGACGACGCCTGCGACGGTGCCCAGGACGAGCCCGGTGGCGGCGCGTCCCAGAGATGCCCCCACGTGTTCGCCGAGCGTGCCGTCTGCGATGAGAGTCCACGCCGTGCCGGCGACGGCGTCTGGTCCAGTGAGGAGTCTCGGGTCCAGCAGACCGACCCACGCCGCGGCCTGCCACACGAGGATGACCAGGAGCGGGCCGAGAAGCCGAGAACCGGGTAGCGAGCGGCGGCGTCCGAGCCGCCGCCGCCGCGACTGCGGGACGATCCCCACCCCCTGCTCAGAACGTGCGGTCGCGGCATCGGGAGCAGGGGCGGCCGCCCTCTTCACGGGCCTGGTGAGTACGGCCGCGCCGGCGGGGCGTTCGCTCAGTGTCTCGGCCATCATCACTCCTTGATGTACTCGGCGGGCACCGCTGAGACGGCGTCCCCTTCGAATCGGCGGTCGAACAGCACGCCCGCTTGGAATTCGCCGGTGATGAACCCGCCGTCCACCAAGAGATCGAGCGACGACTGCGCCCACTCCTCCGCGCGGTCCCAGCTGCGCGGGAAGGACGGCTTGTTGGCGGTCGCCCAAATGCGATCGGCATCCTCGGCCGTCACGCCCTCGGTATCGACGTAGTAGAACTGCTTCCAATCGTCGGGGTTCTCCCACGCCCAGACCTGACCCTGCGCCCACACCCGGATGTAGTCGCGCACGGCACGCACGTTGTCCTCATCGGCGAGCACCTTAGTCGGCACCCAGAGGATGCTGAGAAGATCGGGCTCCTTGGACGGAATCGCCACGGCTCCGTCCTGGGCGAACTGGTCGATGTACTTCGTGACGGCCGGCTCGGAGAGCGGGGCGACATCGACCTGGCCGCCCTGCAGCGCGGTGAGGAACTGAGTGCTGGGCAACGGGACGAGTTCCACGTCGTCGTACGAGATGCCCGCGGTCTGCAGCGTGCGCAGCACGGTGTCACCCTGAGACTGCCCCTGCGAGAACGCGATCTTCTTGCCCCGGAAGTCGGCGGCGGCGGAGATGTCGGTGCCCGGCGCTGTGGCGAAGACATACGACGGCTCGGGGCGCTCGAGCACGGCGACGATCTTGGCGTCGAAACCGATCTCGTGCGCCTGGATGGGAGGGATGATCGCATTCGAGGCGATGTCGAGTGCGTCGGCACGGAAAGCCTGGATGACGTCAGGCCCGCCCTGAGCGTTCACCCACTCGCCGACGGTGAATGCCAGCGGGTCGATCGCGGCGCCGGCGGCCTCGAGCTGAAGCTGGGTCGTGCGTCCGGCGATGCGCAGCGTCGTGTCCTGGTCGGGGGCGCCGGTCGGCAGCCCGGCCAACGGCTCAGCGGCGTTGGCGGAAGCGTCGCTCGCTGTGGAGCATCCCGTGGCCGTCACGAGTATTGCGCCAGCCAGGAGTACGGAGATCACCCTGGCAATCGAGGAGGCGCGCGATGGTGAAGACATTGTGTCCTTTCGAAGTCCGACGCGAAACGGCGTTAGGAGCGATGATGCGGAGCCGACGGCTTCGCCGTCCAATCGGATACGCACGGGCATCCCATCCGCAATTCCGATGGGTCGGTGTGCACGAGGGCCGGAATCCGCAGTATTCCGCACCAGGAGCCGCCGTGATCGCTCCCTGCAGCGCGTGGGCGCGCTGGCACGCCGGTGAAGCGCGATGTCGGCGTATGAAGAACCGTGACCGCCGGCGTCGGGGTGCGACGAACGCCGGGAAAGCCGAACGTCGAGCGGCGTCGACGGAATTCGGGCCGCGGATCCTCCTACGGAGCGCAGGTCCGCGGCGACGTCCGACGGCGACGCGCGATGTTGTCAGCGCGCGACGCGCGGTGCGAGTCCGCGGTCGTCGAAGAAGGACCGCAGTGCGTTGGCAGCCGTCTCAGCGACGTGGTCCTCGACCCCGCGGCGCCAGATGAGCCGGAGCAAGATCTGCCCGGGATCGGGCAGTTCCGAGCGGATGGTAACTTCCCGGGGTCGCGGCCCGATGCTCGGTAGCACGGCGACGCCGACTCCCGCACGGGCTGCGGCGATCACCGCCTCCATGCTGCCCGCCTCGGCGGCGACCCGCACGGGGATGCCCCGCGCCTTCAGGGTGTTCAGAGCGCGGTCGCGCATTCCGGACGGGGCGACGTAGGTGATCAGCGGCAGCGGCGAGGGCGGCGGCGGGGGTGTCCAACGCGGACACGCGTACCAGTGAAGCGGCACGACGGCCACGTCCACACCGCGGTCGGCGAATGCCGACGTCTGGTTGGCATCGATGACGAGGCCGACGTCCATGACTCCGTCCTCCACCGCCCCGACCAGCTTGCTGGAGTGGTCGATGGTGAACCGTACTGTCCGCTCGGGGTAGGCGTCGCGCATTGCCGCCAGGAGGTCGGGCAGCACTTGCTCGGCCGCCGCCTCCACCGAGCCGATGTTGATCGACTGCGGTCCGACGACATGGAGCCGAGCGAGCGCCTCGTCGTGCACGGCGATGATCCGGCGCGCCTCGACGAGCAGCATCTCACCCACGTCCGTGAGCCGCGACCTCCGTCCGTCCTTCTCCACAAGCGGCTGGCCCAGCCGCTGTTCCAGAGACCGCACGTGCTGGCTCACCGTCGGCTGGCTGATGCGCAGCGCTTCGGCGGCGCGGCCGAAACCGCCGAAGTTTTCGATCGCGACGAAGGTGCGCAGCAGCGCGATCTCCAGGGTCGCTGCCATGGAGCGATGGTAGTGACTCGCATTCCCGGATGCCGTCGCCGTCGTCACTGGACGTCACCGGCGCGATCGCCATCCTCAGCCGCCGCAAGAACGATGCATCAATATGGGTCTGGGAAGGAGGCCGGCAATGCCAGCCCTCCGGGACGGTAGTGGTGACCGTTTCTTTCAGCAGACCCGGCTACACCCGTGGGCATCTGCGCCGTTCCGCGCTGTAGGGACCGGCTCGCACCAGGCAGGCATAGGGATCGCGCATCCCCGGTCGCGCTTGCAGTTTCAGAAGTCGCGGCGCGTGGTTCGCTCCGGGTCGTGTGCAGACTCAGAGGCCGTCTGCAAGCGCACCCCCTAATGCAGCGGATTCACGTTGATCACGGCGCAGGCGAAGTCTTCGGCATCCGTGTCGCTTGGGATCCCTTAGCGCTCGGCCTTGATGGTCTATTACGCGCGAACACCCATTCGATCTGATGTGCAGGATCGGTGCAGGATCGGTGCAGGCTCGATGGGACTCAGGGGTGGGCTTGCGCATCGCCAAGAATGCGCTTGTGTTGGGGTGGCGAGAGGGGCCGGTGCTGCTCTAGAGGTGACGGTGGTCGCGAGGGTCTGTATTCACGAGCGGTCCGGTGCATCTCCCATGATGCGATCGACCCGTGCGGATCGTAAAACGTCGCTGTGAACCTATCGCTGATCTGATCGTTCCGCTGTAGAAGTGAATCGAACACGCCGCGCGGCGCTTCGGTCAAGAGTTCAAACCCAGCGGTGAAGGTTGAACTGCAGGAGGATTGCAATCGAGTGGAGTCGACAGTAGGTTGCCCGCGGATTCACGCGAGTCGAAGTGCTCAACGCCGTTGCGAACATCGCGAACCTTGAGGATCGGGTCCGGGTCAAGGATGTCAATCAGCCATGCGCTGCGATCCTGGCCGAACTGCCGGCGCACACCACCTGGGTCCGGGCCGAGCGGTCGTGGCGGCCAGAACAGCTTGGACAGTTGCGCGGCCGCAGTGAGGAACGCCTAAGCCTGGGCATGGCACTCGGCGGTGAGGTTCTTAGGGAACGGCCTGATCTTCAGAACGGCATCGATGGCGTCCGCAGCCATCACCGCGAATCGCGACTGATCTGCAACTTCGACGACGTACCTGCGTTTGAGGCTCGGGTCCAGATCAGAGAACTTGCCAGCCATGGTCGTCACCCTACCCCCGACATGTAACCGCGTTCCTCCAGACGACGGTGTTGCGCTCGCCCCGGTCGATGTCCCACGCGACGACGTATACTCGGTCGTTCATCCCCACCGCCCAGGCGGGGATGCGCTCGGCGGCGAGGTGCGGCCATGACACCCACGCGCATACGGCGACGCGGCTCTTGAGCCACTGAAGTGGTTCGGGCCCATAGTCGTCCTTGGGCAGCGTGCACGGTGCGACGTTGGCGAGGACGACCTGCAGCTTCTCGTCGGTGACCAGCGTCGATCCCATCGGTCGGGGTTCCTTCCTCCGGCCGAGAGGAACAAGGCTACGCCGACGTCACCGACATCCGTTCGACGCGCCCTGTGATGCGTAGCTGGACCGGTGTCGCCCCCTAATAGGATCGGGAGCCATGTGGTGGTCGCGGACGGTCTTCTGGTTGCGGATCGGTGCTGCCCTTTTTGCCGGCGCTGTTGGCGTGCTCGCGGTGCTGGACTACTACGGCGTAATCACCCTCCTGCCGTCGTTTGAGCCGATAGTGTGGAGCATCTCGCTTGCCATCATCGCCGTGGACAACATCGGCAGCCTTATCAGCCGCGGCATACGTGCGAGGGTGGGCCGACGCAACGAGCGAATCGAGAAGGCTCTCATGGGCTTGATGATCAGCCTCGTGAAGAATAGATCGCTTCGATTCGAGGATCTCGGTGTAAGCGTCTACGTGCCGTGGTGGAGGGATCGGTTCCGCCGTCGCCCACACATGCATGTCCGGCTGAAGCGCATCGTTCGGTACAGGCCAGCGGGATATCCTCCGCAGTCTGGGGTCTCGTGGACGCCCGGGAAGGGCGTCGTAGGTGAGGCCTGGAGTCGTCGAAAGACGCGACACAAAAATTGGCATGCGATCGCCGCCCGCTACGCCGGGCAGGACATCACAGAGGATCAGTTCCTCCAGATCCCCGAGGCCACACGCTACGGATTCGCGTACGAGGAGTTCGTGTCAATCGTCGGAAAGTACTCTGAAGTGCTTGCGGAGCCGATCTGGCATGGGTGGAAGGATCGCGTCATGGTAGGCGTTCTAGCCATTGACAGGCCATACAAAGCGGAAGAGCATACGTTTAGGACTCAACTCGATAAGAAGCCGACACTGGAGGTCGCTGCCGCCTCAGCGTCGACGGTGGGCGGTATCTTGAAGCCAAAGGCTGACGGTGCGTAGGAGGGGATCATGAGCAAGGACGGTCTGACCCCGAGCCAGGAAGAGTACTTCCGAACGCTCGAGATGCTCGACCCTGAAGGAAAGCTTCGGGACAACATCGCTGACGCAAAGGAGCACCTGCGCCACGACAACGTCATCCGTGGCTTCATCCGGGTGAAGGGGTTCCAACCGAACGAGGATTGATTGCCCGTTCGCGCATCGTCACACCTAGGTGCGGAGGAACAGCAGCCCGCACTCCCGGCACTCGTAGCCGGCGGCGTGGTCCCGCAGCGCGGTTCCGCACTCGCGGCAAGGCGGCTGCGCTAGCAGGTCCTCGTCGTCCACCTGGTCACCGTTCGCCGGGGTCATGCGCCGTCGGCATCGAGATGCCGCGGCTGGGCGCGCCGAGTGGCCATCATCGTCTTGACCTTCGCCTGGAAAGCGCCGTCCTCGATGAGGGCGTTCTTCACGGCGGCTTTGATTACTAAGTAGAGCACGATGCAACCGAGTGCGCCGACAATCAGCGAGGTGGCGATGTACTTGATGGGGTCCATGGGCGGAGTATAGGCGGCGGGTACGCCGCCAGCGGGCCGAGGTTCGTCCGTTCGGAGGCTGTGGCGCGCGGGCGAGCACCGCTAGCCTGAGCGCAGACCCGCCGCCGCGTCGGTGCCAGACCCCCAGGCTGAGCACTCCCGCGTACTCGAAGCGGCGGGCGGCCGTGGTTTCAGGTTCCCCCCGAGAACCCTCATTCCCCAGGAGGTCATTCTCGGGGGGAGTCGCCTGTGATCCTACACTTTCCGCTTGTCCACAGGCTTGTCCACAGGGTGCTGAGCGCCTCCCCGCGCACCAGTACAGTCGGGGCGGTGAAAACACGCGAGCAAGCACTCCAGGACCTCGGGCACGTCATCGCCGACGCGGATGCCGTGTCGTCGCTTCTGACGCCTGGAGAAGCCGCCGCGCGCGCGTGGCATCCAGGTGGGCCGACGGTAGCGGATCTGACGACCCAAATCAGCTCAAACCGAGCTGCACGCTGATCCGACGACCCGGGTACTTACTCGCGTCGTCGGGAGGCTTTGATGAGACCGTGAGGCGTCATGCCGAGAATGGTGCCGATCTCGGCCCAGGTGAGGCCAGCGGCGCGTGCATCCTGTACGACGGCGTCGCGGCGGTCGATCGCCGCTCGGATGACAGCCAATTCGGTTCGGGCTTCGTCGGGTGTCATGCCTCCAGTGTAACTAAGTTATGTAACTTGGTTACGATCCAGACACGCGCCATGTAACTTGGTTACATACGATCACGGGGACAAGATGGACACTCGCACGAAGCGCGTTGCATCAGGTGGACTGGCCACGGGCGCGGTGGCCCTCCTGGTCGGCGGCGTCGTCGCCTTCAGTGGCTCGGTCGGAGCCTCGACGGCCGAGCCGACACCGGAGCCGACGGTGGCCTGGGTGGAGCAGTACCTCCCGGAGGGCGACGTCCCCGCACTGAGCGGCACGTCGCTCCGTCTCGGCTTCGGATCGGGTCACGGCTTGGGTTGCGGGACCCACCGGCAACCGCATCGGCCACACGGCGTAGGTCCTCGGCGCCGAAACGCCGTCCCGCGATCACCCAACGGGGCGGCGTTTCTCTAACGCGGAGGGATGAGCGACATTCGGGCGAACTCGTCGAGCACCGCATCCGCGAGGCTGCGCGTGTCCGCTATCGTTCCGGCGGTCAGCCCGTCACCGTATCGAACTTCGTTGCTCTTCGTGTGAAGCAACTCGTACTTGAAACCAATGGCGGGGTACAGATACCGCACGATGTCGTTCATTCCGGGTCCGCGGCTCGGGTGACCGTTGTGGAACTCGACGTGCCGAGACCCGGCCGTCAGCCTCGGATGTGCCGCGCGTGCCTTAGCGTCCGACTGCAGGCGGTCGTCCATGCAAAGCGCGCTCCGCGCTGCGCGATACGTCGCGTAGAAGAAGCAGACAGCCGCCCACTCGTCACCTACAGCCTGGAGCATCTCAGCCGTTTGATAGTGCTTTACGTACTGCGCCAGGTGGGCGGCCGCGACCGGAGCGCTCACGCAACGTTCACCGGTGCGCGATTACGGCCCTGGCAGCAACAAGCTCCGCTTCGAGGGCCTGAGGGGCGCCGAAGCGAAGCTCCAGCTCAAACTCATCCGCATAGCACTCGCGGACCTCGGCGAACGCGGTCACGGCCTCAAGTTGGGCGTCCAGAGTGGGCTCCCGGAGCTCGACCCACACGACCGCCCGGAGCTGACTCTCGTAGAAGTGCACGTGTAGCGAGCGAAGGGCCTCAGCACCGCCGAGGTAGGACTCGGACAGAACGCCAATCGCTTCTGCCATCACGTCGCCGTCGCCGTTGCTCACTGACCTGATCATCGGTTCACCCTATCGTCGGGAAGTCTAGATAGCCACATCACGCACTTCTAAGTGTCATTTACTGGCTCGGTAGATACATCCGGGGCTTACTACCTCCAAGAATGCTACCGGACAGCCGCGGGGCGCAAGGCCGCCGCCCGTACATGCCCTGAATCGATACATTGCATTCGCAGAACGTGGTCATAGCCCCGCAGGGTGAGAGCGCCGCGGTGAAGGGCCGCGTCGAGGGGCCGACGCACGGCCGGCGGAAGGCTCAGCGGCCCCTGCCGGAGCCACGGACCCGACACGGTGGTAGACGGCACCCGGTCGACCCGGATCTCTTGTGCCTTACACGCGTTCACGCGTCACGCATGCGCGCGTAGGTGCGAACGGTCCATCTAGAAGTTGCGCATCGCTTCCCGCCAGCTGGGGAAGGACATCGTCTCGTGTGCCGTGCCGTTGGTGTGCATCACCTGGAAGTATCCCGACCCGAGGGCGCGTACCTCGCTCTGGATTCCTGGTAGCCCGTCGACGATCCATAGATCGTCCGCTGCGCGACGTATGCGGTACGCGGGACCGCTGATCTCGGCGGTCTCGTTGTGTGGGATGGGGAACTGGGGGCACCTGGTTGCCATGACGCGGAGTCTACGGCGGGGGTTCGCGGCCTTTCCGCGTACCTTTGCCGGCGCTCTCGAGTTCAGCGGTGTTGGCGGCCGTGGTGGCGCTTGACGTTGTACAGCGCGTAGCTGAGGCGTTGGTACGCCTTAGCTTCCCGTCCGTCTCGTGCTCTGGCTGTCTGGGCGCGGGCGAGGAGTTCCTCAAGGAGTTGGTCTTCTCGTTCCATGCGGGCGGCTTCGGCGTCGCGCGTAGGCAATCTACGGCTGTCATCGTCATCCAGTCATTCGAGAACGTCAGCTGCTCGTCGCGGGCGATGCCGGAGACGGTGCTGGGGGAGACGTGGTGCTCGCGTGCGGTGGCGTTGCAGCCGAGGCCGGCGCGGATGTCGTCGGCGATCGCCTGTCGCTGTCCTGCGGCGAGCGGCGCGGGCATCAGGCTGCCTTGGTGCTCTTGGGGCGGATATTCGCCCCGTAGCGCTTCCCGGCCCAGTAGCCCGTCGGCGGCTTCTCTCGCTCGGCGTACCGGCGGCAAAGGATGATCAGGTCGCACCCGGCGCAGATGCTGCTCAGAATCTCCGCGTCTTCACGGTCGATGTAGTCGGCGGTGAACAGGTCCATCCCGAGGCATGATGGTGCCCGCTCGATCATGCCCTCCGGGAGCCGGTCGCGTGCGGCGTCGCTTGAGCTATTCACACCTCAATTGTCCTGCTGATCTGGCAAATTGCGCGTATGCACGTCGGTGATTCAGAGGGATGTAGCCTCTCCGCCGTCGATGTACTCGCGAAGGTCGCCGATCACTGACTCCTCTGAGCGATGCTCGGCTTCAGCCAGCCGCCTGATCAACCAATGCAGGGTGAGCAGGCTCGGGCCGAGCAGGTTGCTGAGGTCCACGTTGACATCGAGCTCATCCTCGGGGCCTGGGTCGTCCACCTTGACGACGATCGCGCCCTCGATCTCCTGCAGCCGCTGGTTAGCCAGACTCACCGCCTCCGGGTCGACTTCTTCTTCCATGGCCACTGAGGCGGCGTCGACGAGCACGTGGGCGGTCTGGCGCCCCGGGTCCGGGAATGGTGTCATGGCTGGATCGTAGCGCGCACCTCGGAGTCTCCTCGGGGTGTGCGTACGTCAGTGCGGACCCGTAGGGTGGGCCTCATTGTGGTGCTGGCGTAGGGAGATCTGGCCTTTGGAACCGATGGTCTTGTTGAATCTGGTTCTCGCATTGGCGGCGATCGCTTCAGCTGTGTTCGCGTTCGTTCAGGCGAAATCAGCCACCGATAGCAGGCTTGACGCGCAGGTGGCCCGCGACGAGTCACGTGAGGCTCGTGATGAGTCGGAGCGGCTGGCTGGCGAGGCGAACGAGGCATTCACTCGACAGGCGGATGCCCAAGAGGAGGCGAACCGTCTGCGGAAGGCGGAGATGACCCCACCGGACTGGAGCGGCCCGACGTTGGTCAGCGGACAGTTATACCGGGTGACGAATACGTCGGAGCGGACTCTGACGGTAACCGAATTCGAGGTCACCCCGGATGGCGCCGCGAATCGACTCGGGCTACGCAACCGACCTGACGGGCGCTATGAGCACGGCGACTCCTTCCAGTTCATGGTCTCGCGTGCGTTCGGCGGGAATCCGGAGAAGCTGACGGTGGTCTACACGCATGAGGATCAGCCGGAGATCAGCCGTTTCGTCATCACGCTGTGAGTGCTGGGATCCGCCACACAGGATGCCGCCTGTAGGGCGCGATCTTGTGAGGGCGTCAGGCGGCCGATGTCGGTGGGTCGGTGTACCGTGAAGCGCTTCCGAGCACAGGGCTCGAGCGGAGGAGGATGCACTATGGCAACTGGCGATCGTGAGTATGAGATCGAGGTGACGATCCCGGAGGGGGCGTCGAAGGCGCAACAGGACCGGTTGATCGACAAGGCGGTGGACGAGGAAGTCGAGCGCATCGCAGACGCGCTGGTGAAGGACCTATTCAAGTAGCGTCGGGTGAGCCCGGGTTTCCTCGGCGGGGGGCCCGGGCTCAGCCGCGATCACTGCTTCGGGCTGCCTGCGGCTAGTCGCTCGTCCAACCATGAGCGGACGTACTCCGCGTACGCCTCGGCGAGGCACTCCTCGAAGGTGGGTGACTGTTCGGGCTTCTTGGATGTTGTGTGTCGCTCGGAGAGGTTAGCGCCGACACCGAGGTCGTTGTGCATGCATGGACGATGCTCACCGGTTCTTCACCGCAAGCCCAGCTTGTGGACGTATCCACCGGTCCATCCCTTGCTTACGAACGCGCGTACGCAGTCGGGGTTAGTCAGATCTGCGAAGAAGGTGTCGCCTCCCTGCCGGACGAGGTTGGCACGCCAATCGATCTGAGCGCGGAAACTCGTGGCTTCCGGGATACACCTGCCCCCAACTACTACGTGGAATCGGTCAGAATAATCAGCGACAAGGACCTGGTGTCGCTGGTCCCGGACACTCGAGGCATCCCGGGAAATTACGTGACTGGTTTCACTGACCGGCGATGACAGCGGGGTCCCGGCGCTTAGCCCCGAGCCGGCGATTGAGTTATAGCACCGCGATCACACTGAAATTGATGGGACGATGAGGGACTCGAGCGCCTCTCAGCCGGGCGGCGAGCAGAGCGCGGAATCGACGTGTGTGTTCCGGCTCTTGCCGGCAGAACGGCTCATCGCGGGGGACTGGAAGATCCAGCAGGGATCGCGGTCGCGCGAGTCAGTATCGACGTTTGGCTAGCGGGCGGATGGCCGTCGGCAACCGTTCCGCCTGTGGAACCTCTAGTACGCAAGCTGCTCACGTCCCTCAGTCAACGAGCCTGAGTCGCAGTAGACCGGCGCGGGGGGATGCCCGATGAGCGCGCCTCGTACGCGCGCCCGCGACTCCCCACGACTCCCCAACGACCCCCCATGACCCAGCTCCTCGTGACCACGGAACGACGGCTGCGCGACCCTGAGGAGAAGGAAGAGAGAAAGAACAACAGCAATGCACGCAGGCACTTTGTGTGTAAGCACTCGTAACTTAGACATAAGGGGCGTACTCTGGTGCCGTGCGTGGTGGCCTGGAGCGCTGGAAGCGGGGTGTCGAATCGCAGGGGGTTCGGCAGGCGATGGCCTACGCGTTCAAGGGGACCTGTGACTCGCACCTGCGAACAGTAGCGGGTGTCGAGGCGCTCGCCGCCTACAGCGGCGGCGCTGCATGTGTAACCCGCTTCATGGCGGTCGCCGGGGATATCTCCGCCGACGCACTCGACGCTGAACAGCTACGACGTTGGGTCGACGGGCACGACCCCTTGACCGACGAGGGCCGCGGTCGCGAGCTGACCTCTCCCACTGCGGATCTAATCTTGGACGGGACGATCAACGCACCTAAGTCGTACAGCATCGCTGCGCTGATCCACCAAGAGTTGGCCGACGAGTTCGACGCGCTCCAAGACCGGCTGCGCGACCGGGTCATCACGACGTGGCAGCGCGAGTTGAACGCACGCCGCGGCGCCGGCGGTCGCATCCGGGAGTCGCTTCTCCAGGTCGAGGTCGTGGAGCTTCGACACCGCCGCTCCCGGGCGCTGGACCCGCACATTCACCGTCATCTGTGGCTGAACGTGAAGGTGCAGGGCGAGGACGGCAAGTGGTCGAACGTCGACTCTCGGGTCGCGATGAAGCTGCACACCCTGATCAACGCCGAAGGGGAACTGGCCGCGCGCACCGATCCGGAGTGGGTTGAGGCGCTCGCCCGACACGGTTACACCCTCAACGCCGATGGTGAGATCGCCGAGCTCGCGCACGCTGTCAAGCCGTTGTCGCGGCGATCCAATCAGATCGAGGCCAACCGCGCGAAGCTGCTCGTGGAGTGGCGGGCAGCGCACCCCGGACAGGACCCCGACCACGACGTTGTACAGCGGATCGACCGGCTGGCGTGGGCGAAGGATCGGCCCAACAAGCCCACCGCGGTGAACGAGGCGGAGTGGGAGCAGTTGATTCGCGACGAGCTGCTCGCGCTGGATGCCGCCCTGCTGCGACCACGCCACGCGACGCTCGCGCGAGCGGTGGGCCCGGATGATCTTGACCGAGAGTTGCTTGCGGCGAAGGCGATCGGAGATGCCGATGCCCGGTCTAGCGCGTGCGGCGGCCGGTTCAGCGTCTTTGACGTGAGGGCCGGCGCGACGCGCGCGGTCGCAGCATCCGGAGTCGTCGCCGACCGAGCTGAACTGCAGGAGGTCATCGATGAGGTCGTGGCGCGCGCCTCCCCACTGACCGTGGATCTCCTGGAGGGCGAGGATCGGCCAAGACATGTCAAGTCGTACATGGCCGCATCGACGGCTGCGCTGAAGGTCGAGCTCGCGGCACGGTTCGCCGCTCTCACACATGGGGGCGAGCCCGTCGAGCGCACCGACATCGCACGGATCGCCGGGGAGGTGCTGACGGACGACTTGGCCCTCGACGAAGGCCAGACCGACGCTGCAGCCGCGATCGCCGGCACCGACCGACTCGTGTCGGTGACCGGCCCCGCCGGAGCGGGGAAGACCACGATGCTTCGTGTCGCCCGCTGCGCGCTCGCCCGCCAGGGACGGAGCCTCGTGGTCGTGGCACCGACGAAGAAGGCAGCCTCCGTCGCGGGGCGCGAGATCGGGGCGACCGCGTCGAGCCTGCACGCCCTACTCGCGGACCACGGGTGGAGATGGGGCAGGGATGACGCCGGTGCGGAAGTCTGGACACGTCTCGCCCGCGGACAGATCGACCCGCGCACCGGCGGCGTCTACGACGGACCGTGGCGGTTCCCCCTCGTTGCGGGCGACCGCGTGGTCGTGGACGAGGCGGGTATGGTCGATCTCCACACGGCGAATGCGCTCGCCACCCTCGCGGAAGAGACCGGCGCGGGAATCGCGATGGTCGGCGACCACCTGCAGGCGATGCCCGTCGGCCACGCCGGAGCGATGGCGTGCATGACGCGGCGCGCCACCGCCGTCGTCGAACTCACCGCCGTACACCGCTTCCGCGACCCTGACTACGCCGCGCTGACCCTGCGCATGCGGGAACCGGCATCCAAAGAACACGCCCTCGCCGTCACCACGGAACTCGACGAACGCGACCTGATCCATCGAGTGACAGATGCCGGGCACGCCCGCGACGTGATGGTCGAGGCGTACTTCCGCTGGGCGAACGATCGCAAGCGCGTCGCACTGGTGACGAGCACAAACGAGGAAGCCGACGCCATCAACGAGGCGATCCAGCAGCGGCGAGTCGAGCTAGGTCAGATCAGGCCGACGCGGTTGGCGATCGGGCAAGATGAGCAACGGCTCCTTGAGGGAGACGTTGTCCAGACTCGACTGAATGATCGGCAGGCGGACGTCGAGAACCGGGCGCTCTGGACGATCCGACGGATCCTCCCCGACGCTCTCGAGCTGGCCAGCATCAGTGACAGCGCCGACCTGCGCCGAGTCAGCCTCGACTACGCCGGAAATCATGTGCATCTGGCGTACGCATCGACCGTGCACGGCATCCAAGGAGAGACCACCCACGCCTCGATCGTCGGACCGGGCGTCGACGCGTCCGGACTCTATGTCGGTATGACAAGAGGCCGGGTCCGCAACGAAGCCATCGCCATCGCACACACCGCCGCCGCGGCCCGCGACCAAGTAGCGGACAGCATGATGCGCGGCATACCCGAGATCAGCATCGACGACTCCGTTCGTGCGGCACGCACCGAGCTCGGTCGAGCCGCCCGCGACCCGAGCCCCGACGACGAGCGGGACGCGCCTGCTTGGAACGACCCGTCACGGCGACCACACGGCGCCACAGCGAACATCGATCGCGCTATCGAGTCGCATCGTCGAGACGAGGCCACGTTGCGTGAAGCGCTGGAGCAGTTGCGGGACTGGATGACCAGGAGTCGCAGCGGATTGCAGGACGTCGACGCGCGACGGACCACCGAAGACGCCCGAGAGCACGGTCGAGAGGGTGCGGAGTCCGCCACCGGAGGCGTGGAGAGCAGCCCCGAGGTGCTGCGGGGGCTCCTTGCGGACAGGACGGAGGAGTACCGCCGGAGCGTGGAACACTACTCGCAGATCCTGCGAACGCTCGACGAAACTGTCGCCGAGCGGGCGACGCGCTCGGCACTGCCCGCGCTCTCGCACGCTCGGGAGGACGCTGCTCGAGCCGGGTACACGGATGGAGCCGCGGTCCGCCTCGCGCCACCCGGTCCCTCGCTCGGGCTGTAGGCCGGCGGGGTCCGATTCGCTATCTGACAGGACATGCAGTTCATGCCTGATAGGCATCTGCGGGCGCCGTTCGAATAAGGGAGCATGCCTCGCGACCCGGCTCACGCCACAGGGATGACAGCGTTCGCCCATACCCAGCAACGCAGCTCCCTCGCGCCCACCTGGAACTGGATGCCGCACGCGACGTCGTTCCACACCACGACCACCCCGTCCACCAGCACGGCATGGGGGCCAAATCGCACCCACGCCTTGCAGGGTTTGGGCTGCGGGTCACGAGTGACGGGCAGAATGTCGATCTGGAGCTCATCAGGGGTGAGCGTCTGCAGGGGACTCTCCGATGCGATGCGCTGCAGGATCCGGTCGTCCGCCATCTTGTCGACATGGTGCGCGTAGCGTTTGCTCGTCCCGATGACCGGTCCTCCCTCCTCCCTCCTCCGGCCTCCAAGAGACTCTATGCGTGCTAGAAACTATGTTCTACACTTGTCGCTCATGAATGACATAGCTGTAGAACATGATCTAACGGTATGGCTGGTGAACGACATTCCTGCCCGCATGTTCTACGCAGGCCGCCGCTGGCGTGTCACCGACACCCCAACCCGCATCCGCGAGTCGATCTGGACCGCCCCGCTGCAGGACCATCGTGGCTTGTACGGGTGGCGGTTCCAGGCGACCGACGAGCGCGGCGCCTCCTTCGTCTTCGACGTGTACCGCAGCGAACACGACTGGCATGTGCACCGTACCTACAGCTGATTCGGGGGCCCGCATGACGGAGCGGTCGGGAGTACGATGACTCCCGACCGCTCCTATTGCAATGGGTCAGCGGACAACCCCGGTGCCGGCGTACGAGGCCGGTGCTGCTGTCGGGCCCGTAGCGTCTGCTGCGGGCCTTTCAGCTTTTGGGGCGCGGTCCACCGTGACGCCGGCAAACTTCAGTGAAGCCCCGACGTTGTCCGCGACGATGTCGCGGGTCTCGCGGGTCTGGCCGGTCTCCTTGTCGGTGTAGGTGCCGAACCGCAGGTCGCCGGCGACGATCACCGAGTCGCCCTTGCGGAGCGAGTCGGCGATGTGCCGTGACTGCTGGTTGAACACGACGACGCGGTGAAAGACCGTGCCTGCGTCCTCCCAACGGTTCGTCGTTTCGTTGAGGCGACGGTCGTTGACGGCGATGGTGAACCGGGCGTACTCGTTGCCTGACTCGCCGGCGCCGTGCTCGGGGTCACCCGTGAGGTTGCCCTCGATGGTGACCGGGATTCTTGTCGTCATCCTTCTTCCTTCCTGTCGAGAGACACCGGGTTGGCGTCTCAGTGAGCGTGAGCCTGGCTGGTCCACGCGTCCCATTCCTGCTCGTCCGTCGCGCCCTTCCACGACCGCGGCCTTGTAGCGCTGTGCCCGCTCGCACACCCAGCGCCGGCGCGGCTGAGTCGCGGTGTCGCGAGCGCGAGTCGTTCATGCCAGCCAATCGCGCCGAACCCGGCGTCGCTGGCGTCGAAGGCGGCGAGGTGAGCGACGTGAAGTGCAGAGAGTTCTTCGACGAGCGCACCGTGCCTCCACCAGCAGATCGGGACGACGCTGACGGGGACGTCGTAGCGAACGGTGAACCATTCCACCCAGTCGCGCAGGTCGACCCACTCCTGCCGGGCGTCTTGATCCGGCATCCGTCGCCACTCGACCGCGTGCAGGCCGATGGGCTCCGATGAACTGCCCCGTGCATCTGGACGGAAACCGCTGAGCTCTGCAGCCACCAGGCGCTCGATGTCTTCGGGGTCGTATTCGTTCACAGCGACTCCTCGAACGCGACGAGCTTCAGCCGCAGCCGTTCGAGCGCGAACCTCGATGCCTCCCTGCGCGACCGGTGGCGAGCCAGCACGACGTCGCGGTCGATGAGGCGATGCAGCAGGTCATGACAGTACGGATGCAGCGGCACCAGGTCATCGTGTCGCTCGAACGCGCGCCACGTACCGTCGACGAAGCGGACGCCCGCGTAGTCCAGGTGGTGGAGCTCGAGCTGGTCCTGGGTTGGCACCCGTCCGCACGCGGCGCAGGTGAGCACCGGCGCGAGCCGCTGCTGCTTGCGGAACCATCGGTCGCGGCGGGCGAACCATGCCGGCGAGTGGAGGAACTCAGATCTGTAGGAGTTCCGGACTGCGGGCTTTCGGCGATTCGTCACTCGTCCGTCACCGCCTTGAGGTCAACGGCATCCGTGGCCGCCGATGCAGGAGTGGCGGCGCCGCGAGACGCGTCGCCGAAGACCGTGCGCTGCTCACTCTCTGTCTCCCGCTTGCCCGTCTTGATGTCGCGGGCATCGCGACGCTCGTCCCAACCGGAAAGGTCAAGGAGAACCCCGCGGCGATTGCGGTAGGCGAGGAGCCCGAGGGTCTGCGGCATCCGGCGGATCTCGTCCACCGCCATGAGCGGCAGTCGCTCATGCTGCTCGCTGGTGGAATGGCCGGCTACGTGGGTCGACCAGGACCGCTGTGTGCGCCGCGTCTGCCGCGATCCGAGGAGCGTCTCGATGTCGCGGAGGTGATCGACGTGCGAAGCGCCACCGAGCAGCACTTTCGCGGTCGCTGCGGCCCAGATTGTGTCGGCCTCGGCCCTCGACCATGATGTTTCGGCTTGAGAGAGCGCCTGCAGAACGACGAACGTGCAGATTCCGCGCCCGCCGCCGTCAGCCATGATGCGGGGAAGGTTGCCCCATCGAAACATGTTCGCGATCTCGTCAAGGATGAGCCCGAGAGGGTGGGCGAGCCGTGAGCCCGGGGACGCGAGTGCCCGCGTGCGAGCCACTTCGACGACGTCGTCAAGGAGCGCGCCGAGGAATCCTCCCATCGCTGACGCGCCGGACGCTGAGCCGACGAGGTACAGCGTGTTCGCGGCGTCCAGGAACTCGCGCGGATCGAACACAGGATCGCCGGGGCGGGGCATGAGCGCTTCGCGAATCTTCGGCACCGCAAGCGGGGCCACGGCGCCCTGCACTCCGAACCAGATGGATGAGACGAGCTTGTCGTCTCCGGCGAGCGTCGCCTCGAGATTGTCGCCCCAACCCGGCACTCCGTCGGCGCGGAGGACGTCGACGGCCTTTCGCGCGGCGATGGGGCTGGTTCCCCAGTTGTACAGGTCGGCGATCGTGCGGTCGCCGACGGCCGCGGCGTGCAGCAGGCGTCCGAGCACGACACCGGATGCCTGTGCCCATTCGCCGTTCGTGGTGGAGGCCCCTAGGGCCGTACCGGTGATGATCGCTGTGCCTCGCTGCATCGCGACCAACGGATCTTCGCATCCGGCGATAGGGGACACGCGGAGCGGGTGCCGCACCCCGGAGAGTCCCTGTGGGTCGAACACGTGCACGTCACCGCGGCGCTCGCGCATTCGCATCGTCGCTGTGAGGTTGTCGTTCGTGGTCGACGTCGTGATCAGTGGGCCAGACCAGTCGAGGATCGCTGAGATGAGGACGCGATAGCCCTTGCCGGAACGAGGCGGTCCTTCGAGAGCGACCGAGTCCTCGATCGAGACGAAGACATCCATGTTCCGTGAACGTCCGACCTGCCAGCCGACGTCGGTCGCACGAGGGTGCGCGATGTCCGGCCGCAACTGGCGCGCCCGCCCGAGCACTGCCTTCGAGGAAATGTACTTGCGAATCTCGGATGCCTCGGCGAAGCCGGGGCGGGATCGAAGCTCGGCGATGAACGCGGTGTCGGACTGGCGGTAGCGCCGGTAAGCGATGAGCCCCGCCACCGTGAGACCGGCGGGCAACCCGACGGCGAAGAGGTCGACGACCCGGATCGCAGTTACAGGAAGTTCGCATCCCGCGGGCGGGGAGAAGGCAGCCGAGTCACCGCTCAGTGCAAGCCAAAGACCGGAGAAGAGGTCGCGGGCCGCCGGTCGCGCGCCGCACAGCACGTGCGTGACGAAATGGGCGAGGAACGTGAACACAAGACTGAGCACGACCGCGATGGCGATGCCAACAGCGATGGCCTTGCCGAGCAGCCCTTCGTTCATGACACGCCCCCTACAGTCCCCGCGCGGCGGCGGCCGCAACGCGCACCCACGCGTCCTTCGTCGCAGCGCGCAGATCCCCCAGGCGGAGCGCCCCCGACTTGAGCGACCGATCGAAGGGGATCCGTTCGACGGCTCGCACCTGGTCGGGAAATCCGTCGGCGATCGCCGCCGCCGCGGCGGCGCCGCCCGATTCGGCCTGCGTCACCACGATCACCGCGTTGTCGGCGAGGTGCCGAGATCGCTCGTCGCGCTGGCGCAGCGCATCGAGCAGAAGTGCGGCCGACTCGGCCGACTCGGGTGCGGCGATCGTGGGGATGATGAGCTGGTGCGACGAGTCGATCATCCGGAGCCAGCGGTCGGCGGACTCGTCGTTGCCGGAGTCGAAGATGACGACGCGGTAGTACCGGGCGGCGACCTGCATGAGCAGGTCGAACTCGGCTCGGGCGATGCGCTGATCCGTCGCGAGCAGCTCGGGGTTGGAGCGCAGCACGTCGTACCGGTCGATGGTCTGGTGGTGCACGAATCGCGTGATGTCTGACACGGATGCTTTCGGCGCGAGGAGTTCCGCGGCGACGGGGAGAAGGTCGCGGATCGTGGTGTCATACAAGCCTTGCTCTGTGCGCCAACCGAGCGTGCCGCGCGTGTCGTTGTTGTCCCAGGCGAGCACATTGCCACCGCCGTAGCGGGCGAAGACGGCCGATATCATCGCGGTCGTCATGGTCTTGCCGACGCCACCCTTGCCGTTGACGACCGCGATGGCGCGGCACCCGGCCCACTGCTGCGAGACGACGCGCTCGTTCTCTGCGCGGTCCATGACGGCGCGCGAAGGACCGACCGGGAAGCCGAGGCGTGTCAGGATGCCTCGCCACCCGCTCTGCGACTGCTCCGTCGCGCTTGGAGCAGTGATGAAGGAGGCACGAGCGCGAGGCTCCGGGACGGAACTGCTTTGCGCGGAAGTCTGCCCCGGAGCCTGTTCGCTCACCTCCTTTCCCTCTTGCGATGGGTCTGTGGCCTCGGTGGACTCGCTGATGTTGGCCTCGACCGAGGCATCCGTTATGGTTGCGTCCGCCGAGATGACGAAGTGGTGGTCTCCGCGGTCGCCCGTCGTGACGAGTTCAACCGGGATGCCGGAGCGCCGCGCCTCGTCGGCTGCGCGCTCGACGACCATCTGCCGGATGTCTTCATCCGGCGCGGCCGCGATGGGCTCGGTGCGACCATCCGGGGTCGTAAAGGTGGCGATCGGTCCGCTGATGGTCGCGTAGGTGCGCGGCCGAGTGTCGAGGCTCATCACGGGACCTCCTTCCAGGTGGCGTTGATCCAGCCGTCCAGGCTGGCGTCGTCGGGGGATGACTCCGGCCAGAACCGGTCGAGGTCGTCAGTGTTGAAGACGCGGAGGGCTGCGTCGTCGCGGTCGGGGACTTGCACCGCCTCGTCGGTCTTGAACAGCTCGTACTCCCACTCGGTCGAGGTCGCGAAGCAGTCGACGACGTACGAATGCTGACCGACGTAGGCCAGGAACACACCCATGCGAAGCCGGCGAGCCTCCTCCACGTGTGTCGCCGGGATGTTGAGTCGCTCGCGCAGCGTCGCCACCTCCTGGTGATTGACACGAAAGATGAACTTGTTCTCGATGTCGCCGACGATCGAGTACGCGAGATTTCGTTCCTTAGAGTTCGCCTCGCCAACCGCGTCGAGGTCGCCCAGCTTGTGCAGGATCACAATGTTGCTGATCCCGTAGTGGCGGGACAGCTTGAGCCACTGCTGGAACATCTGCAGCGAAGCGAGGGACGTCATGTCGCGCCAGCCCTCCTCGCGGATCAGGTACCGGCTGCGTTTCGATGACCGATCCGAGATGACCGCCTGAATCCACGCGGTCGTGCAGACCTGCGTCAGCTGCGCCACCAACTCGCTGCGGGAGAAGAGCTCGGACGTGTCGACAACGACAATGGAGGCGTCGGAGTCGAACGCGACCGTCGATTCGTCCTCGAAGAGACCGGAGAGGTCTCCGTCGACGAAGCGTCGGAGTACGAACCGAGGCTGTACGGCACCGTCCGACAGGCGGAAGTCGGTGCCGGCGTCTTCGACGATCGTGCCGAGATGCTCGTACACGCCGCGTAGCGTCGGGCGGTCGCCGGTGGCGCGGATGCATCGCTCCAGCGCGTCGTGAATGGCGGCGTGCTCGACGGCGGTGAGGCGAGTGCTGCCGAGCGCCATCTCGACGAGTGAGATGAGGGTCGTGATGCGCCGCTGGCGCACCATCTTCTCATGTTGCTCGTCGTCGATGTCCGCCCGCCGGGGGCCACGGTCGAGGGGATTCAGGCGGGCGGCGCTTCCGCCGCCGATGCGGATCACAACCCCGTCGGGCATCGCCACGGCGACTCGCGCCCACTCTCCTTTGGGATCGGAGGGCACAACGGCTTGGTGTCCGAATGCGATGGAGCGCGTGACGAGCGCCTTCACCGTCCCGCTCTTGCCGGCGCGGTAGGCGCCCAGCACGAGCAGGTTGGTCGAGAACGTGCCCCGCTCGGTGGCGTCGGCGTACGCCTCCCACGGGGAAAAGTGCCACAGGGCGTCGGCGTTCAGATCGACGCCGAGGATGGGACCTCGGTGGCCGAGCCCGGCGTCGGCGACGAACGGATAGATCCCGGCGATCTGCCTTGATGTGGCCTGATGCGCGAGAATCGCCGGCCTGGCGAGGTTCCAGTATCCGCGTTGGATGATTCCCGGGCCAAAGGGACCACGTACCGCCGCCTCCGGTAGACCGCGCTCACTCCTCTTGGTCGCCTCCGGTTGGGCAACCCGATCAGCTCGCGCAGCCTCCCGCTTGAATGCGCGGCGCTCGCGCTTGCTCAGGTCGCCCGGAACGAAGGTGGCGATACGACGGGTCATCACTTCATCCCCACGCCGATCGGGAGGGCATTCACCATCAACGCTTCGGCCTGCTGGCAATAGAGGATCTGAGGCTCCATGCCGGCACGGGCAAGGGCGTTGCGCATCCCGGCGACCGACTGGTCGAGACGCTCCTCGTCTGGGGCCGTCACCGTCAGATACGCGCCGTATCGGAACTCGCCGTGTCCTGCGACGATCTCTTCCTCCTGGCGCTCGAGAGCATCCCAGTCGGCTGCGTCCGCTGCTGATCCGTCGACGCCGCGCTTCGCGCGCAGCTTCTCGTTCCCCCGCCAGATCTTCTTGTCGTCTTCGATCCGCCTCATCGCCTTCTTCACCGAAACGGGACTGAGAACCACCGACAAGATGTGGGTGATCGCCTCGCCGGTGGATGGCATGCGGGCGAACACGACTGGCTCGACGAAGCCGATCGCGGCATCCGACCTTGGCCACTCATGGATCCACATCGTTGTGTGAACGCCCGAATCGGTGTAAACAACGCCATTCTTGCCACGCGGCTCTTCCAGGTACATGGGGCCGATAGCGACGGGATCGACTCCACGCTGCTCGTCTGCACGGTTCTGGACATTGGCGGCGAACTCGGGATCGAACGCAACACGGCTCATCGCTGCCACGTCTCTCGTCGAGAGCCAGCGGCGTACCGAAATCCTGGCCGACCGCAGCGCATCGGAGAGGTTGCGAGCTTCGAGGTAGGCAAGCGCCTTCACGGCGTCCTCACCGCCCCCAAGTGATTTGAGTTGCGGGCCCAGAGCGATCAGGTCGAGCGTGAAGATGAGGTAGTTGAGATGCGAGACGGCGAACGGCTCGGAGCGGTCCATAACCCTCTCGTAGTTCTGGCTGACCGCAGAGTCAGGGTCAACTCTTCGACGGCGAGCGACGGTCTCGTAGTACTCACGCGCGGCTCGGATCGTTGTGGGGATCGTGCGCTCCTGCAGCACGGCGCGCTTGATTCCGGGGCGCTGTGTGAAGGACGCGAGCACCGAGGACCACTGCTGTGCGAGGTCGTATCTCTCCGGGATGTCCTTCATCAGGAATCCGTCGACTTCGACCTCGGCAGTCACCGTAACGGCGCGATCGTGCGGGTTGTAGACACATGCGACGCCGTCGACATCCCACAACTGGATGGATGCACGGGCACCGGGGAGGTTCAGGGTTCCCGCCAGCTGGATGCGTTCCGGGCGATACACGTGTTTGGTCGCCTTTGAGGCGTGACGCAGTTGCTTCATGAGCCAAAGTCCTGACTGTCGAGGAGCGGAGTCGCCGTGGATGGTGATGAACGCGAAGACGCCTACAGGGAGGTAGACAGGTGCGCCGTAGAGGAGTCCTGGCGGGCCGAACCGGTTCACCGAGATCAGCACGACGATGGCCGCGGTCACGAGGCAGGTGAGCTGCCAGGCATCCATTCCCATCACCACGCCCTGGCGGGATCGGCGCGGAAGCCTCACGGGTCGAGACAGATCCTGAGTCGTCATCGCGCGGTCCGTTCCTTACGCGGGGGAGGGGGTGTGGATGCGGCAGTTTGAGGGGTCTGCGGCCGTGAGGGTGCGGCAGATCCCGGGCTCGCCGTCGCCGGCTTGCCTGCCTCTCCTGCGGACCCTGCCGGTCCGGATGGACCCTTCGGTCCTCCGGTCGACGATGTGCCTGCAGTCGAGGGGCTCTCCGGGCCGGGCCCGGCCGGGTCGGGCTTCACCCCCGCCGGAGTGCCGCGCATGCGACTGGGGATGCGCGACGCCGAGCGAGCGGCGTTCGACGCGACCCGGCCCGCGCCGGAGCCGACACGTGAGCCCACCGAGTCCGCGGCGACGGCGCCGACGAAGCTGAAGAGCCCGAAGACGGCGAAGGGCGCGAAGGCGACCAGAACGAGACCGATCAGCAGAGGCCACGACTGCGGGTTCCAGATCGTCCGGACGTCGGAGAGGCCGTTGATGATCAGCGTGACGAATCCGATGGTCAAGGGGCCAGTCAGGAGAAGGGCGACCAGTGCGGAGACATAGCGCACGACCCATTGCGGACCAACCGCCCGGACGGGGTACAGCATCCACGCAACCGGTCCCACCGCGATCAGCGCCGCCAGGACGATGTTCCGGAAGGCGAACACCAGCATCAGCAACAGCATCCCGAGAGTCAGCACCCCGTGGATGACGAATGCGAAGAAGTAGTTCGCCTGACCACCCGCCCACATGACGGACTGCAGAGTCGAGAACAGCCCGAGGGCGCCGTCCCGGTTCATGATGTACCACGTCAGGTCGTCCACCGCGTTGAGCAGGTGCCCCGTCGCCCATAGCGTGATCGCGGTGGCAGGAAAGGCGATGAAGCTTCGAAGCAGTGCGCCAACGAGCTCGGCTCTCTCGCCAGAGACCGTGGCCGCCGCGACCGACCACACCATCGCCCCGGAAAGCACAGCGAGCACCGCCCACTGCCAGAACGACCACTCGCCTGCGGCTGCGGTCCAGAGCAGCGATGCGGTGTCGAATCGCATGTTCTCTGCGACCGTGAACATCATCGCCGTGGCAGACAGCGCCATGCCGCGACCGGCGTTCTCGAATGACAGGCAGACGAGGTCGCCCAGCGAGCATCCGTACTCCACCAGGAGGGGTTTGCCACCGCTGGTCTTGATAGCCGATACGTGCGCTTCGTAGGTCGTGCATACGGTCGCTTTGCTGCCGGACAGGATTACGTTGATGAAGCATTGCTGCGGCTTGATGTCTGCGGTGTTCTGGGGGGTGCAGATGACCTGCCCCGAACTCTGCAAGCAGTCAACCGGAAAGGCTGGTGAGGTCCACGGCTCGCCAGTGACTGGCGTCGCGGCCCCAGCGGCGACCCTGATCGGGCGCTCTCCCGGCTCGGCCGACTGCGCCGGCGCGAGCGCACTCAGGGCTACGCCGAGACCGAGGGCGGCCCCGACGAGCAATGGACCTGGCCAGCGCATCAGAAGCCGAAGTCGAAGTTCACGAACCACTGGAACAGTCCGCTGAGGGCACCGAGCACCGCTGCCGCGAGGAAGATCCAGAGGATGCTTTCGCCCGCCCAGGTTCTTACGCGCTCCGACATCCCTCGAAAGGCGAGGCCGGCCCCCGCGACGATGAGCATCGCGAGAACGACGAGCATCGCCCCAGCGAGGAGGTATGAGACGACGACCTGGAATCCTTGAAAAAACGGCGCGGAGAAGTCGGGTTGGATGTCGGGCACTTCGACGTCCATTGGCGCGACGTGGGTGAATCTCATGATCTGTTCCCTCGGTTGGGCATGGTGTCACTTGAGCGGCAGGCCGAGCGCGGCCATGAATGGTTGCGGGTCGATGGGGATGCCATCGCGCAGCACCTCGTAGTGCAGGTGGCAGCCGAACGAGCGGCCGGTGTTGCCTTCGGCGCCTAGGGGCACGCCCGCGGCCACCTCGTCGCCGGCCGAGATGCGCAAGGAGCTCCACTGCATGTGTCCGTAGAGAGTGATGAGCGCATCGCCGTGGTCGATTCGAACGGCGTTCCCGTAGCCCTGGAAGCTGCCTGCCGTGATCACGCGTCCCGCGCCCGCCGCATAGATGGTGGCGCCGCACCCCTGCGCCATGTCGTAACCCTTGTGATCCGTGGAGCAGTAGCTGCAGCCCTGCACCGGGTTGTATCCGAAGCCTCGACCCTTCGTATACGCCCCCTTCAGCGGATACGCCCAGTCGCCGTTCGAAACCGGCGCGCTTCGAACATCACTCGCTGGCGCGACCGAACTGCCGGCCACCGCGAACGGGATAGCGATTATGGGGGTCAGCAGAAACGCGGCGACCAGGAGAGAGCAGACGGCGGCCGCGAGTATGAGCCGTCGTCCGGTCTTCGTCTTCGCGACGGTGGTTGCGACAGCAACCGGGAAGCCCATTTCACGGCTCCACAGATCCAGAGAAGTAGCGCACGACCTTGCAATCGCCCGCATGCTGGTCGCTGTTCGCGGATGGGATGGACCCAGCGCCGCACAGCACTTGCACGCTCACACGTGCGGTCTCGTCGTACGAAGTCTCTCCACCGTTGCCGTCGGAACGCGTAAAGGTGAGCACGACGTCCGCTGTGCCGATCTTCATGTCGCCGGAGGCGTCATCAGGGACACCGCTGTAAGTGATGTCGCCCCGGGTTACCGCCGTCACACGACCGTCCTCCCTCGCGAGGGAGTTCCATTCGTCTTCTGGCAGCACGACGGCCTGCCTCATCTCGAGCTGCGACGCCTGCATGTCGGATTGGCGGTCTTCCTCAGATGAGTAGCGCGTGTCCGGCGTGAACCAGGTGTCGAGAAACGCAAGCCAGTCGGAGCGAGTGCTTCTCTGAGTGTCGAATGTGGATGCCGCCGCCAATGCCGCACGGACGTATGTGTCGGCGTCCGTGGTGATCGGCTCTGGGACCCAACCTCTTTCGGCCACGGTTTCATCGACGAAGTGGCTGGACGCTCTGGGCGCGGGGCTGGATGTCGGTGAGCCGCTAGGGGAGCCGGTTCCGGAATCGGTCGGTGTGGGTTGAGATGTGATCGAAACGACGGTGATCGCGACGATGGCGGCAACAAGCACCACGGCGCCGACGATCGCCCAAACGAGGCCTCGCCTGGTCGTTCTAGATCGCGGCACGCTCACTCCTCTCGCAATCCCGGACTGGGAACGACACGGTGGTCGTTCTTCCGAGGCGACAGCAGACACGGCCCTCGATCCCCCACGGGAGTCGAGGCGCTCGGTCGCGGCAGCTTGACATGAGGGAAGCGTATAACACTACACTCCTGTTGTGAAGCACTTTCTACTTCTCTGCCATGGACGGGGCATCGGCGATGCGGGACACTTGGTGAGTGCCCCGCTACACCAGTCCCGCGAACAGTGAGTACGCGGAGGATCCCATCAGGGCTCTTGGGAACGTCATGCAGGCGAGCATCATCGGCTTCCTGCGCAAGCACCCCGCACAGACGCGTGGTGAGATCGCCGATGCACTCGAAATCCCGAAGCTCACGGTCAACAACGGACTTGAGAAGCTGCTCGAAGTCGGCCTCATCGTCGCCGACCCCCCGCGAGACGTTGCGGTCCGGGGTCAACGCATCCGCTACAGCGTCGACGACGCCCAGGTAACCGAGATGGTGATGCGGCTCAACCAGGTTCTCGGAGAGTTCTAGGCTCTCGACGATCGCCGAGAATGATGCCAAGCCGGCTCTATTCGACATCCGGAGCCCTTCGACGAAAAGCGACACGCGGCCGCACCGCTGCGGTCAATTGAGCATGCTCAAACTTGCGACACCATCACCCTGTCACTCCCCGACTCAATAGACAACGGTTGATTTGAGCATGCCCAACGCGTAGATTGAGCGTGCTCAACGCCCGCCTCTAGCGGGTGCAGCTCCGACGAACCAGGCCCTGCCCGAGGGCGAAGGTGGGTCAGCAGACATGACCGAAAACGAAAGCAAAGCAGCGGCGGAGGACTTGGCGAAACGCATCCGCCTGTTGCTCGATGTGTCGATCGCAGAAACGGGTTCCGAACCGACCCATTCGCAGATCGCTACCTTCCTTCAGCGGAGAGGCATCAACCTTTCACGGTCACGCTGGACGTACATGGTCAATGGCCACCGTTACGTTCGTGATCGCCTCTTGTTCGAGGGCCTCGCCGCGTTCTTCAGCGTCGACCCTGCGTTTCTCGCAGGGGAGGACGATGCACCGATGCCGCCCAGGGTGAGCGCTCAACTCGACCTCGTGAGAGCGATGAGGGCTGCGAAGGTCAAGTCTTACGCTGCGCGAACACTGGGAGATATCTCGCCGGAGGCGCTGAAGGCGATCACTCGTTTCCTTGATGAGGAGGTGACACCGTGAACATGCAGCAGACGGTGAGGAGCGCTGTCATGGACCTCGACCTCGGGGATGCTTTCTCGTTCGACGACCTCGTCCACGCAGTGCAACGCCTCCGAGGACGCCCTCTCCGCATCGTCGAGCTTGCGGACTTGAACGACTACGACGGCATCTGCGCCCTCTGGCTGATGACGGCCGAAGAGGACTTGGTCCTGCACGCGCACAGCGAATCGACGCTCCACCGCCAGCAGTTCGTGTTGCACGAGCTCGCTCACATGATCCTCGATCACGGTGACGACCAGCGCGTGTCGACACCGGACTTTCTGCTACCGGATATCGCACCCGAGACCCGGCGCCGGCTTCTCGGACGTCAAGACCTCGTCACCGAAGACGAGATCGCAGCCGAGTCGTTGGCCGATACCCTCGCCGCGGCGATTCGAGGGTCGGCATTTCACGAGTCGAAGTTCCTGGAGATATTCGGTTGATTCCGCTCCTCGTCTCTGCGCTTATGTGGCTGCTCGTAGCGAGCCTCCTCATACTTCGGCGAGGGCGAGCCGAGCGGAGCATCACCTACGCCGCGGTCACCATCGCGGTTGCTATGACTCTCAACGTGGATGTCGTCTATGTGGCGGTGGATCGCCTGCTCGGCGGCAGGAACATTGCAACCCTACTTGCGGACCTGGCACTCATGCTCGGAATCTTCTTCCTCGGCAGGGGCATTGCACGAGCGAGTGAGTTCAAACCCCGCGCCGTGCGAATTGTGCTGGGAAAGACCGCGCTCGGCGTCGCGATTGTCGGTGTCGTCATCGCCTTCAGCCGCATTGACCAGGGCGCCACCACCACGTTGTTCATGCTGAACCTCGGCGACCAGGGCGCTGCGGCAGCGTATTCGATCATCTTGTACATCTACAACGGTGCGGTCCTTACCGCCATGGCCGTCCTTGCCGCCCGGCAGATGGCGCAGATCCAGGGTGTGCAGCGATTGCCTTCCGCCTCGCTCCTGATCGGAAGCGCCTCCGGCATCGCTCTCTGCGTCGTGGTGATATTCATGGACCTGGCGCACCTCACGGGCGATCTCGATGTGATGGCCGTGATTTCCGTTGCCTATCAGCCCCTGTTTCTGTTGACCTTCGTGTTCCTCTGTCTGGGCCTCGCGGGTCAACCGGCTATGCGCTGGACGCTGGAGCGCGCTCGAGCGCGACGAACCGAGGAGCTCGTGAGGCAATTGACGCCGACCTGGCGCAGGGCGACGCAACTGCGGCCCGGAATGAGTCAAAAGGGCCTTCCGTTGGGCGCCGAGGACTCAGAGACACAACTGCATCGGCAAGTGGTGGAGGTCCGCGATGCGGTAATCGATCCGCGCGTCTCGTTCGACCTCGCTGACCGGGAGCGCGGCTTGATCGACGAAGCCGAGGCACATCTCCTCGGCCATGGCGCGAAGCAGGTGCCTGGAGCACGCTTGCATACCGAGTCGCGGGAGGCGCGTTGAGGCGACTGGTTCGCGCGACGGCAGCGACGGCCTCTGTCGCGGCCGCATCCGCCATGACAGGTCTGCTGATCGCGCGCCGTTTGACTGCTCCGCCCGCCGGGCGCTCGTTCGACCTGACAATTCGAGGAGTGATGGAAGTCGAGGGGGGCCTCGCTGTCGTCCTTGATCGCAACGCGCGGACCTCCGCTCCAGGCATCTACAACTTGTGGCTCATTGGAGGGGGATGGGTGAGAGTCGGTCCAATACTCCGGCGAGCGCCAGCGACGGTGACGCGACGCGTAGACGTGGTGATGCCGGAGAGCTCATTGCGCGTAGGTGGGCGCGCTTCGTGGAGCGGAATCTACTTCCGCGACCCGGACGACGCCGGCCTGGCAGCGGAGGAGGTCTCGATCTCGACGTCATACGGGCCAGCGCCCGCCTGGTTGATTCGGTCCAGCCACGGAGGACATGTCGGCTGGGCCATCCATATCCATGGGCTCGCCAGTCCGCGCGCGGGCACGTTGCGGGGGGTGCAGGTGGTGGCGGAGATGGGGTTCGATTCACTGGTTGTCACCTACCGCAACGATGGCGAAGGATCGACGGTTGGCGCGGGACGCTCGACCCTTGGCGCGCGCGAGACGGACGATGTGCGCGCAGCCGTCAGATTCGCGGTCGATCAGGGCGCTCAGCGGATCGTGCTGTTCGGCTGGTCGATGGGCGCGGCGATCGCACTCCAGCTCGCGGCGGAATCCGAGTTCAAAGGCGTTGTCGGGGCCTTGGTGATTGACTCACCGGTTCTGGATTGGACGGCGACAATCAACGCAAACTGCGCTCGAGCGGGCTTGCCCTCCTGGGTCGGGATCTTGGCACGCCCGTGGCTGCGTCGCCGCGCGCTTGCCGCCGTGGTGGGCCTGGACGGTCCCATCCCGCTCGATCGATTCAACTGGATCGAGCGAGCCGTGGATCTATCGGTTCCAACGCTGATCCTCCACGGGAGTGACGACCGTTCCGCGCCGATCGCCCTCTCACGCCGACTTGCCGCCCTGCGGCCGGACACGGTGCGCCTGGAGACGTTTGCATCGGACCACACCATGCCTTGGAACTCAGATCCACAGCGTTGGCAATCTGTCGTGGGGGACTGGCTCGTTCACGTAAGAACTGCATAAACCGAATCGCTCGACAAGACCTGCTCGGCGAGATCCATGCGACCGGTCAGGAGCTGGACGAGCTCGACGCGAAGCGAGCGCGGACAGGTTTCGTGCGAAGCAGTCGAACAGTTCGTGTGGGTTTGATCGCCGCGAACCAAATCTCGGCGATGGCGGGCGCACCATGCCGGAGAACCCTGTTTTAGTACAGATCGGGGCTGCGGCGAGAGCGAGGTAGCGCGACATGCTGCCGTGATATCCCTCCGGCTTCGCGTCATTCAGAGCGAGGTAGTGTCGGCGACGCTTCAACGCGATGCATCAGCGACCTGTAGCCGCACCAATCCGCCAAACGTTGGCGCGTTTCACGCCGCGCTCACACAGTTGCTCGTCGAGGGAAACCCGACATCTTACGGCAAATATCACGCCCGCGTATGTTCCCCAAATGGTGGACATACGCGCTTCGTGAGGCGTGGAACTATGAGTGGGCCTCGCAAAGCGTTTTGTGTAGTACTCAATGAAGAGGAGTTGTTGTATGCAACTATCACGACGGCGTGTGACGCGCCGTGTTACGAGCGGGTTGGTGGCGGGTGCGCTCGTTGCTACCGCGTTGGTCGCGGGTACGCCTGCGGCTTTGGCCGCTCCGGGTGTGGTGGTGGCCGGTCATGGTCTGCCGCTTCAGGCTGGTCCGGAGCCTACGGTGCACACCCAGGAGGCGTTCGCTCCGGAGGATGATTTCACGGCGAAGTGGACGCGTGCTGATGCCCGGCAGATCGCGCGGCTGTCGGACCCGAACGCCGGGTCTCGGGAGAACTCGATGCCGGCGTCGTTGACGATGCCGACGGTTCCGCAGGATTTCCCGGACATGTCACACGGGGCGGTGTGGGTGTGGGATTCCTGGCCGCTGACGGATGAGAACGGGGATCAGTACTCGGTGAACGGGCAGGAGATCATCTTCTCGCTTGTCGCTGACCGCAGCCTCGGGTTCGATGACCGTCATGTGTTCGCGAAGATCGGGTACTTCTACCGTCCGGCGTTGATCCCGGACGAGCAGCGCCCCGAGGATGGCGGCTGGACCTACGGCGGACTCGTGTTCGAGGAGGGCGTCACGGGTCAGATCTTCGAGGACCAGTCCTACAGCCACCAGACCCAGTGGTCCGGCTCGGCACGGGTGTTCAAGGGTGGGGAGATCAAGCTGTTCTTCACCGACGTCGCGTTCTACCGCAACCCGGATGGCAGCAACATCAAGCCGTACGACCCGCGGATCGCGCTGAGCCTGGGCAAGGTGCACGCGGGCCCGAACGGTGTGTCGTTCACCGGGTTCGATGAGGTCATCGACCTGCTCCAGGCCGACGGCACGTACTACCAGACCGGTGCGCAGAACCCGTTCTTCAACTTCCGCGACCCGTTCACGTTCGAGGACCCCGCCCACCCGGGCGAGACCTACATGGTGTTCGAGGGCAACACGGCCATGCAGCGTGAGACGGCCACCTGTGACGCGGAAGACCTCGGCTACCGGGACGGGGACCCGTACGCGGAGACCGTCGAAGAGGTCAACGCCACCGATGCGACACTGAACATCGGCAACATCGGTTTGGCGAAGGCGAAGAACAAGGAGCTGACCGAGTGGGAGTTCCTGCCCCCGATCCTCTCCGCGAACTGCGTCACCGACCAGACCGAGCGGCCGCAGTTCGTGTTCAAGGACGGGAAGTACTACCTGTTCACGATCAGCCACCGCAGCACGTACGCGGCCGGCCTGGACGGACCTGAGGGTGTTTACGCGTTCGTCGGCGACGGCATCCGCAGCGACTTCCAGCCGCTGAACCACGGATCCGGTCTCGCCCTGGGCAACCCGACGAACCTGAACTTCCTCGGTGGGGAGCCCTTCGCGCCGGACTTCAACCAGCACCCCGGACACTTCCAGGCGTACTCGCACTACGTCATGCCCGGCGGGTTGGTGCAGTCCTTCATCGATACGATCGGCACGCACGACAACTTCGTGCGCGGCGGCACCCTCGCCCCCACCGTGAAGATCGACCTTCAAGGCGACACGTCCGCCGTGGACTACTCCTACGGAAACGACGGACTCGGCGGCTGGGCGGACATCCCCGCCAACCTGCACATGTTGACGGCGGGCAAGTACACCGTCACCGTGTCCGACGCAGTGGCCGAAAGGATCCGCGACGTCGTCGGTCCCAGGTTCGACGACTACCTGCAAGGCAAGCCGGTCCCCCCGCGCACCAAGGCGCTGATCGAACGGCTGATCGCACAATACGGCGGCTAAACACCCAACCAAACGGATGCCCCGGGGTTCGGCCACCCCGGGGCATCCCCACGTCCTCGTGCAGGACTTCCCGACCGAAACAGATTCCGGCGTCCGACTAGCGAATTTGTCGATCAGCACACGCATTCCTCGACGGGACCGCGGTGTTGCCGCTAAGCCGAGACGTCGCTCCAAAGCGTCCACCGTCGCGGGCGCACGCTTCGGCCGTGTCGGCGCTGTCGTTCTTGCAGTAGCGATGTGATCGGGTCGGCTGCTCGTGCGGCGGGAGAGGAAGGACGCGTCGAAGTTGGCGTCCGCCCCGGAGCCGGAGCTGCTCCCCTCCGGCGGCAACCTCTCGGACACCGCGATGATCGCGGTGCCCACGCGCAGATCCGGATCCCTCGTCCCGGGAGGCGAACTTCGGACGCCGACATCTTAAGGGGTGACGGCCGCCTGGTCGCTGAGAACTATCTGATCGATCAGTAGATGTCCCCAGTCCGAGCCGGTGTACGTGTCCAGGACCTGGACGACGATTCTCTGGCCAGCGACGGAGCGCAGGTCGATCGTTGCCGGAACCATGGCGGAGCTGTTGTTTCCTGTGACCGAACCGATGACGTCGCCGAGGACGACCCCATTCGGGGCGGACGGGTCCTCGACCGCCGCGCGCACAACGACACCTGTCTCGTACGACCAGGGGTTCCTGGGTCGGTCCTCGAACATGACGTTGCCCGACGCAGTATGCACGGTCTGGCCGTCGACGAGCAATCGCACGGCTGTGGGCCGGGGGATCCCCACGGATGGTCGCCGCCGCCGACCAGCAGGTTGATCCAGTCCTGGGTGATGGGGAAGGTCCCCGATGTGACGGTGCCGGTCTCTGCGTCGCAGCGACCGATGCAGGTGTCGAGTACAGCTGGCCCGACCTGGCCGGTGAGGAAGTTGGTGGAGTTGCTGGCGTTGGACAAGTCTCCTGCACCGGTCCATTGCAGCGAGGCCAAGGGGACGATTCTCAGCCCGTTGTCGGCGGCCTCGAAAGTGGCGAAGGCGGGGTTGGGTTCGAGATTGAAGAAGTGAGTGTCGGGTACCGGGATGGTGCCACCCGGGCGGTGCGGGTGCTGGCCACCCCCGATCAGAACGTTGAGGAAGTCGGCGGTCGCGGTTATCGGCTGGGATGTCAGATGACCAACGCGGCGGTCTGAGTAGTTCCAGCTGTCCAAGTAGTAATCGCCCAAATAGCCGGTGACGTCCTTGCCGGAGTCGGCTTGGCTAACCGGTGACATGTAGAATCCCTCGGCGGTCCACTCCGGTCCTACCAAGTCCTCGGCATCTAGGAGGACGACGTCCGCACCCGTATCCTCCGCCGCTAGCAGCCCATTGTCGGAAGGGCTAGCGCCCGCTGCCGTCGGAACGGCGAGCAGACAAACTACAGCCGTTGCCGCTAGTGCTCCGACGCGGCTCCGGTCCACTGTGCCGCGCCCCCGTGCCGTGAATCGTATGTTCATGGAAAGCATCATGACATCGTTGTCAAACGATGTCACCTCCGGTCATCGGGCATTCGATTCGGACAAAGCGGTCACCGCACGCGTCTAATCCGTTCTCGCCTCCACAAAACGATTTGGACCAACTCGGGGAGGTGTTTAAGCTGACCTCCTGCGTCCGGTCGGGGCATTCGATGTGGACGCGGGACCACCCGCGCCAAGCGACGATCGCGTCACGGAATCAAGATGGTTAACCGCTTGACCACCCGTCGAATCTGTTGCTATGGTCTGCTCAACCGGTTAACCACCAAGACATGCGATCACCGCTGTCGACTCGACGATGAAGGATATGCATGAATCAGCCAGGCTTCTTCCGGCCGAACGAGGCGTGGGTCGGCGACGTCATTCCGTGGCAGGAGGATGGGGTCTTCCACCTCTTCTACCTCCACGAATCGCGTCAGAGGCCGAGGGCGGGCATGCCGTGGCATCGAGCGATCACCGAGGATCTCGTCAATTTCCGTGAGACCGGCCCCGCGATCACTTCGGGCGGCCGCCGCGCCGAGGACTTCAACGTCTACACCGGCAGCATCGTGCAGGACGCTGACGGAACGCACCACGTCTTTTACACCGGGCAGAATCCCGACCTCCGCGGCGACGACGGTCTACCGTTGCAGGTCGTCCTGCACGCGACAAGCTCCGACGGGATGCGATCCTGGCAGCGGCATCCGGGCGACACGTTCGGAGCCACGGCAGGATACGAGACCGCCGATTGGCGTGACCCGTTTGTGTTTCGCGACGACGAGGCTGGCCTGTGGCGGATGTTGATCACAGCCCGGCACGCAGACGGTCCCGCCCGCCGGCGCGGTGTCATCGCGCAGTGCGTCTCCGTTGACCTGCACACATGGGAGCCGGCCGAGCCCTTCTGGAATCCGCGGCGCTATGTAGCGCATGAATGCCCCGAGGTGTTCGAGTGGAACGGGTGGTGGTACCTCGTGTACTCCGAGTTCAGCGAGGCGTTCACGACCCGGTACCGAATGGCTCGCTCGCTCTCGGGACCGTGGCTGGTTCCCGAGCATGACTCGATCGACGGCCGCGCCTACTACGCGGCTAAGTCGGCGGCTCGCGACGGACGTCGCTTCTTCTTCGGATGGATCGCGTCCCGTGCGAACGGACATGACGACGGCGCGTGGCAGTGGGCCGGGACCCTCTCAGTGCTCGAGGCCGAGCAGCGCGCAGACGGCACCCTGGCATTCCACCCGCCTCGCGAGCTGAACGCGACGTTCGATGAGCCGGCGGCGGGCATAGTATCTGGCACAGTACTGCAGGCCTTCGACGGGTACGCCGACACGATCGTGCCGGTGACAACACCGAACGCCTTCCAACTCGACGTCACCTTCGATATCGCCCCGCACACGTCCGAGTGCGGTGTGCTGTTGCGTGCGAGCGGTGACGGCGACAAGGGGTATGTCCTGCGTCTCGAGCCCCGGCGGGGGCGTCTGGTCTTCGACCGGTGGCCTCGGCACAGAACCGGCGGGGAGCAGTGGCAGATCTCGGGGGACGTTCCATTCGCCATTGAGTTGGAGCGCCCCGTCGACCTCGCACCCGGCGAGCACCGTCTCGAGGTGATCGTCGACGGTGACATCTGCGTCGCCACGGTCGATGGTGCCACCACTCTCAGCACCAGGCTCTATGACCGCACCACGGGCCACGTCGGCGCATTTGTGGGCGAGGGCGCGGTCGTGATCACGGAGTTCTCCGTCGCCACGCGCTCGGATCCTCTCTCAGCCGCGGTTCACGCCGACGAACTCGTCTTCACCGCACGGTGACAATCGCTCACACCCGTTTCAGTCCCGACCACCCGAAACACCGATCAATGGAGATACCCGCAATGCCTACAATCAAGCGCGCGCCGACCCTCGTCGCCGTCACCGCCGCCGTTACCCTCGCCCTCGCCGGCTGCTCCGGCTCCACCGGTGGGGGAGGCGATCCCGCGGACGTGAATCCCGACGGCGAGATTACCCCCCGCGAGATCTCGTGGCTGCTCTCACGTCCGGCCGACGGTGGCGTGATCACCGCGATGCAGCAGATCGCCGACGCATACGCCGAAGATCACCCCGGCTTCGCCCTCAACCTGATCACCACACCGGACCGGCCCTCCTACATACAGAAATACGAGACGCTGGCAGCGGCGAACAAGCTTCCGGAGCTGTTCGACACCGACGCGACCCCGTTCGCGCAGAAGCTGGCAGAGCAGGGCCGCATGGTCGATGTCGAATTGCTCCTGGACGATCTCGGTCTGAAGGACGACTACCGGGAAGCGGCGCTCAACTACCAACGCTTCGACGACGGATCACTGTACATGGTCCCTTTCGAGTTTCAGCTCGAAGTGTTCTGGTACAACGCCGATCTCCTCAGCCAGGCGGGTGTGGAAATCCCGGCCACCCTCGACGACTTCGCACCTATGTGCGAGGAGCTGCGCGCGCATGGCATCACCCCAATCGCGCTGGACGGGCAGGACGGGTGGCCGCTCGAGCGATACATGGCGTACTACCCGTTTCGGATGGTCGGCCCCGAGTTCGTGCAGCAGCTGAAGAACGGTGAGGCATCATTCCAGGACGAGCCGGGCCGCGCCGCCGCCGAATGGCTCTACGGACTGGGCCAGGCAGGTTGCTTCCAGGAGGGCTTCTCCTCCACCGGCTACGCGGACGCGCAGGCACAGTTCACCTCCGGAAAGGCAGCCGTCTACAACATCGGCACCTGGGAGCTCAGCAACCTCGCCACCGAGGCGCTGAACCCCGCCGTCCGAGATGCGGTGGACTACTTCACCCTCCCCACCCTCGACGACGCGGCAACCGCCGACAACGAGTACGTCACCCCGTCGGGCATCGGCATGGCAGTGAACTCCGCTACGTACGACCCGCTCGTCCGCGACTTCCTCGCTTTCGCCCTGGAGCGCTACCCCGAGGTGTACGCCGCATCGGGTGCGCTGTCGCCGACCACCGGGGTGGAGACGACCATCCCCCCGGGCGCGACCCCGCTCTACACCCGGGCCGTCGAGCAGGCCGGTGACGTAGGTTCTGCGATCGCGATGCCTTGGGACACGCAGCTCGATCCGGCTACGAACACGCGCTTGCAGCAGGAGCTCACTCTCCTCGTGCAGGGCGACATCACGCCCGACGAGTTCATTACGACGATGGATGCGGCATTGACGGAGAACGTCAGTGGCTGAGATTACTCGGGTCGGGGTGGGCGCGGTTCGTTCGCGCCCCCCCCGACGCACAGTCGCCGCTCGCACGCCGATGCGGTCCTCGATGCTTCCGCGGCGCACAGGCCTGTCGGTGGCGATCTTTTTGATCCCGCCCCTGCTGCTCTATGGCGCCGCAGTCTTGCTCCCCATCGTGCAGTCGCTGGTCCTCAGCCTCTTCTCCTGGGACGGCATCACCGACATCGCGTTCGTCGGGTTGGACAACTACGTGAAGATGTTCACTCGGGACGACGTATTCTGGACCGCGTTCGGAAACGCGCTCGGCTACCTCGCCATCTGCCTCGTTCTGCAACTCGGCGGCGCACTCGCAGTCGCCGGCCTGCTGACCGCGCTGCCTCGGGCGCGGGAGCTCGTCAAGACCCTCTACTTACTGCCGGCTGTCATCTCCACCGTTGCGATTGCGTTCCTGTTCATCCGCATCTACTCGCTCGAACCGGTAGGGCTACTCAACCAGCTGCTGGCGTGGGTCGGACTCGACGGGTTGCAAACGGCATGGCTCTCGAACGTGCAGACGGTGCTCGCGGCGGTGTCGATTCCCGAGGGATGGCGCTTCACTGGGCTGTACATGCTCATCATCTACGCCGCGCTCATCGCCGTGCCCCACGAGCTCGAAGAAGCCGCCCGCCTGGACGGGGCTTCCTGGTGGCAGACGTTCTGGCGTATCCGTTTCCCCTATATCCGCCCCGTCTGGATCACTACAACCGTCATGGCGACCACATTCGCCCTGCGCGGGTTCGACATCCCCTATCTGCTGACCAACGGCGGCCCAGGGCAAGCATCCGAGCTCCTCACAACGTACATGTACAAGACGGCGTTCGTGCACACCGACTACGGCTACGCCAGCGCCATCTCGGTCTTCATCGTGGTGGAGTGCCTCGTCGCTGTCGGCCTGATCTTCCTGCTGCTTCGTCGGAGGGACGACGTATGACCTCTTCACTTCTCATCCGCCCCGCCGCATCGCCCATGACGCCCTCACCGCCCGCCAACCGTCACAGGCTCCGGTCCCCACGGCAGCGTGTGCAGCGCACCCTCCTCGCCGTCACGGTCGTCCTTATCGTGATCGTGCAGGTGTACCCCCTTGCGTGGCTGCTCCTGACGAGCTTCCGGACGGCATCCGACTTCGCCGGCGGAGACCCGTTCGCTCTTCCCAGCGAATTCACCCTCGACAACTACGCGCGCGCCTTCGCGACCGGCAACCTGTGGCTGAACATGGCCAACAGCCTCATCGTCACGTTGGGGGCCAGCGCCCTCATCGTCGTAGCTGGGATGATGGCCGCGTTTGCACTCCAGGTCCTTGGGTTCCGCTTCAGCAACCTCGTGCGCGCCCTGTTCCTGCTGGGCATCATCGTGCCGGTGCAAATCGCCCTCGTGCCACTGTTCATCGACTATTCGCAGGTCGGGCTTCTCGACACGCACCTCTCGATGATCCTTCCCCTCGCCGCGTTTTCGCTGCCGATGAGCGTGTACCTGTTCTCGTCCTTCTATCAGTACATTCCCCGGGAAATGTACGAGGCGGCCTCCCTGGACGGCGCAGGCCCTTACCGCATATTCCTGCAGATCACCTCCCCGTTGTCGGTGAACACGATCATCACCGTGGTGCTCGTCAACAGCATCTTCATCTGGAACGACTTCATCTTCGCCAACACATTCGTTCTGTCGGACGGACTGAAGACCATCCCGCTGGGCCTGCAGAATTACATCGGAGCGATGGGAAACACCGACTGGACAGCGACATTCGCCGCCGTCTGCATCACGGTGACCCCGTTGCTGCTGGTTTTCCTTTTACTGAACAAGGCCATGATCAACGGACTTGAGAGCGGGGCTACCAAAGGATGAGCACAACCATGCGGGACGTGGCGAGGGCGGCAGGAGTTTCGGTCGCGACGGTGTCCCACGTGGTGAACGATAAGCCGGGCGCGCGCATCGGCGATGATGCCCGCCGCCGGGTTCACCAAGCGATCGAGGATCTCGGGTATCGTCCGAACGCGCTCGCTAAGACGTTGTCGCAGGGCAATTCGCGCTTCATCGGACTGGTAGCGGATGCCATCGCCACAACCCCTTTCGCTGGCCAGATCATTCACGGCGCACAGGATGAGGCATGGCGTCTCGGATACGTTCTGCTCGTCGCTAACACTGAGGGCAACCCCGCCGTGGAAAACGATGCAATCGCAATGATGCTCGAGCACCAGGTGCAAGGCATTCTGTACTCCACCTGGTACCACCGGGAAATCGAGGTGCCGCACATGCTGCAGAACACCGCGACCGTGTTGGTGAACTGTTTCGCAGCCGATGACGCGTTCCCCGCCATCGTTCCAGATGAGGAACAGGGCGGTCGCACCGCCACCGAAGAGCTGCTCGCCGCCGGACATCGCCGTATCGCCTTCGTCAACACCACCTCGCCCTCACCGGCGCAGTCGGGGCGCCTCGCCGGCTACCGACGGGCACTCGAGGATGCCGGGATCGGATACGACGACGCGTTGGTGTTCTCCGCCGAGCCGGCGCAGGAAGGGGGGTACGCCAGCACCGGCCCCGTCGTAGATTCCGGTGCGACGGGCGTGTTCTGCCACAACGACCGCGTCGCCATGGGCTTGTATGACGGACTGCGCGAGCGCGGACTCCGGATCCCCGACGACATCGCGGTCATGGGCTTTGACAACCAGGACGTCATCGCCGCGCACTTACGCCCACCACTTTCGACTGTCGCCCTTCCTCACTACGAGCTCGGTGCAGCCGGCGTGCGAACTCTGCTCGGCATCGAGCCCACACCCGTGGATCGCCTGCTGATTGCTTGCCCGTCAGTTTCGCGAAAGTCCTTGTAGGAGCGCGCATGTCTGCCGCACGTATGAGCCGGCCCGTCTTTCACCTCTCTCCGCGCCGTCACTGGATGAACGACCCCAACGGTCTCGTTTACGTCGATGGGGTGTGGCATGTCTTCTTCCAGCACAACCCCGAGGGCATCGATTGGGGCAACATGAGCTGGGGTCACGCCACCAGCACCGACCTCGAGCACTGGCGCGAGCATCCCGTCGCGCTCCGCCACCGCGACGGTGAGCAGATCTACTCAGGATCCGTCGTCGCAGACCGCGACGGATCCCTCACTGCCGTTTACACCAGCACATACGAAACGGGTCTACAAGCCCAGTCCCGTGCCGTCAGCCGTGACGGCGGGTACACGTGGATGATGGACCCCGCCAATCCGATGCTCGACCGCGGGTCGACCGATTTCCGCGACCCAAAATTAGTCCGGTACACGTCCGCCGACGGCCATGCACGGTGGATTCTCGTTGCCGTCGAAGCGGTCGAGCGCCGCGTGCTGATCTACACCTCCGATGACCTACGCCAGTGGGAGGAGGCCGGCTCGTTCGGACCCATCGGTGAACCGGCGGTGGTGTGGGAGTGCCCCGACCTCGTGCGCCTTCCACTAGATGGTGACGACGCCGGCGCGCGTTGGGTGTTGTTGTTGAGCACCAACCCCGTCGGCGATAACGCCCACCCGGCAGGATCAGCGATGCACTACGTGGTCGGCGATTTCGACGGTCACACCTTCACAGCGGACCGTGACGGGCTCGCCCGCGCGGACTATGGGCGGGACATGTACGCAGGTGTGACCTTCAACAGCGCTCCGGGCGGCGAAGCGGTAATGCTCGGCTGGATGAGCAACTGGCGTTACGCGCACGCTGTGCCCTCAACCCCGTGGCGCGGCGCGATGTCGTTACCTCGGAGTCTGTCTTTGCGCACGATCGACGGCGCTCCTCGCCTCGTACAATCACCCGCCTCCTTCGTCGAGGATCGCCTCGCCACCGCTGCATCCGAGACGAGTGCCCGCTCCTTTGCGCTGAGCGGGCACTCTCTACTCGAGCTGCGGTGGGAACCGTCGGTCACTGGAGTCCTTGGTCTTCGTCTGCAGGGCGACTGCGACAACTTCGCCGAGATCGTCCACGACCCTGACATGGGGGTTCTGACCGTGACTCGTGCAGGCTCCGCAGCAACGGCCCTGCATCCCGATTTTCCTTCGACGAGCGTCGCCCCGCTCCTCCGTTCCGGTGGCGGACACCTGCGGGTGAGCTTGGATGGGCCGCTGCTCGAGGTGTTCCTCGGCGAGGGAGAAGTAGCGGTATCCAACCTCGTGACACTCGGTATCGGGCCTGTCACCGCCACAGTGCACACAGCAGCCGCACACGCGGTTGTCCAAACGATTGCGGTCGACGTCGAAGACGCCGAGGGGGGTGCAGCATCAGCTGCCGCCTGAACCAGCGGCCCTGACCCACGTAAGGAAGGCAGTCGCGTCGTAGCGACGGCCCGGAAGAAGTGGACGCACTGTCGCGTCCGCACAAGAGAAAAGGAACTGCCAATGTCGTCGCACCAATTCTCCCGTCGCGCCGTGCTGCAGGGTACGGGCCTCGGAACTCTGGGCCTCCTCGTCGCCGGAACCGGTCCGGCTGCCGCGGTCGGTCCTGGCTCGCAGCGCGCTGTGTACCACATGACCCCTCCCACAGGGTGGCTGTGCGACGCGCAACGCCCTATCGTTTCCAGGGGTGCCTATCAACTTTATTATCTTCGCTCAGCACAGAACAACGGCGACGGCGGATGGGACCACGCAACCACGGCCGATGGTGTGAGCTTCACCCACCACGGCCCGGTGATGCCGCTCACGAACGGCGTGCCAGTGTGGTCGGGATGCCTGGTTGTGGACCACGCGAACACCGCAGGCTTTGGCGCTGGCGCAGTCATCGCTCTCGCCACGCGCCCCACCGACGGCATCCGCAGGTATCAGGAGCAGTACCTGTACTGGTCGACGGACGGTGGGTTCACCTTCTCGATGCTCCCGGACGCGGTCATCGTCAACACCGACGGGCGCACCGCCACGTCTCCTGCCCAAGTCGACAACGCCGAATGGTTCCGAGACCCCAAGGTGCACTGGGACGCCGCCCGAAACGAATGGGTCCTTGCACTCGGCCGCGCCCGTTACGCCGCTTTCTACACCTCCCGGAACCTGCGCACGTGGACGCTACGCCGCAATTTCGACTACCCCAACGCGCAGCAGCTGGGCGGTATTGAATGCCCCGACCTATTCCAGATGACCGCCGATGACGGGAGCCGTCACTGGGTGCTCGGCGCCAGCATGGACGCCTACGGAGTCGGTCTGCCTATGACGTACGCGTACTGGATGGGCACCTGGAATGGCGAACAATTCATCGCCGACAACCCCTCCCCTCAATGGCTCGACTGGGGATGGGACTGGTACGGCGCCGTGACCTGGCCCACCATCGAAGCGCCCGAGACTCGCCGGCTCGCGATCGGGTGGATGAACAACTGGAAGTACGCGGCCCGCGACGTTCCCACTGACGTCACCGACGGGTACAACGGCCAGAACTCGCTCGTACGCGAATTGCGCCTCGAACGTCAGACCGGGGGCTGGTACACCCTTCTAAGTAGCCCCATTGCCGCGCTCGCGACACACGCCACGGCGACGATCTCGTTGCCCGATCGCACCGTCAACGGCAACACCGTGCTGCCCTGGAACGGCCGCGCATACGAACTCGAACTCGACATCGCATGGAGCACGGCCACCAACGTCGGTGTCTCGGTCGGCCGGTCAGCCAACGGATTGCGACACACGAACATCGGCAAGTACGGAGCCGACCTGTACGTCGACCGCGCACCATCAGAGCGGAGCGGATACACCCTCGCGCCGTACGTCCGCGCGGCAGCGCCGATCGATCCCGCGGCACGCTCGGTTCACCTGCGGATCTTCGTCGACAGGCAGAGCGTCGAGGTCTTCGTGAACGCCGGCCACACGGTGCTGTCCCAGCAGGTGCACTTTGCCGACGGCGACACCGGTATCGCGCTCTACACGGACGGCGGTGCGGCACAGTTCACCAACATCACCATCCGGGAGTTCGCTGCAGCGATCTGACCGCTGCAGTGCCGAGAACAAGGGGTGAGCCTGCTAGCGCCGTTAAGGACGTTGAATCACGCGACGAAGAACGTCCGGCAGGGGATGGAGTGGGAGCCAGAGCGGTGACGTCCAACCTCTTGGGTCATCTCTTTATCGCGACCTTGAGCGGGGCGCTCCATGTGGACCCGGCTGTATTCGCGAACTGGACACGGTAGGTGTGAGTGCCCTTCGCGGCTCCCGCTACCAGCAGGGTCGCCGATTGGGCCCCAGGCGTCGCCGCAACCAGCGGGCCTTCGGCCACCAGGGTGACGCCGTCGAAGAAGCGATAGGAGGTGGCGTTCGTTCCCCACCGCAGGTTCGCGGTCACGGTGAAGTTGCCATCGCCGTCCTGGTTGTCGTGGCTGAGGACGGGCGTCGCCGGGTTGGCCTGGGTGACCTTCACCGTGGTCGACGTGGTGGCGGTCACGCCCTTCGTGTTGACCAGCTCGCCGCTGTAGATGTAAGTGCCGTTCGCTCTGCCCTCGATCGGGATGCGCGTCTGCTGCGGCGAGGAGCCCCCGTACGTGAGCGGCACTGATTTCACGAGAACGCCGTTCTCGAACAGTCGGAAGGAAGAGCCGTTCTGACCCCGCGGCAGGTCCATTGTGACGGTGTAGTCGCCGTCGGCAAGACCGGTGTCCCATCCGTTGTCGTGTGACAGGGTTCCACGCGCCGGTGCCGCAGTCGCCCCATCCGGGACTGTGATTGTCGCCGACCATGCGGATCGTGGTCCTTCGCCTGCCGCGTTCGCGGCGCTGACGGCGAACCTCGCATTCGATCCGGGTGTGAGCCCGTCGATTCGCGCTGACGTGTCCGAAGTGGTCGCCACGGGAGCGTCGACGCTCTCCTGGTACACGTGGTACTCGATGACCTCTGCGCCGACCTCCTCAGCGGGCGCGGTCCAGGTGACGTCGGCCCCGCCAGTGCTCCCGGTCGCGACAACGTCAAGGGGAGCACCGGGAACCGTGACGGGCGTCGGCACCTTCCACATGGTGGGGACGATCGGCGTCACGGTGATGCTCTCGAGCACCGCCGTGCCACCCGTAGACCACCCGGTGATCGCGTCCGCGCCGGCGTTGGGGAACACCTGGTCGGTGATCGTGACTCGTCCGTCGGCGGCGAACAGTTCCACCGACGCGCGGTCGAGGAACAGTTCGATTGTCACGGTACCGTTGGCTGCTAGCGGAACGGGCGCATCCTCGATTGATGCGAAGGCGGGATGGAACTCCACGTTGCCAGAATCGCGTCGGTCGACGAATATGCGTTCGCTCGCGGTGTCGTAGCCGATGCGGGTGCCCGAGTCGGCGTCGCCGAAGACGACGATGCCTGCCTGTTCGGCTTCGCCCGGTCGCAGCACCGCGTCGATCTTCACTAGCTGGCCCGCCAGCGCGAGGTCGGCGGTGCCGTCGAGCTGGACGCCGCTGCGCGTCTGCGCGGCGGTGGTGTCGAGCTGCTCATCGATCTGGTCGACGATCTGTTGCCGCAGCCGGGGACCGTTTTGTGTCGTGACGAGGGTGACCTCTCGGGGAAGCGCCATGGAACTGCGCCATGTCGACGTGGGGACGTCGTTGGCGTAGTCCCAGTTGTTCATCCATCCCTGCATGATTCTCGACGTGCTCGGGGTGCCGAAATAGGTCACGCTCGCGTAGTAGTCGCGGCCCCAGTCCAGCCAGTCGTAGTTCTCGAGCCGCGTGGGCGCCGAGGTATCGCCGAACATCACCTGGTCGAGGAGGATGTGGCCCCATCCGAACCGGTTGTTGTCGATCACGCGGATCGAGGCTTCGCGTCCCTCGAACTCCTTCACGTTCCAGCTTGCCCAGTCGAGGGTCTCGCTGTCGGCACCGGTCGCGCTCCGCACGATCCCGCCGTCGACGACGAGATTGACGGATGTCTCGTCGGAGCGCGCCTTCGCGGGTTCGTCCCCGACGACCACGTGATCGAAGGTGAGGTGCCCGAATCCTCCCGTCGCCTCGTCGCGGACCCTCAGCTGCGCCTGGCTGCCGGCGAACTCAGAGACGTCCCACGACCTCCAATTCAGCTGCCCCGATTCGGGCCCGGTCTGTGCGCGCACGACCTCGCCGTCGATGACCAGCTCTGCCTGCAGCGAACCATCCGCTCGCTTGCCGCCGCCGATTAAGAACGACACAAAGTCGCCGTCGAGTGCGAACACGGGAGACGTCATGAGGCCGACGTTGTCGTCACCGCGCGGTCCGCCCTCCCAGGTGTTGAGACGCTTGGCTCCCAGAAAGTGGTCGCCGCCCGCAGTGGACGGGTTGCGCCGAGGCTCGGATGCGAAGTCGCCCGTGATCTCCCAGCCCGAGTCGGCGAGGGTCTGCCCCTCGGGCAGTTCAAAGTCGAACACCGTCCTGCCTGCGGGCGGGTCGTTCGACAGCTGCGACCCGGTCACGTGCGGGTGCCGGCCGCCGCCGACCAGAAGGTTGATGTAGTCGTCGGAGATCGTGAACGTCGGCGACTCCATGGTGCCGAGCGGCCAGTCGCCGTCATTGAAGCCGTTCACGAGGCCGCCTCCGACGAGACCCGTCACCGGATGCTGGCCGGGCAGGGAACCGGTCGCAGGAGCGGGGCCGAACGGACCTTCCTTCCAGTTTCCGGGCTCGTTCGCGACCGTCCAGCCCTCGTAATCGCCGCCGTCGAAGCCGGCGAAGGCCTCGCCGGAGGGAACGGCGTCCGCCGCCTCAGTGCTCTCACTCGTGAACGTGACGCCGTCGAACTCGCCGACGAAGTACTGTCCGCCGCTGCCGCCGCCAACGGCGCCGGGATTGAGGTTGACCACCATGACCCACTTCGTGTTATCGGGGTCTCCGTCGATCGGAAGTTCGAACAGGTCGGGGCATTCCCAGATCCCGCCGGTCGAATTTGCGGGCCCGAAGTCGGACAAGTGCTTCCACGTTTGAAGGTCTGTGCTCTTGTAGAGCACCACCTTGTGATCCAGCGCCTCGACGGCGGCCATCACCCAGTACGCGCCCGCCGGGCCGTCGTACCAGAACACCTTCGGATCGCGAAAGTTGTTCGACCCGCGGTCGAGGACGGGGTTGCCCTCGTACTTGGTCCAGCTGTAGCCGCCGTCGTTGCTGTAGGCCAGCGATTGTGCCTGCCGGCCCGCGCGGGTCGGGTGGGCGGGCTCGTACGCGCTGGTGTAGATCGCGACCATGGGTGCTTCGCCGTCGACGCCGAAGCCCGACGTGTTGTCCTCGTCTACTACGACCGAGCCTGAGAAGATGCTCTCGATCGGGCGGCCTCCGGCATCGAACGTCTGCGGGATAGCAAGCGGCTGTTCCTCCCAGTGCAGGAGGTCGTCAGATGTTGCGTGTCCCCAGCTCATGTTTCCCCAGCGAGTTCCCTGCGGATTGTGCTGGAAGTAGAGGTGGTAGGTCCCGTCGACGTAAACCATACCGTTGGGGTCGTTCATCCAGTTCTGTTCGGGCGAGAAATGCACCAGCGGCCGGTACGGGACATCCGCCGGATCGTTGCCCTCAGCGGCCGCAGTCGTGCCGGCAGCCGCGCTGACTGCTACGGCGGCAGCCACCACCGTGGCCAGGATGGAGGTCACCCCTCTTCTATACGGTGCGTCGTTTGTAGTCATCTCTCGCATCGCCATATGGATCACTCGCTCCTCTGCGGATGCCAAGGGGAACCCCCGGCGTCATGACATCGATGTCATGACTTCTAACTGGAGATGCTAAGGAATGTCGAGCGGACATTACAAGCCGAATGAGGATACTCGAGTCGATGTCCGTGCACGGCCAGATCGGTGGCCGAATTTGCCGACGGGCTGATCTTGGAGGGCGCGGCGCCTGGAAGGAATACGTTGTAGCGGTCGCCGTGGTCTAGGAACCACAAATCTCACTCGTACTACGGGAACCGGGAGGAGCGAACCCGATCAGCTTTTCGCGGGGCCGGGAGACAAGGGTGCGCGCGGCAGGCGAGCGGAGAGCTGGGTTGCGACTTCCGCCCGGGACGGTGGATCGGCCCCGGGGCGCGACACCGTGATCGCCGCAGCGGCCGCGCTCATTCGCAGGATCGCTTCAAGGTCCGAGGGGGAAACGGCGCGGAGAGCGTTGCGCTGACTGGCGCCGGTGAGCTCCGCGTGGATCAGGCCGTCGATGAGAGCCCCCATGAAGGTATCGCCCGCGCCAACCGTGTCCACCACAGCAGTTGTCACAGCGGGAATGCCCACAACGCCGGTAGCGGTGACAGCCAATGCCCCGTCGGCACCGGTGGTGACGACTACCACTGCTGGCCCCAAGCGCTGCCACCGCGTCGCGACCTCAACAAGATCGGCATTCGGATGCAGCCAGCGTAAGTCCTCGTCACTTGCCTTCACCACGTCGGCGCGTCGCACCAGCGAAGCCACGCGAGCGCGCGCGTCCGCCGGATCTTGCAGTAGCGAGGGGCGGATGTTCGGGTCGTACGTGATCGTGGCGGACCGGCGCACCGCGTCGACGAGGCGCGAGACGTCGTCGGCTCCAGGGCCGAGTAGGGCGGCGACCGAGCCGACGTGCAGCACGTCTGCGCCGGCGACCGACACGCCCCCCAAGGCCCAGTCGATGTCGAACTCGTACGTCGCGGCGCCGGCTGCGTCCAGATGGGCGGTCGCAGTTGCGGTGCGCGGTGCGTGAGTGGCATCGACGGTGACGCTGGAACGCTCCAGCCAGTCGCGCACAGAACGGCCGTGCGAGTCATCCCCGAGCCGTGTCACCAAGTGCGGCGTCCGGCCGAGGCGTCCGAGGGTCAGCGCGACGTTCGCCGGACTTCCGCCCGGCGCCGCATCGACCGAGCCGTCGGCCCGATGGACGATGTCGACTAGGGCTTCGCCGACGACTACGACCCGAGCGCCCGCAACATAACTCATTCCTTCCCCCCACGGGCGCCGGTACTGCTAGCCATCGGGCGTTGAGAGGAGAGGAAGCGGGTCAGCGAGGGGCAGGTCATCAGCTCGCCCGCGCAGTGTCAAGCCGGACGAAGTGCTGCATGCCGGCCCGTGTCAGCCGCGCCCGACATGGAAGCGGACGACCCTTACACCCTTCGATTGCGCCCGGCTGGCCGCCAGTTCCCTCGCTGGAGCGAGAGCCTATCTGGGGACGTTCGACATCAAGCCAGGCGGTGCGTATCCGACGAACGCTCGTGGGTGTGACCTTCATGAGGACTAGAATGACATCGTTGTCAGAGAATGTCACGCTCATACACCGACCTGGGGGATCCTTCTGGCACACGCAAGGAGGAATGTGAAGCACTTCACATTCGTCGGGACTCGGAGCGAGAACCCGGCGGCGATCGATTGCGCGGCTGCAGCGGCGGTCAGCGCATCAGGAAACGCCGTAGCAGTCCTGTCGCCAAATACCGATCCTTCCTTTCGCTGTCTCACGCCGAGGGCCACGCCGTGGCGGCGTGTGGGACCGGGCAGGGTGTTCAGGTGACAAGCCGATTTGCTTCCGGTAGCCCGCAGGGGTCTTCCGCCGCGGCCCGGCGTCGAGGGCGGTGGCGAAGGACTTTGGTGGCCGGGCTCACCGCGCTTTTGCTCGCGCCTCTGGTGAGCTGTGGGGTGACGAGCGAACCGGACCCGTCTCCACCGGCACCAGCGCCGAGTACAGCCCGGCCCGCGGAGGACGCGGCTTACCGGCCGGACATTCACCTCACTCCGGACCAGAACTGGATGAATGACCCACAGCGCCCGTTCTTTGCGGGTGACGAGTGGCACCTGTATTACCTGTACAACTCGGACTATCCCGACGGCAACGGCACCGAATGGTTTCACGCCACATCAACGGACCTCGTGACGTGGCAAAACCGGGGGGTCGCGATCCCGAAGTACCAGAACGGGCTCGGAGACATCCAATCCGGAAGCGCCGTGGTCGACGCTGAAAATACCGCCGGCTTCGGCCGCGGCGCCATCGTCGCCCTAGTAACACAGCAGGATCAAGGCGTGCAGCGACAGTCCTTGTTCTGGTCTACCGACGACGGCTACACCTTCACGGCATACGAAGGCAATCCAGTCATGGACAATCCTGGTGCGTCGCACTGGCGGGATCCGAAAGTGGTGTGGGACGACGCTTCTCGGCAGTGGGTGATGGTCCTCGCCGAGGGCGAGAAGATTGGCTTCTACACCTCGCGCAACCTGAAGGAATGGACCTATCGCTCCGGATTCGAGCGCGACGATCTAGGGCTGCTCGAATGCCCCGACCTCTTCGAGATGTCGATCGATGGCGACCCGAGTCGCACCACGTGGGTCCTCGGTACCAGCGCGAATGGCGTCGCGTACGGGCGAACGACGGGCTATGCCTACTGGACAGGCCACTGGGATGGGGAGAGGTTCGCGGCCGCTCGAGTTGAGCCTCAGTGGCTGGACGGCGGGTCGGACTTCTATGCCGCCGTCACGTGGGAGGACCCGCGCCTGAACCCGGCGGACCGAATGGCGCAGCGCTTCGCACTGGGATGGATGAATAACTGGTCTTACGCGGGTGAACTGCCTACGACCAGCTGGTTCGGTGGTGCCCAGTCGATCGTCCGCACTCTTCGCCTCGACGCAGCAACCGGTGGCGCGCCGGTCCTTCACAGTTCCCCCATTGATCAGCTCGTGGAAATCGAGAGGGACGTGCAACAGGCTGGAGGCCTGACCATCGATTCTGACGCGGGGCCATCAGTGGTGCCGCAGCCGGGCAGCAAGGCATTCCGGATCCAGCTGAGCTTGAGCAAAGCCTCTTTCGACGCCGATGAGTTGCAGGTTGTGATCGGCTCTCCTGGCCGAACAGTCACGGTGGGTTTCAACGCGATCCGGCAAGAGGTATTCCTTGTCCGCGATACCGACGTGGTGGCAGGGGAGATGCCGATGCTGTACCGAGACCTCCGCGCAGTACCGGCGGTCTGGTCCTCGTCGGGCGAGATCGAGATCGACATTTTCGTGGACGGCTCGACGCTGGAGGTGTTCGTCGAGGATGGCGCGGAGTCGCTTTCGTCCCTCATCTTTCCGGGGTCGATGGACCTGACCATTTCGGCCGCTGGCGGGCGAGCAACAATTCCCGAGCTTCAGGTGGCCGATTTAGCGCCGTGACGGCGGAGAGGTCGGGGCCCGGAGATCACGGGGTTGCTACCTAACGCCGGGGAGGGGCGGTGGAGTCGCGGATTACCAGCGCGCAGGGGAACTCGGCGTGCGTGCGAACGGTCTTCTCATCGTCCATCTCAGCCGCCAGGGCAGACATGGCCCAGGCGCCCATCTGGAAGTGTGGAAGCGCGACGGTTGTGAGGCCCGGATCGAGGCCCGCCGCGATGATCTCCAGGTCGTCCACCCCGACGATCGAAACATCGTCGGGAACGCGCAGCCCTCGAGCTGCCGCGCCCTGATACACACCCATTGCAATTTGGTCATTGAAGCAGAACACGGCGGTCGGCATCTCTGTGCCCGAGAACAGTGCTGCGGCAGCCTCGCGCCCTCCGACCGCAGTGGATGCGACTCGCACCAGCTGGGCTTCGGGCGCGTCGAAGGCCCGTCGCCACTCGAGTTCGCGACCGGCGCGAGCCGGGGTGTCGTCCACCGTCGATGCCATCGCGATCTCGCGGTGCCCGAGTGCCGTCAGATGCTTCAGCGCGATACGTCCGATCTGCCGCTCGTCTGGCACGACTGAGGAATACCCGCGATCTGGGTCGGTGGCGTGCACCAGCACCGTTGGAACATTCAACAGCCGGTCAGGGACCGCTACAACCTCGTGGGACATTCGAGCGTAGATGACCCCATCGACGCCGCCACGCTCGAGCAGCATCTGTAGTTGCTGGCGCTCCAGTTCCGGATCCGCCTCGCTCTCGACGACCATAAGAACGGTGTCGCGTTCCCGCGCCTGATCTTGCGCTCCAAGTAGCACGCGTCCCGCGTGCGGAGTGCTCGAGATGCGATCCCCAACGAATCCGACCACGCCTGTGCGGTTACGCCGCAACGCGATCGCTGCGCGGTTAGGGACGTATCCCATAGCCCGCGCAACATCCAAGACCCGCTCTCGGGTGCTCTCCTTCACCGGACGTGCTCCGCTGATCGCGTGCGACACGGTGGTCGGTGAAACGCCGGCCGCTGCGGCGATGTCTCGGATGTCGGGTCTCGCTGATGATCCCGACATAAGTAGTCTCCTTCGCGACCAGCATATGCGGGCACACGTCGGAGACTGTTGAATCGTGTGAATTCATGGTGCGTCGGGCTCCTGACAACGATGTCAATCAGTGTTTTACACTGTAGGCACGGTGGTAGTCGAAGTCAAGGCCCCCTCTGGACGGCTCCCGCCGCCAACTCAGACCGGTCGGTCTATGGTCTGATTTCGCCTGTCCCACGCTCTATCAACGTGGTCGGGATCACGACGGTCGACGGCGGGTGGACGGCCCCGTCGAGACGGGCGAAGATCTGTTCGGCGGCGGTGGAGCCGATGGTGTGGGCGTCCTGAGCGACCACGGTGACTCCCGGCTCAAGCAAGTCTGCGAGAGGCAGGTCGTCGAAACCGACCAGAGCGACCCGGCGTTGCAGGTTTCGAGCACGCAGGGCATGGAGCGCCCCAAGCGTGACCAGGTTCTGGGCGCTGAAGACCGCGGTGGGCGGGTCCTCACCGTCGAGGAGCTCGCCGAGGGCCCGCTCCGCGGATGCCGCGTCGTGCAGATCTGGACGCTGCGGTGCGTTGAACGTCGACACGCCCGCCCTGCCGAGCTCTTCCAGGAACCCGCGGCGCCTTTCCGTCGCAGTCTGAATCGTGAGCCGGTCACCGAGAAATGCGATGCGGCGGTGCCCGTGTGCGAGAAGGTGCGCAGTGGCGCGAGCAGCGCCGTCGGCGTTGTCGCTGGTGACCACGTCGACCTGGAGGCCCGATGGTTCCCGGTCGACGAAAACCACGGGCGTGCCGCGCTCAAGCGTGGGCAGCAGATAGTTGTGGCTACGTGAGGCGGTGGTGAGAATCAGCCCGTCCACCCGTCGGCGGAGAAAAGCCTCGACCGCGCGTTGTTCGCGGGACGGGTCGTCGTCCAGGCTCGACGCGAACACGGCGACATCGCGCTCGATCGCGGCGTCTTCGATCGCCCGGTGAATGGCACCCGCGAACGGGTTGTCCACACTGCCCACGAGCAACCCCAATGTGCGCGTCCGTCCGTCCGCCCGCCGTAAGTTTCCGGCATGAACGTCGAGGTGATAATCCAGGCTGCGTGCCGCATCCCGCACCCGGGCAGTTGTTGCCGCCGACACATTCGGCTCGCCATTGATCACGCGCGAGACGGTCTTCACGCCGACGCCCGCAAGCGCGGCCACGTGCTTCATGGTGGCACGCGGTCGCGCGGCGCCCTCGCTGGCGTGGCCGTTTGACATCGGTGTCACATTCATATCTCCATCGGGTCGATTTGCTTGACTCTACCGACTATCTCGTCTAAGAACTTATCTGACATCGTTGTCAATCGACAGCGGAACTTGCTACCGAAGGAAATTTCAATGGGGAATCACATGCATCGTGGGCCACGGGCCCTGTTCACCGCCGGCGCTCTCGCCGCAGCAACAGCACTGGCCCTGACCGGCTGCGCGTCCGCCAGCGGTGGCACATCGCCCTCCGCGGCCAGTGACGGCAGCAGCGACGAGATCGGCGTATCCCTGATCGTCAAGACCAACTCGAACCCTTTCTTCATCGCGATGCAGGAGGGTGCGGAAGCTGCCGCGGACGAGAACGGCGTCGCCTTGACAATGGCCGCCGGCAAGGAGGACGGAGATGAGGACACACAGATTCAGGCCATCGAGGCGGCGATCTCGAAGGGTGACGCGGGGATTTTGATCACACCGAACGGCCCCGCCGTTCTGGATGCGATCGAGAAGGCTCGCGACGCAGGTCTGTTCGTGATCGCGCTCGACACCGTGCCCGACCCGGCCGACGCTGTGGACATCACCTTCGCGACGGACAACTACCTCGCAGGTCAGCTCGTCGGCCAATGGACGGCGGGCACGTTGGCCGGGGACGACGCGGTGATCGGACTCATCGACTTGTTCGACGACAAGGCCGTGAGTGTCGACTACAACCGCGATCAGGGCTTCCTCGACGGGATGGGCATCGACCTCGCCGATGAGCAGGCCAACGGAGACGAAGAGGCCAGCGGCGAATACAGCGGCGGCAGCTACACCATCGTCGGCAACGAAGCCTCACAGGGCGCCGAGGACGGCGGGCGTGCCGCGATGGAGAACCTGCTCGCGAAGAATCCGGACATCAACGTCGTGTACACGATCAACGAGCCAGCCGCGTACGGAGCCTTCCAAGCCCTCGAGGCAGCAGGCAAGGGGCCGGATGATGTACTCATCGTCTCGATCGATGGAGGGTGTGCCGGTGTCGGTCAAGTGGCTGACGGCATCATCGACGCCACCAGCCAGCAGTACCCCGTGAAGATGGCCGAACTCGGCGTCGAGGCGATTGT
>NZ_JBNCNY010000013.1:0-4497 GCF_049847225.1 Micromonospora sp. DT81.3
ACGGAGCCGCCCCCGACTTCATCCCCGCCTGGGCCAACACCCCCGGCGTCCACCCCATCACCGGCGACTACCGGTAACCCAAACCGACGGAGTCATCACCTGCAGACTCCGCCTCGTTGCTCGAGACCCTCTGTGAGACCAGCTGCTCGAGGGGTCGCCGAAGCCAGTCGGCACCCGACGACTGGTGTCACCAGCGATCGGCTGACCGGGGATCAGATGCGAATGTCCGCCAGCGCGAGGATCGGTCGCAGAACCTCGGCGTCGTCGAGCCCGGCCAAGACGTCCGCCGGGACGAGCGGGCCGAGGTCCAGCGATGCGCTGGTCGCGACCCGGCTCACCGAGACCTGGAAGGTCTTGTAGGCGCCCCAGACGAACTCCTGATCGGCCACGACGTCCTCGACGAGCTTCTCCTGGGAGAGGAGATACGCGCTCGAGGCCAACGCGCCGTTGGCCCGGCGGAACGCCACGACCTTCCAGAATTGGAGCGGCACCCTGATGTCGGAGAACTGCGGATCGGTCGTACGGAGCACCGGTGCCGTGAAGACCGTGACCCGCACGTCGCGGCTGTCAGCGTTCTTGAGGATGTAGTTCTCGATCCCTGCCCACACCTGCGGATTGCGGTTGAACCGCTCGTGCTGCGGCGCGCAGTTGGTGAAGTGGAAGGTGTCGCCGTTGGCGAAGCTGGCCACCTCGGAGCCGCCCCAGACCGGGTCGAGGCGGCGTACGAGATGTCCCCGATCGAACGGGTTGTCGGCGTACAGGGCGTTGCCGACCTGAAACTTCTTGTCGATACGAGGATCGAACGACCACGCATCGTTCTCCCGGTCGAACTCGACCGACTGGCCACCGTCGATGTTGACGGCAGTGAGCCGAGCGAAACGCCGGGACTTGCTCATCACCACACTGAAGTGGTGGTACCGGAGTTCGTCGGTCTTCCCGTTCGGCCCGGCGAACTTCACAGTGTCCCTGGCGGCGGCGCCCGTGAGTGATGGCAGCGGCAACGGTGTGCCGTCCAGAAAAACCCGGTCATAGCCCGGCCGGCCGGCGTAGTCCGGGTCGATGCTGGGAGCAGGCGGTGCCGACGCCAGCAGGTCGACCGCGTCCTGGAGTCCGATGCTCACCTTCCCATGGGCATCGGGAGCGGCGATCGCCCGGCGCAGAGCCTCCACATACGCCGGTGTGGTCACGGCGTCCACTCCCCTTCTCGGGTCGGGTCGGTGCCGATCTCGTCGTCCCCGGCAGCTCCCCCGTCAGACGACCGTTCCTCGACGGTTCGCCCAGCGTCCGGGTTACGCGTGTAGGCGAGTTTCGTGCCGTCCTCGTCGGTGAGGTTCAGCCGATCCGCCGAGGCGTCGAGTGAAAACGTCTCGTCACGGTCCGTGGCCGTCGACATCCGGATCGACTTCTCGTCGATCCGGTCGAACACCCCGACGTCGAGCTTGCTCGCGGTGCGGCTGCCCGGCGCCATCTTGCCGTGGTAGATCCCGTCGGCCTCGAACGTGAGCTCGTCGGGGTAGGGGGCATCGTCGCGCTCCTCGCGGAACCAGGTGCCGACGAGGTCTTCATCCCCGGGCGGCTTGGCGGGCTTTCGCTTGGCCGGCTCAGATTTCTCGGTCACAGCGCCGCGACCTCCGTTCGGACCCCATCTGCCACCGTCTGTTCCTTCACCTTGGTTTGGAGAAGGGCCGTCAAACGATCGCAAGCGATCGCCTCCGGGGAGCTCGGCTCGTCATCGGCGGCATCCGCCAGACCGGCGCCGTCTGACTCCGCGGCGACGCGGGGTCGCGCCTCCTTGACGATCGCGGCGGCCCGAGCGATCTCGGCCTGGCTCATCACGGTGGTCTCATCGAGCAGATCCACCGCCTCTTGCAGTCGGGCGGGTCGCTCGAAGAACGGGACCGCGAGACGCTTGGCCTCGATCCACGCGACATGCTCGGTCAGCTGCTGGCAGTCCAGGGCGCGGCGAATCGTGCTCACCCCGTCCTCGAGGTGGTCACCTCCCAGCACGAGCGTGAGCATGGCGTTCGGGACGCTGAGCATCCGATGAGCGGCGACGGCGTGTTCCTTGGTCTCCGGTCCGGTGACGATCACCGATGTCTCGCCGGACATCGTCACCACGCCTCGGTCGGTGCGCCAGCTCACCTCGAGAACGATGCGATGAACCCCGGGGATCGGGAACAGCGCGCCATCGCCCCCACGAAGGAGCGTGACGCCATGGCTGAGCGTCTCCTGCGGCTTGAGCGTGCGGGTCTCGTCGGCATCGACGCACCGCAGGAGCGGCAGGAACGCTCGTCCGACACCGGCTGGATCGATCACGTGACCTCGGACGGCGCCGTCGCCGACGTTGAGCGACGCGGGTCCCTCGACCCGACGTCGGCTGTGGTTGGACAACTGGAACTCGACCCGCACCGGGGCGCCGAGGGGAACCACCTCGAGCAGGGGCTCCACCTGGAGATGAAGGCCCGCCGGAGCCTCTACAGCCGCCTCGTCCGCGATGGGCGCTGACGCGAACGACTGGCCGAACGGGATGCCGCCGGGACGGACCCAGGGATCCGGCAGGTGCCGGAGCCGATGGCGGTCATCGGCGGCAAAGGACCAGAGCGCGTTCTCGGGGAAGGCGGGCTGGGTCGCGCGTTTCGCCAGGACATCCGTCGTGTTCATGACGCCGAAGTCCACGTCGTTGTGCTGCAGCCCCATGGCGTGGCCGATCTCGTGCAGCGCAGTCCGGAAGTACGACGCCGTCGCCTCGCCGAACCGACGCCCGACGAGGGGACCCCAAAACGACTCCTCGGGGATCCATCCCGTCGCAATGCCGATGCCCTCCCGGGGGACGTCGTTCGAGTCCGTGGAAGCGTTGTCGTACATCAGCCCGCGATTCGTTCTGCGGATGCGTCGCACGCACAGGAGGTGATAGCGCCACTCCGAGTCGAGATTTTCGCGCTTCCTCTGCTTCAGCATCGTCTGGTGCAGCTCGGCGTCGGTCCAGAACTCGCCGGACGGCTCCGCGATATTGCTGTTTCCCCGCTCGACAGTGAGATCCCATCCGACGAGGTCGAAGACCGTCTGCCATTTGGTACCTGAGCCGTTGTCGAATGGCCGCTCCAGCTTCGGGACCCGGTCGATCTCGACGATCGCCCGCCGTAGTGACGAGGAGACGCGGGTTGCGCGCAGCCGGCCGACGGGCTCGCCCGACGATGACAGGACGAGGCCCTCGAGGGGCTGCCCGTCCGTGTCGGCGACCGACTGCAGCTTGACGCGACGCAGTCCTATGTCCTCCCAAGCCCCTGATACCCGGTCGAACGCATGGAGCTCGAACTCGAAGTCGATGGCCGGCGAGCCTCCCGAAGCGGGGCGAAAGCTGATGCCCCGGACGTAGAAGCGGTAGTCATCCCGCGGGAAGATCGGGATGCCGGCCGTCGGGTCCGGCTCTCTGGAGCCGGCCGTGCCCGACGCCCGATGAACGTAGAGGTCACCGCTGACGGCGAGCAAGGCATCGGCCGTCGAGACTCGGAGCGTGCCGTCATAGTGCACATCGGTTCCCGCGCCGGGCGGGTCGATCCGATCCAGCCGAATCAGGTAACACCCGGTCAGCGACTCGATCAATCCGGTCGCGTCGGCTGCCAACTCATCGAGGGGCGTGATCGGCGGTGGTGTCGGCAGGAAGGTTCTCGCCAATCCTCGGGCCATGATGTTCTCCCCAGCCTTACGCAGGATCACCGATAGGTTCCGGGCGACAGCGTGACGCCGGGGGTGTTCGCCCAGGACCCGATGAAGTTCGGGGCGCCGCCGTTGGTGATGTCCCAGTTCCCGTCGCCGCGGGCGAATGCCACCGGGATCGTCCCCCAGCCCGGCGTCTGACGCACCAGCGCGATGTCGGTCAGACCGTTCCCGTTGAAGTCACCGGTCACCAGTCGAACCCCCGGGGTGTTCGCCCAGGCACCGATGAAGTTCGGAGCGCCGCCGTTCGTGATGTCCCAGTTCCCGTCGCCGCGCGCGAACGCCACCGGGATCGTCCCCCAGCCCGGCGTCTGACGCACCAGCGCGATGTCGGTCAGACCGTTGCGGTTGAAGTCACCGGTCACCAGTCGAACCCCCGGGGTGTTCGCCCAGGACCCGATGAAGTTCGGGGCGCCGCCGTTGGTGATGTCCCAGTTCCCGTCGCCGCGCGCGAATGCCACCGGGATCGTCCCCCAGCCCGGCGTCTGACGCACCAGCGCGATGTCGGTCAGACCGTTCCCGTTGAAGTCACCGGTCACCAGTCGAACCCCCGGGGTGTTCGCCCAGGCACCGATGAAGTTCGGAGCGCCGCCGTTCGTGATGTCCCAGTTCCCGTCGCCGCGCGCGAACGCCACCGGGATCGTCCCCCAGCCCGGCGTCTGACGCACCAGCGCGATGTCGGTCAGACCGTTCCCGTTGAAATCACCGGTCACCAGTCGAACCCCCGGGGTGTTCGCCCAGGACCCGATGAAGTTCGGGGCGCCGCCGTTGGTGATGTCC
>NZ_JBNCNY010000013.1:4596-4784 GCF_049847225.1 Micromonospora sp. DT81.3
CAGGACCCGATGAAGTTCGGGGCGCCGCCGTTGGTGATGTCCCAGTTCCCGTCGCCGCGCGCGAATGCCACCGGGATCGTCCCCCAGCCCGGCGTCTGACGCACCAGCGCGATGTCGGTCAGACCGTTCCCGTTGAAGTCACCGGTCAGCACCTGCACACCCGGAGTGTTCGCCCAGGACCCGATGAA
>NZ_JBNCNY010000013.1:4884-68049 GCF_049847225.1 Micromonospora sp. DT81.3
GTTCGGAGCACCGCCGTTCGTGATGTCCCAGTTCCCGTCGCCGCGCGCGAACGCCACCGGGATCGTCCCCCAGCCCGCCTGCTGACGCACCAGCGCGATGTCGGTCAGACCGTTCCCGTTGAAGTCACCGGTCACCACCCGCACACCCGGAGTGTTCGCCCAGGCACCGATGAAGTTCGGAGCACCGCCGTTCGTGATGTCCCAGTTCCCGTCGCCGCGCGCGAACGCCACCGGGATCGTCCCCCAGCCCGGCAACTGACGCACCAGCGCGATATCGGTCAGACCGTTCCCGTTGAAGTCACCGGTCACCACCTGCACACCCGGAGTGTTCGCCCAGGACCCGATGAACGTCGCGGCAGCACCGTTGGTGATGTCCCAGTTCCCGTCGCCGCGGGCGAATGCCACCGGGATCGTCCCCCAGCCCGGCGTCTGACGCACCAGCGCGATGGCGTTGTCCTGGGCGTGAGCCACCACGGCGGGAGTGGCGAGGATCGCGGCATTGGCGTCGATCCGCCCGTGTCCCATTTCAGCATTCCAGGTGCCGTTGGCGTGGCCGGGTGTCTCGGCATACGGAACAGTCCCGACTCGTGCAGCCGTGGTCTCGATGATGGCGCGCACCTCGGTGTTGGTGAGAGAGGGGTTCCTGGACAGAATCAGGGCCGCCAGACCCGCCACATGAGGCGTGGCGGCTGATGTGCCGTTGAACGTCATGGTGTAGTCGTCGCCGGTGTAGCCATCGGAACCGGAGCGATCCGGAGCCGGGCACAGCACTCCCGGTGCCACGACGGACACCTCTGGCCCCCAATTGGACCCCCACCCTTCCCCGTCGGGGCTCGACGGGGACTTTCGATTGTCCGCTTGATCGCTGGCTCCGATGGCCATGACGAGCGGGTTGGTCGCCGGATACGTCACGCCGTTCTCCGTGTTGTGGTTGTGCGTCGCGACGCACATGACCAATCCGGCGTCGTGGGCCTCGGTGATGGCGGGATCGATCACCGCATGGTCCCAGAGATCCCAGCCGAAGCTCATCGAGATCACGCGTGCGCCCTGACCTGTGGCGTGCCGGATTCCTGCTGCCACCTCTACGTCGGTCCAATTCTGGAAGGCGAGGGGAAGGATCAATGCTCCTCCGCCTACACCGGCCGTACCCGTGGAGTTGTTGAGAGGCGCGCTGGCGATGCCGGCACACGGCGTCCCATGGTTGCCTGTGGGAGCGCCGGTGCCCGACATGCTGCCGAGGTTGATGCCGTTATTGAGGAACGCGCCCACGAGGTCGGGGTGGCCGAGATCCACGCCCTCGTCCAGAACCGCCACTGTGATGGTGGCTGAACCCTGCTGCACATCCCACGCGGTGGTCCCTCCTCCACCGGCGCCGATCTGCACCATGTCCCACTGTTGCGCGAACAAGGGGTCATCAGGCTGGAACGCCACTGGTGTGACGAGGGGCACGAACTCCAGCCGGACTTCCGCGCCGAGCCGTGCGGACAGCTCGTCACGGATGTCGTAGGCCGCAGGATTCTCGGACGAGATCTCGTAGACGTCGAAGGGGCCCAGCAGGGCGCTGCGGGCGTCATTGCGGACGAGGCCGTACTCTTCGAGCACCGGCTTCGCGCTCTGATCCTCAGCGACAGCCGACGGAATGATGAGGCTGTTGGCCAAGGGAGCCAGCATCTCCTCGTGACCGCGGACCTCGGCGCGATAGACAGGGGCGGTCCACTCCACGCCGGAGCTCGCTGCGACCACATCGCGGTCGACACTCCTGCCGTCGCGAGCACTGGCGAAGCGGAGATCCGCGCTTTCGTTCACGACGGCATGAGGCAGGTCCGTGCCGGGAACCGACCGAGCAGAAGAATCTGCGGTCGGACCCGACTGAAGGGGAACAAGCCCCGCTTCGTCGAGGACGTCGCTCGTGGACGCCGCCCGTCCTGGGACGACCTTGACGAGCACCATCTCCGGAACGAGAGCGAGCTGAGCTCCTGAGGGGTGCGCGATGGAGTCGGGGTAGGTTGCCATTAGTGGTGCCTCCGGATTCTGACGGAATTTGCTGACCTAACAGTGAGCCGGGCGTCCGTCCGTGCTCAGTTCAAAAGTGGCCTCGTGCCCCGAAGAGGCAGGCGTTCTTGATCCCTTTTGGGCGACGCCAAACAGCCCTCGAGAATCCGGGACGCACTTGCCTTGTGGATGGCGAGCTAGCGAGGAGGGCTTTCCCCAGGCATCAGGCCGCGCACGCTCCGCGCTGGCGACTGCGCATTGGCAATGACGCCTCGAAGGGGTTCCCACTCGAGCCAGGTCATAGCCGTTCCTCTCGCCGACGAGATGCGAGCTCGGCTGCACTGGAACCTGCATCAGAAACAGTCGAGCGACGTGCTATGAGGTCAGGCACACTCGCTTTCCGTCGATCCCCCAATCGAGCAGGGTCCGGCCTCGTGACGGATCATTCCATGAGCGATACGCCCTGTCAATATTGTGTGCCAAGGTGCCTGCTCGAACCCAGCAGCGCAAACCGCTTCCGCGCGAGGACTGCGACGAGACCGATGAGCGCACGAAGAGGTATTGCGATCATTTCGCTCGAGGAGTAGACCCAGAGCATCGGTAATCAGCTACCCAGGGCGGTTGACCATGCCTGATTTGCGGCGTCGCGACTGCCGGCCGCGGCAGCCCCCCGCGCCGGCCGTCACTACCCACGAAACAGCGGTGTACAAGAGGCATTCACGCGCAACCTGACCCAGGAGGCAATCGAGCCGCTCACTCCGACGGGTACGAACTCGTCCCCGCATTCACTCCGGTCGGTGCACCCCCTCGGGTGCGAGGGTTCATCAATGTGGTTGAGGCCCCATCAGCGTTGGCCGCTCCACGTGTCACGCCTCGTCATTCGCTGAGGAGGAATGTTGTGAACAGATCCAAGAGTCCCTGGTGTGTCAGTGGCTCGAGGAAGAGAAATTGGCCTTGTGGGTTGACCTCGAACCACACCAGTTCGCCGTCCGGGGTGATCTTGAGGTCCATGATGCCCATTGCCAGGCCCAGCGTTTCAAGCAGCAACAGGAGCTGCTTCTGCACATCAGGTCCTAAGGTGTAAGGCGTCACCGGGACGTTGATGTTCGGCCGCCAATCCAGCTCCTCTGTATCTATGGAAGCGGTGCGAATGTTTGTGCCGAAGCAATTCACCCGTAGATGACGTGTTCCCGGAATACGCTCCTGATACATGCTCGGAACGACAGCGAGTTGCTCGTTCGTGACGTCCTCAACATGGAACTCGCGAGTGGCAAGAAATCTGCGACCAGTGTTATGGGGCGCTTTGACGATGACGTTCCGATCGTGAAAGTCGTAGAAACGCTGAACGGCGACTGGATCGCACGAAATCAGAGTGTCCGGGACACGCAAACCGCATTGCGATGCGCATCTGAGCTGGAACAATTTGTCTGATGCGCGTTCGGTAGCGTCAGGCGCGGATATCCATCTGCCGTTGAAATGGTTGACGAGCGTCGAGCGCAGAGTCACCTTCGAGTTGGAGTTGATGTAGTCATCCTGCACGTCACCGTGGCGCTCTTGAAGAACTGTCTGCGCCAGGGACGGACGACGCCACCAAATGGTTGATATCTCGTCTACAACGACTCGCTCATCACCGATGCAGAAGTGCGCGTCTCCAGAAAGAAGGCTCGTAAGTCGCGTGTTCGAGATTTCATCGGAAGGCAGCAAGTACGCACGCTGCCCCCGTTTCTCGACCTCGCGCTGCACTGCTCGCCCGTGAAGGTCGCTTGAGCCCGTAACGATGAGTACTGGCGATGCAGACATCACTGAATAGAGCGCGAGAAACTGCCGAGGGCTCAGGCGCCTCTAGTCTTCGCCGCTATCGCCGTCCTTCGTTGTTGTCCCGGCCGTGCGGAGTTGCACATCGCCGAGTTCGATACCAAACTGCGCCGCGAGGTCCGCTTCGTAAGCGTCAACTTTGGGATTTGACTCGCCGCTCTCTGTGACTGGTTGGAGCGCGAACAGGGCCGGCGCAACAGTTGTTGATGATTGCATGATCGGTCTCCTTCTATTGGCGGGTCACGACAGTCGTGAGACCCGCGGGTGATGCACATGGAGCCGCAGCCACCTCACAGCGCATGACCCCTGGGTACGTAATAGCCTCTGCCAGTCGCCATGTCAATACCGCAACGAGCTTCGGCACAGCGCTCGCCGTCAACGTGGCGACTCATCCGATTGGCGGTCGCGGACCCACTGCGCCTTTCCCTCACCGTCGAGGGCGGGCATTGCCGTGAATCGCCCAGCACCCGTCTAGGGTTCCCTTCGGCGCATCCCGGGCGGCAATCCGCGTGTCACTCCTGATGGCGTGGATGCACGACAGCTGCGTCGCGGAAAGCCTGCCAGGACGCGCGCGAGAAGAGGTTGTCACATCGCGTCGCTGCGTCCCCGCCCGGATGGTTGGGCGGCGTCGAGCAGCTCGGCGGCGAGCGTCTCGGTGAGCCAGGCGCACCACGTCGAGACAGTGCGCCAGTGGTCAGCGATGACGTCGTACGCGTCGGGCGTCCACATCCAATCGGCTGGAGGCTCTCGCCTGCCGACCGCCAGCCGTTTGAGCTGCAGCAGCGGCAGGCGCGGGTGGTCGGCGCGGTAGCCGCGAGGCGCGGTCTTGAGTGCATCGTCGCGGAGGAGCTCAAAGCCGGCGCTGCCGAGCTCCGCGAGCAGCTCGTCCAGGTCCTCGGCGCTGCGCGGATCGTCGACGGCTTCGCGGAAGCGCGCCAGCGCCGCGGACGGCAGCTCATACATCCCGCCACCCAACATCAGACCGTCCTCGCTCAGCTGTAGATAGTGCTTCACGGTGGTCTGCGTGAGCATGCCGATGTGCAGCTTGTAGGGCGTCTTGTCGGCGCTGAAGCGGACGTCGCGATACGGGCGGAAGATCTTGACCGCGCCGAACTCGGGCTCCAGTTCCGCACCGAGCGCCTCGAACGGTTCGCGAACGGCCGAGTTGTAGCGAGCCTTGTTGGCCGTCCACCACGTCTTCGTGTTGGCGGCGCGGAGCTCGGCGTAGAACGAGACGGCGTCGCGATCGAGTCCTTGGAATCCCCCCACGACGTCCATGCTCGCAGGTCGACCATCGAGCCGCACGCTGCGGGATCTCTGACCGCGACAGCCCGAGACGCACAAGCGGATCGGTCTCCCGCACTCACTGGCGGATCTCGGCCCGGCTTCTAGTCGCCGAACCCGGCCTCGGTTTCAAGCGGCGTGGGTTCGAACGCCCCCCTCGATGTCGCAAGCTCGCCTTCCTCGAAATAGAGCTCACGTATCTGGCCGAACTCGAGGGTGAGGAACTGGTGCGCGCCCGTGACGTGCCCACGGGCCGTTGTCCTCTCCCCGGTCCTCAGTCTCGCCTCCGCCGTGTTGGCACGACCCATGAACGCGACCTGGATACCGGCCTCCAGGTCTTCATCGTCCGGGTGCGGACCTGCCAGCTCGACCGACAGGATCTGGTCGAAGTCAGGAGGCTCGCTGATCACGTGGGCGAGGAACATTTCGCGGTTTCGTCCCACCAGCAGATATGTGAGGTCATCCGGCCTGCCACGCTTGTCGAATTTGCGGGCATAGACAATGTCGGTGATGCGGACGTTCACATCAGACAGCTCCGGGATGGGTACGCCACCCCGCTCGAGGTGGCCGCGGAAAAATCTCGCACGAAAGGAGTCCCGCTCTGGCGGATCCGTCGCGTACAGAGTGGCAAGCGCGAACAGCTCAGGCATCACCGTGTAGAGGTGCTCGTCTGGGTGGTCCGCACGCTCCCTCGACCAGGCCTCGGTGAGACTGCTTCCGTCCCTTTCCAAGGTCACCTCGAGCAGGAGTTGCGCGTCGTGCGGCAGCATGAACATCGGGAGGTGGGAGAGGAATACCGTGTCCCGTCCGAACGCGAACATGTTGTGGCGACCGAAATCGGGCGGCGGTTCGGCGCTTGTATCGCTGCTCATCGCTTCAGGAGAACTCATCATCGATCTACTCCTCTTCTCTTTCTCGTGCTGCAATCGCAAGCCGGTGGGTGGTGTCCCCGTTCTACAGACGTTGCCGGCGACGAGGAACCGCGACGCGACTCTCCTGCCGGTTCGGGCGCCGGCATCCGGTCGGACCGCTCCCCGACACGGACCTGCTGAGGATGGCGGACGCAGCCAGGTTGGCTGCACCGACTGCCGCCACTTCCGCCGAGTACACTGCTCAGCCTCCTGCGAGTCTCGGGAGGCTCGATTGGCCCCGTGGTATTCCGACTCGTCCCCTTGATGGTCCACCCGATCACTCCGCGAATCAAGTGGTCGGCGCCGCGCCGTCCCCGGGGAGGTGTATCAGCTTGGCCAGATTGCGTTCTTCTACGAGGAGGGCACTCTTGCCCTACCTGTCGGTGCACGGGGATTCGAGGAGGTAGTCATGGTGCAGCAGAGCATCCGGATTGCGTCGTACAACGTGGAGAATCTGTTCTCCCGGCCACGCGCGATGAATCAGCCCGAGGACGTCGCCGGAAAGGTGTTGCGGGCCCATGCGCGCGTGAACGAGCTCTTCGAGCGAGAGGTATACACACCCGACGTGAAGGCCGAGATCCTGGTGCTGCTGAAAGAGCTGAAGCTGCTCCGTGACGACGGCGACGTGACCCGAAGGTCAACGTTCGCGATCCTCCGACGCATCCGAGGGCGGCTGCTCCGACGGCCCCAGAACGATCCAGACGGGTCTGAGGTCACCGTGGTCGCGAGCGGGCGGGGCGCTTGGACCGGTTGGGTGGAACTGATCACAGACCGCATCGAGGAGAAGGCGATCAGCAATACAGCCCGTGTCATCCGCGAGGTGGGGGCGGACATCGTGGGAATCATCGAGGCTGAAGACCGCATCACCCTCGCGCGGTTCACCGACTCGCTCTTGTTGCATCCGGTCGAGTCAGAACCGCTCTACCCGAACGTCATGCTGATCGACGGGAACGATCCTCGTGGCATCGATGTCGGCATCCTCTCGACCGGCGCCTACCCGCTCGGTGTGATGCGGTCGCACACCACCGACGGCCCGTTCGGTGATCGAGTGTTCAGCCGGGATTGCCCGGAATACTGGTTCACCTTCCCGGCCGGGTCCGCGCTGGCCGGGCAGCGGCTTGTCGTGCTCGTCAACCACTTCAAGAGCAAGTTCGGCGGCAATGATCCCGCGAGCATCGCACGGCGCAAGCGGCAGGCGAAACAGGTGGCCGACATCTACGACGATCTGCGCGCCGCGGGCGTCGACCATGTCGTCGTCCTCGGGGACCTCAACGACACGCCCGATAGCGAAGCACTGCAGCCGCTGCTCGCGGACACCGACCTGACCGATATCGCGTCCGTGCGACCGTTCGACGATGGCGATCCGGACGAGGACCGGCCCGGCACGTTCGGCAACGGCACCAAGTCCAGCAAGATCGACTATCTGCTGCTCTCACCCAGTCTGCTTGCCCGGGCCACCGGCGCCGGCATCTTCCGCAAGGGCGTGTGGGGCGGCGTCAACGGCACTCTCTTCCCCCACTTCGAAACCATCGAAGCCGACCATGAGGCCGCATCCGACCACGCCGCACTCTACGTCGACATCACCCTCGACTAGTACCGGGCACAAGAAGCCCGACATGGAACGGCGCCCGTACCAACGCTAGAGATCCGGCCGCGGACATTCTCAAGTGCCGATCGTCGAGACCAGCACGCCGCCCTCGGTCGGCACCACCCGCCAGACGCTGCCCTTGCCCTCGACCCTGAGCGCCCCATCGCCCACGATCAGGGCCGTGCGCTCGTCGACGCCGAGCCCGCCCGCGACCAGCCCCGACTCCACGGCGGCGACCAGTCGGGACAGCATGCCGCGCTCGGCCACGTGCACCTCGATGGCCACGTCGACGAGGCCAATGCCGGCCTCGATCTCCAGCTCGTCGCCCGCTTCGCCCGGGTCCTCGGGTGAGACGACCACGCCGCCGATGCGCGAGCCGCTTCCGAGCGAGCCCTCCGCCGCGATCATCGCGCCGGCCGAGACGCCGAGGTAGGGCACACCGTCTGCCACCTGCCGGCGCAACTCGCCGAACACCGGCTCCAGCCCGGCGCGCACGTCCTCGACGACGCCGCCCCCCACCGCGATGCCGTCCACATCGGCGATCGCGCCGAGCCCGATCGGCTCGCCGGGCCGCCCCGCGGTCAGGTGTACCTCGATTCCGGGTCCCGATCCGGCCTCGGCCAGAAGCTCGCCAAGCGCCGCCGCCTTCTCCTCGGCCTCGGGGTGCAGTGAGATCACGGCGACGCGCGGCCGCGTGCGGCCCGCGTGGCGCGCTCGCAGCGCCGCTTCGGCGACGAACGGCGCGTAGAGGGGGGCATCCGCACCCGTGGTCGCCCCGCCGCCGATGAGGTGCACGCTCACGCGGCATCATCCCCAGCTGCGACGGCGGGCGATGGTGCCGCATCGCCGAACTGATCCCAAACGAGGATCTCGCGGCGGATTCCGTCGATGCCGGTGTCCGCGTTGTTCGCATCGAAGGCCATCCGACGAGCCTACGCGCGTTGGAATCCAGGCGGTGCCCGCGCCTTCCCAGGGTCGGTGCCTACGTGTAGAAGCCGCCGCAGTTCTGGCCGAGCTGGTCGGCCCACGGCACACGTGTGACGTCGGGGCCTTGATCGAGGCGCGTGGCCCTCATGCCTGGCGCGGGGAGGAACTCTTCGCAGGGTGAAATTGACGCTTCAGTAACCGACTAACACCGTCAAACCGCGGAAATCACACACTCCAAACACTCCAGACTTCGCCAGGATCGGCATTCTCAGGGCGCTCGGGGTCACCTCGGGGTCACCTGGGGGTCGGGCGATGTTATGAGTTGAATGCGACGGCGCGTCGGCGACGAGGAGCGCCTCTTGGCGGTGCCGCAGGCAGCACCCAGCGCTGGACGGTCTCTGGCTGATCGCGATCGCGCAGTTTGCGAAGAGTTCCGCCGATCGAGTTGTCAGTTGGGCCGTTCAACGAGACGAGCCTGGTCCCCGGGCGCGCCCTACTCGAAGTTGCGATGCCTCGCCACGAGGTCCTCGAACCGGGCGCCGGTCCGGCGGACGAGCATGAGGTAGAGAACATCCCAGAAGATCCAGAGGGATTGTTCGAAGAGACTCCCCATCGCCTGGATCGTGTCAACCACGTCGCCCTCGGCGCCGTAAGTCCTCGCAGGAATGGTCAGGACGATATCCGCGATCTGCGCCGTCTCGCCATCCGGCACCGCCGTGGCGACAAGCAGCGTCGCACCGGTCTCCTTCACCTTCTGCGCGATGTAGTGCAGGTGCGGGATGTTCGCTGGACCGGTGGGCATGATGAAGAGGTCATCCGATGTGACGGCGGGAGTGGTGTCGTCCCAACCCCAGTGCACCGTCTTTCCGAAGTGGGTGAGGCGCATCGCGAAGGCCTTCGACCCGAGGCCCTCGCGGCCGATGCCCAGTACGAAGATGCGCTGATGGCTCTCGAGCGCGTCGAGCGCGGCCTCGATGTGGTCGAGGGGAACTCGGCGGAACACCTCGTCCAATTCGGCGACGACGGTTGAGCTGATGTCTCTGAACTCGGACATGCGTTGTCCTTTCGATGTCGTGGCGGTTGTCAACGTCGGGTGCGTGCGCCCCAGCGCCCGACCAGCAGGGCGAGCAGGATGACGGCGCCGTAGACCGCGTTGATCCAGAATGTCGGAACTCCCGCGAGCGTCAGCACATTCGTGAGAGTGCCGAGCAGCAGCACTCCGAGGAGGGCACCGATGATGCGCCCCTGCCCGCCCGTGAGCTGCACACCGCCGATCACTGCTGCGGCGAGCGCGCTGAAGATCAGGTTCTCGCCCATGCCACTCGTGACCGAGGCAAGGCGACCGGCGAGCATGAGCCCCGCGAAGGCGGCGAGCGTGCTGGCGACGACGAACGCGCTCATCACGATGAAGTCGACACGGATGCCGGCGGCACGGGCGGCTTCGGCATTGCCGCCGATCGCGTAGAGCGCCCGCCCCCACGAGGTGTAGCGGAGTACGAGACCCGCGATCAGGAAGAGGATGGCGGTCACCCAGATCGCAGCCGGAATTCCCAGCCAGCGCGCCGAGCCGATGTAGCGGAACGAGTCGGGGAGACCCGCCAGGGTCTTCCCTTCGCTGATGCCGAGTGTGATCCCTCGAAGGAGAATCAGCATGGCGAGCGTCACGATGAATGGATCGAGCCCGAGCTTCACCACGAGGAACCCGTTGAAGAGACCAACGGCGAAACCGATGGAGAGGGCGACGAGGATCGCGAAGAACGGGTTGATCTCGGTGCCGAGCCCGCCGACCGCGAAAGGCACCAGCAGCCAGGCCGCGACCATCGGCGCGAGGCCCACCGTGGACTCGAGCGAGATGTCGAGCTTGCCGGTGAGCAGGATGAAGGTCAGGCCGATCACCACGATTCCGAGCTCGGCGGACTGCCGCAGGATTAGGGTGAGGTTCGCCGCCGTGAGGAATGCGGGGCTGACGATCGCGCCGATGACGATGACGATCAGCAGCCCGGGCAGCACACTCAGCTCGCGGACGTTCTGTATCAGTCCCCGGCCGAAGCCGCCTTTTTTCGCAGTCGTAGAGATAGCGGTCGTTCGGTCAATGGTCATGTTCACGATGGTCACTCCATGCCTTCGATGGCTCTGACGATGTCTTCTTCGGTGGGATCGGTGAGCTCTGCGCCGATCTGCCCCTCGCGCATGATGAGCACCCGCTTGCTGACGAGCAGCTCCTCGATGTCGTCTGAGATCAGCACGACGGCGACCCCGTCATCGAGTGCGCGGAGGATGAGTGCGTAGATCGCGTCTTTCGCGGCGATATCGACGCCGGCGGTGGGCGAGATGAGCACGAGCACGCGGGGATGGCGGGCGAGGGCTCGAGCGAGCACCACCTTCTGCTGATTGCCGCCGCTGAGGCCGGACACCGCGAGTCTGGGATCCGGCGGCACCAGGGCCACGTCCTTGATGAGACTCTCGGCCATGCTCGTCTGGCGACGGAGGGACAGGAGGCCGGCGGGGGCGAGCTGGTCCATCACCCCCATCGTCATGTTCTCGGCGACGCTGAGCTGCGGCACGTATCCGTCGCGGTGGCGGTCGGCGGGCACGAAGCCCACGCCGGCGCGCTGGCTCGCCTTGACGTTCCCGGCTTTCACCGCAGCACCGGTCACGCGCACCTGGCCCGAGTCGAGGCGGCGCAGGCCCGCGATCGCTTCTCCCACCGAATACTTGCCCGAGCCGCCCACACCGCCGATGGCGAGCAGCTCTCCTGGTGCGATCTTGAACGAGACGTCGGTGAACGCGCCGGCCTTGTCGGTGATGGACGCCACCTCGAGGGCGACCTCACTGGTCGGTTCGGCGGTCTCTTCGACCCGATGCCGACGCTGCTCCTGGCCGGCGAGCAGCGACTCGACGAGGTCATCCGACCGGATCTCGTCACCCAGTCGCGACCACAGCACCTGACCGTCGCGCAACACGGTAGCCGAGTCGCAGATCTCGTTCACCTCGCGCAGGAAGTGGGAGACGAACACGAACGTGACGCCGGCATCCTGCAGTTCTCGCACCTTGTCGAAGAGTCGGCGGATCGCCGCGCCTTCGAGCTGTACCGTCGGCTCGTCGAGCAGCACGATTCTCGTGCCGGCGCTGAGGGCCTTGGCGATCGTGAGCATCTGCCGCTCTTCGATGGGTGCGTCGGAAAGCAGGCTCCGCGGATCGAGTTGGATGTTCCACTCACCGAGGATGCGGTCGGCTTCATCCCGCATCTGCCGCCACGAGACACGGCCGCCGTTCTGCGGCAGCCTGCCTGCAAAGAGGTTCTCGGCGATGGTGAGGTTGCCGAACACCGATGGCCGCTGGTAGACGCACGCGACCCGGTGCTGCCATGCCTTCGGGTCGGAAGCTGGTGGAGCGTCCTCTCCGAAGAACTGCACTGCCCCGACATCCGGATGTTCGAGACCCGTGATGATGCGCAGCAGAGTCGACTTGCCGGCGCCGTTTCGTCCGATCAGCCCGTGCACCTGCCCGGGCAGGATCGAGACGGAGACATCCTGTAGAGCTCGCGTCGCCCCGTAGGTCTTGCTGACGCCCTGAACTTTGATGGCGGGTACAAGTTTCGTGAGGGTGGTGCTCATCGACATCTCCGTCTCGATCTGTTGCGACTGGCCGTGTGCTGTCTGCGCGAGCTGTTACTTGGTGGCGCCGAAGGCCTCGAGGGCGAATTCCTTGTTGCCCCAGAGCTCGGGATCCTCGACGTTGTCGATCGTGACCACGGGGGTGGGCAGCAGGTCGACGAGGTTGCCGTTGCGCTCTTCCACGACGCTGTCGTGGTCGGTGTCGCCGGCCTTGAAAGTCTCGCCTGCGATCGCGCGGGTGAGGTAGTCGACGCCGTAGTCGATGTAGTCGGTCATCGGCTGAGCGATGGCGGCATCGAGCCACCCGTCGCGGATGGCGGTCATCGCCATCGGACTGGCATCCACGGACACCTGCACGATGTGACCGTCGTCACCGACCGGGGTGAGCTTGCCCAGCGAGTCGAGGGTGTCGAGGATCGTGGGGAAGAACGTGGCGTCGCTCTGGTTGTAGATGCCGGCGACGTTGTCGTACTGGTTCATCGCGGTCTCGATACCGGCGGCGGCCTTCGCCGGGTCCCACTCGGTGGCGACGTTCACGAGTTCGACGTCGGGGTAGTTCTCGGCCATGCAGTCGTTGAAGCCGTTGGTGCGGTCGCGTCCGTTCGAGGTGACAGGGTCTCCGTCGAGGGTGATCACGGCGCTGCCGGCTTCGACGCGGGAGCCCATCTCCTCGCACGCCAGCTCGCCCATGTGGACGTTGTCGGCTCGGACGATCATGGCGATCTTTCCGGAGGCGGGTGCCTCGTCGATTGCGACGATCGGGACGCTGGACTCGTTCGCGAACTCGATGGCAGGCACGATCGCGTCGGCGTCGCCGACAGAGATCACGAGGCCTTTCGCGCCCTTGTTGATAAGGGTCTGGATGTCGGTGATCTGCTGCGCCGCATCGCGGTCCGCGTTGGTCGCAGGGATCGTGGCGTAGCCGAGTTCCGCGAACTTCTCCATCGAGCCGACGTTCTCCGCGTTCTGGAACGGGTCGGTGTGCGGCTGGGAGTAGCTCAGTGAGATGTCGGCGGGAGCGGCTGATTCGCCGTCAGCGGGAGTGTCACCGGCGCCTGCCGCGCAACCTGCGAGGAGCATCGCGCCCGCCCCGAGGAGCACTGCTCCCTTGATAGCTGTGTGTCGCATTTCAACTTCCCCTCTGAAGTGGCAGGACATGCCATCTGCATCGATGATCGTACGGCTAGTACGTCTTGTACGTACAGACAGTACCGTATTGGGCGCCAAAGTAAAGACGGAGCGCAAGATTCTCATCCGCGACGGCCTCGGGGTCTAGGCGGCTTCCGCGCGCGAGTGCGAAACGTCAGCACTCTCGGAGTGCTTCATGGTCCCATCCGGGGCGTTCGATGAGAACCCTTGACCGATCGGCCGGCTCGCGGCGGCCGCCTGCCGGAGAACGCAGCGACTAGAGCGAGTCGTCCAACCAGCGCTCCGCGAGGTGGTCGGCGATCACGCGCCGGATCGTGCCGGAATGAGAACGCAGCACGATGCTCTCGGTCCTGATGATGTGCCCGCGGCGACGAACGCCGCTGACCAGGTTTCCATCGGTGACGCCGGTGGCCACGAAGAAGGTGTTGTCGCTCGTCACGAGCTCATCCGCTTCATATACGTGATCGAACTTGAGCCCGGCGTCGAGGCCGCGCTGGCGCTCCTCGTCCGACTGCGGTGCGAGCCTGGTTTGGATGACGCCACCCAGAGCCTTGATCGCGCATGCGGTGGCGACTCCCTCCGGGCTGCCGCCGGTGCCGACGCAGAGGTCGAAGAGACCTTCCATGCTGGCGGCATCGATGCCGCCGGCGACATCGCCGTCCAGCAGCAGGCGCGTGCCCGCGCCTGCGGCCCGGATGTCCCGAACGAGATCCGCATGCCTCGGCCGATCGAGCACCGCCACCTGCAGTTCCGAGACCCTTTTGCCACGCGTTGCCGCGATCGCCCGCAGATTCTCACCGATCGGCAGCCGGATGTCGACGACGCCCACCAGGTCCGCACCCGCTACAAGCTTCTCCATGTAGAAGACCGTCGACGCGTCGAGCATCGACCCCCGGTCGGCGGCCGCGATCATCGAGATGGCGTTGCGCCTGCCGGCGGCGGTGAGAGATGTGCCGTCGATGGGATCGACGGCGATATCGCACGCAGGACCGCGACTGTTGCCCACCACCTCGCCGTTGAAAAGCATGGGCGCCTCATCCTTCTCGCCCTCGCCGATCACGACGGTGCCGGAGAAGTTGACGGTGCCGAGAAACTTGCGCATCGCGTCCACGGCGGCCCCGTCCGCGCCGTTTTTGTCGCCATGCCCGATGAAGGGTGTGGCTCGGATCGCAGCAGCCTCGGTCGCACGCACCAGCTCGAGCGCGAGGTTGCGGTCGGGATTCTCGAGGAGGGGCGCGTGCTCAGTCATGGGAATTGTCCTTTGTCGCCAGTGACGCTCGTGGCCAAGGTATCGCGAATGTGAAGGATTGTCGATACTGTACGTACAGTCGGCCTTGTCGCAACCGGGCGTGCAAGTTGTACGATGGCCGCCAGAGGGAGTGTGGCAGTGTCGCAGACAATCGAACGGGTATCGCCCGTCCCCTACTACGAGCAGTTGTTCACGATCCTCCGAGACCAGATCGTCGGGGGTGACATTCCCCCTGACGAACGCCTGCCGAGCGAACTCGAGCTGTGCCGTGAATTCGGACTGTCCCGAGCCACGGTCCGCCAGACGCTGTCGAAGCTCGAAAGCGAAGGGTACGCCCGCCGCGTCGCCCGGCGTGGAGTGTTCGCGTCAGCCCCGGAGCTGTCGACCGGCTGGATCGTGCAGGACACGGCGGGCTTTCTCGATTCGCAGCTGAGTCACGGGCGTACGGGGATCGAGACGACCGTGATCGATGCACAGTTCATCGCGCCACCTCAGCACGTCTCCGAGGCGCTGCGTGTCGGACCCGACGAGGAGGTCTTCGCCCTGCGAAGGCTGCGGTCGCTCGACGGCAAGATCGCCGTGTTCAGTACGAACTGGTTCTCCAGCGAGGCAGGCAAGACGGTGGCCGGCGCCAACGATGTGCTCGACGGCACCGGCTCGCTGAACAGCACGCTCCTCCGCGCCGGGTTCGTCACGGCCGGCGCCCGCCGGGTCATCCGCGCGATGCATCCGCCGGAAGGTGTCGCCACACACCTGCAGATCGGTCGCGACGATGCCGTGCTGCGGGTTCGCTCGCTCTCATGGGATCAGCACGAAGCACCGTTCGACTACTACGAGACGTGGGTGCTCACGGATGTCGTCCCGCTCGAAGTGAACGTGACCGCGAGCTGATCGCGGCACCGGCGTCGCATCCTCCTACCTCACCGCATCACTCCGACAGCCGATCCGCTCAGCGCTTGCGCGGGATCCGGCTCCCACCCGCGGGCCTGTGCGGCGAGCAGGGCAGCGCCGACGGCGGTGACCTCGGGTTCCAGGATCGGCGCCGGAGCGTAACCGTTGACGGCCGACTTGATCGCGAGCCAGCCCGGCGAGCGCACCCATCCCCCGGCCAGCCAGACTCCGCTGCGTCCACCCGCGCGCTCGCTCACTGCGTCGACGGCCTGACGGCCCGCGACCGCGAGGGCTCCGAGCACGGCCGACGCGAGCGCGCGCGGGTCGACCGGAGCGTCCGAGGCATACCGGGGTATGCCTCCCCCACGCCGGCCAGGGACGAAGTAGCCGGAGTTCAGCACGGGCTCCGGTGCGATGGTCCCGTCGAGGAGACCGGCGATGTGCCGCGCGACAGCTGGATCCTGCGCGGCCCATGTGACATTGCGCGCCAGCTCCTCGACGCGCAGCAGCGTAAGGCCGCTGGATCGGATGCCCGGCGACACATCCACGTAGGCAGGTCGTCCGGTCGATGGTCGGGCCGACTGCGCCACGACGACCTCGGCGGTGCCCATCGAGTCGAGCACGGCACCGTGCTCGATCTGTTCCACTCCCCACCCGCCGATCGGATGGTCATGACCGCCTGCGACGGCGATGGCATCCGTGGCAATGACGCCCGCCGACCGCAGGCTCGGCGAGTCGACGTGTCCGACGGTCTCGCCCGCCGACACGACGGGCGGAAGCAGCTCAACCGACCCGAGCGTCAGTTCGACCCGCTCTTGCACCCACTGCCGGTCACTCGAGCGCCACGCCGCCGTTCGCGACGCGAGGGTGTCGCTGATGAACGTCCGGCCGGTCCAATAGACGCCCGCGAGATCGGTGAGGGCCACCCAGCTGTGCGCAGCCCCGGCAGTTGCCTGCCGCCGTGACCACTCCCAACCGACGAGCGTGCGGACGGGGTCGCTGTCGACGTCGAATGTATCGTCGTCGTGCAACCGGGGTCGAAGAGCCCGGAAGATCTGCTGCCGGCGCGGGTCGAACCAGGCGAGCGCCTTGGTGAGAGGCCGGAGTCGGTCGTCAACGAGGACGCCATCCTCACCGACACCCGCCGCGCTGACGGCGTGCACTTCGAATCGATCGCCGCACACTTCGCGCACCATCTCTTCAATAGTCCCGAGCAGCGCCATCGCGTCGATGGAGAGGCCATCCGCGTCGCGGGGAGTCGGGCACGACGCCCGGGCGACGACCGTCCCCTCCGCCGTGAGCGCGACGACTTTGACGTTGGTGCTGCCGATGTCGACACCGCACGCGACGGGGGTGCGTTGGCTGTTGCGCACGACGGCCACCCCTCCGGTGCTCGATCACACACCACATAGCCGGAACGGGGTCCGGGCGCCGGCGTTCGAACGCTTCCAACCTACTCGCAGCGGCGAGGGAAGCGATCGCTGGCCGGCGTCCGCCGGTGCCTGAATCAGCCGGTGCTGTACCCGAGAAGGGCCTTGGCCGCCGTATGCTGCTCTCCGATGCGCGGCTCGAGCGCGGCGCCGGGCAACTCGGTGCTGGTCACCGACCACGACGGGAACGACCCGGTGAGAGCGGCTCCGGCCTGCATGCCCGCTCCCTTAGCCACGTACTCGTCGAGGACAGGAACGAGGACGGGAACGTCCACCAACTGCGGGAGGATCGTCTGCACTGCGGCGCTCTGAGCCGCGCCGCCGATGAGCAGCAGCCTCCTCACGGTGACGTCGCACGCCCGCAGAGCATCGAGCATGACGACCTGGCTGGCGAGGGTTCCCTCGATGACCGCGCGGGCGAAGTTCGGACGCGTGAAGTTCGTCAGGGAGGCGTGATGCAGCGAGCCTCGCGCTGCGGGGAGGTCGGGCGTCCGCTCGCCCACGAAGTAGGGCAGCAGAGTGAGGCCCTCGGCTCCGGGCGGCGACTGCAGAGCGAGTTCGGAGAGCTCCTCGTGGGTGACGCCGAGCACCGTGCCACCGATGTCGAGGTTGCGCGCGGCATTCAGCGTGGCCACCAAGGGAAGATGGTCGCCGGTGGCATCGGCGTAGCTGCACACATAGCCCGCGTAGTCGTGGACCGGCGCCGATGCCCGGGTGTATACGACTCCCGAGGTGCCCATCGAGAGAACGGCATCGCCTTCGCCCAACCCCAGCGCCAGCGCCGCGGCCGCATTGTCTCCGCTGCCCACGCCGATCGCGATTCCGGCGGGAACGCCGGGGATGCCGGCGCCCGTCACCCCCGCTTGCTCGAGGGGGTCGAGGATCGTCGGCAGGACCGCGGACTTTCCGAACGCATGCTCGAACAGGTCCAGGCAGTAGTCGCCGGTCTCCCCCGACCAGTACGCCGTACCGCTCGCCTCCGACCGGTCCGTGGTCAGCCGATCGATGCCGCCGACGCCCGGGCCGAAGCCCATCAGTCGCCAGGTCAGCCAATCGTGCACCACCGCGACCGCAGCCGTACGCCGCACCGCGTCGGCATCCACCTCTTGCAGCCACCTGAGCTTCGTGACCGTGTCGGAGAGGGTCAGCGGCAGCCCGGTGCGACGGATCCACTCGTCTCTGCCCAGTTCGCTGTTGAGGTCGACCATCTGCGCGTGGGATCCGGTGTCATTCCACAATGGTGAGTCGCAGACCACCTGGCCGTGCGCGTCCAGGAAGACCGGCGTGTGCTGCTGACCACTGACCGAGACGGCGGCAACGTCATCCAGCCCTCCCGCGCGATCCACCGCGGTGAGCAGCGCGCCCCACCAGGCGTTCGGATCTACGATCGTGCCGGGCGGATGTGAGGCCTTGCCCTCTCGGATCGAGGCGCCCGTGGAGAGATCTCGCACCGTCACCTTGCAGGCCTGCGTCGACGAGTCGATCCCCGCGACGAGCGTCATGCCGGCACATCCTTGAGGTACTCCCATTGCGGCCGGATGTCGTCGCGCCACTCGGAGAGCATCGCGTGACGGCCAGGGTCGACGAGCACATCCGCGGGTTCGCACGAGTCCCAGTCGCCTTGCTCACCTGATGCCAGCGACTGCGCTCCCCGGGAGACGACCTCGGGAAACCGCGACGCGCTGAGTGGTATGCCGAGCAGGTCGGCCTTCAGCTGAAGCCAGAGCGGATTCGCGCTTGCGGGTCCGATGACCTTGAGACGGTCTGGCCGCGTTCGAAAGAGTTCGAATACGTCCTCGAACTGCAAGGCGAGCCCCAGGAAGCAGCCGAAGACGATGTCTTCGCAGGTCGTGTCGGGCCGCAGGTTCGCGATCACCCCGCGCGCCGATGCGCGCTTCGTAGGCGGCGGGCTGCCACGGAACTGCGGCAGCACGAGCGGGATGTCGCGCAGATCAACCGCTCCGGCGAGATAGCGCTCGTGAAGGAGCGAGATGCAGTCCGACAGCTGCGAGGCCGTTATCCCCAGCATGCTCTGCAGGGTCGCGAACGCCGAGCCACCGGTGGGTATTGAAGCGAACAACGTGAAGTCCGAGCCGGCACACGAAATCCCGTTCGACAGCTTCGATCCCTCGGAGTGCTCGTCGACGCTGGGCATGTCGCGAAGGAACAGCAGACCCTCTGTGGTGCCGGTGGAGTTCAGCAGCTCGCCACGGCTCAGCTCGGCACCGACCGCGCCGACCATGTGATCGTGCCCTGCGACATGGACCTGGAGGTCTCTCGGCAGTCCCACTTCGCGGGCGAACTCCGCCGTGATCGCGAAGCCGTCGACCGCTGTGCGCAACGGCGGAAAGACGTCGACGTCGAGACCGACAAGCGCGCAGATCTCGGGCGACCATGCCCTTCCGTCGAGGTCCAGTGCCATGGTGCGGCTCGCCAGGGAGTATTCCGACCACCGACGGCCCGTCATCCTGGCCGCCAGGTATTCGGCGATGTTCAGCCACTGCGCACCCTCGGCAGCATCCGCATTCGCGACCGCCCACGCGACCTTCGACAGGCCGTAGTTGGCGTTCACCGGCAGACCGGTGACCTGATAGATCTCCTGGCGCTCGATCGCGGTCAGATGGGCCAGATAGTCCGCGCCCCGGTGATCGTGCCAGAGGATCATCGGCGAGGCGAGTGAAAGATCGGAGCGGACCAGACCCCCCGACTCGCCCACGCCCGTGATCGCGATGCGCTGCGCAACAGCGCGGTGTTTCGGGTCGAGACCTCTGATGAAGCCTTCGATCGCAGCCGTCAGCGCGTCCATGTCGTAGACGTCACCCCAGGCATCGGTCTGGGTGGGAGTGGAGATACGCGCCGACGCTCTGAGACTGCCACCGGCATCGAACATGCAGAGCTTGACGCTGGTGGTGCCGACGTCGACAGTGATCGTGGGGAGCACCGGGATACCTCGGCTATGCGACGGACGGATTGAACACGCGGATGCGGCGCTCGACGACATCTGCGATAGCTGCAACGGCGTCCTTCGAGACGCGGATCAGCGACACCTCGTTGGAGTTCGCCGCGTACGCCTCTCCGAACGTGCGGATCATGGCGTTGCGCAGATCGCTCGCGACGTTGACCTTCACCACGCCGAACTCGTGCAGTCGCCCGAGCTGCTCCTCAGGCAGTCCTGACCCACCGTGGATCACCAGTGGAACGGGGCTGGCATGGCGCACCTGGTCTAGCAGGTCGAAGTCGATCCGCGCATTCGGCACGTACCCGTGCGCGTTGCCCACCGAGACGGCGAGCATGTCGCAGCCCACAGCATCGACGAAATGGGCGACCTGGTTCGGATCCGTGGTGTCGGCGTGATCCGGGCCCACTTCGTCCTCCTTGCCGCCGATGCTCCCCAGCTCCGCCTCGAGGGCGATCTCGGACGCGCACAGTCGCCGCGCATGAGCGGAGGTCGCGATGTTCTCGTCAAAGGAGTACTCCGAGGCGTCGATCATGATCGACGTGAACTTGGCCGCCAGCGCGTCTTCGACGGAGGCGATGGTCTTGCCGTGATCGAGATGCAGCGCGACCCGGACATCGGTGTGCGCCAGCCGCCGGCTCACCATGTCGTATATGTACTCATATCCCGAGAGCGCGACATTGGTGGGGGCGACTTGGATGAAGGTCGGCACTCCGACCCGCTCGATCGCTTCGACGATGCCCATCGTCGTCTCGATGTTTGTGGTGTTGAACGCTCCGGCGACGAGGCCGCGCGCGGCGCATTCGTTCACTACATCGATGCCGCTGACCAAACCCATGAGGCGTCCTTTCGAACTGGAGAACCTGAAATCGCGGGGACTCACTCGCCCCGAGCCGATTCGGAAAGTGCGCTCAACGTGAGTTGCCCCTGAAGCGCTGAGAATTTCGGTGCGTTATGCGATGCGCCGCTTCCCCGCTCCGGCGGTCGCGCCCCGAATCGTGTCCCCATCATATCCGATTCCGTACGTATTGTCTAGTCTGTACGTACAAGCAAGCGGTCGGCACCGGGCCTGCGAAGTGCGAGCGGCGGGATGGCGCGATGGAAAGCGGGGGGACACCTCGGGGTCACTTGGCCCCAAAAGCGCCGACAGACACTTGGTCAGGCAGGAGCACACAGCCGAACGGAAATCTCATCCGTCCGAATCGGGGCCCCGATCCGCGCCAAACAGAGATGCTCGAAGTCCTTCAACCGGACGCAATTGAGACGCAAGCACTTCACCGGGGCGCATCCTGCGTGCGTAGCGCTTCTGGGCCTGCGCAAAGGCGTCGGCAACATCGTGCATAGGCGGCGTCCGTATCAACGTAGGCATGGATGCCACGGAACACACCGCAGACCCCACTCCACCCCGCAGCCGCCGTCGGCTGCGCAACAGCCTAGTCGCGGGCGGCCTCGTCGTCGTGCTCGCCGCGGGAGGCGGGGGCGCATGGGCTGCCGACCGCTTTCTCGTCGAGCATGTCGAGATCACCGATGTCAGCGCCTATGAAGCCGCCAACTCGACGGCCCCGGCCGAGGACTCGTCCGACGCCACCGATAGCGCATCGGACGCGACGACGGATGCCGGCGCCGTGCTCACCGACTCCAGCTATGTCGACGGCGAGACCTCCGTCACAGTGACTCAGGTGGTCACTGGGTCAGGCGACGACACGGTGACCTATTACGTCGCGGACGTCCTGCTCGACGATGCCACGACACTCCGCTCCGCTTTCGCCAAGGACCAGTTCGGCCAGAACATCACCGAGACGACGAGCTCGATCGCCGCGGCGAACGGCGCTGTCTTCGCCATCAACGGGGACTACTACGGGTTCCGCCACACCGGCATCGTCATCCGCAACGGCGTGATCTATCGCGACGCGCCCGCGCGCACGGGTCTCGCCTTCTACACCGACGGCACCGTCGAGGTCTACGACGAGACCATGACGTCCGCGGCGGATCTCCTGGCGAACGGAGTCTGGAACACCCTGTCGTTCGGGCCTGCGATCATCGAAGACGGCGCGGCGATCGCCGGCATCGAGGACCTCGAGGTCGACACGAACTTCGGCAACCACTCCATCCAGGGCGAGCAGCCGCGCACGGCGGTCGGGCTCATCGACGAGAACCACCTCGTGTTCGTCGTCGTCGACGGGCGCGCGACCGGCTACAGCCGGGGGGTCACGCTGACGGAGCTGGCCGACATCATGTTGAGCCTCGGCGCGACGACCGCCTACAACCTCGACGGCGGCGGTTCCTCCACGATGTACTTCGGGGGCGAGGTCGTCAATCAGCCGTCCAACGGCGGCGAGCGTGGTACCAGCGACATCCTCTACGTGGCGGGATGACCGGCGATGATCATCGTCATCCCGGCCTACGAACCCGGCGAACGGCTTCCGCAACTGGTCGGGCAGCTCAGTCGGGTGCCTGAGACCACCGTCCTGGTCGTCGACGACGGTAGCGGTGAGCCCTTCGACCGACACTTCAGGCGCGCGAGGGAGCTCGGGGCGCAAGTTGTGCGGCACGAGCGCAATCGCGGAAAAGGAGCAGCGCTGAAAACCGCGTTCCGGCACGTGGCCACCAACCACCCGGGTGCCGCTGTGGTGACAGCGGATGCGGATGGGCAGCACACAGTCGGCGACATCTTGGCCGTGGCGGACGAGCTGAGAGCGGATGCCGCGGCCGGCCGCCGCGAACTCGTGCTCGGGTGTCGTTCCTTCTCCGGCGATGTGCCGGTGCGGAGCCGGTTCGGCAACACCGTCTCCAGGGCGCTCTTCCGTTCGGCCGCGGGGTGGAGGCTCTGCGACACGCAGACCGGTCTTCGTGGGGTGCCCGCCGAAATGCTGCCGTGGCTGCTCGACGTGCCCGGGGACCGATTCGAGTACGAACTGCAGATGCTGCTGCGATTGCACGGCGCCGGGTTCTCCGCTCGCGAGCTGCCGATCCAGACGGTCTACCTCGAAGGGAACGCGTCGAGCCACTTCCGGCCCATCGTCGACTCGGTGCGGGTCACCCTGCCGCTCGCGGTCTTCGCGGGATCTTCATTCCTGGCCTTCCTCGTCGACGCCGCGGTCCTGTTCCTTCTCACGTGGCTGACGGGCTGGCTCACGGCATCCATCATCGGGGCACGCGCCGTCAGCGCGAGCGTCAACTTCGCAATCAATCGCCGGTACGTGTTCGGAAATCACACCGAACCAGGCGACTCCGCGGTCCGCGCACAGGCGGTGCGATACGCCGTGCTCGCGCTCGCGCTGCTCGCCTCGAACATCGTCTGGCTGAGCGCGCTGACCTCCTTCGGGGTGCCGCTGGTGCCCGCGAAGATCGTCACCGAGGTCGTGCTGTTCGTCACGAGCTACAACGTGCAGCGCACCTTCGTGTTCGGTGCGGGGCAGAGGAATGCGCGACCCGCGCAAATCGTAAGAGGCGCACACGCCTCGCATAGCAGACGCATAGCGACGCCGATTGGGATGGAATCCAGCCCACGAAACCCCAGGAGCTCCACATGACATTCACCCTCATCGCGATCGACCTCGCCGCCGCATTGATCCTCAGCCTCGCCCTCTACTACCGTCGGCACCGCCGTCGCGACCTCGTCGTCGCGTTCCTCGGCGTCAACGTCGGCGTGCTGGCCGTCGCCACGTCCCTCGGCTCGGCGGAGGTGGCGCTCGGCCTTGGACTCGGACTGTTCGGGGTGCTCTCGATCATCCGGCTGCGCTCCTCGGAGATCTCGCAGCGCGAGGTGGCGTACTACTTCTCCGCCCTCGCGATCGGCCTGGTGGCCGGGCTCCCCGCGGCGGACCCGCTGATCGCGGGCGGCCTCATCGCGCTCATCCTCGCCGTGATGTGGGGCGCTGACCACCCCCGCGTCCTCTCCCGGAGCCGGCACCAGACGGTGCTCGTCGACCGGGCGATCGCCGACGAGCGAGAGCTGCAGGAGGAGCTCGGCGCGCGGCTCGGCGGCGCGACCATCACCTCCTGCACCATCCAGCACCTCGACATGGTGAATGACACCACGCTGGTGGATGTCCGCTACCGCGCGGCCCCTCCGTCGACCCCCTCGCCATCGCGGCGGGCCACGGCGTCGGCCGCGCTCGCGGGGAGCGTGCGCTGATGCGGCCGCCGTCGCTGGACCGGTTCGCCCCCATCGGGCTCGAAGAGCTCGTCGCAGAGTCCGCCCTGCTGACCCGGGTCGACCGCAAGTACGTCGTTCCGCTGGCAGAGGCGTCGATGCTCCTCGAGCGGCTGAATGACGGCATGCGCGTGCTCGAGCTCGGCGGGCTCCGCGACTTCGCGTACGAGTCGATCTACTTCGACACCCCCGACCTGCTGAGCTTCCGGATGGCCGCGCAGCCGCGGCGGCGCCGGTTCAAGCTGCGCACGCGCACCTACCTCGACACGCAGGCATCATTCCTCGAGGTCAAGACCCGCGGGGCTCGCAGCGCGACCGTCAAGGACCGCATCCCGTACGAGCTCTCCGTGCGCGATCGGCTCACGGGCGACGCGCGCGACTACGCCGCCGACGCCCTCGCCGCCATCGGCGTCGAGCCCCGACGAGCCTCCGGCCTGGGCGCCACCATGACGACCCGCTACCGCCGCGCAACACTCGTGACCGCCGACGGCTCGGCCCGCGCGACGGTCGACACCGGCCTGCGATGGGACGACGCGTCCGGTGCGACCCTGTCGCTGCCGGCCCTCGCGATCATCGAGACCAAATCCGGTGCCCGCGCCTCCGAGGTGGACCGCGTGCTGTGGCGCGCCGGTCACCGCCCCGCGACCGTCAGCAAGTACGCGACAGGGCTCGCGGCCCTGCATCCCGATCTCCCCCGCAACCGCTGGTCGCGTCTGCTGCGCGGACCGTTCTCGGATGCCGCGGCATCCACGCCACCCGCATCCACTGCACACCCCACCTCCCTCCACCAGCCCGCACCCCACCCCGAGGAGTCCTCATGCGTCGCCGTCTGATCCTGTCCGCCACCCCGCTCGTTCTCGCCGCCGTCGTGCTCGCCGGGTGCGCGACCACCGCCATCCCCGCGCCGGCGTCGACCGCGACGACCTCCGCCGAATCGACGCAGACCGAGGTCGTCGCCGCGATCGACACCGAACTGACATCGGCCGCCGTTCTCGCGGCCAACGAGGACGCCACGGTCGTCCGCGACGACGAATGGTCGGATGCCGACGCCGTCGACATCGCCCTCAGCGGGTCATCGGCCACGACCGATGCCGAAGGCGTCACCGTCAACGGATCGACCGTCACGATCACCGCGGCCGGCGTCTACCGGCTGTCGGGGTCGCTCGAAGGTCAGGTTGTCGTCGCCGCCCCCGATGACGCCCTGGTCGTGTTGCTGCTCGACGGTGTCGACATCGCGAACACCGATGGCGCGGCCATCGAGGTGCAGACGGCGGACGATGTCGCGATCGCACTTGCAGAGGACAGCGTGAACGCGCTGTCGGACGCGTCGGCCTACGCCGAGGACGCTGACGTGAACGGCGCCCTCTTCAGCGAGGCCGACCTCACGATCACCGGCACCGGCCGGCTCACCGTCACCGGCAACGGAAACGACGGCATCACCAGTGAGGATGACCTCGTCGTCCTCTCCGGCGACATCACGGTCGAGGCCGTCAATGACGCCCTGCGCGGCAAGGACTCGCTCACCGTCGAGGGCGGCACGCTCGGGCTCACCGCCGGCGGAGATGCGCTGAAGAGTGACGAGGACGAGGACGCGACGCGCGGGTACATCGCCGTCTCCGGGGGCACCATCACAGCGGATGCCGGCGATGACGCGCTGTCGGCGACGACCGACGTGCTACTGACCGACGGATCCCTCGAGCTCACCGCGGGCTCGGGGACGACCACCTCGGCCGACGCGTCACCCAAGGCCGTGTCGGCCGGCATCGTGATCGTCGTCGAAGGCGGGTCCATCACCGCCGACGCGACCGACGACACGCTGCACTCCGACGGGTCCATCGGCATCTCCGGCGGCGAGCTGATGCTCGGCTCCGGCGACGACGGCGTGCACGCCGAAGCCGCCCTCCAGATCGGCGGCGGCACCCTCACCGTGACCGAGTCGGTCGAGGCGCTCGAGGCCACCGACATCACCATCAGCGGCGGCGATATCGACGTCACCTCCAGCGACGACGGCGTGAACGCCTCCGGCCCGAGCGCGACAGCCGAGGGCGGCGGATTGGGCGGCGGCGGCATGCAGGACAGCGGCGAGACACTGGTCATCACCGGCGGCACCCTTGTGGTGGATGCCGGCGGCGACGGACTCGACTCGAACGGCTCCGTGACGATCAGCGGCGGCGACAGCACGGTGTACGGCCCGACGAACGAGGGGAACGGCGCGCTGGACGCGAACGGCGAGTTCACCGTCACGGGCGGCACCGTGCTCGCGATCGGCAGCGCCGGGATGGCAGTCTCCCCCGGTGCGTCCTCGACGCAGCAGTGGATATCGGCGACGGCATCCGGAGCGGCCGGGGACGACGTGGAGATCACGGATGCCGCAGGCCAGGTCGTCGCGTCGTTCACCTCGCCGGAGGCATTCGCATCGGTCGTGTTCTCGTCGCCCGCCGTCACGGACGGCGCTCAGTACTCGGTCGCCGTCGGAGGCGCCGTCGTGGCCACCGTGACGGAGGGAACCGCGACCGCTGGTAGCGGCATGGGTGGCGGCGGCGGGGGCCGCCGCCCGTAGCCTCCCCACCGGCAGCGAGCCCGCTCGAGATGTCCGCGCAGCGGCCTATCCGAGTGTGAGAGAAGCCCCGGGTTCCCAGCGTTGCGTGGGATCTCGGGGCTTCCACGATCCAGACGCGCGTCAGTGGCGGACCGACGCGCGGTCGACCCTCACCTATGAACCTGCTGAGCGTCGCGGAATCTTGGACTCAGCTTGGAACGTGCCGCGAACAGTGAAGGCATGGCAAATCACGACTCGCACCCGACCGACCCTGACAGCACGCCCACGGGACCGTCCGACGGAGGACAATCGCAGGGCATTCCCACCTCGCCCACCGATCCAAACCACCAGTCGACGGTGCCGGCGGCGGCGCCACCGACCTCTCCGGTTTCGACCGCTGCCCCTGCCGCGGTCGCTGAGCCCACGCGTCCGGAAGAGCGCCCCTTCCTCCAGCGCACTTGGGTCCGCATCGCGGCAGCGGTTCTCGCGGCACTGATCCTGCTCGGCGCCGGATACGGCATCGGCTGGGCCGCGTCGCAGGGGTCCGATGGCTCCGACCGCTCGGGGACGGACGGCGACCGCCGGTCGAGCGAGCGTCACGGTGACGGCTCGAGCGACCAGCGCGAGCGCCGAGACCGTGAGGAGGCTGACGAGGACACGAACTCGACACCCACACCCACACCGACGCCGACGCCGTCCTCCACGAGCACCTCCTGAGCGGCCTGGGACATGCCGCACGAACTCGCAGCGCCCTCGGAAGACTCCGGCGTGGCACGCCGCGGACGGGGCACACATCGCACACCCCACAGGGGGCTGTGGGGGATGATCTCCGCGATGACATCCGTCTCCCTCGTGGTGGGCGCCGTCGTGTACGGAGTGACCCTCGGGAGCAATGGGCCCGCCCTATCGCCTGTCTCGGCACCCGCAGCCGAAGCGCCTCCATTGCGCGTGCCTGCTGAGACAACGACTCCGCCGACGGACAACAGACGTGATCGGAGCGAGCACGGACACGGGGACGGGCGCATACATGGCCGTGGCTGAGGCGGCGCCCCCGCGCGCCAGCCTCCCACGCTCCCGGCCCCTCGCGCCGACGACGACACCCCACCTGCTCACGACACGGATCGTTCTCGCCGTGTTCGGGCTCGGTGCTGCGGCCGTCATCGGGTTGGCCGTCGCGCACGCCCCGCAACCTGTCATCCTCAACCTGCCCCTTACGGCGCATATCGCCGGTCTTCTGGCCGGGTACGCGGTGACCGCGATGATCCTGATGATTGCGCGCACGCCGCTCCTCGAGCACAACATCGGCGCCGACAGGATGTCGCGCTGGCACGGCATCCTCGGCCGATGGACGATCGCACTCATCGTCGTTCACGCGGTCGCCGCCACGCTGGGTTGGGCGGAGGCACGGAACCTTCCCATCACCCTCGCAACAGGCCAGGTGCTTCAGATGCCGGGACTCCCGGCCGCGGCCGTGTCGACCGCACTGTTCCTGATCGTCGGAATCGCCTCCGCTCGCAGCGCGCGCCGTCGACTCCGCTACGAGACGTGGCATGCCATCCACCTGCTCACCTACGTGGCCATCGCGCTCGCGTTCGCGCACGAGCTCGCCGGTCCCGACCTCGCCGGTCACCCGGAGATTCAGATCGCGTGGAGCATTGCGTACACCCTAAGCTTCGCGCTGCTCATCCGCTACCGGGTCCTCGCACCACTTCTTCATGCGGCCCGGCACCGACTGCGTGTCACCGCCGTCGTTCCCGAGGGCGAGGGGGTGGTGAGCATCTTCATCAGCGGTGTCGCCCTGAGGGATCTCGACGCTCAGCCGGGTCAGTTCTTCCGCTGGCGATTCGTCACCCCCCGCACCTGGTTGACAGCACATCCGTTCTCGCTCTCGGCTCCCCCCGCTGATGGCAGCCTCCGCCTCACCGTCAAAGCTGTGGGCGACGGGACTCGCGCCCTGCGCTTCTTGAGACCGGGGACCTTCGTTGTGGCTGAAGGTCCCTACGGTGCCATGACCGAGCGTCGGCGTACACGACGGGGAGTGCTGCTCATCGCAGGTGGCGTCGGCATCACCCCCATGCGAGCCCTCTTCGAGTCGCTGTCGCACCGCGGTGGACCGCTGACTCTCATCTATCGCGCACCCACGATCGAGGACATCCTGTTCCGTCGGGAGCTCGAAGCGATTGCCCGGCAGCGTGGGGCGGCGCTGATCTATTGGACAGGTCGGTCCGCCGACCCTCGCAGCGCCGTCACGCCCGCGAATCTGCTCGCGCAGGTGCCGGACCTCGCGGGCCGGGATGTCTATCTCTGCGCCGGCCCGGCGCTGACCGCAGCGACGACTTCGGCGCTGCGCGCTGCGGGACTGCCTCGCCGCCACCTGCACTGCGAAGAATTCAGCTTCTGAGCCCCGGCGAGGGGGGAGATCTGCCGCTCGCTAGGCGTAGCCTATGAGCTCGCCGTGATGGGTCGATTCTTAGCCGTCCCTCAGAGCGCTGCGTCGACGATCGGGTCATGACCACCTTCGCTCCTGGCACCCGGCCGGTCGGCCCGAGTCCGACGACACCGACCGTACCCACACCGGCGTTCGGAGAGCGCGGCGCTCGAACCGCGCTGTGGCACGCCGCGGCGACGACCGTCATCTGGCTCACGAGCCTGTTCGTCGTGGCGCTCTGGGTGGCGGGCGGCGGGGTGACCGCCACGCTCGGCGTGAACGCCGAAACGCTGACGACCCTGGGCCGCCTGACGGGTCTGGTGTCGGCGAACCTGCTGCTGTATCAGGTGCTGCTGATGGGGCGCATCCCCCTGTTCGAGCGCGGGTTCGGCCGCGATGCGATGACCCGCATGCACCGATTCGTCGGGTTCTGGTCCTTCTGGCTGCTGGTCGCCCACATCGTGCTGCTCGTGCTCGGCTACGCGGCAACGGCCGCGATCAACCCGTTCGTGCAGCTGTGGGAGTTCATCTGGAACTACCCCGGCATGCTGCTCGCCGCCGCCGGCACCCTTCTGATCGTGCTGGTCGTCGCGACCTCGATCCGTCGTGCGCGCAAGAAGCTGTGCTACGAGTCGTGGCATCTGCTGCACCTCTACGCCTACCTCGGCGTTGGCCTGGCCCTCCCCCACCAGCTGTGGACGGGCGCAGACTTCCTGTCCTCACCAGTGGCCACCGCCTACTGGTGGATCGTGTGGGCGGCGGCAGCGGCATCCGTCCTCGTCTTCCGCATCGGCGTGCCGCTGGTGCGTTCGGCTCGCCACGGGATCCGAGTGACCGCGATCGAGCCCGATGGTGACAGCGGGGTGACGGTGCGAATGTCGGGGCGCGCGCTGCACCGACTCGGCGCGCGCGCCGGCCAGTTCTTCGTCTGGCGGTTCGTCGACGGCGCCGGCTGGACCCGCGGCCACCCGTTCTCCCTCTCGAGCGCACCCACGGGTCGCGGCCTCACCGTCGCCGCCAGGATCGGCGGCGACGGCACCCAACGGCTCACGACGCTGCGCCCGGGCACACGCGTGCTGATCGAAGGACCTTACGGACACATGACAGGTGCCGCGCGGAAGGGCACCAAACTGCTCATGATCGGCGCCGGCGCCGGAGTGGCACCGCTGGTCGCCCTCTTGGAGGAACAGGCCTACGCTCCCGGCGACGCAACGCTCGTGACACGGGATCACACCGAGGCCGCCGCCCTCCGGCAGGACGCGATCCGGCACCTCGCCATCCACCGGGGCCTGCGTCACGTCGACCTGTCGGGCCCCCGGGCCCGCACCGCCTCACCGTGGCTGTCTGCGAGCCACAGCGCCTGGCGCGGGCCCGACGTGATCCGTTACCTCGCACCGGATCTCGACACGTACGACGTGTACTTGTGCGGGCCGGTCGCCTGGATGAAGGCCGTCGACAAGGACCTGCGGACAGCGGGCGTCGCGGGCGACCGCATCCATTCCGAAGCGTTCACCATCTGAATCCCAGGAGTCGTGAGAAGCCACCATGAAGAAGATCGTCTACGCCCTGCTCGCAACAATCAGCGGGATCGTGCTGCTGTTCAGCTATCGCACCTCTCTCGAAGCGGTCGAGCCGATCGCCTCGACCGGACCAGCAACCTCGAGTGACGCGACGACGACCGCTCCCGTAACCCCCGACGACTCATCGTCTGACGGCACATCCACCGGCTCGTCCTCCACCGGATCAGCGACGGAATCATCTGACGGGGCGTCGAGCGACACGACATCCGAAACCACGTCCGGCCTGGTCGACGGGACCTATACGGGGGCCGCGGCCGACACCCGCTATGGGCCGGTCCAGGTCGCGATCACGGTGTCCGCGGGTCAGATCAGCGACGTGCAGGTCGTCGACTACCCGAACAGCGACCGGCGCGACCAGCAGATCAACCAGCGAGCCATCCCGATCCTCGTCTCCGAAACGACGCAGACCCAGAGCGCTCAAATCGATATGGTCTCGGGTGCGACCTACACGAGCGATGGGTACATCGCGTCATTGCAGAGCGCGATCGATCAGGCGCAGAGCTGATGCGCAGCCTCGCGGCCCGGCTTCCCCGAACACGGCCCACTCGGTTCGTGCGCATAGAGGAGATGATGGGGATGCCGATCAGCATCCATGTTCTCTCGCACGCCGACGAGCTCGGTCCGGTCTCGGAAGACGCGATCGCCGCCTGCTTCGCCGAACTGAGCGAGATCGACCGCGTCTTCTCGACCTACCGCGACCACTCCGACATCCGCCGCATCGCGCGAGGCGAACTCCGGCTGGTCGATGCGGATCCCCGAGTCGGGGAGGTCGAGGCCGCGTGCCGCAGCGCTGCGGTCCAGACCCGGGGGCTGTTCTCGGCGATGTGGCGGGGCTGGTTCGACCCCACCGGCTACGTCAAAGGGTGGTCCGTCGAGACCGCCGCCCGCCGGCACCTCGCGCCGCTCCTCGGCCGGGATCGGGTCGCGGGCACCGGGATCGGCCCCATCGCCGTCGGCATCAACGCGGGCGGAGACATGCAGCTGTTCACGGTCCGTGGCACGGGGTGGCGCTGGAATGTCGGGATCGCCGACCCCCGGCGCCCCGGCGAAATCATCGCCAGCCTCCAGATAGAGAACGGGGCGGTCGCCACCTCCGGCACCGCCGAGCGGGGCTCCCACGTCATCGACCCCCGCACCGGCGAACCCGCGCGGGGCGTCGTCAGCGCGACGGTCGCGGCCGACAGTCTCACCCATGCCGACCTGTGGGCCACCGCGGCCGTCATCGGAGGCCTCGACGACCGATCGTGGCTCCCCGGTGTCGGCGAGAGTACGGGCCTCCTGATCGCCGACGACGGCCGAGTGACCCGGTGGCTCGACGGCGTCTCGATCGACGTCGTCGACGAGGACGACACCTGGACCGGGCTCTCACACGGCGATCGGCAGCCTCAGCAGGAACGTCGTTCCTTCTGACGAGGTGCTCTCCACCTCGACGCTGCCACCGGCGCGGACGGCGACATCCCGCACCAGGGAGAGCCCGAGCCCGAATCCGCGTCGCCTCCCGCTCTCGGACGATCGGGCGAACCGCTCGAAGACGGCGTCGTGAGCGATCCCGTGGATGCCCGACCCACGATCTCCGACCCGGATCGCCACCTGACCGGCCTCCACGTCGACACGTACCGTCACGGGCGAGTTGCTCGGCGAATGCTGCACCGCGTTGTCGACAAGTGCGACGACGAGCCGCACGAGCGTGACGGAGGGCAGCAGCACAACGGCATCCCGGCGGACATCGACAGCGAGCGGGACCCCGGCTTCGTCGGCGAGCGGCCGGAAGGACTCCACCGCGATCCGCACGGCTCCCGCGACCGACGTCGGCTCCCCCGCAGTTCCGGCCCCACCCTCGGCCGCGAGCAGCAGGTCGTTCAGCACGTCGTTCATCATGGCGGCATCCGCCCGCAGATCGACGATCGTGTCATCGATCGGTTCGCCGCGCTCTTTCCTCCGCTGCAGCAGCTGGATGCGACTGCTCAGCGTCGTGAGCGGCGTGCGCAGTTCGTGGGATGCATCGGCGACGAAGTTGCGCTGCAACCTCAGCGCCTCGCCGAGCGGACGCACCGATCGCCGCGCTGCCAGCCATGCGACCAGTGCCAGCAGCAGCACACCGACGATCCCGAGCACGATCACGAGCGGCAGCACCCGATCGGCGTCTATCACTAAAGCGTCGCCCGATGCTCGGCCCTGGCGGGTCTCCCCACCGCGCCCGCCCCCCTCTGGTCGCCTGCCGATCAGGATCACCGCGATGAGGATGCCGACCCCCGCGGCGATGACGATCGCCGACGCGGTGGCGACGTAAAGGCCGATCGAAAGCGCCGCCCGCTGCACGCGGCGCTGGTCCTCCGCGTCGCTCACGAAGGATTCCCGGCTCGGTAGCCACGCGCACGCACGGTCTCGATCATGTCCCGTGTGGACTTGCGCCGCACGTAGTGCACGTACGTGTCGACGGAGCTGGTCGTCTCACCTTCCCGGAACACCGCCTTCAAGATCTCCTCGCGACTGAACACGTGCTCGGGGCTGCCGCTGAGCAACTCGAGCAACGCGTTCTCCGTCGCCGTCAGCGCAATGCGATAGCCGCTCGGGTCGTACAGCGCCTGCGAATCGGGAGCGTAGGCCCACTCACCGAGCCAGCGTCGCCCGGCATCGGCCCGGAACGCTCGCCGAAGCGCCCGCAGCCGCGCGAGCAGCTCGTCGAAGTCGAACGGCTTCACAAGGTAGTCATTGGCTCCGCCGTCGAGGCCCGAGACGCGATCGCTGACCGCACCGAGCGCGGTGAGCATGAGGATCGGCGTAGTGATGCGGGCGGTGCGCACGGCGCGGACGAACTGCACGCCGTCCATGCCCGGCAATCGGCGGTCGACCACCATGGCGTCGTAGCGGCCGCCCAGCGCGAGCCGCAGGCCGGCCTCGCCGGTCGGCGCGTGATCGACGTCGTAGAACTCGGAGAGCACCTGCACCGTCATGGCCGCGATGCCGGCGTCGTCTTCGACGTAGAGCAGCATGCCGCGCGCCAGGTCACCACTGTCAGACACCGTCTTCTCCCCCGTCGTTGTCCGGGCGAGCTTACGGCGACACCTTTTGCGTGACCTGGATGCGGCATCCTCCCGCCGCACCGCCCCCGACTGCGGTCCAGCTACGGGGTGACGGTGACCCGCGCCCGCACGATGTTCTGCACGCGCGCGTGCGGGTCAGAGGCATCGCCGCCGGTCTGCGCACTGACGCGCACGGCGATGAAGTGGGTGCCGGGGGCGTCGAACGTGCGCTGCTGCTCGAACACGACGGAGCCCGCCGGAGCGAGGACCATCGGCTCACCGAGCCGCTCTTCGCCGCCGATTTCGGTCACGACATCGACCAGCTCGACGATGACACCCCCCGCCGTGGCGTCCGCCTCAACCCGCACCGACACCGGTTCGCCGACGCGCACGGATGCGCTCGATGACCCGTTGACAGTGAGCGTCGCGACGGGCTGCACGCCGCGACGCTCCGCTGCGCCTTCTGGGACGACGACCTGGCCGTCGACAATCTCATAGGCAGTGGTGGGCGAGGGCTCGACGCCGTCCTCGACCCAGGCGGCGAGCTGACGCAGCGCGGTCTCGAGCGCACCGACGTAGGCGACGCTGCGGGCGGGGAACTCCTGCGGATCGTCGTCCCCGTGCAGCGCATTGTCGACGTACCACAGGCGGAAACTGTCATCGACGGCGTCACCGAGGTGCCCGGTGACCCGTGCCCGGTACCAGTCCGCCTGCCACGGGAACGCCTCGCGGTCGAGCAGGCACGCGACGACGATCATCTTGCCGGTGATCCGCCCCGACGGGACGGTTCCGGACGCGCCCTGGGTCATCAGGGGCCCGAGCAGCATCGGCCGCTGCGGAAGAGCCAGGGCTCCATCGGCATCCCGGAACTGGTCCCAGGCGGCGTACTCGGGACCCGGAACCTGGTGTCGGTGATAAGTCTGCGCCGCGAGGAAGCTGGAGTTGTCGAGTGCCACGGTGTCGCCCGTCGCGAGCGCTGCGAGGAGCTCGCCTTGACCGGGCTCGACGAGGGCAATATCGCCGTCGACGCCCGACAGGCGGAGAACGGCTCCCGTGGCAGCCCCCGAGAGCACGGCGAGCTGGGCACCGAGGATCCACCCGGTCGGAGCCTCCGCAAGCCGGAGTCCGGAGACCTGCAAATCGGATGCCGCGTGCAGGAACGACTCGTCGACACCACCCGCGACGAGCTGTTCCTCACGGGTCGCGGTCTCGGCGAGCAGTTCGGAGATCGTCGTCGTCAGCTGAACGCGGTCGCGGTGCACCGAGGATGCCGGGTCCGCACCGAGGTAGCCCTCCACCCTCCAGAAGTCGTCGGCGAAGGTCGGATCCATGTACATGACGCCGGGGTACAGCACGCTGAAGGCGTGCATGCCCATGGTGCGCCACCCGAACCAGGACCTCGGGGGGAAGCCCATGCGCGTGACCTCGTCGAGGGCCTCGCGCTGCTCGGCGGTCAGGTCGAGCGCCGCAGGGTCGCCACCGACGTCGTACGCGTCGACGATCGACGGGAACACGTCGCGGAGGATCCGCTGCGCGTGCATCCGCACGCTGAAGACGTTGGGCATCGCCATGGGGCTGCCCGGCACGTACGGCACGAAGCCGTCCCACACGCCCTGGGTGTTCTCAGCCGATCCGATCGTGCGGTACGCGCCGCCGCTGCCGCCGTAGAGGTAGCCGTAGGGTCGCGCGGCACCGTAGAGCTCCCCTGCGACGACGCGCGAGAAGCGGGCGGCGGCGGCGCTGGCGCGGAAGGCGCCGATCGTCGGGTCGATGCCGGACATCGGATTCGCGGCATCCGGACCCCCGCCGTTGGTCTCGACGAAGTACGCGCCGCTGTCGATGGAGAAGGCGATCTTGTTGAACGCGTCCAGCGACTCGTGCGCGAGGTTCTCGCTCTGCGCAACGGGCGTCACGTGCTGGAAGAATCGCCCGCCGTACGCCTCCGACTCGGGGTAGTAGAACGAGAAGCGGGTGTCGGTGCCGTGGAAGCCGCCATGGACATAGCGGTGACGCACCGGCGCGTTGCGCCACTCGTCGACGTCGATGTAGGGCTCTCGGAAGAGCTCATCCGGCTCGTCGGTGACCCACGCGGTCTCGGTGAGCAGTGCCGCAGCGGTCTGATCGATGCTCATAGTTCCACTCTCTCTCCGGGCTGCGCGAGGCCGTTCCGGCCATCGCCGCCCTGATAGGCGAAGTCGCGGAAGCGGACCTCGCCCGACTCGGCGAACGGGCCGATGACCCGTCCGGTGAAGGATGCGGCGGTCTCGGCCGACCAGAAGCGTCCGTCCAGCTCCGCCACCACGACGTCGCGGCCGTCTGTTCCGACGGCGGTGATGACGATGCGGTCGCCGCCGGCGCCGTCGTTGGGCATGAAGCGGCGTGGGCGGCGGGTGCTGATGCGAAGCATCACCTCGTCGCCGGGCACGTCCTCATGGAAGGACTGCCGGATGCCGGGGAGGGCGGCGACCACGGTCACGAGGGTCCGTTCGGCGGTGCTGCTGCGTGCGGTCGCGGTGATGTGGAATCGCTCGTTGTAGCGCAGGCCGAGTCCGCCGATACCGTCTCGTGGGCGCACCCGGATCGATGTGTCGCTGTCGAGGTGTCGCTGTCGACGGCCGATGAACGCCGGCCGGCGCGCGTCGAGAGAGACACCGGGACCACTCATCGCCAGGCATCCGTCGATGACCGCCGCGACATCCCCTACCAGTTGGCCGACCGCTAACCAACCGGGGTCGGCCAGTTCAGCGGCGGACGACAGCCCGAACCGCTCCGCGCAGACGCCGTCATGCGGCGCCAGTTCGATCGGGGCGACGACCGGCCAGCCGTCCACCCACTCCACCGGCGTGGCGAACGTCTCGCGGCCCAGCGGAGAGAAGCTCAGGCCGGTGCCCAGCGGGCGAACACCGAGCGCGACGAATACATCGGTTCCGTCTGGGCCCTCGACCAGGTCGGCGTGACCGGTGTTCTGGACGGGGCTGGAGGTTCCGGCGGCCCGCAGGAGGGGATTCGCCGGGCCGCCGCTGAACGGCCCCTCGATGGAGGCACCGCGGGCGATACTCACCGCGTGGCCGCGCTCGGTGCCGCCCTCCGCGATCAGCAGGTACCAGAACGCGCCGCGGCGGTAGAGGTGCGGCGCCTCGGGAAACTGCAGACCGGTGCCCGACCACAGCGGGCGCGGCGACTCGAGTGCCTCACCGGTCGTCAGGTCGACGCGGAACTGCTCGATGCCGTCGTGGCGCCCTGGTTCCTCACCGGCCATGCGGTAGGCGGAGTAGGTGACGTACGCGTTGCCGGCGTCGTCCCAGGCCAGATCGGGGTCGATGCCGTCCACCGACGGGATGGGGGTCCCTTCGCTCCACGGTCCGGCGGGATCCGACGCGGTGAACACAACGCAGCCGCGCGGGCTGGCGGCGATCACCACGATCACGTAGAACACGCCGTCGCGGTGGCGGATCGTGGGAGCCCAGATCCCCATCCCCGATGGCGTCTCGGCCACCCCGCTCTGCGACATCCGCTCTGCGATGTTGCCGATGTGCTCCCACGAGACGAAGTCGGTGCTGCGGTAGACGGGCAGCCCGGGCATGTACTCGAACGACGAGGTCACGAGGTAGTAGACGCCGTCCACGCGGACGCACGAGGGATCGGGATTGAAGCCGGGCATCAGCGGGTTCGGATAGGACGAGGCCATGACGCGTCTACTTCACGCCCTTCAGCGGGAAGATGGCGACCGCGCCGAGCAGCACGAGTACGCCCGCCGCAACCCAGATTCCGACGTAGCCGCCCGTGACGGCGACGACCGTGCTCGCAAGGATCGGGCCGAGCGCCTGTCCGAGGTTCGAGCCGAGGCCGGCGACACCGAGGTCGCGGCCTGCGGCGCGCTTGTCGGGCAGCACGTCGATGAACAGCGCCTGGTCGACAGGGAGGTAGATGCCGAACGCGATGCCGCCGACGATCGCCTGGATGAACAGACCGGGGACGGTCGGCATCGCGATCGGGATGAGCATCGAGAGGGCCATCAGCACCGAGGCGACGATGACGAAGATGCGACGCTTGCCGAGCTTGTCGGAGAGCTTGCCCGCGATCAGCACCGCCAGGATCGTCACGGGAACGCCGGCGAGCAGCAGCAGCGGCGCGAGCGCAGTGGCCTCCGTCTGGCTGAGGGCGGGGTGCACATAGCTCTGCAGCATGTACAGGCTGAGCGCCGTCGACACCGTGTAGCCGAACGTGAGCAGGATGCGGGCGACCCACACCCAGCGGTAGTTGCGGTCACGAAGGGCGATGGTGAACCCGATGAAGAACTGCTTCCAGTTGAACGGCGTGACCTCGAGGTCCTTCGACGACCGGTCGCGGGCGAAGATCAGGAACATGACACCCGAGAAGGTGACGAACGCGGCGACGATGAAGTAGAAGTCCAGGCCGATGGTCGCGAAGAAGGCGCCGGCGAGCAGACCGCCGAGAAGGCCGCCGAAGAAGTTGCCGAATCCGCCGAGCGCCGAGGCGACACCGCGCCGGTTCTCCGGCATCCGGTCCGCGACCGTGGTGGCCAGCGGCCCGCTCGCCGTGTTCAGCACGGCCTGCGCGAGCATGAAGACGATCGCGAGGACGGCGATCGACGGCGCGAAGCGCATGAGCACGAGCAGCAGCGAGCCGACCACGGTGCCGAAGAGGATCCACGGAGCGCGGCGGCCCCACTTGCTGCGGGTGCGATCGGCGAACACGCCCACGATGGGCTGCACGAGCATCGTGAGGATGACGCCGATCGTGCTGATGATCGCGAGGGACTGGGCTCGGGCGGCGTTGAAGCCCGTGAGCAGCTCGAGCTGTCGCGCCTGCTCGGCGGTCGCGGTGGCGTTGCCGGCGTCGATCGACTGCTGCAGGATGGTGAGCTGCTGCAGATCGATGCTCGCGTCGGCCCCGGTGAACCAGTTGCCCATCTCGAGGATCTGCACGTGGTTCGGAAGCAGGATGCCGGTGACCGCGCCCCACACCGACGTGATTGCGATCGTCAGGATCGTGAACCAGGTGAGGTAGGCGCGTGACTTCACCCCACGGATGTAGATCGAGGATGTGCCGGGCTCGGCCGGCTCGAGGACGACGTCGCCCTTGGGTCTGGGCTCGGTGGCCGTTTCGCCGCTCATGTGTCTTCCCATCGTCAGTGATGTCCGACAGCGGGTGAACGTCCGTGTTTCTGGTGCTGCGTGTCGGTTGAAACCAGCATGCCATGCGGGATTCATTGTGCGCAAGTCGAAATCCGCATATCATGCTGTTTTATGGCAGCAGCACGCGGACCGTATGCGAAGGGCAAGGCGAAGCGCGCCGAGATCCTCGACGTCGCCCTCGAGGTGATCGCACGCGAGGGCTACACCGGTGCGACCGTGAAAGAGCTTGCGGATGCCGTGGGCCTCAGCCAGAACGGCCTGCTGCACTACTTCGGCTCGAAGGACGCCCTCTTCGCCGAGATCCTCCGTCGTCGCGACGAGATCGCCGAGATCGAGATCGACTTCGAAGAGCCGGACTTCATCGACGGACTCGTCGACCGGATCCTTTCCGCGGTCGACGAGGAGACCTCCTCGCCCGGCATGGAGCAGCTTTCGCTGCGTGTCACGGGCGAGGCGACGGAGCCGGACCATCTCGCGCATGACTATGTGCGAGATCGATACACCGGCATGAGGGCCGTCATCCGCAGCGGGCTGACGCGGCTGCAGTCGGAGGGACGGCTTGCCGCAGAGATCGACCCCGATATCACCGCGGCGCTGGTGTTCGCGTCGTGGGACGGTCTGCGGATCCAGTGGATGTACGACAAGTCGATCGACATCCACTCCCACATGGCCTATCTGCTGACCGCGCTGGGGATAGACCTCTCAGATCGCTCCAGCGCTGCGACCGGCGCATGACTCGTGTTCGGAAGAACTGCACGGCGCGTTCGGCTTCGCGCAGCCTCCAGGCGGTGCCGATCGGTTCTCCGCCGATCAGGTGGGGTCGGCGTTCATCTCCCATTGTTTGGGTGAGCGCCAGAGGGCGCTGGTGGTGAGGGAGCGGATCATCTCCATCTCCTTGGGGAGGCGGTTGTAGAGCTTCATGAAGAGCTCTTCCACGTCGAGGAGTTCGGAGGTCCAATCCCGGCGGTTGATGGCCATGCAGGCGAAGAAGTCTTCTTCGGAGAAGTCCAGGCCGTCCCAGGTGAGGTCTTCGTAGCGCGGCACCCACCCGATGGGGCTCTCGATCGCGAGGGCGCGGCCGCGGGAGCGGGCGACGATCCATTCCAGGACCCGCATGTTCTCCCCGAACCCGGGCCAGAGGAAGTTCCCGTCCTGGTCGCGGCGGAACCAGTTCACCTGGAAGATGCGGGGCGCGTTGCGGACGTTGCGTCCCAGTGCGAGCCAGTGGTTGATGTAGTCGCCCATGTGGTAGCCGGAGAACGGGAGCATCGCGAACGGGTCGCGGCGCACCACGCCCTGCTCCCCGAACGCCGCCGCGGTGGTCTCGGAGCCCATGGTCGCCGCCATGTAGACGCCGAACGCCCAGTTGAAGCTCTGCGCGACGAGGGGGATGGTGCCGGCACGGCGGCCGCCGAACAAGAACGCCCGGATCGGCACCCCTTGGGGGTCGTCCCACGCGTCGTCCAGCGCCGGGTTCAGTATCGCGGGCGAGGTGAACCGCGAGTTCGGGTGCGCCGCTTTCGTCCCCGACTCCGGAGTCCAGTCATTGCCCTCCCAGTCGATCGCGTGCGCCGGCTTCGGGCCGTCCATCCCCTCCCACCACACGTCTCCGTCGTCGGTGAGCGCCACGTTCGTGAAGATCGTGTCGGAGCGGATGGATTCCATCGCGTTGGGATTCGTCGCGTAGGAGGTACCCGGCGCGACGCCGAAGTATCCCGCCTCGGGATTGATGGCGAACAGGGTGCCGTCTTCGCCCGGTTTGATCCAGGCGATGTCGTCGCCGACAGTGGTCACCTTCCATCCCTCATCGGCGAAGGCCGGCGGCGGCACGAGCATGGCAAAATTCGTCTTGCCGCACGCGCTCGGGAAGGCAGCGGCGACATAGGTCTTCTCCCCCGCCGGATCCGTCACCCCCAGGATGAGCATGTGCTCGGCGAGCCAGCCATCGTCGCGGGCCATGGTCGAGGCGATCCGCAGGGCCAGGCACTTCTTCCCCAGCAGCGCGTTGCCGCCGTACCCCGACCCGTACGACCAGATCTCCAGCGTCTCGGGAAAGTGCACGATGTACTTCTCGCTCGGGTTGCAGGGCCACGCGACGTCCTGCTCGCCCGCGCCCAGCGGTGCCCCGACGCTGTGCATGCACGGGACGAACTCGCCGTCGGCGCCGAGCACCTCAGCCGCCGGGCGGCCCATCCGCGTCATGATCTTCGTGCTGACGACGGCGTACGGCGAGTCGGTGATCTGCACCCCCAGCTGGGCGATGGGTGAGCCGAGCGGGCCCATGCTGAACGGGACCACGTACATCGTCCGGCCGACCATCGACCCCGAGAAGAGGCCGCGGAGGATCCGCATCATCTCCCTCGGCTCCATCCAGTTGTTGGTCGGCCCCGCATCCTCCTCGCTGCGCGCGCAGATGAAGGTCCGCTCCTCGACCCGTGCGACATCACTCGCGTCGCTGCGGGCGAGGAAGCTGTGAGGTCGCTTCTCGGGGTGGAGCCGGATGAAGGTGCCCGCGTCGACGAGCTGCTCGCAGAGCGCGTCGTACTCCTCATCCGACCCGTCGCACCAATGCACATCGGTCGGCGTGCACAGACGCACCATCTCCTCGACCCAGTCGACAAGCCCCTGATGCTGGATCCAGTCCGGTGCGCTCATGTTCCGATCATCCCCCGCCGACCCGGCCTGCACTCCACGATGCTTATCCTCGACATATTCACTCCCTTTTGGCCAACGGAAACGTGTCGTGGTGCAACGGCATGGACCGAGGGGGAACCTCGAGCTGGACGCGCGCTGGCTCGATGTTCTCGGGGACGATGGTTGGAGAGATGAGGCCGACCGCTGCCCGTCCCCATCGCACGGCACGCGTCAGCGCATGCTCGAGTGCTTGCTGCTCGTCTTCGCCCCGCCACAGTGTTATCAATCCCGCCAAAGCAGCATCACCCGCCCCCGTGGTGTTGACGACGCGCGACGGAGACGTGCGCGCCCAGATCTGCCGGGTCGGCGTGACGATGACGGCCCCTTGACGCCCCAGGCTGACCAACACAGCGCGCAGTCCGTGGTCCACGAGTCGGGAAGCAGCGTCCACCGCATCCCCCAACGTGTCGATTGACCGTTCGACGAGCTCTTCGAGTTCGTGGATGTTCGGTGAGATCAAATCGATCGGAATCCCGCGACGCAGCCAATCCGCGACGACCGAGCCCGGCGAGTCCAGGCACAGCCGACCATCGGTCCTCAGCGCGATCTCCAGGAGCGCGGACGGATCGACTCCGTGACCATTGCTGGTCGGGGGCAGACTCCCCCCGACGACGACCCACTCGGCGCGCAACTGGTCCGCGGCCCGCCCTACAGCGTCGTGCAGACCATTCCAGTCAATGTCACTCAGCGCATGTGCGGCCTGGTTGATGTTCGTCGTAACGCCGTCGGCGCCGATAACGACCGCGTTCACCCGGATGGATTGCGGCACCGGAACGACATGGAACATGTCGATGTCTTCGACGAGTGCGCCGGCATCCTCCAAACTGAGCGGGAGCACGGCCGCGACAGCATTGCCAGCGGCGCTCAGGTCGCGGGCGAGATTGACGCCGTTGCCGGCGATGTGTGCCTCGATATGCCGAGCTCGATTGACATGCCCTGTCTTGAGCCCGTCGACCACATAGACCCGGTCGACGGCTGGCGCGGGAGTCAGCGAGACGACCCGCGTCCGGACTCCCGAATCCTCAATCCGCGGAATCATCGTCGTAGCCACGAGGGACACGATTCACCTGGCAGTGACGTGCAGGCTCGCCTTGACGCTCTGCGCGACGCGCTCCGGTGAGAGTCCGTACTTGTCCAGCAGGAAGTCATTCGGGGCAGACTCCGACCAGCGGTCTTCAAGCCCGATTCGGGTCAATCGAATGCCGCCGACTTCCGAGACCACCTCTGCGACGAGTCCTCCGAGGCCGCCGATACGGCTGTGCTCCTCGACCGTGATGACGTGATCCTCTTCGCCTATCAGGTCGAGCAGGGCCTTCTCATCGAGGGGCTTAAGGGTCGCGAGATGAATCACGCGGGCATCGATCCCCTCCTCGGCGAGCAGGTTCGCCGCATCGACCGTGCGAGAGCTTTGGACGCCCGTTGAGATGAGCGTCACTCCCGTGCCTTCGCGAACCACCACCGGCTTTCCGGGCTCGAACACGACATCCGCGGTGAAGAGCGGGGTCACGGCATCGCGCGCGAATCGTGCGTACACGGGCCCCGGGTGCTCCGCCGCCCACCGGATGACGGCTGCTGCCTCGTACTCGTCTGCCGGGGCGATGACGGTGATGTTGGGCATCGCCCGCATGATCGCGAAGTCCTCGATGTCCTGATGGGTCTTGCCGCTGGAGCCGTTGAGCAGCCCGCTGTAGGCAGCGGCGATGCGGACCGGAGCCTTCGTCTGCGAGACCAGCATGCGAATCTGGTCGATCGCGCGGTGAGTGAGGAAGACACCGAAGGTCGACAGCCAGGGGCGGTAGCCGAGCGTGCTCAGCCCGAATGCCATGCCGACCATGTTCTGCTCGGCGATGCCGATCTCGATGAAGGCATCCGGCTGCGCATCGGCGACGATATCGGCACGTGTCGAGGTGGCGAGATCGCCATCGAGCACGACCAGGGTGGGGTCCGTAGCGGCGAGCTTGGCGAGCGTCTCGCCCCACACCACGCGTTGGGCCTTCATTCGTTGTGTCCTTCCTCGGCGAGCTCTGCGAGCTCGGTGCGGGCGAGTTCAAGCTGCTCGTCGGTGGCGATGCCGTTGTGCCATTTGTAGGTGCCGCTGGTGAAGGAGATGCCGTGTCCCTTTGTCGTGTTCGCAATGATCACGGTCGGAGCACCGGCCTTTCCGCGGTTCTCGGCAACGGTCGTGTACGCCTCGAGAATGGCGTCCCAGTCGTGACCGTCGATGGACAGCGTGTTCCATCCGAATCCGCGGAACACGGCCTCGAGGTCGACATGACCCATCGGTTCGCTTCGGTCGAATCGGTCGCCTTCGGCAGCCGGCCAGCCGTACTGCTGCAGCCCGTTGAGATCGATGATCAGTGTGAGGTTGTCGAGCTGGAAGCGCGGTGCGGAGATCACGGTCTCCCAGACCATGCCCTCCTCGATCTCGCCGTCACCCACCATGACCCAGGTATGGAAATCCTTGCCGAGGCGCTTGGCGGCGAGCGCCATGCCGGCACCGACGGCCAGGCCCTGACCGAGTGAACCGGTCGATGAGTCCACGCCCGGAGTGAGCAGCATGTCGGGGTGACCCTGCAGCCGAGAATCTCCGTGGTCGAAGGTCGCCAGTTCGGCCTCGGGGAAGTATCCGCGCAGGGCGAGCACCGTGTACAGGCCGATGGCCGAGTGGCCCTTCGAGAGGATGAACCGGTCGCGGTCGGGCTCAGACGGGTTGGCCGGGTCGATCCGCAGCTGACGGAAGTACAGCGCGATGAGCAGATCCGTTGCCGACAGCGGGCCCCCGATATGGCCGGCCTTGCTTGCGGCGACGGTGTTCACAATGTGCCAGCGTGCGCGGCGAGCCAGAGCGTCCAGCTCGGTCGACTCAACGCTGAGGTGCTCGAGAACGGTCATATCTCCCCTTGCAGAAGTAGTAGGTGGGTCCAAAGTATCATTCAACGGACGCGGTGTCTAGTGAGTGATATTGTCGTGATTGACAGGATGCGTCCACGACGTGAAAATCAGCCCATGACAGTTGACGGCGATGCGGGTGGGATGGAGATCCTGCAGAAATCGGGCGCCATCGTGTCCGCCTTAGAGGAACTCGGAGAAGCAACCGCGCAGACACTTGCCGCTCGTACGGACGAGCCCGTGAGTTCTACGTACCGATTGCTGTCCTCTCTGCGAGAAATCGGCTGGGTTGACCCTGCGCCGCGGCGAGGCTATTTCCGTCTCGGTGTTCGGCTCGTGCGGATCGGCAGCCTGCTCGAGGACCAGGTGAATGTTCGCGACGCGTGCAAGCCCGCGCTCGAGGAGCTGCGCAGACGAACCAACGCCACCGCCTTCCTGTGCTTCCTCCGCAGCGACACCGCCGTCTGCGTCGAACGTCTGGACGGACGCGACGTCCATTCCCTTGCCATGCGACTGGGTGACTCGCTCCCCCTCTTTCGAGGCGCCGCGCCACTCGCGATTCTGGCGTTCGTCGCTGAGAGCGAGCGCGAGGCCATTTTGGCGCGGCTGTCGGACCGCCGTCGCAATGGAGAAGCCATCCCCTCGGATGCGTCACTTCGCGAGGCGATCGCCTCCACGCGCTCGCGCGGCTACTCCTTGTCCGATGAGGACGTCACACCGGGGATCGGAGCGATCGGCGCGCCCGTCTTCAATCACAGAGGGGAGCTCGAGGGAGCGATCTCGGTCAGCGGCCTCCGGAACCAGATTCTTTCCGGCCAACTGCCCGTGCCTCAACTCACCATGCAGGCCGCCGATGACGCCAGTCGCGCACTCGGCTACCGGAAGGAGCTGATTGCCGGATGAAGCCGATCAAGGTCCTGGTCAACGCGGACGACGTCATCGACGCACTGAGCAAGGAGGGCGCCCTGACTCCAGCGGAGATCGCCGACCGCGTGGGGATCCCGCGACCCAGTGTGTATCGCCTGCTGGATGGCCTGAACGCTGTCGGATTCACGGAGGCGCTTCCAAACTCCAAGACTCAACTCAGTCTGCGATGGCTTCACCTCGCGGATCACGCACGAGCTGGGATGCGCGAGTGGACCGATGCGCGCAGCGTCCTGGCAGACCTTGTCGAGCGCACGGGCCAGACCGCCTACCTTTCCGTCCTCCGCAACAACGAAGCCGTCTGCGTGGAATGGGAGCAGGGCAGGGGTATCGGCGTTCTCGTGCTCAAGCCGGGTCGCACCCTTCCGCTGAATGCCGGGGCTGCCGGCCGCACGCTTCTCGCGTTCGGCGCCGATGTCGAGGCCTACTTGGAGCGAACGAGTCGGAAGCGATTCACGAAGGCGACGCTCGTCGGTGAAGATGAGCTGCGTGCGGATGTCGTGGCGACGCGGGAGCGCGGGTACGCAGTGTCTGACGAAGATGTCACGGACGGGATCGGAGCATTGGGAGTGCCCGTCGGCAGCCCCACGGTGAAAGCGATCGGCGCCCTCTCGTTGGCAGGGCTCGCCCCCGACATGACGGCTCGACGGGAAGACTTCGTCGACGAACTGCGACGTGCAGCGAATCGGCTCTCCCCACGCCCCGCCGCTGACGGCGAGGAACCCACGACCACCGGGTGAGCAGTCAGCCGGAGCGTTGGTTCAACGACGTCGGCTGGAGTGTCAGCCTCGATGAGTCAGCTCACCAGGAGACGGCGATGTACTGGCTCTCCATGTATTCGAGAAGGCCTTCGGCACCGCCCTCTCGTCCGATGCCGCTCTGCTTCATTCCGCCGAAGGGCGCGGCGGGATCCGAGACGAGGCCTCTATTGATCCCGACCATGCCCGATTCAATCTGCTCGCTCACGCGCAGCGCGCGGGCGAGGTCCCCGCTGTAGACATAGGACACCAGCCCATACGGCGTGCCGTTTGCGAGGTCGATCGCTTCCTGCTCGGTCTGGAACGTCACGATCGGCGCGACCGGCCCGAACACCTCGTGATCCAGGATCTCGGCATCTGGCCGCACGCCGGTGAGAACCGTGGCGGGATAGAAGAAGCCGTCGCCCTCGGGCACTAACCCTCCCACCACCACGGTGGCACCCTCGGCGACGGCTCCGGTCACCAGGCCATGGATGTCGTCGCGGGCTCGCTCGTTGATGAGCGGACCCAGCTTGACGGCGGGGTCCAGCCCGTTCCCGAGGGAAAGTGCCCCCATCTGTGCCGAGAGCTCGCGGCTGAAGGCCTCGGAGACCCCCGCCTGCACATAGAAGCGGTTGGCAGCCGTGCACGCCTCTCCGCCGTTGCGCATCTTGGCGATCATGGCGCCGGCGACGGCGTCCTTCACGTCCGCATCGTCGAAGACGATGAACGGGGCGTTGCCGCCGAGTTCCATCGACGTCTTGAGGACGTTGTCCGCGGCCAGCCTCATGAGGTCGACTCCGACCTCGGTTGAACCGGTGAAGGAAAGCTTGCGAGTGCGCGGGTCGTGGATCATGGCGCTGACGACGGGCCCGGAGCGGCGGCTCGGGAGCACGTTGATCACCCCCGCCGGGACGCCTGCCTGCTCGAAGATAGTCGCGAGCGCGAGGGCTGTGAGCGGAGTGTCGCTCGCGGGCTTGAGTATGACTGTGCACCCGGCAGCCAGCGCGGGACCGATCTTGCGCGTTGCCATCGCCGCGGGGAAGTTCCACGGTGTGACGAGGATGGCGATCCCGACCGGACGGTGGGTCACGAGGATGCGGTTCGCTCCCGAGGGAGCCGTCTGGAGTGCTCCCGGGATGCGGACCGCCTCCTCGGAGTACCACCGCAGGAACTCGGCAGCGTAGAGGACCTCGCCGCGAGCGTCGGAGAGGATCTTGCCGTTCTCCGCGGTGATGAGCGAAGCCAGATGGTCTGCGGCCTCGATGATCAGCTCGTAGGCGCGCAAAAGGATCGTCGCACGGGTGCGCGGCGGTGTCGACGCCCATTGAGCGGCTGCGGCATCCGCAGCATCGACCGCGGCGAGGGCGTCCTCCGGGCTCGCGCTGGCGACGGTCGCCAGAACGGTGTTCGTCGCCGGGTCGAAGACATCGAAGGTCTGACCGTCGCTCGCCGCACGCTCTTCACCACCGATGATGAGGCCGGTCGGAACGGTTCGGAGGAATGTGGCAACGGAGTCGGTGGTGAGTGTCGGCACAGCGGTCTCGTTTCAGGTGATGGAGATGGTTTCGCGCCCGCCGCAGGCAAACAGCTGGAGAGTATGCCGCGGCGGCGACGAATCAGAGGTAAAGGTGCTGCGCGGCGCGCTTCTCTTCGTAAGCAGCGCGAGCGTTCTGCGTCGACTCGAGGGTGGACACTTCGGCGACGGGCACATCCCACCAAGCGCCGGACCCGCCGAAACGGGCCTGGGCGTCGACCTGTACGTACACCACACTGGTTCCGTCGTAGGCCTTGGCCTCTTCGAGTGCGCGGGTGAAGTCGGCCGCGTTGTCCGCCGACCAGACCTTCGCCCCGTAGCTCGCCGCATTGGCCGCGAAATCTACTTCGAGCCGTGCGCCGTTGTGCATGGACCCGTCCCCGCGCTCGTTGAACCGAGTGCCGAAGGTCTGGGAGCCGAGCGTGTCGGAGAGCGCCGCAATCGATCCATAGCCGTAGTTGTCGACGACGACGAACGTGATCTTCAGATGCTCCTGCACAGCGGTGAGGATCTCCTGCGACAGCATCAGGTAGGTGCCGTCGCCGATCAGGCCGAACACGTGGCGGGACCGATCCGCGAGCGCGTTGCCGATCGCGCCCGGGATCTCGTACCCCATGCAGGAGTTGCCGTACTCGATGTCGTAGCCCTTGCTGGACCCCGGACGCCACAGTCGATGCAGGTCGCCCGGCATCGAGCCGGCCGCGTTGACGATGACGTCACGCTCGCCAGAGACCGCATTGAGGATGCCGAGCATCTGCGCCTGCGACAGCGTGCCGCCGTCATCCACCTCGATGATCCGATCGATCTCTGCCCGCCATTCGGTCGCACTCGCAATGGCTGCCTCGCGGCCGGCGTCGGCCACGCTCCACCCGCCGAGCGCCTCGAGCAGGTCGTCGAGGGTCTCGCGGGCATCACCCACGAGCGCCGTCGCGGCCTCCTTGAGAGCGTCGATCTCCGCGACGTTGATGTTGACGAATCTGACGTCCGGGTTGGCGAACAGCGTGTTCGACGCGGTGGTGAAGTCGGTGTAGCGGGTGCCGATGCCGATGACGACATCCGCCTCCCCGGCGATGTCGTTGGCGAAGCGTGATCCGCTCGCTCCCAGGGCGCCCAAGGCGAGTGGGTGCTCGTGCGGCATCGCCGCCTTGCCTGCCTGCGTCACGCCGACACCGATCCCGGTGGCCTCTGCGAACCGGACCAGCTGGTCGATCGCATCCGAGTAGATGACGCCGCCACCGGCGATGATGACCGGGCGGCTGGCCGCCTTGATGATGTCGGCGGCACGGTGGATCGCTGCCCGGTCGGCGCGGTTGCGCGCCACGTGCCAGACCCGGTCGGCGAACAGCGCCTCCGGGAAGTCGAACGCCTCGGCTTGCACGTCCTGTGGCAGAGCGATCGTGACCGCACCCGTGTCGGCAGGACTCGTCAGCACGCGCATCGCCTCGAGCAGAGCGGATGCCAGCTGCTCCGGTCGCATGATCCGGTCGAAGTAGCGCGACACCGGACGGAACGAGTCGTTGGCTGTCACATCCATCGAATAGGGCATCTCCTGCTGCTGCAGCACGGCGCCGGTCGCACGTGTGGCGAACACGTCCGAGGGCAGGAGCAGCACGGGCAGATGGTTCACCGTCGCGGTCCCGGCGCCGGTCACCATGTTCGTGGCACCCGGGCCGATCGACGTGGACACCACGAGCGCGCCGAGCCGGTTGCGCATCTTGGCGTAGCCGATGCCGATGTGCACCATGCCCTGCTCATTGCGGCCCTGGTAGTACGGGAACTCGTCCTGGTACTGCAGCATGGCCTGCCCGAGGCCGGCGACGTTGCCGTGTCCGAAGATGCCGAAGCCGCCGCCGAAGAACTTTTCGGTGGTTCCGTCGCGCTCGACATACTGCGCCTGCAGAAAGCGGATGACGGCCTGGCCTACGGTGAGGCGGATGGTGGGGTGAGACGTGTTCTGCGTCATTGCATTCAGTCCTGTTCGTGGGAGGAGGAAGGCTGGGGATAGCGGGGGATGAAGGGCACGCGGGAATCGGTGCCCAAGATGGTCCACTCGTCCTGCAGTGGCGCGAGGGTCGGATCCTGGAACGCCTGCAGTGTCCTCTCGGGAGCGGGCCCCGCCAGGACATTCAGGTAGTAGAGGTCGTGCCCGTGCGCCGCGACGGTGGTGTGATACGACCACGGCAGCACGCAGATGTCGCCGTCGCGCACGGTCTCGGCAAGGTCGAAGCCTCGCTCCGGGGAATAGGCGCGCTGGATCGCCCACCCCTTCTCCGGATCCCGGAGCCGGTAGTAGTAGGTCTCCTCGAGCTCGGATTCGCCGTCATGGTCGTGTTCATGCTTGTGCGGCGGGAAGCTGGACCAGTTGCCGCCAGGAGTCCATACTTCGACGACCAGCAGCCGATCCGCCGGGAAGCCAGGAGGGATCGGCGTCGCCACCTGCCGGGTGGCGTTGCCGCCCCCGCGTGCCTCGACGCCGAGATCGTCGGGAGTGACCAGTCGGACTTCGTGCCTGGTCGTGGCGGGGGCAGACGCGATCGCGACCTCGGCTCCATCCGGAGCGGTGATCAAGACCTCGGTGTCCCGTGGCACATACAGGGTGTAGCCCAGACCGTCGAAGACGCTGCTGCGCCCACCGAAGACGATCTCCTCGCCGTCGATGATCGCCGTAACGATGCCGGAGAGGGGAACGAGTGCTCGCTCCTGCTCGTCCGCGGCGATCGTGAGGCTCTCACCCGGCGAGAACGACTTCACGGAGAAGCCGACGTATGTCCAGCCGGCCAATTCGGGCGTGATCGTTTCCCACTCCCCGGCCTTAAAGATCTGAGGCTGCGACATTGAAATCCCTTTCCTGCTCATCAAGATACTATCAGACGGACGGTTCGTCCATTAAGTGCGAACTTCTGATGTTTCCGCCGCGAGTTCGAATGCGCGGAGTGCGGACTCGCGGGCGAGATGGAGACCGTCGACGAGAGGGCGGCCGCGGTGCTCGACGGAGAGGATCTCCACGCCCCACGCGCCCTGATATCCCATGTCTTGAATGGTCCGGATGAAGCCGACGACGTCCTGGTCCCCCTCGGTGAGCAGGGTGCGCCGGTCCCGCGTGTCTTCGAACAGGGTCCCGACTATCCGCTGTCGAGCATCGCTGAGCTCGACACCGAAGATGCTGTCGACCGGGACTCGCGCGGCGAGTTCTTCCAGAGACGTGTCGGCGCGAAAAACGTGCCAGTAGTCGACGACGAGTCCGGCGGATGAGTGGTCGACCGCGCGAACGAGATCTGCACCCTGGGGCATTGATGCGACCATCGCGAAGGGCAGAGGTTCCAGGGCCACACGCGTTGCCGCCGTCGCTGCCTGTTCCGCGAGGTGGCGCATCGGATCAACAAGGGGTGTGATGTCATCCATCGGGGCGCCGAACGCGGTTCCGAGTTTGATGAACTGGGCACCCAGTTCATGGGCCGCCCGAAGGAGCAGGTCCCACGTGGGTCTCCACAGGCGATCATCCGATTGCCACCAGCCGCCCGCGATCTCGACCTCGATGTGTGTCAGACCGAGCTCGATGGCGACTTGTCGCAGCGCAGCGAAGCCGATGGTGTCATCGACGTGGCGCAGGTCGTCCTGCCCGAGGCCGAAGCCGTTCCAGCCTGTGGCCGCGATTGCACGCAGTCGATCGAGCGGATCATGAGGGCTGCGCTCACTGGGATCCAGAGGTGCGACCGCCCCCGCACTGGTCCAGCAGGTCGCTACCAGAGGTGGCGCGGTCATGCGCGCAGGTCCACTGAGACGCTCGCGCCGGTCCGGGCCGACTGCTCGGCGGCATCGGCGAGGACGAGGGCGGCCCGGCCGTCCTCGAAGCCGGGACTGGTGGATGCTTCACCGCGCACAGCCCGCAGGAACTCGATGAGCTCGAGCCGGTAGGCGTCGACGTACCGTTCGAGGAAGAAGTTGTAGTACGGGCCGACTGCCTCCACCGTTTCGCCGGTGAAGGCCCGAACGACATCGGGGCCGACGTTGCCGACCTGCAGCAGGCCCCGCTCTCCGAAGGCTTCGAGCCGCTGGTCGTATCCGTAGGCACTGTGCCTCGAGTTGGTGATCGAGATCAGCTCGTCGCCGGCACCACGCAGCACGAGCTGAACGGCGTCGTAGTCGCCGAGTTCTGCGGCGGAAGAGTCGAACTGGTTTGCGCCCCGGGCGGTGACCTCGACGATGTCAGGGACGAAGAAGCGCGCCATGTCGAGGTCGTGGATCGTCATGTCCCGGAAGATGCCCCCGGAGACAGCCACGTACTCCTTCGCCTGCGGGGCAGGGTCGCGGCTGGTGATCGTCAGCTGCTCCAGTCGGCCGATCTCTCCGGCCGCAACCCGGCGGTGCACGCCGGCGAAATGAGGATCGAATCTGCGGTTGAAGCCGAGTGCGAACGGAACCGATGATGATGCGGCACGAGCTCGCAGACTGTCCACCTTCGCGAGGTCGAGGTCGATGGGCTTCTCGCACAGCGTCGGTATGCCGGCATCCAGAGCGGCGGCGATGAGCGACACATGTGTCGGCGTCGGAGAGGCGATGATGACCGCGTCGACGTCGCCGGCGGCGAACACGTGGTCGGGGATCGTCGTGACCTGTCCGCCGTACCGTGCGGACAACGAGGTTGCGCTCTGCTCGAACGGGTCGCAGACCCACGTCAGCTGAGCATCGTCGATGGCGGCGATGCTGCGCGCGTGAACCTGGCCGATGCGCCCAGTGCCGATCAGACCGATCCGAGTCGGGGTACTCATGAGACAGCCTCCAGAGCCTCTTGGTCGATGTCGACGGTCTGTCCCGTCGCGAGTGATCGCGCCGCGGCCAGCGCCACTCGTAACGCGTCTATCCCGGCGCGGGGTGGGCTGGCGTTCTCGCCGCGCCCGGTGGCGAGGCTGATGAATGCATCGACCTCGTGACGGAACGCGAGCTCGAACCTGTCGATGAACTGCTGGTACGGCGCCACGGGCGGGCGCCCGCCGGCCTCTGTAGATGTCACCGGTGTGCGATCGCTGATTCCGGTTCCGTAGGTCCCTGCACTGCCGAACACCTCGAGGCGCACGTCCTGCCCGGCGTCGTTTCGGCGCGTGCCTGACACCGTCGCGATGGCGCCGGATTCCAACTCGAGTACGGCCACCGCTGTATCGATGTCGCCATGACGCGCGTGCGCGGCGGCATCGAGGACCGTGCCCTGCGCGTGCACGCGAACGATCCGCTGACCGGTCACCCACGGGATGATGTCGAAGTCGTGAATGAGAAGGTCACGCCAGATGCCACCGGATCGGGGAATGTAGTCCACGCTCAATGGCAGCCGGTCATGATCGACGGCTGCGACGACGCGCAGAGTTCCGAGATCTCCACTTCGCACATGGTCGCGGAGGGCACGGTGAGCAGGGTCATACCGGCGGTGGAAGGCGATCATGACCGGCGAGCCCGTCGCCTCCAGTCGTTCACACGTCGCCTCGAGCGTGGCCAGATCCAGTGCGAGCGGCTTCTCGACGAGGGCCGGCACCCCGGACTCCGCAGCAAGGACGGACAGTTCGGGGTGCGTTTCGGTGGATGTGGCGACGATGACTCCGTCCAAGTCCGGCAATGCTGCCGCGAACGGGGCGGCCGATGCCGTCACCCTGCCGGGCGTCCGCCCGCGTCGCGCATGCTCTCCGGCGAGTTCGTCGGGCGCGTCATCCGCTATCGACGCCGTCACCAGCTCCACGGCTGCCTGCGTCCTGCCTGCGTCGCGGCCGATCAGTACGACCTCGTCGACGCCATCGGCCTGAGCGGCGTTGCGCGCGTGCATGATGCCCACACGGCCGAGCCCGACGACACCGATGCGCATGCCTGTCACGACGCCTCCGCAGCGAGCTCGGCGAGCACCCCACGCAGATACCGCACGCTCTCGCGCGCATCGGTGAGCGGCCCCTCGCCGGCACCCGGCATTTCCTGCACGACTTTGTCCTGCTCGAGCACGAACCAGCCCGTATAGCCGCTGTCCATCAGACTCTTGACGATGGCGCGAACGTCGACGTCTCCCTGCCCCAGTGGTCGGTAGAGGCTGTCGGCGACGATCGCGTCGAAGTAGCTGATCCCGCCATCCTTCACCCTCTGCATGCCCGGGATGGCGACATCCTTGAGGTGAGTATGGGCGATGCGGGCGGCGTGGGCCTCAGCGAAGGCGACCGGATCGGTGCCGCCGATCATCAGGTGTCCGGTATCGAAGCAGAACGGGATCGACGAATCCGCCAGCACCCGATCGACGTCTTCGGCGGTCTCCACCATCGATCCCACATGCGGGTGCAATGCTGCGGTGACGCCTCGGTCTCGCGCGGCATCGCTGATTCGATCGAGGTTGCCGAGCAGCGTCTGCCACTGCTCATTTGTCATCTCTTCGCGAGTCGTGTCGTAGCCGTCGAGGCCTGTCACCGCGCAGACGATGAGGATGTCGGCGCCCGCGGCGGCATAGTCGTCGAGCTCGCGGAGAATGCGAGGCAGTGGATCGACATCCGGCTGGTGCATCACCACCGGGACGAAGCTGCCGACAGCCGTCAGGTCGTATGAGGCGAGGGTGCTCGCCTTGTCGGCGGGAGCCGGCGGGAGAAAGCCGTCGGGACCGATCTCGGTCGCGAGCAGGCCCAACTCTCGCATCTCCGACAGCACCCGATCGGGGGAGAGCTGCACGCCCCATTCGGCCACTTCACTGATGCCCCAGCTGATCGGGGCTCCTGCGATCTTTGCGGAAGTGCTCACGCGCTGGTCTCCTTCGTATTGCTGGTGTTGCCCGGTACGACAGGAGTGTGCACCCAGTGCCCGGATGCCGCCGATTCTTCTGCAGCGCTGAGGACCTGTGCCGAAGCGAGCGCGTCTGAGATGTTCGACCCTTCAGCCGGTCCGCCGGTGGCCGAGACGAGGAACCTCTTCGCCTCGATGATCTTCAGGTCGTCGTATCCCATCCCCGTACCGGAGCTGGGCTGGAAGCGGTCGTATTCGGGAAAGGTTCGGTCGGCGAAGACGCGGGTGTACCCGACGTGGGATCCGGCCCGTCCGATCGCGACCTCGATCTCGTTCAGCCGTTCGAACTCCCAGCGCAGTGAGCCTTCGGTGCCGAAGATCTCGAACCCGTACTCCGACTTGGGCCCGACCGCGATGCGGGATGCTTCGAGGCTCCCAAGGGCGCCTGCCGCAACCGCGGAGTCGTCGAAACGGATCAGCATGGTCGCGTAATCTTCGTTTTCGACGGGCACGCGCTTCCCTTCTTGCGGGGTGCCTTTGAGCCCAGGGCGTTCGGTCAGGTAGGTCCCCGTGACAGCGGTGACCGAACCGATCGGGCCGAGCAGGTAGTGGATGAGGTCGGCGAGGTGACCCATGAGGTCGTTGAGGACACCGCTGCCACTCTGCTCCCGCTCGAAGCGCCACGTGAAGGGGTCTTCGGGGTTGGAGGAGAACCCGCCGAAAAAGCGTCCCCGTACGTTGGTGATGGTTCCGATCGTGCCGTCGTTGATCAGCTGCCGGGCGTGTTCGACAGCGGGGACGTGGCGGTAGTTGAAGCCGATCGCCGTGGGAACACCGGCCTTGGTCGCAGCGTCGCGTACCGCTGCTGTCTCGGTCGAGGAGCGCCCGACCGGCTTCTCGACCCAGAACGGCTTGCCCGCTTCGGCTGCGGCGATGGCGATCTCGGCGTGGAGGAAGTTCGGCGCGCAGATTGAGACCACGTCGACCTCGGGGTCGGCGAGCACTTCACGGTAGTCGCTCACGGTGCGGGCGAAGCCGAGGACGTCTGACGCGTAGTCCCGGCCGGCCGCCGCGGTGTCGGCGGCGGTGACGAGCCGAGTCCGGAGCCCCAGTTCGGGATAGAAGAACGGCAGTACAGAGTAGGCACGGCTGTGCAGTCGCCCCATCCAGCCGACGCTGATGAGGCCGACACCGACGGTGCGGGGGGTTTCGCCTGAGGCGGTCACGGACATCTCCTGAAAGGGTAAGAGCGGGTAGGCCGCCGGTGTTCTTGGGATTCGAGGCGCTGGCCGGCACATGATTTGCCGAGCCGGCCAGCGCGCCGGTTACTTCGTCGTGGGCCCGGTGGCTCGTTCGATAGTCCGGTCCAGGGTGACGGCGAGGACCAGCAGGACGCCGGTGACGACCAACTGCACCTGCGTTTCGACACCCATCAGGTTGAGGCCGTTGCTCACCGTTCCGATGACCAAGGCGCCCAGCAGTGCCGAGGATGCACGGCCTCGGCCACCGAAGAGACTGACACCGCCGATCACGGCCGCGGCGATGGAGTTCAGCAGCAGTGCGCCGCCACCGATGCCACCGCCCGAGGCAACCGACACACCGAGAAGCCGCGATGCCGCGATCACCCCTGCGAGTGCCGCGAGGCCGCCGCTTATCCCGAAGGCGATGACCTTGATGCGCCCGACGGAGATGCCCGATCGCGCAGCCGCGTCGACGTTGCCGCCTACCGCGTACAGATGCAGACCGAAGCGCGTCTCACTGAGGAGGTAGCCCGCGAGGCCCAGCAGCACCATGAAGATCACGACCGGCAGAGGGACGCCCTGGCTGCTGTTCAGCGCGAGGACGAGGATCCCCCCGATGATGGTCATCGCCGCTACGGGGAGGACGACCACTCGAACCAGTGATGTGTCAATCCCGAAGGCACGATTGCGTCTGTAGCGACTGAGCGCGAGCACTGCGACGGCGACGACTGCCACGAGCAGGAACCCCCACGACCAGATTCCGGTCAGGTAGGTCCCCGCGATGTCCTCGATGCCGGTGCCGAGCAAGCTGTACCGACCGGATTCTGGTAGCAGTGCCAGCTGGATTCCATTGAGCACGAGCCCGAGCCCGAGGGTGACGACGAACGTTGGTACGAGGAATCGGGTCGCCCATGTTGCGGTCAGGATGCCGATGAGGACACCGACCGAGATTGCGGACACGATTGCGAGCCATCCTGGTAGTCCCGACTCGACAACCAATTTGGCCATCAGGACCGAAGTCACGCCGCTGATCGCCGCGACCGACAGGTCGATCTCCGCGACGAGAAGGATGAACACGAGGCCGAGGGCGATGGTTCCGGTCACCACTGTCTGCACGAGCAGGTTGGAGATGTTCCGGCTTGAGAGGAATACATCCGACTGGGTGGAGAAGAAGATCACCAGTGCGAGCAGCGCGACGAGCACCGGCAGGGCGCGGAAGTCGGTCGCCAACGCCGTGAGCATCTGACGGCGGCCCGGTGGCGTCGGGGTCTGGATCGTTCCGGATGGAGTTTCGATTGCGATATCTGTTTCGGGATCGCCTACGCCGGTCGTGCCGGCAGGCCCCGTGATGTGTGCGTTCATCCTGCTGAGTTCACTCCCTCGTTGCCGCCGACCATCGAGTTCACGATGGTCTCGCCGCTGACTTCCTTGGAGTTGAAGCGCGCGGCGACCCGGCCGAGCCGGAGGACGTAGGTGGTATCTGTGACATCGACGACGAACTGGTGGATGTCGTGCGAGACGACGAGGACCCCGAGTCCGTCGGCGGCGAGGCCCTTGATGAGCGCGCCAACTTGAGCTGCGGCGCTGTGGCTGAGGGCTGCGGTCGGCTCGTCGAAGAGGACGAGCTTGGGCTTCCACAGGATCGATCGGGCGATCGCGATGTTCTGGCGCTGACCGCCGGACATCGCTCCGACCGGGCGCGTCAGTGAGATGCTGTCCAGCCGCAGCTGTCGGAGCACCTCTTTGGCTCGCTTCTGCGACTCGGCCCGCTTGATGCGCCGCCCGAACATCGGCGCGCCGGCAAGCTCGCGACCCAGGAACAGATTCTGCACGGCGTCGAGGTTGTCGCACAGGGCGAGGTCTTGGTAGACCGTCTGGATGCCGAGCGATGTCGCGTCGTTCGGAGACTTTATTTCGACCTGCTTGCCGTCGAAGAAGTACTCTCCCTCGTCGGGCCGGACGATGCCGGCCACCGTCTTGATGAGGGTGGATTTGCCGGCGCCGTTGTCACCGACGAGCGCCACGACTTCTCCCGGTCGGATCTGGAGGTCCACGCCTCGGAGCACGTTCACGGCGCCGTACGACTTCTTGATCCCTGTGAGGCTGAGGATGGGGGGCAGGCCCTCGAATTCCCTCGGTCGCCTGACCGCCTGGGCGGTGTTGTCGCTCATTGGAGCTGCTCCTTGCAGATGTCGGTGTCCTCGGCGCCCTGGCAGATCTGATCCCAGGTCCACACCCCGGCATCAACGACGTCCTGGATGTTGTCGATCGTGACGTTCTCGACGGGAAGGAATACGGCCGGGATCTTCGCGAATTCGTTGTCGACCTCGCCGTTGACCAAGTCCTCCGGGACTGCGTCCCCTGCAAGGAGTGCCGCGGTGATCTTGGCCGCCGCTTCAGCCTCGAGGCGCAGATCTTTGAAGACGGTGCTGTCCTGGAAGCCCTGAACGATGTAGTTCAGAGACTCGACGGTGGCGTCCTGCCCAGCGGTGACGGGGATCTTACCCTCCAGGCTTTGCGTGGTCAGTGCAGCGATGGAGGCCCCGGCGAGGCCATCATTCATCGCAACGATGAGGTCGAGATCGTTGCTCTGCTGAGCGAGGCAGTCCTCCATGAACGCCTGCCCTTCCACCGGGTCCCAGTTGGTGATGTTCTGTTCGCAGACGACTTCGATCTTGCCGCTGTCGACCAGTGGTGAAAGATGCTCGTCCTGTCCCTTGGTGTACTGCTCGGTGCCGTACTCGCCCGGGTTGCCCATGATGCGGGCCACCTTCAAGCCGTCTCCCTCCATGCCTTCGATGAGCTCGGCGGCGCGCTCGCCTTGCTCCTGGCCCACAGCGAGGGAATCGAAGACGACCTGAGCTTCGGCGGGGCCGCCGATGGCGTCGTGGTCGTACAGCACCACCGGGATCCCGGCCTGCTCGGCGAGCGTCAGCGATCCGGCCGCGAGGTTGGCGTCGGCGGAGACCAGCACGATGACCGACGCGCCCTGGGTGATGGCGTCCTCGACCTGTTGCTGCTGCTTGTCAGGGTCGCCCTCGGCGTTGAGGACCGTCAGCTCCGCATCTGGTGCTTCAGTGGCGAGCGCCTCTTCGAAGTATGGTGCGTCGCGCGCTTCGAAGCGCGTGGTGGTCGAGTTCGGCAGCATCATGAAGACCTTTTCGCCGTCTCCCCCACCGCCGTCGCCTGAGGCCCCCGCGCTACCGCCCCCGGAGCACCCGGCCAATGCGATCGTGAGTGCGCTGATCCCAACGATCAGCGGAGTGAACTTCTTCATTGAATGTCCTTCGTTGCTATGGGAATGGCAACGGCGCGATCGAACGCGAGATCCGAGAGCGCAGGTTTCGCTGCCAGCATGAGCGGAATTGGACCGGTCCATGTAGGTTCATCATGAGCGCCCAGCACTGACATGTCAAGAACTTTCTCTCTCATAGCGGACGGGCGTGTCACGTTGTGATAATTACTCCAAGCCTGCGGTGCCGCATTTGCTGGGCCGCTGACGGCGGATCGGAGAAGAATGACCAAGCGAGCGACCATTCGCGACGTTGCGGAGCGCGCCGGCGTCTCGAAATCCCTGGTGTCGCTCGTGTACGCGAAGCCACAGGCAGTCAGCGAGGCCCGACGCATGCGGGTGCTCGCCGCTGCCTCTGAGTTGGGTTTTCGGCCGAACCTCGTCGCTCAGTCGTTGGCGGGCAACGATGGCGGCTTCATCGCGATCCTCGTCGCCGACCTCCACAATCCCCTCTTCGCCGAGATTGTGGATTCCGCCCGCCTGACGTTGGCGTCGTCCGGTGAAGTCAGCCTGATGACCAGTGCGGCGCTGCCCAGTGTCGATCGACAGCCCGTCCTCGACCGCCGGCTGCTGCGCCTGTTCCACGATCTTCGCCCAAAAGGAATCCTCGTCGTCGGATCGATTCCCGACATGCACGAGATCGCCGCCCTGGCACTCGATGTACCCACGGTTGTCGCGAGCGCTATCCCAGAGGGGCTTCCGAACGCGCGTATCGTGCGCGGCGACGACCAGGCCGGGATCCGCCTCGTCGTCCAACATCTCGCGGCTCTTGGGCACACACGTATTGCGCACATCGGCGGGCAAGGGGGTGCTGTCGCCACCGAACGCGCCGCCGCCTACCACGCCGCCATGGGTGCCCTGGGACTCGCCACATCAGTACATGTCGCGCCCGCAGACTACTCCGAGTCCGCTGGTCATGCTGCTGCGGAGCAGCTCCTAAACGGCGAGTTTCCTCCTACTGCCATCACAGCAGTGAACGATCTTGCTGCCGTGGGGGCCATGGCGGCAATCGCAGGCTATAGAGAGCGGACAGGTAAGCGCGTAGCACTTACCGGATACGACAACACCTACATCTCGGGCCTGCGGGAGATCGGTCTGACCAGTGTCGACCCAGGCAATGCCGCCATCGGGAGCCTTGCAGCGAAAATGCTGATCAAGCCCGCGGGCGAGGTACAGGAGTTCGAGCACGTTGCGACGCCAACACTGGTGGTCCGTCGATCATCAGTCGAGAACTCAAAGGTTGGCGACGTCGCATGATCGAGGACGGTCGCACTGAGCGGTCTATTCTCCACAGCGAACTGTTGCTCGCGCAGAGCTATCGCGCCACACTAGCCGACCGGCTTTCCGAGCTCCGCCTTCGGTTGTCGGCCCGTCGAGCGCAACACGCGTTGAAGCCACCTTCGGCAACAATCGCGTCGCAGGATCGGGCGTGCGATTCGGAATTGGACGCCATCCGAAAGACGATAAGGCTGCTTCGACGCGAGGAATATCGAATCGCTCGCGAGATCAGGACTCTCCGGATGCTGGGGGCGTCGCTCCGTGCGGGCGACTCACAGAGTTGAGCCTCGCTGACGGACGCATCGCCACCGGCGGGTACGACGGCCGGGTCCGAGTCTGGGCGCCCCACCACCCGGGCCCCGTCGAACTCGGCACCGCCATCGCACCTGGCCTCCCCAACCGCTCCGTCGGCGCGGTCACGGCGCTCCCCGACGCACGCATCCCGACCGGCGGAAGAGACAACCGGGTCTTGATCTGGGACTCCCACCATCCGGGTACGCCCCTCGAACTCGGCACCCACGACGACTGGGTGGGGTCGGTGATTGCCCTGCCCGATGGACGCATTGCGACGGGCGGCGATTGTAAGGTCCGGATCTGGAACCCGCACCGCCATGGCACACCCGTAATCGAACGGAATGAGAGATCAACCTCGCTCGCGGTCAGCGGCGTGAACCAGGATTACCTCGTAGTCGCTAACGGCATCACGCTGTGGCGGATCACGAGCTCGCGATCGGCAGCGTGATCCCAAGGGTTCGTCCCTCCATGCTCGACTATCGACCCAATCTCGCCGCCAAATCCCTCGCCGAAAGATCCAGCCGCGTGATTCTTCTCGAGTTGCCGGCGGCACCGTATGGCGCCATGACGTTCCGCGTCATGGCCGAGTTGATCGCCGCCCTGGCAGCGCGCGGATACGCTGCATCGGTGCATCTGGACACGTCCACCCGTCACTCGCTCGTGGCGACCGCTTTGCAACTACGGCCCCGAGCAGTGCTGGTCAACCAACCGCTTGGCGCCGATGACCGGCAACGGCTGGTGGATGCCGGGATCGACACCGTGGTGGTGCCGACAGAGGCCCTGCGCGACCTGGAGATGCGAGGCAGCCAGTTAAGAATCGGTCATTTGCGGGACCGTGGACACCGCCGCATCGCGATAGTCGAGCGCCCCATTCCGGAACTGGATGGCGCGATCGTCGGTCGGCGCCAGTCCGTCCTGGCTACTGCACGTGACGCTGGCATGGATGAACCGGCGGTGCTCAGCCTCACCGAGCTCGGTGTACCGGCCGCCGCCGCCGTTCGCCGCCTCCGGGAGGACGGTATCACCGCAATCTGCGCATTCAACGACGATGTAGGACTGGCAGTTCTGCGCGCGATCGCCGACGCCGGATTGCGCTGCCCCGACGATCTCGCAGTAATCGGTGCGGACAATACGTTCGCCGGCGGGGTCGCATTCCCTCCCCTGACCACCACCGCGCCTGATGCAGAGCGAGTGGCCAAGATCATCGCTCCAGCGACACTCGCCGCCCTTGGCGTGGAGGGCGGTGAGGAGTCACCCGCCGCGTCGGACGTAGCGATCGAACTCGTCGTGCGCGGCTCCACGTAGAGTTCACTAGGACCGTCTCGGCTCTTCCCCGCTATCGCGAACTCGTGACGCCACTCCGCCAGAAAGTCGCTGATGCCTGACTGTCGGGGGTCACCTCGCCCGCCGAACTAAAAGCCTTACAGCCCTGGCTTTGCGGGCCCGCATGTCCCGTCCGAAGAGGTGCCCGGGCGGTATCGCCAGAGAACGCATCAGATGGTCTTGCGTAGTCCGCGCGGTTTGCCATTTCCGGCTCGGACACGGAAGCGGTCACATCCGACGAGATCATCGACGAAGACCTTCCCGCCCTGGTGCGGGATGAGGCCAGTCTGCTTCGCGACAACGCCGACGAGTTCTCCTTCTCACTCACCGCAACCGAGTTCGGGTCAGATCGAGCCTGGGAGTTCGACGCCTGAGCCAACCTGCCCGCCCGGATCTGAGGGCTCGGGGACAACGACCAGTCCAGTGTGCGAATTCGCGGACTTCATCAGCGCGTCTAACCATGCCCGATTCAGGACCGGTCGCCGAGAGTCGTGGAACCTGTACATCATCGAGCAATTCGGATGAACCCACACGCTGGAGCTGCCACCACCAATGCTGTTGTCGTCCTTCCACGAGAAGTGGAACGATTCGCCTCGCCGCATCTTGCTGCCGATCACCGCTTGCAGATGCCAGAGGGTCCGGTCATCGAAGTCCGCCCTCAGCACCGTGCCGTACGTGAGCTTTCCCATGGCGGGCCTCCCGAGATTCGTGTTCGCCCGACCTGCGGTAGTGCACCAGGGCTTGGTTCCGCTTGAGCCGACGAGCTGGATGCATCTAGGCTCGTCGCCATCTGCGCGTCTGGGCCTACGGTCGTGACCCTCGCCCGGAAGCTCGGCGCCCCGTTCCGCACATCGACGCTGCTCCGCGCCGCCGATCCACCTGGCACGACGCCGCACGAGCATCGCTTAGCGATCCTCAGCGAGACGAACATCACCAAGACCCGGTTGTAGAGATTCGCAATGCTTCTGCACTCAGCCCGTTCTCACGACTTGCGGTCGGAGCACCTTGAGCTTGCGATCGGGGGAGCTCAAGATAGCCATCGCCGCCTCAAATCCCGCCTTGAAGTCGATTTCTGCATTTTCGAGTGCTTCCTCGCCGATATCTTGCAGGGCGATAGATCGGGCGTACGCACGCCAGGCAGCTTCACGGGCGTCCATGGGCGTGTGGCTCCTTTCTTGCTGGCCTAAGTGGCCGCGCCGCTGCAGGCCGAGCCGGACCATCAGCGGAGAAGGCGTGGAGTATTGGTGGCCAGAGCACGCACACCCTCCGGCGGTGGGTCGCCACCGACGAGGCTGTGTGACCCGGTGGCGAAGCTACCCGGCCTAGATAGCTGCTACGCAGTCCTGCACGAGGGTGTGGGGATGCCCCGGGGTGGCCGTACCCCGGGGCATCCGTTTGGGTGGGTGTTCAGCCGCCGTATTGTGCGATCAGCCGCTCGATCAGCGCTTTGGTGCGCGGGGGGACCGGCTTGCCTTGCAGGTAGTCGTCGAACCTGGGACCGACGACGTCGCGGATCCTTTCGGC
>NZ_JBNCNY010000014.1:0-67842 GCF_049847225.1 Micromonospora sp. DT81.3
ACTCGACGTGAGTGACCTCCAGAACCCGGTGTATTGGATCGCGCCGGAAGTCTCTTCGTACGTTCCGGGTCCCACAGAAGTGACAGCAGCTGCGGGCGCTGGCTGAGCGACCCCCGCCAGGACGAGCAGTGTGAAGATGCCGAGCGCAAGTGCTCGGTAAGGGAATAGGCGTGGCATGGGTCCTCCGCAAAACGTCGATTCGGCCCCCAGATGTCAGGTGGCGACCTCATCGGCGATTCCCTACGCAATTGTTGGCACACTCCCGACGAGTGCGGAAGAGGCGGGGGCGGACGCTTACATGAACGAAACGAACCGTGACGCGAACGTCACAAACCAGCTGCAGCGCGCCACCTTAGAGTGCGGCGGGCATGCGCGTTCCATCCCGGGGGGTGTTGGGAGGCTGACGCCCTCGCAGCTGCCCACCCAAGGAGCATCGTGAACGATCGGGTCCTTTCAGCCCGCCGAGCCTACCTGCGTCGGGGCCGGGATCGTCGCCGGCATCATCACTGCCGTGGCGGCTTCGCCTGCACTGGCACCCCTCGTCGGGTGGTGCGCTGCCGGGATCATCGCCCTCACACGGGTGTGGCGGATGCTGTGGCGGCAGGACCCGGGAGGCACCAACGAGCACTCCTGTCGTTCTTCTTCGGCACGGCCCTGATCGCAGTCGCCATCAACCTGGTCACGAACCTCGGCCAAGGATGAGCTCGGAGGCTCCGCTCGGCTGCGGGTGCGGGTCGGGCGACGAGATGGTCACACCCGCTCGGGAGCTCATCGAGCCGCTCTGCCGGTGGTGGGACGCAGACGAGGAGAGGCGGCGAGGTTCGTCTGGCGACGAAGTCAGTGCTCCCCGTGCGGGCGCGGCCCACCGGAACTGATCAGCTGGAGATACTCGCCGACCTGTCCGATATCGGAACCGTCGGACCGGTGACCGATGTAGCCATTCACGGTGACCGACAACTCCTGCTCGTCGGTGTCGACCCTGACGACCGTCATGTGAGCAGGTCCGACATCCGCTCGACCCGACCGCGCCACGCCGATTCGAGATCATCCAGGGCGTGCCTCACGCGGCGGACCATCTCCACGTCGGTACGGACCAGCTGCTCCCGCCCGCGTCGTTCCTTGGTGATCAAGCCGGCCCGCTGCATCACGGCGACGTGCTTGTGCACGGCCGGAAAGCTCATCGAGTACGCCTCGGCGAGCTGCGAGACGGACGGGGAGTCCAGCGCACAGCGACGGAGGATGTCGCGACGGGTGGCGTCGGCAAGCGCCCGCAGCAACTCATCGACTTGCTCTTCCCTCAACGGATCTATAACCATATGGTTTTACGATACACGGCTGATGGACGAATGGAGGATCAGGATGCCGCTGACGACAACGAGCTGGGTGTCAGTAGATGGAGTCATGCAGGGCTTGGGCGCCGAAGACGAAGATCGTCGGGGCGGATTCGAGCGCGGTGGGTGGGCGATGCCGTATGCCGACCCCGCCGTCGAGGGGGCCCTGAACGCCGTCTACGAGAAGGCCGATGCATTCTTGTTCGGTAGTTGGACCTTCGACGTCTTCGCCCGATCATGGGGCGCAGTCCCCGAGATGATGGATTCGCCCATCGGCAGGGCGCTGAACTCGAAGCCCAAGTACGTCGCATCCGACACCTTGGCGAGCCCTGCCTGGGCGCACACCACCGTGATCCCCGCGAACTCGGCCGCGGCTGTCTCCGGTGCGGTGCGCGAGGCGAGCGGTGAGGTGGTGACCCCGGGCGGTCGTACGCTGATCCGCTGGCTGCTCGCGAACGACCTCGTCGATGCCGTCAACCTGTTCATCGCGCCCGTTGTCGTGGGACAGGGCGAGCGCTTGTTCCCCGACACCGGGCCGGATCGTGCTCTCGAACTGACCGAGCATACCGTCGTGTCCAACGGGGTCATCGTGGTGACATACCGCCCCACCGGTCCCGCGCGCTACGGGCAGACAGCCGACACAACGCGGGCGTGGACGGAGTAACCGCACGAGCGCGAGAGTCTGCTCTCACCAGGACAAGGACGTGGGTCTGCGGCTGGGCAGATGTTCGGTCGCCATACCGCTTATCGCCGCGAGAGCAGGTATCGCCGAAGCGCAGGGTCCGATGTCAGCCCGATCGCCCTGTCGAACGCGGCGTGTGCCGCGGCGTCGTCGTTGCTCGCCTGCGCGACTTGCGCGCGGCAGATCCAGTACGGCTGGTGATCGCGAACCGCTTCCGGGGCAAGGGCGTCGAGCAGCGCGGCGGCTTCTGTCGTCTCCCCGGCCTCGATCAGCGCTGCCGCCGCCCCAAGCGTCGCCCCGACGGACGGGGCGATCCGAAGAAGACCGCGGTACAGCACGACGATCGTGTCCCAGTCGGTGTCGTGGCCGTCGGCGCGGGAGGAGTGGATCGCGCTGATGGCCGCCTCGAGCTGGAATCGGCCGATCTGTCCGAGCGCTGCGGCCCGGCGAAGTGCCGCGTCGGCGCGCCCTCGATCAGGCTTCGACCACAGTGCGGTGTCCTGCTGGGCGAGAGGCACGAACGCGCCGTGGGCGACCCGGGCGGTGCGGCGGCTTCGGGTGTGCAGTATGAGGGCGAGCAACCCCCAGGTCTCGGCCTGATCTGGGAGGAGTTCGGTAAGGAGCGTGCTGAGCCGGAGGGCCTCCGCGCGGAGATCGGCGTCGCCGTCACCGCCGACGGTATCGCCGATCCCGTACGCCCCGTACACGGCCTGGAGCACGGCGTCCAGGCGCGGCGTGAGTTGTTCACGCGGAGGCAGAGCGAAGCGGATGCCGGCATCCCGGATCTTCGTCTTCGTCCTGCTCAGACGCTGGCCCATCGTCGCCGGCGACACGAGGAATGCCGAGGCGATGCGGGCCGCATCGACACCGAGCACCGCCTGCAGCATCAGAGGGGCGTGCATCCGCTCGTCGATCGCCGGGTGCGTGCACACCAGCATCAGCCCGAGGCGGTCATCGAGTTCACGGGGCTGCACATCGTCCTCGGGGATCAATTCGAGGTCTTCGGGGGCGACGGTGACGCTTCGAGCCGCGCGCCGCAGCGCGCTCATCGCGCTGTTCCGAGCGGCGACCCGGAGCCACGCCTCGGGGCTGTCGGGGATACCCTTCCCGCGCCACGCCACCACCGCGGAAGCGAAGGCATCCGCAACGGCGTCCTCGGCGAGCTGCAGGTCTCCGGTCCGCCGGAACAGCCAGCCGACGAGGCGCCCGAACAACTGGCGGTAGGCCTGTTCGAGCGCCTCGTCGACACGGTCCACGGCTACGCCATCGCGGGCAGGACGGGGCGGACCTCGACACTGCCGTGAACGGCGGCCGGGCACCTCGCCGCCCAGCGCATCGCCTCATCGAGATCAGCGACCTCGATGAGGAAGACCCCGCCGAGGTGCTCCTTGGTGTCGGCGAACGGCCCGTCCTGCACTTCCCGCGTCCCGCCGCGAAGCCGGATGGTGGTGGCGGTCTCGGGAGGCTGCAGGGCGGCGCCGGCACCCATCACACCGCTCTCGCGAAGCGCCGACACGTAGGCCGCCCAGGATGCCCAGTACTCCGGCGACGCGGCGGGGTCGGTGCGTGCGTCGTAGTCGCGGGGGGATTCCATCGCCAGGATGGCGTATTGCATGCCCGTGCTCCCTCGGTCAGTGCGCAGGGGCCGGTACGAGGGGAGCACCTGTCTCGAGCAGGGTCTTCAGCCCCGACAGGATGAGCACCCATCCCTTCTCGACGTTGCGTGAGGCGACAGTATCAGGCAGCCCCTCGTGTGTGAGCGTGAGCGCGGTCAGGCCCGGCAACGCCATGGCGGTGTCGCCGAGCTCGTAGGTGACGACCGAGTCTGGCAGGGCCGCGACATCAGAAGCCCACGTACCGGCGAACGTCATGCGCAGCTTCCTGTTCTCGTCGACCTCGAGCAGTTCGCCGCTGATGACGGTCTTTCCGTCGCTGACGTATGAGTACGTCTCGCCGGCCCTCTCGCCGTAGTGAGCCTCGAACCCGTAGTAGTACGCCGGGCTGAGAGTCGGGCTGGTCAGGGCAGTCCAGATCTCTGCGGGGCTGGCTTTGATCGCGAGCTGGATCTTCTGAGTCGTCATGATGTCCTCCTGTTCCGCCACGGTGGCGTCGGAGGGGAGACGCACGACGATCGACGATTTCGACAAACGGGCGTTCGGTCGACCGCGCCTCATTCGCCGGCGAGAGGCGTCGCGTCGGACAAGGACCGCGCAGGGCCTCGTGTCCCCGACTGCGAAGTGGTACTGGCACGCACGCCGTCGACGAACTGCCAGGTCGATGGCGATAGCTCCAGAAAGCCGTTCGCGTGCATCCGTTCCCACAACAGCTCGACCCCCGCCTTCGTCAGTGGGCGCCAGACCACGGGTGGAACGAGCTCCCTCGGATGCGCAACCAGCCACTCGCGTGTTTCGGGCGGGACGTTCACCCACGCTTTCTCGAATGCATCGGCGCTCGATACCACCCATTCAGAGTAGGCGGCTCCGCCCCATCGCGCATCCGTCAGCCGCGGCCGTAGTCTCCCAGCAGCGGACCGCTTGGCGGTTCAGCGCGTCGTTGATGCTCCATGGGGTCCACTCCCGACTTCGCATTCGCTGGCATTTCCTGGAGAGGCTCGTCGACGGTCAGTTGCGGGTCCGCCTCGAGGCGGAGCCGCTCGGTCGCTTCGTGCTCCACGAGGAGGGGGATGAAATCGCGGACGCGAGCACCGTTCAAGCGTTCGTGCTCTTCATCGACCACTTCGGCGACGTGATCCCTGGCGAGGGTCGGGAATCGTGCGGCAAGCCGATCGACCACGTTGACGGTGACGTCGCCGGTCTCTTCTGTTTCGCTCATACCGGCATCCTCCGTGCACCTCGGCCGGCTTGACAAGGGGTTCGTTGGGAGCGCCGGGCGCGTTACGCGCCTCGCACGCCCTCGTCGACGGTTGCCGTCGCGATGGCCCACGCCGCCAGTGCCGCTGCCATGTTCTCCGGTTGGTCCTCCGGCAGGAAGTGCAGCCCTCGTCCGACGTCGACCGATGCGATGGCCGGTATGTCCGCCACCAATTCACGCGCAACGGCGGTTGTGATGATGGCGCCGGGATGGGCGTGCAGCAGAAGCCGCGGTGTGCTGGTATGCGCCAGCCATTCGTAGTTGGCGCTGAGCGCGTCGTGAACGGGAGCCGGATCACCTCGTACCGGAATCTGCGTCACCCACGCCCAGATGGGGAGGCGTGAGGCGGGCGTCGGGAACGGTTCCCGATAGGCGCGCGCCTCCTCGATGGTGAGCTGGTGGTGCATCCCGCCTGGGAGGATCGCCGTAAGGAAGACGTCGTCGTCCAGGACCTCTCTACGACCGTCGACCGGATCACGGAGCCGGCGGAAGAGTTCCCGACCGCCCTCATCGAAAGCCTCCCAGGATGGAAGCGGTCGGAGGTGGCCTTCCGCGAAGGCCACTCCCGCGACGCGGAGCGGATGAGTGCGGGCGTACTCGATGCCCAGCCCGACGCCCCAGTCGTGGGTCACCAAGCGCACAGGCTGGGTGCCGACGTCCAGACAATCAAGGGTCTCCGTCAGGTACGCACGATGGTCGGTCCAGGAGTATCCGATGGCGGGTTTGCCAGAGCCCCCCATGCCGATCAGATCAATGGCGATGCATCGGTACCGGGATGCGAGCGCCGCGATCACCTTGCGCCACAGGAAGGACGATGTCGGGTTGCCGTGCAGGAACACGAGCACCGGCCCGGTCGCTCGATCCACCGGGCCGACGTCGACCACGCTCATCGTTGACCCGAGCACCGGGACGTCGTGCCCGTAGTTGCGCGTCACGGCGTCCCAGTCGAGTGCCGCCACGGCGCCCTACAGGTCGTCGTCGAACTCGTCGTCGAGCTCGGCGACCTCGAGATCCGCGAGGGCCGCCTCGGCGGCGAAGGCTCGGATGATGTTGGCGGTGGCGGCCGCGATGCGCGCCGTCCCGACGATCGGCGCGATTGCGGTCAGGACACCCCGAATCGTGTCGAGGTCGAGGCCGTCTTCAGCCGCGACGTCCAGGTTGAGGGCATAGGAGACGGGTGGGGCATCGACGGCGACGAGCGCTGCGATGCGCACGAGTATCAGGGTGTCGAGGTCGAGGCTCGAACTCTCGTAGGCATCGGTCGTCATGCGAGCGAGGAGCTCGAGAACGGGGGCGTCGGTGGTTGTGTCGCTCATGCTGCGTCCTTCCGGAACGGTTCAGACGCCGGACACGTGACCGTCGCCATTGCCGCCCACACTCGCAGAGCGCCGGCGGGCAGACCATGAACGGCCGATGAAAGGACGGCGAACAGTGCCCGTTTAGCCGTACGCCTGATCGCAAGGGACAGCGGTTGCCGGGGAGTGCTCCAGTCCGACCCCGTCGATCTCGGGACGAAGACCGCCGACGACGACGGCGACGTCTCCTACGCGATCGTGCTGCCCGCCGACCTCACCCCTGGCACGCACACCGTCACCCTCACCGGGGCGCAGAGCGGACCCGCCGTCGGCACCTTCCAGGTGGTCGGAGCGCCGCCCGCTCCTGCGGGCGGCACAGGTTCCGGTTCGGGCGCGCTGCCCGCCACCGGCGCGGAGCCCGCCGTCCCGGCATCCATCGCCCCGCTCCTGCTGCTGGCGGGCGTCGTGCTCGTGACAGCGGCCCGTCTCCGTCGCCCGCATCGGCTGAGAGCACCGGCCGACCGCAACCCCACCCGTCCCCGGCGTCAGCCTCAGGCCGGCGGGATCGTCTTGCGCATCACGGTCTTGCTCTTGCCGATGTGGCGCTCGAACGTGAATCCCGCCTTCTCGAACATGGCCCTGGTCCCGTTGTGGAGGAAGGAGGATGAGGTTCTCTTGCCGGGCACGAGCTCGTTGGGGAACGAAACCACCTCGCCTCCGCCTGCCTGCGCGATCAGCTCGAGCGCTCCATCCAGCGCCTCCCGTGCCACACCAGAACGCCGATGGTCGCGGTCGACGAAGAAGCAGGTGATGCGCCACGGCGCCGGCTTGGTCTCGCCCGCGTCGTACTGCTTGCGGTGGTAGATGTTCGGCAGCTCGACCGGAGTGCCGTACTCGCACCACGCGATCGCATCGTCGCCGTCGAAGACCAGCGCGGCGTGCGCGACGCCCTCCGCCACGAGTCGCTCCTTGAACGTCGGCCCGTGGTGATCGCTCTTGCTGGTCTGCGCCGTGTCACCGTGAAAGTAATGGCAGTAGCACCCGCCCCAGACCCCGTTGTGCTTCTGCGCAAGTGCCAGCCACGCCGGGAAGGTCTCGGGGGTCAGCGGCTTGATCACGTGCGAAGACATCACGCCCACCTCATCCGCCTCACGTCTTGGTCCACGTCTCGAAACGTCCTCGTCGGCCATGCCGGACTCCTCGCGTCGGTGCGGCCAGTCTGCCAACTGCCTCCGACACCGGACAAGGCATCGCGGGCGTCTCACGCTGTCTGCATGAGTCGGGCACGAATCCAGGCAAGTATCTTGAGGCTCGTCCGGTCATCGCTCTGGATTGCGGACACGACTCGCGTGTCTGCGTGAAGCCGGGAACATCGCTATGTGAGGGAGATGCATGTCGGACCAGAACCGCCCGGGGCTCAGCAGCGACGAGATGGCGAAGGCGGTGGCTTCACTGAGCGCGCCCGACACGATTCGATCCCCCTTCGGAGATCTTCGCTTCTTCGACGGTGTTCCCCTTCCGGAAACGGCCACGACGGCCTACGACGCGCTGGACCTCATGACGGGAATCGAGGTGTTTCTGAATGCCGTGCCCGGGGCATCGCTGGTGGCATTCCGCAACGGGTTGCGCACAGCCGGCGTCGAAACGGCCAGGCAGATCGGCATCACCGAGCCGAGGGCGACGTCGAAGGCCCTCTTCCTCACACCGAACACCGAGACCACATACGGGGTCACGATGCTCGACCTGAAAGCCTGGGGTCCCACGGTGATCGAGGCGCCGCCGCAGTCCCTCTGCGTCGTCGACGACTTCTGGTTCCGGTACGTCGCAGACATGGGAATCGCAGGGCCGGACCGGGGAGCCGGCGGCAAGTACCTGTTCCTCCCACCCGGCTTCGACGGGGACGTTCCCGAAGGCTATTTCACGTATCGAACCCCCACCTTCACCAACTTCGTGGTGCTGCGGGCCCTCGGCGGCGTCCCCGCCATGAAGCAGACGCGCATCTACCCGCTCGCCCAGGCGGAGAATCCAGACGCGAACGAGTTCATCAACCTGTCCGAGCTCGCGGTGAACACCGTCCACGCCAACGATTTCTCCTTCTACGAGGAGGTCGCGGAGCTCGTGCAGGAGGAACCGGCGGATGCCCTCGACGCGGAGCGCGCGGGGCAGCTCGCATCCATAGGCATCGTGCGCGGTCAGCCGTTCGCACCCGATGCACGCCTGAGGGCGATTCTCGAGCAGGCCGCACCGATCGGCGCGGGCATCGCCCGGGTGATCGCCTATGCGCCGCGCGACCCCGATGCGGTGCTGTACGGTTCGTGGCGCAACGGATTCGTCGGCGGCAGCTACGAATTCCTCCGTGACGGTGCCCGCTTGCTGGAGGCTCGCACCCAGTTCCACTACCTCGCGACCGTCATCACGCCCGCGATGGCGCACGCACAGATCGGAGCGGGCTCCGCCTATGCCTACACGGTGCACGACGCCGACGGCGACCTGCTGGACGGAGCTCGCACCTACCGCCTGCACGTCGATGCCAACCCGCCGGCGAAGAACTTCTGGGCGGTCGACGTCTATGACACTCAGACCCGGTCGCTGCTGGTCGTCCCATCGACGCCATACCCGGCGCTGGCCAGCAACGACGGCAAGATCCAGGCCAACGACGACGGTTCGTACGATCTGTACTTCGGACCCACCTCACCCGAAGGCAAGGAATCGAACTGGGTGCAGACGCTCCCCGGCAAGGCGTGGTTCCCGATCCTGCGCATCTATGGACCACTGGAGGGCTGGTTCGACCAGACCTGGCGGATCAGCGAGTTCGAACGCCTCGGCTGAGCGAGGGCCGCTCGCTGCGCTGCGCCTCCACGAAGTGCCCCCCGCCGCCGGCTCCGGCGCATGCTACAGCGCCGCGAGCATCGAGGCCACCTCTGTTCGCCGCGCCGCGGCACTCCTAGGGTCGGAGCATCAGCGCCGTCGTGGTGCTGAGCCCACCGACAGGAGAGACGATTGAATCCACCGAAGAAGCACACGCGGACACTGACCGTGGCGGCATCCGCCGTCGCGGTCACCGCACTCGCCCTAGCGCCGGTGACGGCGGCCACTGCTGCACCGGCTCAATGCGACATCGGCACGGCCATCAGCGTGAAGAAGATCGCGACGTGCGTCGCCGCCCCCGGCGTCTACGAGCACATGCAGGCATTCCAGAAGATCGCCGACGAGAACGGCGGAAACCGCGCTGCGGGACTTCCCGGCTATGAGCGGAGCGTGGACTACGTCGTCGACACGCTCACCAAGGCGGGCTGGAAGGTCACGATCGATGAGTTCCCGTACCTGTTCAACTACGATCCCGTGCTGACGCAGCTCACCCCGGCCGAGACCGAGCGTGCCTCCGGGTCTTTCGTGGGCAGCGCGTACGGCGACGTGACCGGCACCATCATTCCGGTCGACCTCGTGCTCGACCTGCCTCGCGATCCCGTCACGAGTGGATGCGAGACGGAGGACTTCGACGGGCTCGACTTCTCCGGCCCGGCCGACATCGCCCTCGTGCAGCGCGGCACATGCGAATTCGGCGTCAAGGCGTTCAACGCCGAGACGGCAGGGGCCGAAGCCGTCATCATCATGAACCAGGGCAACACCCCGGCGCGTTCGGATGTCTTCACGAACGTGACGCTGATCGGTGAGGTCACCGAACCGCGCGGCATCCCCGTCGTCTCGACGTCGTTCGATTCCGGAGTCGCGCTCGCGGAGGCCGGGTCCACGGCCCGCGTGCAGATCGCGGAGCCCGGGTCACGTCCGCAGAAGAACGTGATCGCCGAGCTTCCGGGCAGGAACGCGAACAACATCGTCATGGCGGGCGCTCACCTCGACTCGGTTCGTGAGGGTCCTGGAATCAACGACAACGGCAGCGGATCCGCCACGCTCCTCGAGGTGGCACAGACCTTCTCGAAGCTGAAGCCGCAGAACACCATCCGTCTGGCATGGTGGGGCGCAGAGGAGGACGGTCTGGTCGGCTCGAGCGAATACGTCCTCGGACTGAGCCAAGCGGAACGTGACCGCATCGGGCTCTACCTGAACTTCGACATGACGGGCTCGCCCAACTACATCTACACGGTGTACGACGCGGACCAGTCGGGCTTCGTGGCGCCGGAGGGCGTCCCGATCCCCGAGGGCTCCGTGCAGATCGAGAACCTGTTCGAGGGGTACTTCAGCACTCTTCGAGTCCCGTACGACGATGCCGAGTTCAGCGGGCGCAGTGACTACCAGGCGTTCATCGAAGCGGGCATCCCGTCCGGTGGATTGTTCACCGGCGCGGAGGAGCCCAAGACCGAGGAACAGGCGGCGATCTGGGGCGGCACAGCGGGCGAACAGCTCGATCCGTGCTACCACGAGGCCTGCGACTCGATCGAGAACGTGAGCATCGAGGCACTGGGCGTCAACGCCGGCGCGATCGCGGTCGCCATCGGCGTGTTCTCCTACTCGACCGAGTCGGTGAACGGCGTGCGCGGCGGATACGTTCCGAGCAGCCTGCGGCTCCCGACGATCGCGGGCCCGGAGGGCACGACCAACACGGACGGCGGAGGCGGACTCGCACCGCACCACGACGAGCTCGTCGCCGGCTGAGCCGGTAAAGGGCATCAGGGGTCCCGCGCGATGAGCGCGGGGCCCCCTTGTCTTGGTGTCCCGCCTCTAGACGGCGATCGGGGCTCCCGTGACGGCATCCTGCTTCGCGCGCCGCCGTTCGCTGACGATGAGGACGATCAGCAGGATGACCCCCGTGAGGATGATCAGGTAGGTGCTGAGCGCCGGGACGATCCCGAACAGGTTGGAGGCGGGATCCTGGCCGTGCAGCAGCAGGGTCGGGTCCGTGGTCGCGTGCAGCAGGATCGGCCAGATGAGGTGGCCGGTCACGCGGAGCGTGAGGTACATGCAGAGCCCGAACCAGAACGTGTAGATGACCTGGAGCGAGGTGGTCGCCAGACCCTGATCGCTCGTGAACAGGTTCCCGATGTGCAGAGCCGCGAAGATCCCCGACGAGACCAGCGCGACCGCGATCTCACCGTGACCGGCCTTGCGCATGAGGGTGACGACGAAACCGCGGGTGAGGACTTCTTCGGCGAATCCGACGAACAGCCCGGTGAACAGCCACGCCGCCACGAGCCCGGCACCGGCCCGCGCGTAGTCGATGCTGAGGAACCCCGACACGTTGATCGCGAGCACCACGCCGACCGCGACCCACATCCATCGACGCCCGGGAACGGGCTGGCGGCCGAACAGCTCCTTCAGCCAGCCGAGCGAGAGGGCGAACACGACCAGCAGCACGCTGGCGAGGATGATCGGCAGCGCCGTCGCGATGAGGACGTCCATCGCGCTGCCCTCTTCGCCTCGGATGCCGCCGCCGTCCCCGAACACCGCTCCGACCAGCAGACCCATCAACTGGTAGAGGCCGTAGTAGACGGCGGCGAGGAGGAGGGCCCTCCACGCCCCTCCCCGCTCCCAGAAGCGCTTCCACGCGGACGGCGACTGTTCGGGCACGGCTAACCCCCTGGGTGTTCGGCGAGTCGAGGCGGCGGCCCCTCGCTTAGACGCTACTCGGGGCGAGACAGTTTGCTTGACGGACGACGGCGCCCGGAGTCGTATCCTCAGGTCATGGGTGTCATCGAGTTCGAGTTGACTCGCACCGTGGATGCGGGCATTGAGGACGTCTTCGCTCGTCTGGCGGATATCGACGGACACAACGACTGGATGCCCGATAAAGGCAGCATGCTTCGACACACTCGGCAGACATCGCCGGGGCCGCCGACCCGTGGCACGACCTATCTCGATGAGACGTCCTTCGGTCCCACTCCTGGCGAGATCGCGAAATACGAGCCGCCCCACACCCTGGTGTACCACTGGTGGGACCGGTCCAAGGCGGGCAAGCTCAAGCTCGAGGGGTGGCCGGCGTACTCGCTCGAGAAAGTCGATGACGGCACGACGCTCGTGCGCCACACCGCGAGGATGCAGACCTACGGGCTGTACCGGCTGGCCGCTCCCCTGCTCCGCAGGATCGCGATCAAAGAACGCTCCGCCACGCTGGAGGCGCTCGCGGCGTCCTTCGACCGCGGCCAACAGACCGAGCCCTGACATCCTTCCGTCGGAGGCGTTAGGGGTGTCGCCACGAGCGTGTCGCGTGCCAGCCGATCACGCTGGCCGCACGGGAGGTGTCGAACCCACCCGTGTGACCATCGAAGTCTCGCTTCCGGCGAGCGTCGGGAAGGTGGCGGTTGAGCAGGTCGCCGGTCGGAGTCTCCGAGAGCGTCTCGTCGCTCGCGATGACAATCGCTTCGTAGCCGCGGTGCTCCGCTCGAGGCTGCAGGGAGAGCACGCATGCCCGAGCGGCGTCCTCGAGTTCCACCCATCCCCAGAGGTTCGCGGCGCCCTCGGTGTCGTCCGCGGTGCGGGCGACGTGCTCGGCCTCGCGCGCGGTGAGGATCCAGTGCAGCCTCAGCGCCGTGACGGTCATCCCGCGTCGGGCGTACATCTCGCCCATGCGTTCGGTGAAGTCCTTGGTCAGCGCGTACGGGTCCACGAACTCCAGCGGCGTCGACTCGTCGACCGGCAGAGCGGAGAAGAAGAGCGGGTCGGGCGACCATGCTGTGCCGTAGATGGATCCGCTGGAAATCAAGACCGCCGTCCGCACACCCGCGAGCCAGGCCTCCTCGAGCGCGTTGAAGCAGGCCATCGTGTTGTTGCGAACGAGCTCGCTCGGCTCGATGTTCTCCGGGCTCGGGATCGCCGCGCAGTGGATGATGGCGGTCGCACCACGCATGGACCGCGCGACCGCGTCCGGATCGGTGAGTTCCACCGGGGACGGTCCGTGCGCGTCCGCCTCGAGCACCTGGACACCGGCCGCGCGCAGCTGACGGCAGACCTCCCGCCCGAGCTTGCCGTGCGAACCGCTCACCCACACCACTGACGCGTCAGGCAGAGTCACCGTCGGTGGTCCGGGCTCGTTGCGGTTCACGCCTACGACCCTATGACTCTCGCGTCGGCCCGTGCGCCCCGGTCGCACCGTTGATCCCTCGCTCCGTCGCCGGCTGCTCCGTCTTGTCCGGCAGTTCGGATCTGATTCGCCTGGCGAGAGCCCGGATGTCGACGGGGCGGCTCGTGTCGACCTCGAGCAGCGGGCCGACGCCCAAGGGTGCGACCGGCTCTCCCCACAGTTCTTCCGCGGTCCGTTGAAGGTCGAGGTGGCGGCCATCGCGGACGCGCGCTTCGAATCGAGCGCGAGCGGTCTGGAGCGGGACGTGGCACCGCACCTCAACCCGAGTGCCGTGCAGGCGAGCGACGAGCGGCCTCGTGTAATCGAACCACGTACTGTCGATGACCGCCCCGGGAACGTCGAGGGCGGCCCGGAGAGCGACGTGCACGGCGGCGCGGCCCAGCCGACGCGACTCCTCGACGGATGCGGGAGCGCCGAGTGCATCCATCAGCGCTTCTTTGATCGCGTCCTTGCTCAGTAGCGCCAGTCCGAGCTCCGCCGCGAGAGCCGACGCGAGCGTCGATTTGCCGGATGCCGGCCACCCGCCGACCAGCACGTACAGCACGGTCATACGGCCATGGTCGCATCACACGGCCGTCTCCGGGATAGTCGACGAACATCAGGATGGCCGCGCGTCCACGCGAGCGTCACCGTGTTCCTGAACCCCCTGTGGGGATCCGGCTCGGGTCGGGCGGCTGAGTCGCTCCTCAGCCGTTCTTGTTGCCCCTGTAGCCTGTATCCCCTCTAGGAGGCGCCGATTCCGCGGGCTTCCGACGAAGGAGAAGGTGTCACGATGGCGAAGACCACCAAGGCGGAGAGGGCGGCCGGTGCCGCTCTGGATGCAGCCGCCGCAGCCGCAAGAGATGCGAAGAGGCTGAGCAGGACGCTGCCGAAGAAGGACGCGAAGAAGCTCCGATCGCTGGCCGACGACGCCAAGGATGCGTCGCAGGCGTCGAAGAAGAAGGTCGCGCGCCATCCCCGGAAGGTCGAGAAGAAGGCGGTGGCCGCCATCGCCCGGGTCGAGAAGGCGGCCGACAAGGCCGAGGGCAAGCTGGCCGACGCCAAGGCCGCCGCTGCGAAGAAGCAGAAGGCTGCGGCGAAGAAGGCTCTGGCTCAGAAGCCTGTGACCCTGACTCCGGTGGTCCAGAAGGCCGCGGAGCAGACGCCCGTGACGCCGAAGCCGGCAGCCCAGAAGCCTTCAGCCCAGAAGCCTGTCGCCCAGAAGCCTTCAGCCCCGAAGCCTGTCGCCCAGAAGCCCGTCGCCCAGAAGACCACGGCCAAGACGACCACGGCGAAGAAGCCTGTCGTGAGGCGGCCGCGCACCGCGAAGATCGCCGGAGACGATCCGGCTGTGGCGGCCGCGGATGTCGTGGAAACGGTCCTCAAGCCGACCCCGGTCGCCGTCGCGGCATCGTCCCCCGGGGCGAAGAACGAGCCGCCCGCCCAGAACCTGGCCTCGTTCACCATCGTTCAGCTGCGTGAGCGCGCTCGTGCCGCCGGACACACCGGGTTCTCCCGCTCGAACAAGGCGCAGTTGGTCGCGCTGCTGTCCTCCTGACAGCACCGATGCAGGAGCAGCTCGATCGGAGGGCCGCGGCGCCGTCCCCGCGGACGCTGATCGACATCCTGCGCGAGACGGCGGAGCGATTCCCGGAATCCTCGGCGATGGAGGACGCGGACGGCGCGCTGAGCTATGCCGAACTGCTCGCGCTCGTGGGCCGCATCGCCGTGCGCCTGCACGCGCAGGGCGTGTGTCGCGGCGACCGGGTCGGGGTTCGCATGCAGTCGGGCGGCCGCCAGCTGTATGCAGCGATCCTCGGGATCATGGCGGCGGGAGCGGCGTACGTGCCCGTGGACGCAGACGACCCACAGGAGCGCGCCGACCTGGTGTTCAGTGAAGCCGGCGTGAAGGGGGTGATCACCGGGAAGGGAGTGTTCGAGCCGTCGGCATCCACAGCGACGGATGCCGCGGCCGGGAACCTCTTCGCCGACATCCCGCACCCCAGCTCGCGTGACCGACCGTCCGTTCCCGCGCCCACCCTCGACGATGACGCATGGATCATCTTCACCTCGGGCTCGACGGGAGTGCCGAAGGGGGTCGCGGTCACCCATCGATCGGCCGCAGCCTTCGTCGATGCCGAGGCGCGCCTCTTCCTGCAGTCGGCACCGCTCGCACCGGGTGACCGGGTGCTGGCCGGTTTGTCCGTCGCGTTCGACGCGTCGTGCGAGGAGATGTGGCTCGCCTGGCGTCACGGCGCGTGCCTCGTTCCGGCGCCCCGCGCCCTGGTTCGATCGGGGGAAGATCTCGGACCGTGGCTCGTCGGCCACGGGATCACGGTGGTCTCCACGGTGCCGACGCTCGCCGCCCTGTGGCCGCAGGACGCGATCGAGAACGTGCGGCTCCTGATCTTCGGCGGTGAGGCATGCCCGCCCGACCTCGTCACACGACTCGTCGCGGAGGGGAGGGAGCTGTGGAACACGTACGGACCCACCGAGGCGACCGTCGTCGCGTGTGCGGCTCCGCTCGACGGGCAGGGGCCGGTGCGGATCGGACGGCCCCTCGACGGGTGGGCGCTCGCCGTCGTGGACCCGACCGGCGTACCGGTCGGCGACGGCGAGATCGGTGAGCTGATCATCGGCGGCGTCGGCCTCGCGCGCTACCTGGATGGTGCGAAGGATGCGGAGAAGTACGCCGGGATGCCGACCCTCGGGTGGGAACGCGCCTACCGCTCCGGGGACCTCGTCCGCATGGACCCCGCCGGCCTCGTCTTCCAGGGTCGCGCGGACGACCAGGTCAAGATCGGCGGTCGGCGCATCGAGCTCGGCGAGGTCGAGTCCGCTCTCCAATCGCTGAACGCCGTCACGGCGGCAACCGTGGTCGTGCAGCGCTCCGAGGGCGGGGTATCGCTCCTGGTCGGCTATGTCGTACCTGCCGAAGGGTTCGATCGCCGAACGGCCCGCGCCGAACTCGCGCACCTGCTGCCGGCGCCGCTGATCCCGCTCCTCGCCGTGGTCGACGACCTGCCTGTGCGCACGTCGGGCAAGGTCGACAAGGCGGCCCTGCCATGGCCGCTGACCGACACGGATGACGCACACTCCTCGCTGACGGGAACCGCGGCCTGGCTCGCGGAGCAGTGGGCAGCGGTGCTCGGCATCGGACCGTCCGACGAGGATGCGGACTTCTTCCAACTCGGCGGCGGCTCGCTCGCCGCCGCCCAGCTCGTCTCCCGCATCCGGAGTCGCGCGCCGGAGTTCACGATGTCGGACGTGTACGACCTCCCCCGCCTGCGTCAGATGGCCGATGCGGTCGAGGCGGAGGCAGCCGAACTCGGGGGCCTGCCGAACACGTTCAGCGTCCCGCGGCCGACCCCCCGGATCATGCAGTGGGTGCAGACCGCTGCGGGGGTGCCGCTCTTCATCTTCGCCGGCCTGAGGTGGACGTTCTGGCTGCTGGCGGCGAGCTGGATCCTGCGCCTCTTCCCCGGCTTCGACTTCCTGCCCGCGGCGCCGCTGTGGCTCGTTGTCATCGGACTCGTTCTCTTCGTGACACCGCTCGGAAGGATGGCGACATCCGCAGCGGTCGCCCGTCTCCTGCTCGGCGGAGTGCGGCCGGGCGACTACCCCCGTGGCGGAGGAGTGCACCTCCGGCTCTGGCTCGCCGAGCAGGTCGCCCACCAGGTGGATCCCGTGGGCATGGCGGGGGCGCCGTGGGTCAGCTACTACGCCCGCGCGCTCGGCGCGAAGCTCGGCGCGGACGTCGACCTGCACTCCCTTCCGCCGGTGACCGGCATGCTCGAGATCGCCGATGGCGCGGCGATCGAGCCGGAGGTCGACCTCTCCGGTTACTGGATCGACGGCGACACGGTGCGGATCGGCGGCATCCGGATCGGAGCGGGCGCGACGATCGGCACCCGCAGCACACTGGCCCCCGGGACGAGGATCGGCCGCCATGCGGAGATCGCACCGGGTTCCGCGGTCTTCGGTCGCGTCAGAGCCGGCCAGCGCTGGGCAGGCTCCCCTGCGGTGCGGGTCGGAGGCACATCCAACGCGCTCGCGCCTGAGCGCCCGCCCGCGCCACGGCGCTGGCTGTGGGCCTACGGCGTCTCCTCTGCCGTGCTCGGGCTGCTGCCCTTCGTCGCGATCGCCGTCGGCGGGATCGTGCTGGCGCAGGGGATCGCGGGAGCGTCCTCGATGGCTGAGGCGATACCCGGCGCGATCGCCTGGCTTCTGCCGGCGACGCTGGTCGTGGGCACCACGTTCGCCCTCTCCGTGTGCCTGCTCGTCCGGCTGCTGTCGATCCGACTCACCGAAGGTGTGCATCCGGTGCGCAGCCGGGTGGCATGGCAGGCGTGGACCATCGAACGGCTCCTGGATTCCGCGCGCACGCTGCTGTTCCCGCTCTACTCGAGCCTGTTCACCCCCCTGTGGCTGCGGATGCTCGGTGCCGACGTGGGAAAAGGCGTCGAGGCATCCACCGTGCTTCTCATCCCGTCGCTCACGACGATCGACGACGGGGCATTCCTCGCCGATGACACCATGGTCGCCACGTACGAGTTGAAGGGCGGCTGGATGCGGCTGGAGGGTGCGCGCATCGGGAAGCGCGCGTTCCTGGGCAACTCCGGCATGGCGGGCGCCGGCCACCGCGTTCCCCGCGACGGTCTCGTCGCGGTGCTCTCCGTGGCGCCGGAGAAGTCCAAGCCCGGATCCTCATGGCTCGGCTCGCCCGCGGTGCGCCTCCGGCGCGTGGTGAACGACGGCGACCTCGAGCGCACCTACCGGCCCCGTCGCTCTCTGCGCGTCGCGCGCGCGCTCTGGGAGCTGTGCCGCCTCATCCCGGTTCTCGTCACGTGCGCGATCGCTCTCGCCGTGCTGTTCACGCTGGCCTGGCTCATCGACACGTGGGGGCTCGCCTGGGCGATCCTCGGCTCGGGTGTCGTGCTGCTGCTCGCCGGTGCGGCCGCCGCCGTGATCACGACGATCGCGAAGTGGCTCTTCGTCGGTCCGATCCGCGCGGGCGAGCACCCGCTCTGGTCGAGCTTCGTCTGGCGGACGGAGGTCGCGGACACGTTCACCGAGATGGTCGCGGCGCCATGGTTCGCGAACGCGGCTGCCGGAACTCCCGCACTCGCGATGTGGCTGCGCTCGCTCGGCGCGAAGGTCGGCCGGGGCGTCTGGACCGACAGCTACTGGCTGCCCGAGCCCGACCTGGTCACCCTCGGAGACGGGGCGACGGTCAATCGCGGATGTGTGGTGCAGACGCATCTGTTCCATGATCGGGTGATGAGCATCGACACGGTCACACTCGGAGCGGGCGCGACGCTCGGGCCGCACAGCGTGATCCTGCCCGCCGCGAACATCGGCGCGAACGCGACCGTCGGCCCCGCCTCTCTCGTGATGCGAGGGGAGTCCGTCCCGATCGGCAGCAGGTGGAGCGGCAACCCCATCGGGCCGTGGCGTGCCGTGACGGTGCGGGTGTACCAGTCAGTGGACGCATGAGGGCCGATTCCTACACGCCGCAGAGCGGTGACCCGCGCATCGAGGTCGACCACTACGCCCTGACGCTCGACTACAAGGTGAGCACCAATCGGCTCAGCGGAACCGCGACCATCCGCGGACGGGTGGTCGCGGCCACGAAGGTGCTGGCGTTCGACCTGTTCGGGCTCCGGGCGACGAAGGTCACGACGGCGGGGGTGCGCGTGCCCGGCTTCCACCAGAGCGACCGCAAGCTGCGCATCACGCTTCCCGCACCGCTCGCACCGGGCGGCGGATTCGAGATCACGGTCGCCTACGCCGGCGCGCCGCGACCGCGCCGTTCCCGCTGGGGCACGATCGGCTGGGAGGAGCTCGACGACGGTGCGCTCGTCGCCGCCCAGCCGACCGGAGCCCCCACCTGGTTCCCCTGCAACGACATCCCGTCCGACAAGGCGACGTACCGCGTCTCCGTGACCACCGACCGCGCGTACACGGTCGTCGCGAGCGGGGTTCGCAGCGAGTTCACGACGCGCGGCGGAAAGTCGACGTGGGTCTTCGACCAGGCCTGCCCTACACCCACGTACCTGATGACGGTGCACATCGGTCACTACGTGGAGGAGGCCTTGGCACTCGGGGCAGCGGTCGGACGGCTGTACTACCCCGCCCGCCTCGCGGACCGGGTGCACGCCGACTTCGCAGACCTGCCACGGATGTTCTCGTGCTTCGAAGAGCTCTTCGGCCCGTACCCGCTTCCCGAGTACGCCGTGGTCGTCACGGATGACGAGCTGGAGATCCCGCTCGAGGCACAGGGAATCGCCGTGTTCGGCGCGAACCACGTGGCCGGTGCGGGAACGTACGAGCGGCTGGTCGCACACGAGCTCGCACACCAGTGGTTCGGCAACTGCGTCGGCGTCGCCAGGTGGAAGGACATCTGGCTCAACGAGGGCTTCGCGTGCTACGCGGAGTGGCTGTGGTCGGAGTACGCGGGCGGGCTCACGGCTCACGAGAACGCCCTCGCGCACAACGCGCGTCTAGCCGCGCTTCCGCAGGACCTCGTCCTGAGCGACCCGGGCCCCGACCTGATGTTCGACGACCGGGTGTACAAGCGGGGAGCGCTGACCCTGCACGCCCTCCGCCTCGCCGTGGGAGACCAGCCGTTCTTCGCTCTGCTGCGCACGTGGATCAAAACGTACGGCTCGTCGACGGCGACGACCGCGGACTTCGTGACCCTCGCCGTCGATGCCTTCGGGAAGTCGGCGGCAGGACTCCTGAACGCGTGGCTCGAACGACCGCGACTCCCCGACCTTCCGAGCGCCGGCGGCGAACGATCGATCAGGCGGCTCGCGACGCCGCGGCCGGACGAGCGACCGCCGCGCTGATCACGTGGCCCTCCGGGCCCGGGATCACCGCGGCATCCACGCTGTCGGATCGCCACGGCATCAGAACGGCACGCGAACCCGGCAACGACCCGCTCGCATGGTCGCCGATCCGCACGGTCGACAGGTCTGCTGTGACTCCACGACCGTCGGCCTTGAGCGCGGCCTCGAGGAGCGTCCACTCCGACGTGCTCGGCGGTCGCCCGGGCGCGAAGAGCGGGGCCAGCCCGCCGAGCGGAGAGTCCGCGCCGTCGCTCGGACGCCGCTCGATGTCAATGCCCACGCCGGACGCGTGGGCACATGCGACGGCCGCCACGGCCACGATGTCTCCCGCATAGCTCACGCTGACCTCTACCGGGACGCGCGCGAAGCGCGGGCGCCCGTGCTCTGCGCCACATCGCTCGCACGTCGATCCCATGGTGAGGTCCGCGCCTTCGTGGGCTTCGTCGATCAGGGCCGCCAAGAGGCGTCGACCAGCGAGGAATCTGCGCGCCGCGGGCTCCTCGAGGGCGGCGAACCTTCGGCGCTGCTGATCTCCGAAGCGCGCGAGCACATCCGCCGCCAGCGGTGCGGATGCCGCGGCATCCATCCAGGCGAGTCGCACAGGACCGAACGTTCCGCGACCGACCACCATCGGCCCAGGATACGTCGGCCGCCGCTCCACGAGGTGGGCAGCCGATAGTTTCCGCATGCCCGTCGGCGCAGTTGGCCATCCCTCGGATCCAGGGCGCAGCCTGGCATGAGGGTCGGCGGGAATTTTCCCCTCCGATTCGCCGTTTCTATACCGTAGGGGGGTATGGTATTCGCATGAACGGTTACGTGGCCAACAAGGAAGACCTGCTGAAGCGGCTCGGTCGCGCTGAGGGCCAGGTGCGCGGCATCGCGCGGATGGTCGATGAAGAGAAGTACTGCATCGACATCCTCACCCAGGTGTCCGCGGCGACGAAGGCGCTCGAAACGGTCGCCCTCTCGCTCCTCGCCGACCACCTCACTCACTGCGTAGCCGAAGCCAGTGCCGAAGGCGGACCCGTCGCCGCGGAGAAGATCCGCGAGGCGAATGAAGCCATCGCGCGCCTCGTCCGCTCCTGAGCACACCAACCCCCACTCGAAGGAGACACCCATGACCATAAACGACCGCACCGAGATCCTGGTCGCCGGAATGACGTGCGCGCACTGCGCCATGAGCGTCAAGGAAGAACTCACCGCCCTGGAGGGCGTGGAGAGCGTATCCGTCGACCTGAACGCCGGTGGCGCGTCCCGCGTCACGATCGAGAGCGCCGCACCGCTCGACGCCGCGACCGTCCAGGCCGCCGTCGAGGAGGCCGGTTACACCCTCGCAGGCGCACCAGCATGAGCACCGTCGACGTCGAGCTCGAAATCACCGGGATGACGTGCGCATCGTGCGCCACCCGGATCGAACGCAAGCTGAACAAGCTTCCCGGAGTGGAGGCCACGGTGAACTACGCCACCGAGAAGGCAAGCGTTCGAGGGCACGACGTCGACCCCGCCGACCTCATCGCCGCGGTGGAATCCGCCGGCTACCGGGCCGCGCTTCCCGCACCGCCGGTCGACCGCACCGACGCTTCCGGGAACGCCTCACCCCAGAATGACGAGGTCGCCTCCCTGCGCCGCCGGCTGCTGATCAGCACCGCCCTCGCCCTGCCGGTGGCCGTGCTGTCGATGATCCCCGCGCTGCAGTTCACCTACTGGCAGTGGCTGGCCCTCACGCTCACAGCCCCTGTGGCCGTGTGGGGCGCTTGGCCGTTTCACCGCGCCGCGGCCATCAACGCCCGTCACGGTGCCGCGACGATGGACACACTGATCAGCCTCGGGGTGATCGCGGCGTTCGGATGGTCGCTGTACGCGCTGTTCTTCGGTGGGGCCGGGATGCCGGGTATGACGATGAGCTTCACGCTGATCGGCGCACCGCAGGCCGGCGGTCACGAGATCTACCTCGAGGTCGCCGCCCTGGTGACCGTCTTCATCCTCGCCGGCCGGTACGCCGAAGCACGCGCCAAGAAGTCCTCCTTCGAGGCGCTGCGCGCGCTCCTCGAACTGGGGGCGAAAGATGCCACCCGGCTGATGAACGGCGTCGAGCAGAGGGTGCCCGTCACCCAGCTCGTCGTCGGCGACATCGTTCTGGTGCGCCCCGGCGAGAAGATCCCGTCGGACGGGCTCGTGACCGATGGATCCTCGGCCATAGACGCCGGCATGCTCACCGGCGAGTCCATCCCCGTCGAGGTCACCCCGGGATCCCGAGTGGTCGGCGCGACGGTCAACGTCGGCGGCCGGCTGACGGTCGAGGTGACCCGCGTCGGCGCCGACACCGAGCTCGCGCGGATGGGTCGGCTCGTGGAGCAGGCGCAGGCCGGAAAGGCCTCCGTGCAGCGTCTCGCCGACCGGGTCTCCGCCGTGTTCGTTCCCGTCGTGATCCTGCTCGCGGTCGCGGCGTTCGGAGGGTGGCTTCTGGTCGGAGGCTCCCTCGAACTGGCTTTCACCGCCGCGGTGGCGACGCTGATCATCGCGTGCCCATGCGCCCTCGGGCTGGCGACCCCCACCGCCCTGCTGGTCGGCACCGGACGCGGCTCGCAGCTCGGAATCCTCATCAGTGGACCCCAGGTGCTGGAGCAGACCCGCAAGGTGGACACGATCGTGCTGGACAAGACCGGCACCGTCACCACCGGCCGGATGACCGCCACAGAGATCCTTCCCGCACCCGGCGTCGCCCGAGACGAGCTGCTGCGCGTCGCCGCCGCCGTGGAATCCGGTTCGGAGCACCCGGTGGCCCGCGCGATCGTGACGGCGGCGCCGACCGTGCCGCACGCCGAGACCTTCGCCTCGCACGCCGGGCTGGGTGTCCAGGGCATGGTGGACAGGTCGCTGGTGATCGCTGGCCGCCCGTCGTGGGTGCGGGAGCAGTGGACCATCCGCCCGTCTGCCCGCGCACAGCGGGAGGCCGACGCGCTGGCGGCAGGAGGCGCAACGGTCGTGATGGTCGCCCGCGACGGCGAGTACCTCGGTGCGATCGCCGTCGCAGACACCGTCAAACCGACCAGCGTCGAGGCGATCAGGCGCTTCCGCGCGCTGGGCCTCCGACCGATCCTGCTCACCGGCGACAACGAGGGTGCGGCCTTGCAGGTCGCGTCGCTCGTGGGAATCGACGAGGTGCACGCCGGCATGAGCCCTGCGGGCAAGCTCGATGTGATCCGCCGTCTGCAGGCGCAGGGACGCGTGGTCGCCATGGTCGGGGACGGCGTGAACGACGGCGCCGCACTGGCCGCTGCGGATCTCGGTCTGGCGATGGGCGGCGGCACCGACGCGGCGATCGCGGCCAGCGACATCACCATCGTCTCCGGCGATCTCCTCGTCGTCGCGGACGCGATCCGCCTGGCTCGCAGAACCTTGGGCACGATCAAGGGCAACCTGTTCTGGGCGTTCGCGTACAACGTCGCCGCCGTTCCGATCGCCATGCTGGGCCTGCTCAACCCCCTGGTCGCCGCCGCCGCGATGGCGTTCTCATCCGTGTTCGTGGTGACCAACAGCCTGCGGCTGCGCACCTTCAACCGGGTCGCGGTCCCCGCCCTCCCCACTGACGAACGGGTCCCCGAGCCCGTCTGAGAAGCGCACCCGCGCCCCGCGGGCGTGACAGTGAAGGACCCCATCATGAGCCAGCACAATCATCAGCACACGGCGATCACCGACCGCGAGATGCTCGAGCAGCACGAGCAGCACGAGCAGCACGAGCAGCACGAGCAGCACGAGCAGCACGAGCACGGCACCCCGGCGCCCTCTGCGCACGGTGTCGCCGGTCACGGCGGTCACGGGCGTCACGGTGGCCACGCCGGGCACGGTGGCCATGTCGGCCGGTTCCGCCGGCTGTTCTGGATCATGCTCGTGCTCGCCGTGCCGGTGATCGCCTTCTCGTCGATGTTCGCGATGATCATCGGCTACTCGCTTCCCGATGCGGGATGGGTGGGCTGGGTCTCACCGGTCGTGGGCACCGTCATGTACGTGTGGGGCGGCGCACCGTTCCTCACCGGGGCGGTCGGGGAGCTGCGCGCGCGCAAACCGGGGATGATGCTGCTGATCGGGCTCGCGATCACCGTCGCGTTCCTCGCCTCCTGGGGCGCGAGCCTCGGAGTCCTCTCCCACCAGCTGGACTTCTGGTGGGAGCTCGCGCTGCTGATCGTGATCATGCTCCTCGGTCACTGGATAGAGATGCGCTCCCTGGCGCAGACCACTTCCGCGCTGGACTCGCTCGCCGCGCTCCTGCCGGATGAGGCGGAGAAGGTGCAGGGCGACGCCATCCTTTCGGTGGCCCCATCGGCACTCGTGGTCGGCGACATCGTGGTGGTCCGTCCAGGCGGCCGCGTGCCCGCGGACGGACGGATCGTGCAGGGGTCGGCGTCGATGGACGAGTCGATGATCACCGGCGAATCCCGGGCCGTGCGCCGCGCCGATGGCGACGCGGTCGTCGCCGGCACCGTCGCCACCGACTCGGGCGTGCGCATCCGGATCACTGCGGTCGGCGAGGACACCGCCCTCGCCGGCATCCGGCGACTCGTGGCGGAGGCGCAGAACTCCTCGTCTCGCGCGCAGCGGCTCGCCGACCGCGCGGCGGGGTGGCTGTTCTGGTTCGCACTCGTCGCAGCGGCGGTCACCGCCCTGGTGTGGACCGCCCTCGGTCAGCCGGATGACGCGGTGATCCGCACGATCACCGTCCTCGTCATCGCCTGCCCGCACGCGCTCGGACTGGCGATCCCGCTGGTCGTGTCCATCGCCACCGAGCGCGCCGCCCGCGCAGGAGTGCTGGTGAAGGATCGGCTGGCGCTGGAGAGCATGCGCACGGTCGACACGGTTCTCTTCGACAAGACCGGCACGCTGACCAAGGGAACCCCCGCGGTGACGGGCATCGAGACAGCCGAGCCTTCGACCTCCGCGGATGACCTGCTCGCGCTTGCCGCCGCCGCCGAGGCGGATTCCGAGCACCCCCTGGCTCGGGCGATCGTGAACGCGGCGCGGCACAAGGGCCTCACCATTCCCGGCTCCATCGACTTCGAGTCCTCGCCCGCTGCGGGGGTGCGCGCCCGCGTCGGCCGGCGAACAGTCCGGGTCGGCGGTCCGAACATGCTGCGGCAGGAGAACGCGGCCGAACTGCCCATCACGAGCGAATGGCAGAACGAGGGCGCGATCATCCTCCACGTTCTCGTCGACGGAAAGGTCGCCGGCGCGCTGCGCCTTGCGGACGAGATCCGCACCGAGTCGCGGGAAGCCGTCGCCGCTCTGCACGAGCGAGGCGTGGAGGTCGTGATGATCACCGGTGACGCGGAGGCGGTGGCGGGCGCGGTGGCGGCCGAGCTCGGCATCCACCGGTTCTTCGCCGGCGTCCGCCCGGAGGACAAGGCAGCCACCATGAAGGGACTGCAGGCCGAGGGTCGCAAGGTCGCGATGGTCGGCGACGGCGTCAACGACGCCCCCGCGCTCGCACAGGCCGACGTCGGCATCGCTATCGGCGCCGGCACCGACGTGGCCATCGCCTCGGCGGGCGTCATCCTCGCCAGCGATGACCCCCGCTCGGTGCTGTCGGTGATCGAACTCTCGCGGGCAAGCTACCGAAAGATGAAGCAGAACCTGTGGTGGGCCGCCGGCTACAACCTGATCTCGGTCCCCCTCGCTGCCGGCATCCTCGCCCCGATCGGCTTCGTGCTGCCGATGTCCGTCGGCGCGATCCTGATGTCACTGTCCACCATCGTGGTCGCGCTCAACGCGCAGCTCCTGCGCCGACTCGATCTCAGCCCCGAGGCCGTGATCGGGCGCACCCGATAGCGACCGCGGCTGTATCAGAGCGTCGACTGCCGCGCTCTTCTGTTCACACGCGCCAACCAGGCGCCGCAGACGATCGGGGCGACGATGCAGCCTTTTGTGGAACTACAGGTCGGGAGCGGGCTCCGCGGGGTCACGAAGCTTCGATGGCGGGAGTGGCCGACCCGCACCTGGCTCAGCTGGACACTGGCCGGGATCTTCATCGCGGCGGCCGTCTTCACGTGCTATCTGCTCGCGCCCCCGGCAAACGAGCTGCCGTCGTGGGTTCACACGGTGCGCCTCATCGGCGGCGGGGTGCTCGTACTCATGGTCGCCGTGCGCCTGCTGATGGAGGCGACAGTGTCGAAACCCCGGCCCGGGGAGGTTCCCGCCGGGGACCGGAAACTGATGGATCCGTGGTGGTCGACCATCCACACCTCGACCGGAGTCGTGCTCGGGCTCTGGCTCATCCCGTTCCTCGTCGTCGCCATCCTGACCGTCCTCTGGGAGGTCGTGGAGACGAGCGTTCCTGGTTTCGGCGATGAGGAGATCAACGGCAACCGGATGTTCGACATCCTGCTGGCGTGGACCGGATGGCTGGTTGCGGCGGTCATCATCGCGTGGGGCTCCGGCGTTCCGCTGCCCGTCATCTGAGACCGCCCTTCCTCTCCGAGGACGCGACCGCCAGGATGGCCGTGAGTGAAAGGAATTCTCATGGCCGACCGTAACTACATCCTGCTCGTCGTCGCCTATGACGACGACGCCTCCGCGCGGGAGGACTTCACGAGGATCAACGCGCTGGAGGACACCGCCGTCACCGCCGCCGTCGTCCTCTCGCGCGACTCCGAGGGGAAGGTGGAGGTGAAAGAGCACGGCGGCGGACTCATCCGCAACGGGACAGGCATCGGGGCCGTCGGCGGGCTCGTGGTGGGTCTGTTCGCGCCGCCTCTGCTGCTTTCCGGACTCGTCGGGGCGGGCATCGGCGCCGGCGTCGCAGCGATCGCACGGCATCACGAAGAGAAGAAGATCGGGGTGGATGCTGAGGAGTGGCTGCCCGCCGGCTCTTCCGCGATCGTCGCACTGGTGGATGATCTCTACCTCGACCGCGTCGACGCAGCGATCGAGCGCGCCACCAAGAAGGTCGACAAGGCGATCGACAAGGGCGACTACGACGCCGTCGCGAAAGCCGTCAACGAGGGCGACGAGAAGATCATCGAGGCGATCCAGTCCTGACCAGCGGGGCGGCGCACGGCTCCGTCAGCTGCGCGGGAGCGCGTGCACCGCGTCCAGGGCGCGGCGCGCCGCGCGCCGTCCTTCCTCGATGAGGTGCGGCACGTCGCCCATCGACCACTGCGCCAGCCCTTCCATCTCGGGTTGGATGAGGATGACCGATGGGTCTTCCTGGAGCTCTGCGGCGGTGGAGGCGACGCGCATCATCCTCACGTTCTCCCACTTCGCGTGCAGGCGCACCACGATGACGGTCTTCGCGCCCAAGCCCCGTGTCGCGGCGACGGGCACGTTGTCGACCATTCCTCCGTCCATGAGCACCTGACGGCCGCGGCGAACAGGCGGCAGAAGGCCGGGAACGGCGATCGTGGCCCGCAGCGCGACGTTCAGCGGGCCCCTGTCCAGAACGACCGCCTGACGGGTTCGAAGATCCGTCGCCACGGCCGCGAAGCGTCGTGGCAGCTCCTCGATGAGCGGATCATCGCCGAAAGTGCGATGGATGGCGTCCGTCAACGCGCCGGAGTCGAGCAAGCCGAGTCGTGGGGTGAGCGACATGCGGGCGATCGAACTCCAGCGGAAGGCCGATGCCGCTCGTTCGATCGCCTCCTGGGGGACCCGGGCCGCATAAGCGGCCGCCACCAGCGCCCCCGAACTCGTGCCCGCGACGATGCCGGGATGGATGCCGCGGTCGCGGAGCTCCTGGAGCACTCCCACGTGCGCGGCGCCGTACGCCCCGCCGCCGCTGAGGGTGAGTCCCAGGCTCTTGTCGTCAGTCATGATGCCGCCAGCTCACGCTACCAGCGCCATCCACGGGGCACAGGTGCCCACGGAAGTGCCCGCAGCAAGTCGGCCGACCGGGGGCGACCGGGGCCGCTCCCCGGACGCCTTCGCGGTAGCGTTTGAGCGTGCAGGTGACCAGGCTCCGCGTCTACCCCGTCAAGTCGTTGGCGGGTCTGGAGGTCGGGTCGGCAAGGGTCCTGCCGTGGGGGCTCGCGGACGACCGCCGTTGGGCGGTGGTCGATCCGCACGGCGAACCCGTCACCGCGCGAGAGGCGAACGCGCTTCTCTCGCTCGGTGCCGTGGTGCTCGATGACGGCGCCCTGCTGCTGAGCGACCGAGACGCGGAGTCGTTGCGCGTTCCCGTACCACGGGGCGCGGGGCCGGTCGCGGTCGGGCAATCTCGACAGGGCTCGGCGCTGCCGGCCGATTCGGGCTCCGCGGCCTGGCTGAGTGCCCGGCTCGGGCGCCCGGTGCGACTGGTCTGGCAGCCCGATCCGCTGGTTCGACCGGTGAATCCGTCCCTCGGCGGGCATCCGGGTGATCGAGTGTCTCTCGCCGACGTGGCCCCCTTGCTGCTGGCCAGCGAGTCCTCGCTGGCGCAGCTCGACCGGTGGACCGACGAGGGCACACCGCCGATGGACATGCTCCGCTTCCGCCCCAACGTGGTCGTCGATGGCGACCCGGATGCGCCTTTCGCCGAGGATGCGTGGCCGTTCGTGCAGCTCGGCGACGTGCGCTTCCGGGTGAGCGGCGTGTGCGACCGGTGCGTGATGACGACGATCGATCCCGGGTCGCTGGCACGCGGCAAGGAGCCCATCCGCACGCTCGCGAAGCACCGCAGCTGGGACGGGAAGACCTGGTTCGGCGTGTGGCTCGTCCCCCAGCTGACGGCGTCGCCGACGCCCGCGGTCATCGCCGTCGGCGACGCGGTGGTACCCGGCTGAACCTCGGCACGGCGACGTGTCGGCGGGGCCGAGTACGGTGATCGGGAAACCGGTGAAGGAGCACTCATGGACCACACACCGCATCCACCGCGCACCTACCCGGCGGGCGTGCCGTGCTGGGTCGACGTCGAGGCACGGGATGTGCGGGCGGCCGCCGACTTCTATGCCGCACTGTTCGGCTGGAGCTACGCCGAGGCCGGCGAGCCCGGCGCCGGCGACCCGTACCTGTTCGCCCGGCTCGACGGACGCGATGTCGGCGCCATCCAGGCGGGCGACTCGGACGCCGGGTGGGTGAGCTACATCTCCTGCGACGACGTGGAGAAGACCTGCGCCCGTGTCGAAAGACAGGGCGGCGAGGTCCTCGTCCCGCCGTCGGAAGGCGGCGAGTACGGACGCACCGCGACCTGCCGGGACCCACAGGCGGCGCTCTTCCGCCTGTGGCAGCCCGGTACGCACCACGGGTCGCAGATCGTGAACACTCCCGGTGCATGGAACTTCAGCGACCTGCACACTCCCGATCCGGAGGCCGCGCTCGCCTTCTACGGCGAGTTGTTCGGCTGGACGGTGGACCCCCGTCTCGGAGCCGGCATGATCCGCCTCCCCGGATACGGGAACCACCTGGCCGCGACGAGCGACCCGGACATCCACACACGCCAGGAGTCCCTGCCCGAGGGCTTCGCCGACGTTATCGCCGGCCTCACCCCGGGTGCTCCGAAATCGTCATGGCAGATCCGGTTCGCCGTCGCAGACCGCGACGCAAGCGTCGCCGTCGCCAAGGAGCAGGGAGCGACGATCGAGTCCCAGGCCGACACGGAGTGGTCGAAGGACGCGGTCGTCGTGGACCCCCAGGGCGCTCGGTTCATCGTGAGCGAGTTCGCCCCGGGCGAGGGTTAGGCCCTGCGACGCGAGAGGCCACCGATAGCTCACGCGGCTCCCGTGGGCGGACGACACTGCTCGCGCGGTCTACGACCGCGACGTCGGCGTGAGCACCACTTTGCCGCGGAGCTTCCCCGCCTCGGCCATGGTGTGCACCGCGGCGAGGTCGTCGAGAGAGTGGCGCTCACTGACATCGACTCGCAGCTCCCCTGCGTCCACCAGCTCCGCCAGTCGAGTCAACTGAGTCGCGTCGCTGCGCGCGAACACCGCCACGGTGCGCACTCCCCCGGCGGGCTCGCCCGGTGTGGTGGTGGAGACGAAGACACCCCCTGGTGCGACGAGCGCGACGAGGGCCGCCGTCTCGGCGGGCGTCGTGCGCACGAAGTTGAGCACCGCATCGACCGGTTCCGTCAGGGCCTCGACCACCGGCGTGGACGTGTAGTCGATGACCTGCGAGGCGCCGTCGGAGACGACCGCGTCGCGGCTGCGGGGGCTCGCCGTGGCGATCACCGTCGCGCCGGCGCGGGCGGCGAGCTGCACGGCGAATCCGCCGACGCCGCCACCGGCGCCGTTGACGAGCACGCGCTGACCGGCGCGGACGTCCGCCTGCTCGATGACCGCCTGCCAGGCAGTGAGGCCGCTCGATGCCAGCGTCGCCGCGTCGGCGAGGGGGATGGATGCCGGAGCCGCCGCGAGCAGTTCGGCGCTCACGATCGCATACTCCGCGGATGCTCCGGATGAGGTCGGAGGGAGGAAGGCGACGACATTCCCGCCGACGAGGTCGGGCGCCACCCCCTCGCCGACGGCGACCACGGTGCCGCTGACGTCGATGCCCGGGACGTGAGGAAGCTCCATGGGGAAGACGCTCGCCAGGTAACCGGCGCGGATCGTGGCGTCGACCTGGTTGAACGTGGTGCCGGCGACACGGACGAGGACTTCGCCGGCCCCGGGTGCGGGGAGGGGAAACTCCACCGCCTCGAGGACGGAGGGTTCGCCGTACTGGGTGAATTGGATGGCGCGCATGATCGTGATTCCTTTCGTCTGGGTTCGGGCCGCGAGTCGCGGATCGCCGGTGGCATTCCTTCAAATTCGAACCACCTTGGTGAGTGAGAACGCCGACTTGCGGTGATGTATTTCCAATTCGCACCAAAAGTTCGCCGTAGGATTTCGACATGCCCCGTCGCGTGATTCCGCCGACCCTTCCCCCGGAGTTCGGGGTGTACTTCGCGCTCCTCGAGGTGAGCGGGCTCCTCCGGCAGGGGAGCGAACGACAGCTCCGAGAAGAGGGCGGGCTGAGCTTCGTGCAGTTCCAGATCCTCGCCACGCTGGGCGAGGACCCCACGACGCCCCGCAGCATGACCTACCTCGCCGACCGGCTCGTCCACAGCAAGAGCGGCCTGACCTACCAGGTGGGCCGGCTCGAGCAGGCGGGACTCGTGAGCCGCACCCCTTCCCCCGATGATGACCGCGGCGTGAACGCCACCCTCACGGCCGACGGCGCCGCCCTTCTCGCCCGCGTGCTCCCCGGGCATGTGGCGATGGTTCAGCAGGTCTTCGTGGATGCGCTGGGCGCCGCCGACCGGGACCAGCTCACCCGGCTCCTCGACCTCGTCGCGCGCCACATGAGGCCGCGCCCGCCGCGCTCCGCCCGCGTCGCGGCGAAACCGGCCTAGCTCAAGGGGCTCAGCCCGTTCCCGGCGCGAGCAGACCGCTCTCGTACGCGAGGATCACGAGCTGCGCACGGTCGTGGGCGTACACCTTCGTCATGATGCGATTGACGTGCGTCTTCGCGGTGTGGGGCGAGATGAACAGCTCGTCCGCGATCTCCTGGTTCGAGCGTCCACGGGCCACGAGCAGCAGCACTTCCCGCTCGCGCTCGGTGAGCTGCTCGAGCTCCACAGGCACGGCGACGGGCGCCGGTGCCCGCGGCAGCACATACCGGGTGATGAGGCCCCTCGTCGCGGTGGGCGAGAGAAGCGCGTCGCCGGCATGCACGGCCCGAACGGCCCGCACGATCTCGTCCGGCTCGGAGCCCTTGCCGATGAAGCCGCTCGCACCGGCGCGCAGCGCGTCGACGAGGTACTCGTCCTCCTCGAACGTCGTCAGGATGAGCACCCGGCTCGATGCCAGCGCCGGATCGGCGCAGATCGCGGCCGTCGCCGCGATGCCGTCGAGCTCCGGCATCCGGATGTCCATCAGAACGATGTCGGGAAGAAGAGCGGATGCCGCGGCCACGGCCTCCCGGCCGTTGACGGCCTGCCCCACGACGGCGATCCCCGGCTCGCCGCCGAGGATGTCGGCGACCGCCTGCCGGATCAGAGCCTGGTCGTCCACGACGAGCACGGTGATCACGTCGAGCTCTCCTCGGGAAGAGGCAGCGTCGCCGCGATGCGGTAACCGCCGGGCGTCGGACCGGTCTCGACCGATCCGCGCACCGACGCCACGCGCTCCCGAAGGCCGAGCAGTCCCCGGCCGCCGGTGCCGGCGTCGAGGTCGACCGGGTCGGCCGCCGCCGACGGAACGGGGTTGCTCACCGCGACGTCCACCTGCCGGTCGCCGACAGCGACGAGCACGTGCGCGCGATGCTCGGCTCCGTGCTTGTGCGCGTTGGTCAGGCCCTCCTGGATGACCCGGTACGCCACCAGATCGACAGCTCCGGGAAGCCGCGAGATGTCACCATCGACCCGCACGGTGACGCGCAGACCGCTCTCGCCGAACCGGCCGACCAGCTCGTCCAGCCGGGCGAGCCCCGGCTGGGGCGCCGCTCCGATTCCACTGGACCCGTCGTCCTCCGCGCGCAGCATCGCGAGCAGATCGCCGATCTCGGCCAGCACCGCGCGCGACGCGACGCGGATCGTGCTCAGCGCCTCGCGGGCCTTCTCAGGCCGGGATTCGAGCGCGGATGACGCGACCCCCGCGTTGAGGCTGATCACCGAGATCTGATGGGCCACGGCGTCGTGCAGGTCGCGCGCGATGCGCAGGCGCTCCTCGGTGACGCGACGCCGGGCCTCCGAATCGCGGGTCTGCTCGGCCCGCTCGGCCCGCTCGGTCACGGCCCGCACGTACTCCCGTCGCGAACGGGTCGCGTCACCCGCCGCGGCGGCGAAGGCCACGGTGACGGCGAACTGGAAGGCTCGCGGGTCGAGCACGTCGCTGATGGTCGCCAATCGGCTGAGCGGCAGGATCACCACGATGGCGACCACCGCCACGAGGATGGTCGTCCGCCGGTTCGTCCGGTTGGCGACACCGAACATCGTGATGGCGGTCGCGAGAACGATGCCGGGTGCGAGCGTGCCTGTGAACGCGGCGATGCCGTACAGCAGCACACAGACGGCCAGGGCCGGGATCGGCAGCCGGCGGCGCACCGGAATCACGAGCACCGGGGCCAGTGCGATTGCAAGGGTCAGGGGGCTGGCGGGGCGGAACTCCTCGCCGGTGTAGGGCACGAAGGCGGCGGCGACGATGAAGAGCCCGGCGATGACGTCGCCGACCCACCCCGGGAACCACGGTCGAGGCGGCGCGGGATTGCGCACCCGGTCCTCGGCGGTCGTCATCCACCCAGTGTGACGGTGCGGGCCCGACGCGGCATCCACCCCACGCGGCATGCGCCGTACCGCATGCGCAGTACGCGAGGTGTCTGCCGCGGGCTGACGCGCGCCGAGGCTCGGAACGCGAGGCTGGAGGAACAGTCGACCATGAACCAGGAGCATCCATGAACCCCCCTCTCATCTCGGTCAAGGACGTGCACAAGTCCTACGGCCGGGGCCAGAACCGCTTCGACGCCCTCAAGGGGGTGAGCTTCGACATCCACGAAGGCGAGAGCATCGCCATCATCGGCAAGAGCGGATCCGGCAAGTCCACGCTCATGCACGTGCTCGCGCTGCTGGACGCGCCGACCTCCGGCACCGTCGCGCTCGAGGGCGTCGACACGCGTGAGCTGCGCGGTCGTCGCCTCAACCGCACCCGCAACAAGACCTTCGGCTTCGTTTTCCAGCAGTTCTTCCTGACCGCCAACTCGTCGGTGCTCGAGAACGTCATCCTGCCGCTGAAGATCGCCGGCATCGGCCGCGGCGAGCGCAAGCGCCGGGGTGTCGCCGCCCTCGAACAGCTCGAGATGAGCGACAAGGGCAAGAGCAAGGCCGTCAACCTCTCGGGTGGCCAGAAGCAGCGGACGGTCATCGCCCGGGCCCTCGTGAACAACCCGCGCATCATCTTCGCCGACGAGCCGACGGGCAACCTCGACTCGGCCACCGGCGGCGTCGTCGAGGACATCCTGTTCGGCCTCAACCGCGAGAACGGCATCACGCTCATCGTCGTCACGCACGACGAGGACCTCGCCGCCCGGTGCGATCGGCGCCTCGTGATCCGCGACGGCGTGCTCGTCGAGGACTCGGCGGTGGCAGCATGAAAACGCTCGATCTCATCGCGTCCGCGATCTCGAACACCTTCCGATCCAAGACGCGAACGATCCTGACGATCCTCGCGATCTTCGTCGGCGCATTCACCCTGACCCTCACCAACGGTCTCGGCACGGGCATCAACGCCTACATCGACGACACCGTGACCTCGGTCGGGGCATCCGACGTCCTGACGGTCACGAAGACCGCTGAGTTCGCGACGGGAGTGGCCGCCGACGGTCCTGTCGAATACAACCCGGATGCCGTGGCCAGCGCCCAGGCCGGCCCCCCTGGATCGACGGTCGTGGCCCTCACACCGGCCGACCTCGACACCCTTGCCGCGATCGACGGCGTGCTCGACGTGCAGGCGTCCAAGTCGATCTCGACCGACTACATCCAGGTCGGCGACGGCACGAAGTACGTCACGAACGTCGGCGCTCTCGTGGCCGGGCAGATTATCCAGCTCGAAGCCGGCGCGACCCCCGACGACGACGCCGACGGCTTCGAGGTCGTCGTGCCGGTGTCGTACGTCGAACCCCTGGGGTTCGACGAGAGCGTCGCGGCGGTCGGCCAGACGCTGTCGATCGTGCTCACCGACGCGACGCGCACGCAGCACACCGTCGAGGCGACCATCGTCGGGGTGGCCGAGGAGGGGCTCGCATCTCCGACCGGCGCCAGCATCGTGCCGAACGACGCGCTGACCGATGAGCTCTTCACGCTGCAGAACACCGGCGTGCCCGCCGATGAGGTGCAGCGCTACGCCCAGGCGAGCGTCTTCTTCGACCCCCAGGCCACCGACGCGGAGATCGCGGCGCTGAAGGACCGACTGGCGGATGCCGGCTACACGGGGAGCACTGTCGCCGACCAGCTCGGCGCGTTCAAGACAGTGATCGACGGCATCGTGCTCGTGCTCAACGCCTTTGCGGTCATCGCCCTGCTGGCGGCGAGCTTCGGCATCGTCAACACCCTGCTGATGTCGGTGCAGGAGCGCACCCGCGAGATCGGGCTGATGAAGGCCATGGGCATGGGCAGCGGACGGGTGTTCAGCCTCTTCAGCCTCGAGGCGGCGTTCATCGGCTTCCTCGGCAGCGCCATCGGCGCCGTCGTCGCGATCGCCGCGGGCACGGCGATCAGCGCCTCGCTGTCCGACACCCTGCTCTCGGACCTTCCGGGCCTCAACCTGATCGCGTTCGACCCGCTGTCGATCGTCGGCGTCATCGTGGTGATCATGGTCATCGCGTTCCTCGCCGGAACGCTCCCCGCCCTCCGCGCGGCTCGTGCGGATCCGGTGGAGTCGCTGCGCTACGAGTAGCCGCGCAGGCAGAGGGCAGGTCGCCTCGCGGCCTGCCCTTCTCGCGTCGCGCGGCTAGCGCCCGCCCTCGATCTTGCGGTGCCGCTGCGCGATGCCGGGCGCTCCGTACGGGTAGTCCTCGGCCGGCGGAGCGCTGACCTCGGAGAGCCGATCGAGCTCCGCGGCATCCAGCTGCAGCGTGAGCGCGCCCATGTTGTCGCGTAGCTGCTCGAGCGAGCGCGCGCCGAGGATGACCGAGGTGACCGCCGGCTGAGCACCGAGCCAGGCGAGCGACACCTGCGAAGCCGACACCCCGTGAGCCTCAGCGATCTCCGTGACGGCGTCGATGATCCGCCACGTGCGCTCGTTCTCGTTGCGGGCGGCCCATGCCTCCATGCCCCGCTCGGGGTTCTCGCCGAGCCGGGTGCTGCCGGTCGGCGGTTCGTCGCGGCGGTACTTGCCGCTCAGCCAGCCGCCGCCCAGGGGCGACCACGGCAGAAGCCCCAGCCCCGCATCCAGGGCCGCGGGCACGATCTCGTGCTCGATCCCCCGCACCAGCAGACTGTACTGCGGCTGCAGCGTGACGGGCCGGGCCCACTCGTGCGCCTCGGCGAGCATCGCCGCCTTCGTCACCTGCCAGCCGGTGAAGTTCGAGAACCCGTAATAGCCGATCTTGCCCGCCGTGATGGCGTCGTCGAGAAAGCGAAGGGTCTCATCCAGCGGAGTCAGCGCGTCCCACGCGTGCAGCTGGTAGAGGTCGATGTGCTCCACGCCGAGCCGCTGCAGCGACGCGTCCAGAGCCACTCGAAGGTGCCTCCGCGATGTGCCGAGGTCGTTGGGCCCCTGCCCCATCGGGAAGCGAGCCTTCGTGGCGAGCACGATCTGGCTCGCCTGCGCCGGATGCGCCGACATCCACCGTCCGATGATCTCCTCGCTGACGCCCGCGCTGTAGACATCCGCGGTGTCGAGGAAGTTGCCGCCGCCTTCGACGTAGGCGTTGATGAGCGCGTGCGATGTCGCCTCGTCCGCTTCGGCACCGAAGGTCATCGTGCCGAGCGCGTGCGCGCACACGACCGCGCCGCTGCTGCCGAGCCGGCGATAGGTCACCGCGTTCCGAGAGTCGCTCATGCGGCGGCCTCCTCGTTCTGGTCGTCGGTGAGCTGGGCGATCTGCTCGTCGGTGAGCGTGAGCTCGGACGCCCGCACGGAGTCTTGGATGCTCTCGGGGCGGGATGCGCCGGGGATCGGGATGACGACGGGGGCGAGCGCCAGCTCCCACGCCAGGCACACCTGCTGCGGGCTCACACCGAGGTCGGCGGCGATCCGCTCGAACGCGGCGCCCTTGCCTGCCAGGTTGCGGGCACGGGAGATGCCGCCCAGCGGGCTCCAGGGCAGGAACGCGATTCCGAGCTCCGCACAGAGCTCGAGCTCGACGAGGCTGCTGCGGAACGCGGGCGAGAACTGGTTCTGCACCGACACGAGCCGACCCCCGAGCACGTCCTGCGCGAGCCGGATCTGCTCGACGTTCGCGTTGGAGATCCCCGCCATCCGGATCACGCCCTCATCGAGCAGGTCGCGGATCGCCCCGACGGATTCGGCGTAGTCCCCGTTCGGGTCGGGGCGGTGGAACTGGTAGAGGTCGATCGCCTCCACGCCGAGTCGCTGGGCCGACGCCTTCGCGGCCCGCTTGAGGTACGCGGGATCGCCGTTGAGGGTCCAGCTGCCGTCGCCGGGGCGCAGGTGCCCGCCCTTGGTGGCCACCAGCACGTCGGACGTGTCTCCCCCGTAGCTCTTCAGCGCTCGGGCGATGAGCGTCTCGTTGTGCCCGACGTCGTCGGCGTGGAGGTGATACGCGTCGGCCGTGTCGATGAGGGTCACGCCCGCATCGAGCGCGGCGTGGATGGTCGCCACGGAGCGGTCCTCATCAGGCCGCCCCTCGATCGACATCGGCATCCCGCCGAGTCCGATCTCGCCCACTTCGATCTCGCCGATCGATCGCTTGTTCATGTGCGGAGCTCCTTGTCGTGAGAATTGCCCGGGATGTCTCCACGCTAGGCGCGGGTCCGTGTGCGTGGCCAGGATGGCGCCTGCAGGACGGGGGGCCTGGACGGGCGACGGGTGAACGTGATAGGCGCCGCGGGCCGTGTTTCACCGGGTGATGTCGCCGACAACCCGCACCCCGGCGGCGATCCGCTCCTCGTCCGCGTTTCCGAAGCCGATCACCAGCGCCGGCTGTTGTGGAGGATCGATCGAGAAGCCGCGCAGTCCCCGGACCGAGACCGATCGCTCCGCCGCCCACCCGATGATGTCCTCTTCGTCGACGCCGACCGGGAGGTGCAGCACCCCATGGAACCCGGCGGCCAGACCCGTGAGCCGCAAGCCGGGCGCGTGCTGCGTCAAGGCGGAGACGAGCGCCGCGCGGCGGCGCTTGTAGACCGCCCGCATTGCTCGCACGTGGCGGTCGTGCCGGCCGCTCTCCAGCAGCAGCCCGAAGGCGTACTGGTCGAGGGCGGATGACCCCCGATCCGCGGCCTCCTTGCCGGCGGTGACGGCGGCCAGCAGCGCCCGGGGCACGGCCACCCATCCGAGACGGACGGCCGGCGCATGCGTCTTGCTGACGGATCCGATCAGGAGGATGCGATCGGGAGCGATCCCCTGCAAGGCGCCGACCGGCTGTCGGTCGTACCGGAACTCTGAGTCGTAGTCGTCTTCGATCACCCACCCGCCGGTCCGGTCCGCCCACGCGACCAGCGCGGTGCGGCGCCTGGCGGAGAGGACTGCGCCGGTCGGTGCCTGATGCGCCGGCGTCACGATCGCGGCGTCCGCACCCGTGGTGACGAGCGCGTCGACATTCATTCCCTCCTCGTCGACGGGGATCCCGACGACGCGCAGGCCGAAGGATCGGGCGATCTCGTCCACCGACCGATCGCCCGGATCCTCGACCGCGAGCGTGCGGGCTCCGTGGGCCGCCACCGCGCCGAGGGCGAGCGACACGCACTGCGCGAATCCCGATCCCAGCACCACCTCGGCCGGCGTCGTCTCGGCGGCGCGGGTCCTGCGGAGCGCCGCCGCGACCTCTTCGCGCGCGAACGGGTTGCCGAGGTCGTTCCCGTAGCCCAGGTCGGTGCGGCCGATGCCGCGCGCCGCACGGCCCAGAGCCCACGCCCAGTCGTCGGCGGGGAAGAGCCCGAGGTCCGGGATGCCGGGGCGCAGGTCGATCGCGTGCGCCCGACCGACCGGCCGCGCCGGGGCCTGGGCCATGGGGTGTCTGTCGGCGCGGGCGCCGACGACGGTGCCGGAACCGGTCCTCGCCTCCAGGTACCCCTCGGCGACCAGCTGCTCGTACGCCTCGACGACCGTGCCGCGTGCCACGCCGAGCGCGCCCGCCAGGTCGCGGCTGCCGGGGAGGACCTCCCCCGCCCCGAGGCGGCCGGTGCGCACCGCATCGCGCAGCCCCTGCTGCAGCCGCCGGCCTCGATCGCGGGGGTGCCCCGCCCATTGCAGCGCCAGCACCAGATCCGAAGTGGTCCACTTCATTGCCATGGAACCGGACCATAGCACTGGACCGCTCGCTGCCTAGCCTGAAGCCACGACACGAAGGGATCGACCCATGACCACCGTCACCCTCACCTGCTCCGTCTCCGTCGACGGCTTCGCCACCGGACCCGGAGGCGACCTCTCGCGGCTGCATCGCTGGCTCTTCGACTTCGAGGCGAACCACGCCCTCGACTTCGAGGACGAGAACATGGCGGAATTCCGCGCCGCGGGTGCGCTCGTCATCGGCCGAAGCACATTCCGCTCCGGCGAAGAGCCCTGGGGCGAGCACGACGTCTTCGCAGCCCCGGTCTTCGTCCTCACCCACACCGAGCGCGAGCCGCTCCGCAGGAACGGCACGACGTTCACCTTCGTGACCGGCGGACCCGCCGAGGCGCTTGCGCTTGCCCGAAACGCCGCCGGTGGCCGGGATGTGGTGATCATGGGATCGCCGGATGTGGCGAGGCAGTTCCTCGCCGCCGGGCTCGTCAACCGGATCCTCCTGCATCTGGTGCCGGTGCTGCTCGGCGGCGGCACCCGGCTCTTCGGTGAGCTGCCTGGTCCGCTCGAGCTGGTCTGCGACCGGATGCTGGCCGACGACGAGGCGGCGCAGCTCGCCTTTGCGGTGGTGCACCATGCCTGACATCCGCCGCCGGGCTCGTCTCTGGCCGGCGTTCCCGATCTCGCTCGCCGCACTCACGGCGTTCTTCCTCCCTCTCTCGGTGCTGCCGGCCCAGGCCCAGGCGGACGGGGCATCCTTCTCGGTCGCAGCGATGACGTCGGCGTCCTTCCTGGCCGGCGTGGTGGCCGGCGAACTGGGCGCGGCGGCGGTGCTCGATCGCCTCGGCGCACGGCGGGCCGTCGTCTTCGGGCTCCTCGCGATGGCCCTTCCGACGGCCCTGCTGACGGCGATCGGCGCGCCGGCGATGTGGGCGCTCTGCAGCGTGCTGCGCGGGCTCGGCTTCGCGCTCGTCGCGGTCGCGGCGGCCGCGGTCGTGGCGAACGGGGCGGACCGGCGCCGCCGCGGCGGCACCATCGGCTGGTACGGCGTCGTGGCCGGCATTCCCGCGATCGCGGCGCTGCCCCTCGGTGTGCTGCTGACCGCTCAGGCGGGGTGGGCGACCGGGCTGCTCGTCGCCGCCGGCGCCGCGGCATGCGGTATCCCGTTCGCCCTCCTGCTGCCGTCCGACGGCCTGCCTCCGGCGCCACGGCGAGGACTCCGCGCGGTGCTGGTGCATCGCGGTGCGTCCCGACAGGCCGCGGCCCTCGCGCTCGGCGCCGCCGCGAGCGGAGCCCTGATCGCCTACGCGCCCGTCGCGGTCGCCCGCACCGATCCGGCGCTGGCCGGCGCGCTGCTGCTCGCCGCGTCCGTCTCGGCGACGATCGCGCGGCTGCCCTCGGGGATCCTCGGCGATCGGATCGGCCCCCATCGGCTGATCGCGCCGGGGCTCGTCGTGTCGGCAGCGGGTGTCGCGCTCTGCGCCGGCAACGGCTGGCTCGCGCCCGCGGCGGGTGCGATCGGCATCGGCCTCGGTTTCGGCATCCTGCAGAATTCGACCCTGCACGCAATGACCGCGATCCTCCCGGCGGCCCTCGTCGGGGCGGTGAGCGCCGCCTGGAACCTGGCCTACGACGTCGGGCTGCTCGCCGGCACTCTCCTCTTCGCGGGGCTAGCGGCCCTCGCTCCGCCCGGTGCTGTCCTGCCGATGCTCGCGGTCCTCTTGGCCGTGGCATCCGCGTCGCTGCTCGCCGCGATGCGCAAGGACGCATCGCGGTCCTCGCTCGATGGCCTGGACGCTTGTCGGACCGGCGTGCTATCGATGGAGTCGCCGAATTCCTGACCGCCACCGATCCGAGGATGACCATGACCGAAACCCCGCCCGCCGCCACCGTGATGCGCATGTGGACCGGCTGGATCAGGCCGTCCGACCGCGACGCCTACGCCGACTACATCGAGCAGACGGGGCTGTCGGCCTACCGGACGACGCCGGGCAACCTCGGAGCCTTCACCGTATTCCGTGACCTGCCGGACGGTCGGTGCGAAGTGCGGACGATCTCGTTCTGGCGAAACCGAGACGACATCCGCGCATTCGCCGGGGACGACATCGAGGCGGCCGTCTTCTATTCCGAGGATGACCGCTTCCTGGTCGACCGCGAGACGACGGTCGCCCACTTCGACGTGGCCTGACGACACCCCGATGAGGGCGGGCGCTTTCAGGCGATCCGCGTGCCCTTGGGGAGCCGCCCGGCCGGGGTGCGCGTGCGCGCCCAGGCCCAGACCAGTGCGGCCGCGGCGAGCACGACCTGAAGCGCGAGGCCGACGAACCAGCTCGGGGTGGTCTTGGCGTGGATCTGCTCGGCGGTGTCGAAGTCCTCGTTGAAGGCCCCCTGTCGGCAGCCGTCGAAACGCTGCTCGAGGTCCGGAGGCAGCTGCACCTGCCGCACACTGGTGCTGATCTGCCCGAAGAGGTCCACCGGGTAGCCCCGCGCGTCGAACGCGATGGGCGTCGCATCGGCGAGGATCACGAATGGATTGGGAGTCAGCGTCCACCACACGTAGTCCAGGCGCGGGACCTCGTACTCCGACGTCTGCCACTCGCCGCAGACGGGCGGGTCGCTCACCATCCCGTTGGCGTCGTAGACATAGTCGCGATACTGCTGGACGGCTTCGCTTTTCACCGAGGTGCCGCCGAGCCCGAAGGCGATGAGCGTTCCGACCGTGAGCGCCGCCACGACGAGGTAGGTGGCGACGACGCTGAACAGCGGCCGATTAAGGATGCCGGACAGCCCCACGCCGACGGCGGCCACCACCGCGATCTCGACGAGCAGCACCACGATCGACACCGCGAGCACGCCCGGCGGCACACCTCCTGCGATGGCGGTGAATGCCAGGAACGGCACGGCGACGGCGACGAATGCGAGGCCGGTGATCCAGGCCGCGAGGAACTTGCCGAGGATGATCTGCCAGGTGGTGACGAGCGTGACCTGCACGGGCGCCAGCGTCGCGGCATCCCGGTCGCCGTTGATGGCGTTGCCGCTGAGTGCCGGCGTCACCAGCACCGCGAGCAGCAGCACGAAGTAGACGACGACGGAGTACGTGCCGCGGAACCGTTCGGGCGAGGTGAGGAAAGCGGCGGATGCCAGCATCGTCACGATGATGAGCAGCACGGCGAAGATGCCGAGCAGCACGTACCAGGCGAGGCTGCGAACCCGCTGGCGCACCTCGAGCGCCGCGATGGTCCACGTGCCGTGCAGGAAGGCGCTCATGCCCGGTCCCCTCCTTCTGTGCCTGTGCGGGGATCGGGGGTGCCCGGATCGGGCGTGTGGGGATCGGAGGCGGGGGCGCTTGGATCGGGCACGCCGGACTCGGAGCGGCTGCCGAGGTCGAGGAAGGTGTGCTCCAGATCTCCCGTGACCGGAGCGAACTCGGACACCGCGACGCCGGCGGCGACGAGGGCGCTCAGGGCCCGCGTGGCATCGACCTCCGAGGCGAAAGGCACGACGATGTCGCGCCGGTCCACTCGCGCCGGCGCTCCGGGCAGTGCCCCGGCGACCGCCTGCCGCGCCTCGTCGGGCGAGGCTCCCGCGATCCGGATGCGCCATTCCCGCGATCGAGTGGATGCCGCGGCGACGCGGTCTCCACTGACCGTCTCGCCGCGCACCATGAACACCGCGTCATCGGCGAGCTCGTCGAGCTCCGACAGCACGTGGCTCGAGATCAGGATGGTACGGCCGTCGGCCGCTAGCCCTCGCAGCAGCGTGCGCAGGTGGATCCGCGCCTCCGGATCGAGCCCGGAGGCCGGCTCGTCCAGCAGCAGCACCGATGGGTCGTGCACGAGCGCCCGGGCGAGGCCGAGCCGCTGCTTCTGGCCGCGCGACAGCACCCGCGCCGGCGCATCGGCGAGGTCCGCGAGCCCCACCGTGTCGAGCAGGCTGGCCGCCCGATCGCGCGCCCGGCCCGCCGGGATGCGGTAGAGCTTCGCCGTCACCACGAGCGTCTCCCGCACGGTGAGCGAGGGCCACGCGCCGAGGGCATCGGGCATCCACCCGAGAATCTTGCGCACACCAGCGGGGTCGGTGACCGGATCGACGTCCGCGATCCGGATCTCACCCGCATCCGGACGCAGGAGCGACGCGAGCATCAACAGCAGCGTCGTCTTGCCCGATCCGTTCGGGCCGACGAGTGCGGTGACGCGTCCCGGGCGGGCCTCGAAGCTGACATCCCGCACTGCATGCACTTCGGCGAATGAACGGCGAAGGCCACGAGCGATGATTCCTGTGGTCACCCGGCTCAGCCTAGATGAGAGAATGCTCATCCCCCGTCCGGTCAGGCTCGGAAGAACGCCACGCCCAGGTCGGCGTGGTCGACGAAGACACCGTCGAGCCCCGTAGAGCGCAGCACGTCCCACTCCGCCTCGTATTCGCCCACCGCGTCGGGCGCGCGGCCGATTCTGTATTCACCCACGAGGAACGCATTCTCGGGACGGCATGTCCAGGTGAAGACCCGTAGCCCTCGGGCATGCGCATCCTCGACCACGGACGTCGGACCCGTCATCCGCCCCCTCTTGTCCGGCGCGAGGATCAGGCGCTTGTCGACGCTGATGCCGTCGACGACACCCACGAGCGAGTCCAGGCCCGGCGGCTCGATCGTCGCCCGGTAGGTGAGCGCGGCCTTGCCGAACGCCGCCACCATGTCGAACGGACGCCCGGCCGCTTCGATCAGATAGACGTAGGAGCCGCGGATGCCGCGCGCGCGGAGTCGCGTCAGCACGGTCGACTCGAAGGCCTCGAGAACGAGTGGGAGCTCCCCATCGGCCCACCCGGCTCGGCGAAGGTCGGCGACGATGAGCGGCACCATGTCCAGCCCGATCCCGGAGAAGTACGTCGCGTGCTTGATCTCCAGCACGACGCCGATCTCCCGCCCCTGCTCCAGCGACGCCTGGCGGACGAGGTCGAGCACGTCGGTGAGTCGCAGGATCGGCTGCTGGTCGTCGAAGCTCGCGCACGAGGGACGCAGGTTCGGCAGGCGCTCGCGGCACCGCAGGGTCGCGAGCTCATCCCATGTGAAGTCCTCGGTGAACCAGCCGGTCAGGGCTGCGCCATCCACCGTCTTGGTCGTTCGCCTGTGGGCGAACTCCGGCCGGTCGGCGACATCCGTGGTCGTGGAGATCTCGTTCTCGTGCCGAACGACGAGCACGCCGTCCTTCGAGACGACGATGTCGGGCTCCACCGCGTCGACGCCCATCTCGAGGGCCAGGTCGTACGAGGAGCGGCTGTGCTCGGGCCTGTATCCGGGCGCACCGCGATGTCCGATGACCAGCGGCGAACGACGAGGCACGCCTTCAGCGTAATCGCGGCATCACTGGGCGAGATCCCAGCCGGCTGAAGGGATCGGTCAGGTATCGTGGATTCACAGCACTTAGCTGTGACCCCCTGACATTGGAGTGTGTGAAGGCCATGGCCCTCAATAACCCCGCGTTCAACAACCCGGCGTTCCAGGATCCACGCGCCGTATCGACCTACCCCGGCGGCCCGCAGGCCGCCAACCTCGGTAGGACGACCCAGTTCTCGACGGCCCAGGCGGCCGGCACGGATGCCGCGGCCAACGCCCGCCTGGAAGGCATGTACGCCGCGCCCCCGGCCGGCGCCATCGAGACCAACCGGATGACGGTCGAAGACTCGGTCGTCAAGACTCTCGCCCTCTTCGCGGTTCTTGTTGCGACCGCCGTCGTGGGCTGGGTCTGGACGATGGCACCGGTCACCGCGGAGAACCCTGCACCGACCCTCGCGCCGTGGCTGATCGGCGCGCTCGGCGGCTTCGTGCTCGCGATGGTCGTCATCTTCACGTCCCGCAAGAAGGTGCGCCCCGCGCTGATCTTCGCCTACGCCGCCTTCGAGGGACTGTTCGTCGGTGGCATCTCCGCCTACTTCGAGTTCCTCTGGCCTGGCATCGTCGTGCAGGCCACGCTCGCGACGCTCGCCGTGGTCGGTGTGACACTCGCGCTGTTCGCCAGCGGCAAGGTGCGGGCTTCGAAGAGGGCCACGAAGGTCTTCATGATCGCGATGCTCGGCTACCTGGTGTTCTCGCTCATCAACGTCGGCCTGATGATCTTCAACGTGCCGATCGCCGGCGGCGCCTTCGGTGTGCTGAGCCAGCCCAGCTTCCTCCTCGGGATCCCGTGGGGCGTGCTGATCGGAATCTTCGTCGTCATCATGGCCGCGTACTCGCTCGTGCTCGACTTCGACCAGATCCAGCAGGGCGTCCGCAACGGCGCCCCCCGTCAGTACGGCTGGCTCGGCGCCTTCGGCATCATGGTGACCGTCGTCTGGCTGTACGTCGAGATTCTGCGCATCCTCGCGATCGCACGCGGCAGCAACTAGTCCACGCAGTTCGCGAAAGGGCCGTCCCCCGGGGGACGGCCCTTTCTCTTGCGCCTGAAATCGACCGGCCGGGGCGTGCGGCGCGGCGCATTGCTTCGTCGGGGCCGTGCTGTGCTCCTGCACGGGCGATTTCTGCTCAGAGCGGAAGCGCTCGGATGGCGCGGTCTCCGCGTTCTATCGTGGGGCATGGCCGAGATCATCCCTCTGCATCACCGCGAACTCGATCCCCTGTGGCGGCACGTGCTCGGGGAGCACCTGCGCCGGTTCCGTCATGAGCGGGGAGAGACGCTGACCGAGACGGCCGACCGCGCCGGGGTCTCACCCCAGTACCTCTCCGAGATGGAGCGGGGCCTCAAGGAGCCGTCGAGCGAGATGGTGGCGGCGGTGCTCGGTGCACTGGGCATCACCCTGCTCGACCTCACGGTGGCCGTCGCCGACGACCTCCGGGGCGCTCCGGCCCAGGCGCAGGGCGCAACCGTGCGGGCCGCGTTCACCCTCGTCGCATAGCGCCGGGCACGCGCGCAAGAGGGGTTACGGTGCCACCCCGCCGCGGCTAGCGTGGCACCGTGAGCCCATCCAAGAGCGCGGCCGAGATCCTCGAGATCGACGGCCACGAGGTGCGCGTCAGCAACCCCGACAAGGTCGTCTTCCCCCAGCCGGGCCTCACAAAGCTCGACCTCGTCAAGTACTACCTCGCGGTCGCCGACGGCGCCGTGCGCGGCGTATACGGACGCCCGATGGTGCTCAAGCGGTTCGTGAAGGGCATCGATCAGGAGGCCTTCTTCCAAAAGCGCGTGCCCGAGAACCACCCCGACTTCCTCGACACGGCGACGCTGCACTACGCCCGCGGCACGTCGGCCGAGGAGGCGGTCGTACGAGATGCCGCCGGGCTCGCGTGGGTCATCAACCTGGGGTGCATCGACCTCAACCCGCATCCGGTGCGCGCCGAGGACCTCGACCGCCCGGACGAGCTGCGCATCGACCTCGACCCGATGCCCGGCGTCGACTGGTCGCAGATCGTGGACGTGGCGTTCATCGCCCAAGAGGTGCTCTCCGATAACGGGCTGGTCGGCTGGGCGAAGACGTCGGGCTCCCGCGGCATCCACATCCTGATCCGCATCGCGCCCCGGTGGGACTACAAGCAGGTGCGCCTCGCGGCCGAGACGCTCGCCCGAGAGGTCGAGAACCGTGCCCCCGGTCTCGCCACCGCCCGCTGGTGGAAGGAGGAGCGAGGCGAGAGCGTATTCGTCGACTTCAACCAGAACGCCAAGGACCGCACCGTGGCATCCGCGTACTCGATCCGCCCCCTCCCGGACGCCCGCGTATCGACGCCCCTGAGCTGGGACGAGCTGCGGGTGCGTCGGCCGGAGGAGTTCACCGTGCCGACCGTGCTTCGGCGCTTCGAGGAGCAGGGCGACCCGATGGCGGGCATCGACGACGCGGTCGGCGATCTCACCCGTCTGCTCGCCCTCGCCGACGAACTCGGCCCGGCCGAGAAGGCCCCGCGCGGTGGCGACGGCTCGGGGCAGCGCGTCTCGACCATGCCGCTCATCGAGGTAGCGCGCACGAAGACCAAGCCGGAGGCGCTGGAGGCTCTCGAAGCCTGGAAGGCGAAGCACCCCGAAGTCGTGGCGCAGCTGCATCCGGCCGACGTGCTGGTCGACGGCATGCGCGGCAGCAGTTCACTCTGGTACCGCGTGCGCCTCAATCTCCAGCACGTGCCGGAGGAGGAGCGTCCAGCCCAGGGTCCGCTCGAGGCGGACTATGACCCCTGGGCAGGCAAGGTGTGGCCGGGCGGTCATCCGTCCGCGGCCGGCTGAGCCGCGGCCACCTCCGCCCGGCGAGCACAGCGGAGCAGATCCGTTCAGCGGGGACCGCGAGACCCCGGAACCACGGGACCCACTGCGCCGATCGACGACGGATCTGCTCCCCCATGCTCGGGTACAGCCGGCGCCCGCTGGCCGGCCCACGCGTTCCGCATTCAGGCTCACTGGCAAGACCCGCTTCCCCGAGCCCCGGAATTCCGGCGCCTCCCGAACCACCAGCCCCAATCAGCCTGAATCGCGCACACGCGACCCCCAGACCCCGACCCGAGTCGGCGCGAGATGCGCACGCGCGACTCGCGTGAACACCGGACCGACTGGGCCGATCGACGTCAGATCTGCGCCCCTATGCCCGCGCGACCGCCAGCGCCCGCTCGGTCAGCACGTTGTCGACGAGCCCGTAGTCCCGGGCCGCGGAGGCCGTGAAAACCCGGTCGCGGTCGGTGTCCGCCCGCAGCGACGCCGCGTCGCGGCCCGTGTGCCGGGCGAGGATCTGCTCCATGTCCTCCCGGACGCGCACGAGCTCGTCCGCGTGCAGGATCAGGTCCGGGATCGTCCCCCGGCTCTGCGCGGCCGGCTGGTGCAGCACCACCCGGGCGTGCGGCAGCACGGAGCGCTTGCCGGCGGCCCCCGCCGCGAGCATGACCGCCCCGACGCCGATGGCCTGCCCGATGCAGGTCGTGGCGACATCCGAGCGGATGAACTGCATGGTGTCGTAGACGCCGAGCATCGCGCTCGGGTCGCCGCCCTCGCAGTTGATGTAGAGCTGGATGTCGCGATCCGCGCCGTCGGCATCCAGGTACAGCAGCTGCGCGATCAGCGCGTTGGCGACGCCCGCGTCGATGCCCGTGCCGAGGTACACCACACGCTCGGAGAGCAGGTGCGAGTAGACGTCCATGATCCGCTCGCCCCGTGGTGACTGTGCGATGACGTTCGGGATGGTGTAGCTGCTCATGCCGCCGCCCCCAGTCCCACCGTCGACCGCCGTTTCGGCAGCACCTCGTCGAACCGCTCGACGATGCCGTCGATGAAGCCGTACTCCAGCGCCTGCCCGGCGGTGTACCACCGGTCGTGCAGGGAGTCGTCGAAGATGCGCTCCACCGGCTGCCCCGTGTCGGTGGCGATCAGCCCGAGCACCGTGTCGCGCATGTGCCGCAGGTCGTCGGCCTGCACCTCGACCTCGACCGCGGACCCGCCGATGCCGGCCGAGCCCTGGTGCATCAGGATGCGCGCATGCGGCAGGGCCTTGCGCTTGCCGGGCGTGCCCGCCGACAGCAGAAACTGCCCCGCGCTGCACGCCATCCCCAGCGCGAGCGTGGACACATCGCACGGAACCAGTCGCATGACATCGCGGATGGCGAGCATCGACGGCACCGACCCCCCGGGGGAATGGATCCAAAGGGCGATGTCGGATGCCGCATCTTCGGCCGCCAAGGCGAGCATCTCGGTCGCGAGCAGGGTGCCGTTGTCATCGTCGAGGACGCCGTCGAGCACCAGAACGCGCTGGTGATACAGCGCCCTCCGGGCCTCGGCGCCGAACCGCAGAACAGAGTTTTCTTCAGCCATGGAACCACCCTGCGCCCCCGAGAACGTCGCTGCGCGGGTATCTGCCGTGAGCGTTTCCACCGCAAGCAGATTCCGGCGACGCACCGAACGTCCGTCCCCACCCACGCCCGCTCGTTCGCGTTCACGCGAGCGGCGCAGGGACGTCCCTCGTGAGGCAATCGGGGTAGGGGCCCCGCTCTTGCCTCACGAGGGACGGCCCGAAGCCGCGGACGCAACCCGCGCACTCAGGCCGCGATCACTCCCACTCGATCGTCCCCGGCGGCTTCGACGTGACATCGAGCACCACGCGGTTGACGTCCCGCACCTCGTTGGTGATGCGGTTCGAGATGCGCGCCAGCACGTCGTAGGGCAGGCGCGTCCAGTCGGCCGTCATCGCATCTTCGGATGACACCGGGCGCAGCACGATGGGGTGGCCGTAGGTGCGGCCGTCGCCCTGCACGCCGACCGAGCGCACATCGGCCAGCAGCACGACGGGGCACTGCCAGATCGTGTCGTCGAGCCCCGCGCGGGTCAGCTCCTCCCGCGCGATCGCGTCCGCCTCGCGGAGCAGCTCGAGACGCTCACGGGTAACCTCACCGACGATCCGGATGCCGAGGCCTGGCCCCGGAAACGGCTGACGCCCGACGATCACCTCCGGCAGGCCGAGTTCGCGGCCGATCGCGCGCACCTCGTCCTTGAAGAGGGCGCGAAGGGGTTCGACGAGCTCGAAGAGCAGGTCCTCGGGCAGGCCGCCGACGTTGTGGTGGGACTTGATGTTCGCCGTGCCGGCGCCTCCGCCGGACTCCACGACATCCGGGTAGAGCGTGCCCTGCACGAGGAAGCGAATCGGCTCTCCGTCGGCCTCGGCTTCGGCGATCAGATCCCGCTCTGCTGCCTCGAACGAACGGATGAACTCGCGCCCGATGATCTTGCGCTTCTGCTCCGGGTCGGAGACGCCGGCGAGCGCGTTCAGGAACTGCTCGCGCGCGTCGATCGTGACGAGCCGCACGCCGGTCGCGGCGACGTAGTCGTTCTCGACCTGCTCGCGCTCGCCCTTTCTCAGCAGCCCGTGGTCGACGAAGACGCACACGAGCTGGTCGCCGACGGCCTCGTGCACGAGCGCTGCCGCGACGGCCGAGTCGACCCCGCCCGACAGGCCGCAGATCACCCGCGCGGAGCCGACCTGCTCGCGGATGCGCGCGACCTGCTCGGCGATGACGTTGCCGCTGTTCCAGTCGGCCGGGAGCCCCGCGGCCCGGTGCAGGAAGTTCTCGATCACGTTCTGGCCGTAGTCGGAGTGCCTCACCTCGGGGTGCCACTGCACGCCGTAGAGCCGGCGCGCGTCGCTGCCGAACGCCGCCACGGGCGTCGCGACGGTGGATGCCAGCACGTCGAAGCCCTCCGGAGCGCGGGACACCTGATCGCCGTGGCTCATCCACACGTTCTGCTCGGCCGGCTGGCCGTCGAGCAGCACCCCGCTGTCGGCCGTGAGGGCGGCATCCGTCGCGCCGTACTCGCGCAGCCCGGTGTGCGCCACCTCGCCACCGAGCGCCTGCGCCATCACCTGGAAGCCGTAGCAGATGCCGAGCGTCGGCACGCCGAGGTCGAAGACGCCGGCATCAAGCGCCGGGGCACCCGGTTCATACACCGACGACGGTCCGCCGGAGAGGATGAGGCCAACCGGATTCTTGGCCGCGATGTCGGCTGCGGTCGCCGTGTGCGGCACGATCTCGCTGTACACGCCGGCCTCGCGCACCCGCCGCGCGATCAGCTGCGCGTACTGGGCGCCGAAGTCGACGACGAGGACGGGCCTCTGCGAGGTCTGCTCCGATGCTCCTGCATCCGCGGGTGGGGCACTTCCCTCCGAGGAGGGGTAGGTCTGCTCGGTCAACGGGTGCCTTCCGGGGCGGGCTGGGATCGATCGACGGGGAGAGCGGAGAGAGAAGCGGATGCCGCGGCCTCGCGCTCGGCGAGGTAGCGCTTCACGTCGCGGGCGACGGCCGCCTCCATGAAGAAGGACAGGAAGGGGATGATGCCGCCGGAGGCGAGCAGGAGGAAGCGCCAGAACTGCCACCGCATGAGGCTCCAGATGCGGAAGCATGCGAAGAGGTAGACGACGTAGAACCAGCCGTGCACGATCAGGATGCCGAGCGACAGGTTGATGCCGTCGCCCGTCGACTCGAGCCCTTCCGGGCCCTCGACCACGGGAGCGAACCAGAGGAAGCCGCCGGAGCCGCCGAGGAAGAGCTCCACGTGCAGCGGCGTGTACTTCAGCACCATCTCGGCGCAGAGCAGCAGCAGTCCGACGCCGGTGATGACCGAGCAGACCTGGTAGAACCGGAGCGCGCCCCGAATTGCCGGAAAACTGGCGAGTTTGGGGGCCCTGGGCATGCCTCCAGTCTACCCGCGGCTCCCGAGCGCCCCGCCCTGCCCGCACCCTCATAGGCCTTCGCGGACGCGAGCGCAATCGGGTGCGCGCGAGGCGTGGCGGGCATAGCGTCGACCTATGAAGCACGACTCCGAAGACTTCGACCCGACGGCCGAGCCGATTCGGCCTCTTAGCCCCATCGAGGACTACGCGCTGATCGGAGACCTGCACACCGCCGCGCTCATCTCGCGCTCGGGCGCGATCGACTGGCTCTGCATGCCTCGATTCGATTCCCCAACGATGTTCGCCGCCCTGCTCGATTCGCCCGAGGCCGGTCACTGGACCCTGTCCCCCGCCAGCGATGTCATCCGCGTCGAGCGCGAATACCTGCCCGGCACATTCGTGCTGCGCACCGTTTGGCACACGAGCGACGGCGAGGCGGAGGTACTCGAATTCATGCCGCTGCACGACCGCCAGGCGAACCTCGTGCGCCGGGTGCGCGGCCTCCGGGGCCGGGTGCGCTTCGCCGAGGAGATCCGCATCCGCTTCGACTACGGAGCCGCGACGCCGTGGATGCGGCAAGTGCCGTATGGCGGCGGCAAGGCCCTGCTGGCCACCGCAGGTCCGGATGCCGTGCTGGTGCGCGGGCCCCGACGAAGCGCGAAAGACCTGCGACACGTGTCGGAGTTCGATGTCGCGGTTGGAGAGAGGGTCGACCTCGCCATGACGTGGTATCCGTCCTACCGTCAACCTCCGGAGCCATTCGACGTCGACGATGCCCTCGAGCAGACCATCATGTGGTGGGAGGACTGGGCAGCACGGAGCAATCCGCCGTCGCCGTTCGACGAGCAGGTGCAGCGATCGCTGCTCGTGCTGCGCGCCCTGACTCACGAGGACACCGGCGGGATCGTGGCCGCCGCCACGACGAGTCTCCCCGAAGAGGAGGGCGGTGTCCGCAACTGGGACTACCGCTACGTGTGGCTTCGCGATGCCGCGCTCACCATCGAGGTTCTCATCACGCACGGCTACCGTGCCGAGGCGGAGGAGTGGCGGGGCTGGCTGCTCCGGGCGATCGCCGGCGATCCGGCGGACGTGCAGATCATGTACGGGATCGGAGGCGAGCGGCGCCTCCCAGAGTACGAGCTCCCCGAGCTGGCCGGCTACGGCGGCGCTTCGCCGGTCCGCATCGGCAACGCCGCCTACCTCCAGCGGCAATGGGACATCTTCGGCGAGGTCATGGTCGCCCTGCACGGCGCCCGCACCGCCGGCCTCGAGGAGACGCGGGCTTCATGGCCGCTGCAGCGCGCGCTGCTGAGCTTCCTCGAGGAGAATTGGGAGGAGCCGGACTGCGGGATCTGGGAGATCCGCGGCGCGGAGCAGAAGTTCACCCACTCGCGCGCGATGGTGTGGGCCGCCTTCGACCGAGGTGTGCGCGGCATCGAGGAGTTCGACCTGCCGGGCGATCCGTCACGCTGGGCGGAACTGCGGGACCGGATCCGCGAGGAGATCCTTGCCCACGGCTACGACGAGAAGCGCAACACCTTCGTGCAGCACTACGGCGGGACGGCCGTGGATGCCTCGCTCCTCCAGCTCTCGCAGATCGGCTTCGTCGAAGCGGATGACCCGCGCATGCTGGGTACCGTCGCGGCGATCGAGGAAGATCTGATGCAGGACGGCCTGCTGCTGCGCTATCGCTCCGAGACGGGCGTCGACGGCCTCGCCGGCGGGGAGCATCCCTTCCTGGCGTGCTCCTTCTGGCTCGTCGAGCAGTACGCGGCCTCGGGCCTGATCGCCGAGGCGCGCGCGTTCATGGGCCGACTGGTCCAGCTCGTCAATGACGTGGGGCTGCTGAGCGAGGAGTACGACCCTGTTCGCAAGCGCCAGATGGGGAATGTCCCGCAGGCCTTGTCGCACCTCACCCTCGTCCGGGCGGCGGACGCTATCGCCGCGGCAGAGCGCGGCAGGGAAGACCGGCTGCCCTACGTGCGCGGAGAGTCCGAGGGCGAGCAGGCGGAGGTCACGGAGAAGCGGCCCGGCGGTGCGCCATCGTCGCCGCAGAAGCCTGACACGGGCGGAGACCGGGACCTCGGCGCCAAGCCCCGTCAGGCGAGGGCGGATGCCGAAGGCAGCACTCCGGCGGATGCCGCGGACAGCGACCCGGCGGATGCCGAAGGCAGCACTCCGGCGGATGCCGCCGACAGCGATCCGCCGAGCGGTCAGGGCGGCTGAGCTACCAGCCCTCCGGTCCGGAAGAGCCCGCCGGGTACTCCTCGAGCGGCACCTCGTCCTTCTTCCATGCCCGCAGCACCGGCCCCATGATCCGCCAGCACTCCTCAGCCATGTCCGCGCGCACCGAGAGCAGCGGGTCCCCATCCAGGATGCCGTGCAGCACCTGCCCGTACGGCAGCAGATCACCCGGCTCCTTCTTCGCCACGAGTGTGCTGCGCTCGAGGGTGAAGGGATCCCCGCTGCCGTTCATCGTCAGGTCGAGTTCGACCGCACCGGACTTCACGTCGAGCATGATCGAATCCGGCGCGGGGGCCCCGCCGAAGCCGGGAATCTCGGGCACCGGGCGCATGTGCACCCGCACCTGGGTCACCTTCTCGCCGAGCGCCTTGCCCGAGCGCAGCACGAACGGAACGCCGCGCCAGCGGGCGGTGTCGATCTCGACCGTCACCTGAGCCAGGGTCTCGGTCTTGAGGGCGGGGTCGACGCCTGGCTCGTCGGCGTAGGAGGGCAGCGACCGGTCGCCGACCTTCCCCGCGGTGTAGCGTGCACGGCGGCTGTTCGCCACCGGGTCGTCGTCCCAGACGTGCGTCGCCCGAAGCACCTGTGCGGCGTTGGAGCGGAGCTCGACCTCGTTCAGCTTCGGCGGCTGCTCCATGGCGACGAGGGCCAGCACCTCGAGCAGGTGGCTCTGCAGCATGTCGATCAGAGCGCCGGCGTGGTCGTAGTAGCCGCCACGCCCCTCGAGGCCCAGGGTCTCGTCGTAGACGATCTCGACACGCTCGATGCGGCGACCGTTCCACACCGCCTCGAAGAGCTGATTCGCGAAGCGCAGTCCGAGGATGTTGAGCACCATCGACATGCCGAGGAAGTGATCGATGCGGAACACCTGCTCCTCCGGGACCAGCTGCGCGATCAGGCGGTTGAGTGCCCGCGCGGAGCGGAGGTCGGTGCCGAAGGGCTTCTCCAGCGCCAACCGGGTCCCCTCGGGCAGGTCCACCTGGCGCAGGGCGGCGCACACCGCGGCGGTGACCGCGGGCGGCAGGGCGAAGTAGATGATCGGCGTGTGGTCACAGGCAGCGATCAATTCCTGCAGCCGCGCGACATCGGTCACGTCCGGCGTGACGATGTAGCGGGCGGACTCGAGGAAGCGGTCCGCATCCGCCGGGTCGGTGACCTGCCCGAAGCTGTCGCGGATGAGCTGCCGCCACTGTTCGTCGGTGCGCTCCTCCCTGGCCGCACCGAGAACCTGCACGTCGTAGTCGTGCACCGATAGCAGGCTCGCCAGACCGGGAAGCAGCAGGCGCTTGGTCAGGTCTCCGCCGGCGCCGAGGATCAGGATGCTCACGCTCTTGGTCACAGGACGAGCGTATGGTTCGCTTCCCCCCACCGCGGCCCCCTGGCGCGTGGCACCGCTCGGTGCTAAGCCCCCCGCACCCCGTCGGGCGACGCGGCATTCTCGAGGTCCTCGAGCTCCTTCTCCCACGCGTCGCGGGCGAGACGGTACCAGAGGTAGAAGGCGAAGCCGGCGAAGACCGCCCACTCCGCCGCGTAGAAGATGTTCAGCCAGTTGACGGGAGACGCCTCGGCGGGTGCCGGCGACGAGATGCTCTCCAGCCCGGCGAGCGGCTCGTCCGACGTGAGGTACGGCCGGTACACGTCGAGACCCTCGATGTCGTGCCAGCGCGCGAGCAGCGCGGCGGGCGACATCCGCGTCATCTCCTGCGGGTCGGCGCCGCGAGGCGGCAGCACCGGTCCCTCGTCGGAGATCAGGCGCCCCGTCAGCTGGAGCGAGTCGCCGGATGCCGCGGCCTCGTCGAGCGCGGATGCCGCGGCATCCGCCTCTTCGCGACTCGGGGTCCACCCCACCGCGACGGCGAGCGAGACGGGCTGTCCGGCGAGGCCGGTCGATTCCTCCGCCACCCTCAGCTGGCCCGTCACCCAGTACCCCTCGACGCCGTCGTTGAAGCGCGAGGAGACGACGGAGAAGTCACCCGGCACCCACGATCCCTGCACCTCGACCCGCTGGCCGACGCTCGGCTCCTCGAGATACGCCCCGGGTTGCACGACGTCGGCGATCGGGCGCACCTGCTCGGTTCTGCCCGCGGGCGGCGGGTCGGTGTCGATGGCGCGGGCCAGCTGCCACTGCCCCAGCCACGCGAAGACCCCCGCCACCACGAGGCAGAGCGCCAGCATGAGCAGCCACTGCGGCCGCAGCATGACCTCGCGCAAGGTCGGGGGAAAGACGGGGGGCTCGGCTCGGCTCGCCGTCACGTCGGTGGTCACCGTGCGACGTACGGCGCCACCACGACGTCGACGCGCTGGAACTCCTTGAGGTCCGAGTACCCGGTGGTCGCCATCGACTTGCGAAGCGCGCCGACGAGGTTGGTGGTGCCATCCGCCACGGGGGCGGGTCCGTAGAGCACCTCTTCGAGGTTCGCGACCTGGTCGATCTTCACTCGACGACCGCGAGGCAGCTTCGGGTGGTGCGCCTCGGGTCCCCAGTGGTAGCCGCCGCCGGGGGCATCCGTCGCCCGGGCCAGTGCGACGCCGAGCATCACGGCATCCGCCCCCATCGCGAGCGCCTTCACCATGTCGCCGGACGTGCCGACTCCGCCGTCGGCGATGACGTGCACGTAGCGGCCGCCGGACTCGTCGAGGTAGTCGCGGCGCGCGCCGGCGACGTCGGCGACGGCGGTCGCCATCGGGGCATGGATGCCGAGGGTCGCGCGCGTCGTCGACGCCGCTCCCCCGCCGAAGCCGACGAGCACGCCGGCGGCACCGGTGCGCATGAGGTGCAGGGCGGCCGTGTACGTGGAGGCTCCGCCGACGATGACCGGCACGTCGAGGTCGTAGATGAACTTCTTGAGATTCAGCGGCGCGGCGACCGACGACACGTGCTCGGCCGACACCGTCGTCCCACGGATCACGAAGAGGTCGACACCGGCCTCGACGACGGTCTCATAGAGGTCCTGCGTGCGCTGCGGAGTGAGGGCGCCGGCGACGGTGACGCCCGCGGCACGGACCTCCGCGAGGCGCTGGGTCACGAGCTCGGGCTTGATCGGCTCGGCATAGAGCTGCTGCATCCGGCCCGTCGCCGCGCCATCGGGCAGCGACGCGATCTCGGCGAGCAGCGGCTCAGGGTCCTCGTAGCGGGTCCAGAGACCCTCGAGATCGAGCACGCCCAGGCCGCCGAGCTTGCCCAGCATGATCGCGGTCCGCGGGCTCACGACGGAGTCCATCGGGGCGCTCAGGATCGGGATGTCGAAGCCGAAGGCGTCGATGGACCAGGCGGTCGACACGTCCTCCGGGTTGCGGGTGCGCCGGGAGGGCACGACCGCGATGTCGTCGAATGTGTAGGCCCGGCGCGCGCGCTTTCCGCGCCCGAGCTCGATCTCCATGGTCACCCGTTCAGCCTACCCGTTGGGTCCGCCGTGCCCCGGAACCCTCCGCCGCCCACACCAATGACCGCGAAGGGACGCGGTCGGCGGCTACCCTCACCGCATTCCCGCACATGGCGCCCCTTCGGCACCGTCGAGTGAACAGGGTCTCACCACGGTTCGTCGATACGCGGCGCCGCGTCGAGCACCATCTGGACGCTGATCGGGAAGCACTCGTTGAAGAGCTCCGTCATGCCGGCGTCCGAGCCGTACTCCTCGGTGAGTCTCAGCCCGATCATCGTGTTGATGAGCATGCCGGTCGCGAGGAACTTCTGCGCTTCCTCCGGCTCGAATCCGGCCTCGCGGAGGTAGTGCCACACCGAGGCGAAGCGCTCGCGGGCCGCAGGCCCGATCACCGGGTGCGCGCCGAGGAGGAACGCCTGGGAGAGCAGCTGGTGGAGCCCGCGAACCTCGAGCAGCCGGAGGTACGCCTGGCCCCCGCGCCCTTGCCGGCGACTCCTCCCGCCCCTTCGCCGGCGTCCCCTCGCCGGCGAGGGGACGCAATGTGACCGCATCCCGGGCATATTCGCGCATATTGCGTCCCTTCCGCAGCTCCCGGGAAGTGAGGGCGCCCCTGGCTCCGGGCCGAGGCTGGGAAGATCGGGGGATGAGCGAACGCGTCCCCTTCGTGGTCGTCGGCGGAGGAGTGATGGGGCTGGCGACAGCCTGGGCGCTGACGCGGCGCGGTGAGCGACCGCTGGTCCTCGAGCAGTTCGCGCGCGGCCACACCCACGGCGCGTCGCACGGCGCGACACGCAACTTCAACAACGCGTACGCCGATGAGCACTACCTCGATCTCCTCGCCCTGGCCCGGGATGGATGGGACGTGCTCGGCGCACCCGGCGGTGAGCCCGTGCTGCGGCTGCACGGGCTCGTCTCGCACGGCGACGGCGCCGCACTCGGAGGTACAGGCGCCGGGCTGATCGAGATCCACGACCGGCTGCGGCACCGTGGCATCCCCGCCGAGCTGCTCGACGGCGCAGAGGCGTCGCGCCGCTGGCCGGGCATGAGGTTCGAGGACACCGCCCTCTTCTCCGCGGATGCCGGTGTGGCCCGCGCATCCGCCGCTCTGCAGCAGATGGAGCGGCGCATCGTCGAGGGCGGCGGCGAGGTCCGCTGGCAGACTCTGGTACTGCGCTTCGAACAGCATGCCGACGGTGTCATCGTTCACACCCCCGCGGGCACGGTCCTCGCCGACATCGTGATCGTCACGGTCGGAGCATGGACGAGTTCGGTGCTGGACGGCATTCCCCTCCCGCGGCTGCGGGTGACGGAGGAGAGCCCGGCCCACTTCACGCCGCGCGATCCGGCGCGCGCCTGGCCGTCGTTCAACCACTTCGTCGCGCCGGGCTCATGGCCGGCCAACGTCTATGGCATGCCGACGCCCGGCGAAGGCGTCAAGGTCGGCTTCCACTCCGTCGGCGACGTCGTCGATCCGGATGCGCGGCCGTTCCGGACGGACAAGCACGCGGAGGCTCTTGCCCGGTACGTGCGCGAATGGATGCCCGGGCTCGATGCGGACACCGCCTCTCCTATCAGCTGCACATACACATCGACGCCGAACGAGGCGTTCGTGCTCGATCGCGTGGGCCGGATCGTGGTCGGCGCCGGATTCTCTGGTCAGGGCTTCAAGTTCGCACCGGGTGTCGGCACGGTGCTGGCCGGGCTCGCCCTCGATCCCGATGCGCGCGCAGCGCAAGCGTTCCGGCTGCGCTGACGGGTGCCATGTCAGCCCGGGACGCCCCGTGGGACAATCGGGGCGGGAGGCATCCATGTCACTCAGGGGGTTGTTCCGTCGCGCCGGCGCCCGGATGGGGGTGTGGTCCTATCGCCGCACGAAGGGGCGCGCGATGACCAGCCGCTCGGCGCCGAGGGTCCTCCTCCTCACTACTCCCGGGCGCCGCTCGGGCGAGCCGCGCTCGACATGCGTCGCGTTCCTGGAGAGCGATGGGGGCTACATCGTGTGGGGAACCGCCTCGGGCGCGCGGCGAGATCCGCACTGGTTCCGCAACCTTCGCGCGGCCGGCCGGACCGAGGTGCAGGTACTGGGACGGACCTTCCCTGCGACGGTGCACGAGTACGTCGGCGCGCAGCGCGATGCGGTCTGGAACGACCTCATAACGGCGCGCGTGCCGTCCGTTCGCCGCTATGCCAGGAAGGCGGCACGCACGATCCCCGTCGCGATCCTGCGACCGGTCCCCGATTCGAACGATCAGTCCGGCACGTGACACGACGTCCCTCAGTCCGCGAAGGGACCCGATCTGCGGGCATCCAGAGCCGGATCGCGCAGATTGCGTCCCTTCGGCAACTTGGTGGTCGGGGGCTCGCAGCCGGGATCAACGGATGCGCGCGACGCGCTTCTCGTCCCACACCGGTTCGTTCGACTCGTACACGCCCCCGTCCGCGCCGAAGACGAGGAACCGGTCGAACGAGCGGGCGAACCAGCGGTCGTGGGTGACGGCGAGCACCGTGCCCTCGAACCGGCCGAGGGCATCCTCGAGCGCCTCGGCCGAGGCCAGGTCGAGGTTGTCGGTGGGCTCGTCGAGCAGGAGCAGGGTCGTGCCGGACAGCTCGAGCAGCAGGATCTGGAACCGCGCCTGCTGCCCGCCCGACAACGTCTCGAACGTCTGCAGCGCCTGCGCCACCAGCCCGTATCGATCCAGCGCGGAGCTCGCGGCCTCACGCGGCATGCCCGGCCGATTGTCGTCGCCGCGGTGCAGCAGTTCGAGCAGCGTGCGGCCGACGAACTCCGGATGCCGGTGCGTCTGCGCGAACCACCCGGGAACGACGCGGGCGCCGAGGATGGCGCGGCCGGTGTGCGCCACCGGCTCGAGATCGGCGCCGGTCGAGGTGAGATGACCGAGGCGTCCGTCCGGATCTGTGCCGCCGCGGGCGAGCAGCCGCAGGAAGTGCGACTTGCCGGACCCGTTCGACCCGAGCACCGCGATGCGATCGCCGAACCAGACCTCGAGGTCGAACGGCCGCATCAGCCCGGTCAGCTCGAGCGCCTCGGCGACGACCGCCCGCTTCCCCGTGCGCGCGCCGCGCAGCCGCAGCTGAAGGTCCTGAGCCTGCGGCCTCTCCTCGGGCGGCCCGGCGGCCTGAAACCGCGCGAGCCGGGTCTGCGCGGCGCGGTAGCGGGACGCGAACTCGTCGCTCGCCGTGGCCTTGACCTTCATCGCGGCGACGAGCGCCTTGATCTTGGCGTGCTCCTCGTCCCACCGGCGGCGAAGCTCGTCGAGGCGGTCCATCCGCGCCTCACGGGCCGCGTGATAGGTGGCGAAGCCTCCCCCGTGCACCCAGGCGGTGCTGCCGGCGGCGCCCGTCTCGAGGGTCACGATGCGGTCGGCGCCACGAGCCAGCAGCTCCCGATCGTGGGAGACGAGCAGCACGGTCTTCTGCGTCGCTTTCAGCTGCTGCTCCAGCCATCGTTTGCCCGGCACGTCGAGGTAGTTGTCCGGTTCGTCCAGCAGCAGCACCTCGTCGGGCCCCCGCAGCAGCGCCTCGAGCACGAGCCGCTTCTGCTCGCCCCCGGACAGAGTCGCCAGCTCGCGGAACCGCGCCCGCTCGAAGGGCACGCCGAGGGCGGCGACCGTGCACTGATCCCAGACCGTCTCGTGCTCGTAGCCGCCGGCATCCGCGTAATCGGCGAGGGCGCTCGCGTATCGCAGCTGTGCCTCGAGGTCATCGCGCTCGATGATCCCCTCCTCCGCCGCCTCGAGCTCGCGTGCCGCGTCGCGGATCCGTCGTGGCGCCACGTCGATGAGGAGTTCGTGCACGGTGGCGCCGGCGGACCAGTGGCCGACGAACTGGTCCATCACGCCGAGCCCGCCGCCGATGGCGACCGTGCCGGCGTGGGGAGACTCATCGCCGCGGATGATGCGCAGCAGCGTCGTCTTGCCGGCGCCGTTGGCGCCGATCAGGGCCGTCGTCGATCCTTCGCCCACGCGGAAGGACACCTCGTCGAGCAGCGGCCGGCCGTCGGGCAGACCGAACGATACGCCGGTGATGTCGATGTAGGGCATGCCGATCCTGACCGCGGCCGCGTCGCCGCAGCATCCGTCGACGGGAACCGTCGGCCCGCCGACGGCGAGCCGACCAGCCTATCCCAGGCGGCGTGGTCGTGCCCGGGCTCAGGCCGCGGAGTACCGGCCGGATGCGATCGCCCGAGCCCGCGCCTTGGCGGCCTCTTCCTCCCGGTTCTTCGGCGGCGCCACCGCGACGAGGTCATCGAGCAGGTGCTGGGTGATGTGCGCGATCTCGTGCACTGCCCGGTCGAACGCCTCCTGGTTGGCCTTCGACGGCTTGGTCGTGCCCGCGATCTTGCGGACGTACTGCAGAGCGGCCGCATGCACCTCGTCGGAGCTCGCGGCCGGCTCGAAGTTATGGAGTGTATGGATGTTCCGGCACATGCCCTCCACGGTACGCCGCCCCTCCCGCACGAGGGAAGGAAGCGATCACGAGCCCTTGCCCCGCAGAGCCCGGGTCAGGACGCCGTCGAAGAGGAACACCGTGAAGGCGATCGAACCGATCCACGGCGCGAGGACGAGCACGACGACCGCGAGCAGAAGCGCGCTGAGCGCGCCGCGGCCGTAACCCACGGCATCCGCCTCGGAGAGGTCGGGCATCATCTGCTCGCGGTGCCGAACGGCCCACCACCATTGCAGCCAGCTGAACAGGATCGCGAAGAAGAAGTTCAGCGGCAGCAGAAGACGACCCGCCAGGAAGTCGGAGTACTCCGTCACCATCCCCGTGCTGAACGGCACGAGCACGATGAACAGCAGCCGGGCGTTGTTGAGCCAGATCATCGTGCTGTCCACCCGCACGATGTGCTCGAACTGCCGCACGTGCGTCAGCCAGAGCAGGCACAGCAGTGCGAAGCTCAGCGCGAAATCGAGGAACAGCATCCACTCGTCGGCGAGGCCCGACCAGAGCTCGGCGTCCGAGGACACCTTCCCCATCCCGTGCGTCGTGAGATCGAGCACCAGCAGCGTCGACGCGATCGCGAAGACGCCGTCGGTGAACGCCTCCGTGCGCGTCGTCGAGAGCGATGCCGATGGATGCCGCGGACGGATCATGCGCCCAGGCTAACGGGCGCCGGTCGGATGCCGCGTCAGCGCTTGTAGTTGGGCGCTTCCACGACGATCTGCACGTCGTGGGGGTGCGATTCCTTGAGCCCGGCCGCGGTGATCCGCACGAAACGGCCCTTGGCCTTCAGCTCGTCGATCGTGCGTGCTCCGACGTAGAACATCGACTGCCGCAGGCCGCCGACGAGCTGGTACGCCACCGCGGACACCGGACCGCGGTATGCGACCTGACCCTCGATGCCCTCCGGGATGAGCTTGTCGTCGGAGGGTACGTCGGACTGGAAGTAGCGGTCCTTCGAATACGAGGTCTTCTTGCCGCGCGTCTGCAGTGCGCCGAGCGATCCCATGCCGCGGTACTGCTTGAACTGCTTGCCGCCCTGGAAGACGATCTCACCGGGCGACTCGTCGGTGCCGGCGAGCAGCGATCCGAGCATCACCGAGTCGGCTCCGGCGACGAGCGCCTTGGCGATGTCCCCGGAGTACTGCAGCCCGCCGTCCGCGATCACCGGGATGCCGGCGGCACGCGCGGCGATGGATGCCTCGTACACCGCCGTGACCTGCGGCACACCGACGCCCGCGACCACGCGGGTCGTGCAGATGGAACCGGGTCCGACGCCCACCTTGACGGCATCCACCCCCGCGTCGATCAGCGCCTGCGCGCCCTCGCGGGTCGCGACGTTGCCGCCGACGATGTCGATGTGCTCGAAGGAGGGGTCTGCCTTGAGCCGGCGGACGATGTCGATGACGCCCGCGGACTGGCCGTTCGCGGTGTCGACCACGAGCACGTCGACGCCCGCGTCGCGCAGAGCCTCGGCCCGCTCCCATGCGTCGCCGAAGAAGCCGATCGCCGCGCCGACGCGCAGCCGGCCCTGATCGTCCTTCGTGGCGAGGGGGTACTTCTCGCTCTTGTCGAAGTCCTTGACCGTGATCAGGCCGGCGAGCCTGCCGTCCTCGTCAATGAGGGGCAGCTTCTCGACGCGGTGCTTCGCGAAGATCGCGATGACGTCGTTGGCGCCGATGCCGACGCGCGCGGTGACGAGACCCTCGCTCGTCATGACGTCCTTGACCAGGGTGGTGGAGCGCTCGAAGCCGGAGACGAAGCGCATGTCGCGGTTGGTGACGATGCCGACCAGACGTCCATCCTCGTCGACGACGGGCAGTCCGGAGATGCGGAACTGAGCGCACAGCGCCTCGACCTCGTCGATGGAAGCATCCGGAGTGGTCGTGATGGGGTTCGAGATCATGCCCGACTCGCTGCGCTTCACACGATCGACCTGCGACGCCTGCTCCTGGATCGACAGATTGCGATGCAGGATGCCGAGGCCGCCCTCGCGCGCGATGGCGATGGCCATCCGCGCCTCGGTGACGGTGTCCATGGCGCTCGAGAGGAGCGGCGTCGCGACGGTGATGCGGCGCGTCACGCGCGAGGAGGTGTCGGCCTCGCTCGGGATGACATCGGTGTGCCCCGGGAGCAGGAGGACGTCGTCGTAGGTGAGTCCGACGAAGCCGAACGGATCGGGTTGCTCCATGCTGATTCCTTCTCGCGGGTCGCGCGCGTCAGGGTAAAGGCTTCAGCGGAGCCGCGGGGCGAGTCCGCTGTATAGAAGTCTAAGCGCGGGTGCCCCTCGCTCATTCCCGGGAGCCGGGACACACGGCTTTCTCACGTTTGCGCACCGGTTGGCGGACGGCATGCGCTCGAAACGCGGCCGACACACTACGCTCATAAAGTCTCCCTCACGGCCGATGCGAGACCCGCGCTCGGTCGTGGCATCTCAACTGGAGGTTTCGTGGGATCCCATACCCCTCTCGCCGCATCATCGCCGGGGCGACTCCCCCGGCTGATCGCTGCGTTCCTACTCGTACTCGCCGCACTGATGGGAGTCGGCGTGCTGACAGCCGCGCCCGCAAGCGCGGCCGAAGACGATCCCTACCGCATCAGCGGCAACGTCCAGCTGGATGGGGAGCCCTTGCAAGGAGTCATCCTCGTGATCGACGGCCCCGGCGGTGAGCAGGAGGTCGAGACCGACGAGAACGGCCAGTGGCGCGTCGGCGTTCCCGAGCGCAACGAGGACTACACCGTCACGCTCGACGAGGAGTCGCTCCCGGAGGGCATCGCCGTCGTCGAAGAGGGGGATGACACCCCGAACGTGAAGGAAGTCACGGTGGGAGCCGGTGGCCGGGTGACGGTGAACTTCTTCATCGGCGAGGGCGTGCGCAACGTCACCAGCTTCTTCGACCAGTTCGTACAGCGAATCGTGACAGGAGTGAGCTTCGGCCTCATGCTCGCGCTCGCGGCCGTCGGGCTCTCGCTGGTGTTCGGCACGACGGGGATCTCGAACTTCGCTCACGGCGAGATGGTGACCTTCGGCGCGATAGCGGCCCTGCTGCTGGTGGGCCCGGCATCGCTCGCCCTTCCCCTCTGGATCGGCTTTCCGGTGGCGGTGATCCTGAGCGCGCTCCTAGGCCTCGTGCTCGACGTGATCCTGTGGCGACCGCTCAGGCGAAAAGGCGTCGGGGCCGTGCAGCTCATGATCGTGAGCATCGGCCTCTCGCTCGCTCTGCGCTACACGTTCCAGTTCTTCATCGGCGGCGGCACGAGCCAGTTGCCGTTCGCCTCGGCCGCCAAGATCCCCCTGTTCGGTGTCGTGCAGCTCAGTGTCATCGACATGGTCTCGCTCGCGATCTCGATCATCGTCATCGTCGCGTTCGCGCTCTGGCTGCTCTACTCGCGCATCGGAAAGGCGACACGTGCCATTTCCGACAATTCGTCGCTCGCCGCCGCGTCGGGCATCGACGTGGACTTCGTCGTTCGCGTCGTATGGGTGCTCGCCGGCGCGATGGCCGGCCTCTCCGGCATCCTCTACGCGTACTTCCGGCCCGGGATCAAGTGGGATATGGGCGCTGAGGTTCTGCTGCTCATGTTCGCCGCCGTGACCCTCGGCGGCCTCGGAACGGCGTTCGGCGCTCTGATCGGGTCCCTCATCGTCGGGGTCCTCGTCGAGGTCTCCAGCCTCTGGATCCCAGCGGATCTGCGGTATGCGAGCGCCTTGTTCATTCTGATCGTCATCCTGTTGTTCCGGCCACAGGGCATCCTCGGTCGCCGCGAGAGAATAGGTTAGGCGCAACATGGACTGGCTTCAGATCCTCTCCAACACCGCATCGTCGATCATCAGCCCGGCGACGATCGGGTTCGCACTCGCCGCTCTCGGTCTCGCTGTGCACTTCGGCTACACCGGCCTGATCAACATGGGCATCGCGGGCTTCATGGCCATCGGCGCCTACGGCTACGCCATCTCGGTGCTGTCGTTCGGCCTGGAATGGTGGCTCGCCGCCCTCATCGGTCTCGTGGCATCGGCCGTGTTCGCGTTGATCCTCGGCATTCCGACACTGCGCCTTCGCGGCGATTACCTGGCCATCGTCACGATCGCCGCCGCCGAAGTCGTGCGCCTGCTGTTCCTCACGAGTGCCTTCGACGAGGTCACCGGGTCCGCCGACGGCCTCAGCGGCTATCACCAGAGCTTCCGGGCCTCGAATCCGATCCCCGATGGCACCTACGGATTCGGCCCGTGGACGTACAACGAGACGGGCTGGTGGGTGCGGATCACCGGTCTGATCACCCTCGCCTTCGCGGCGCTCGTCGTCTGGATGCTGATGCGCAGCCCCTGGGGCCGCTCTCTGAAGGGCATCCGCGAGGACGAGGACGCGGTGCGGGCCCTCGGCAAGAACGTCTACGCCTACAAGATGCAGTCGCTCGTGCTCGGCGGCGTGCTCGCCGGCGCGGGAGGTATCGTCTACGCGCTCCCCTCCGCCGTCAGCCCGGGCATCTACGTGACGTCCTTGACATTCTTCGTGTGGACGGCTCTGCTGCTGGGCGGTGCCGCGACGGTCTTCGGACCGCTCCTCGGATCGCTCATCTTCTGGGCGCTGCAGACGTTCCTGAGCAACTTCCTGCCGGCGCTCGTGCAGGCGGGGTTCCTGCCGTTCATGACCGCCATCCAGGCAGGCACACTGCGCTTCATCCTCGTGGGTGTCGCCCTCATGCTGCTCGTCATCTTCATGCCTCAGGGCCTGCTCGGAAACAGGAAGGAGCTGACCTTTGTCAAGTGACGGCTCACCCCAGGAGGGCGCTCCGGTGGAGCGTCGCATGACGGCGCCGGTCGAGCGCCCCAAGGCCACCGGCCTGCACGTCGGCGACGCGGTTCCCGGAGTCGCCAAGGTCGACCCGATCATCATCGCCGACAACGTCAGCCGCTCGTTCGGCGGCGTCAACGCCGTCGACGTGGAGCACCTCGAGATCCCGCGCGGGGTCATCACGGCGCTCATCGGACCGAACGGCGCCGGGAAGACCACACTCTTCAATCTGCTCACCGGCTTCGACAAGCCCAACACGGGCACGTGGACGTTCGACGGCAAGTCCCTCTCGGGCGTCCCTGCATACAGGGTCGCCCGCCTCGGGCAGGTGCGCACATTCCAGCTCACGAAGGCCCTCGGCCTGCTCACGGTGCTCGAGAACATGAAGCTCGGGGCCACCGGTCAGCGGGGTGAGAACTTCTTCGTGAGCATGATCCCGGCGCTCTGGCGCAAGCAGGACAAGGAGATCGAGGAGCGGGCGATGGGCCTGCTCGCGAAGTTCAAGCTGGACACCAAGGCGAACGACTTCGCGGCGAGCCTCTCCGGGGGCCAGCGCAAGCTGCTCGAGATGGCCCGCGCGCTCATGACGCAGCCCAAGCTCGTCATGCTCGATGAGCCCATGGCCGGCGTCAATCCGGCCCTGACGCAGTCGCTGCTCGACCACATCCTCGACCTCAAGGAAGAGGGGATGACGGTGCTCTTCGTCGAGCACGACATGCACATGGTGCGCCACATCGCCGACTGGGTGGTCGTCATGGCGGAGGGCCGCGTGGTCGCCGAGGGCGATCCGTACACCGTCATGCGCAACCCCGCAGTCATCGACGCCTACCTCGGTGCCCACCAGGAGCTCGACCTCGGAGTGGTCACCGGACGCATCTCCGTCGTCGATGCCGATCCGACGACGGATGCCGCGGCTTCGCAGGCGGTCAGCGCCGAAGACATCGAGGCCGCCGGCCTCGCAGAACTCGACCAAGGGGAACAGAAGTGAGCACCGACGTCACGACCGCCACCCCCGTCGTCTTCATCGACGACGTGCATGCGGGCTACCTGCCGGGAGTGAACATCCTGAACGGCTGCTCGCTCGTCGCTCATCAGGGCGAGCTCATCGGCATCATCGGCCCCAACGGCGCCGGCAAGTCGACACTGCTGAAGGCGATCTTCGGGCAGGTGAACGTCCGCAGCGGCACGATCAGCCTCCAGGGCGAAGACATCACCGGCCTGAAGGCGAACAAGCTGGTCGGCCGTGGGGTCGGGTTCATACCTCAGACGAACAACGTGTTCCCCAGCCTGACGATCGAAGAGAACCTGCAGATGGGCCTCTACCAGAACCCGTCGGCCTACAAGGAACGCCTGGAGTTCGTCACCGGAATCTTCTCCGAACTCGGCAAGAGGCTCAAGCAGCGCGCCGGCTCCCTTTCCGGCGGTGAGCGCCAGATGGTGGCGATGAGCAGGGCCCTGATGATGGACCCCAAGGTGCTGCTGCTGGATGAGCCGTCGGCGGGACTCTCACCGGTCCGTCAGGACGAAGCCTTCATCCGCGTCTCCGAGATCAACAAGGCCGGAGTGACCTGCATCATGGTGGAGCAGAACGCCCGCCGCTGCCTGCAGATCTGCGACCGCGGCTATGTGCTCGATCAGGGCCGGGACGCCTACACCGGAACGGGCCGTGAGCTCCTGCACGACCCGAAGGTGACCGAGCTGTACCTCGGAACACTCGGCACCTAGGCGCAGGCCCGCAGTTGTGAAAGACGAGGGGTGGATGCCGCGGCATCCACCCCTCGTCGTGCCCTGTGCCGTCCGACCAGAGGTGCATCCGTCTTCGTGATCGCCCGGGGTCCCTCGAGGCCGGGCGCACGAAGAAGCGGGGCCCCGGCCCCGGGGAGGGGGCGCGGGGCGCGACGGGGGGGTGGTTGGCCGGGTGGGGGGGGGGGGGGGGGGGCGGGGGGGCG
>NZ_JBNCNY010000015.1:0-66217 GCF_049847225.1 Micromonospora sp. DT81.3
CGGCGGGCACCGCCCGTCACATGCGGGGCGGGGCGGTGCCGTTCTCAATCGCCTCGAGCGCCGCCTGAGCGATCTCGTACGCCCGGTCGAGCGTCATCCCGCCTACCGGCTGGATTCGCTTGCCGGTGTAGCGGTGATCGCGCTCCTTCTGCTCTTTGGCGATCGCACGGATGGTCGCCCGGCTCTTGGTGGTGATCGCCCGATATTCGGCGGGCGTGATCGGGTCGATGGGTGCGCCCAACCATTCGCGGCGCCAGACGACCAGGGCGGCCCTGATGCGCGGCGCGCTCATCTTCTCGCGCCAAGACTGTCGGCCCGCTTCTTCGTTGGCGTAGAGGTTCTGCCCGTCGACGCGAGCATAGAACCGACGCGCGGCGCGCTCGTTCGCCTGTACTCGGCTCGGGCGGCGCTGGGCTTGGATGCGCGACGCGGGGAGCATCGCGCGTGAGGCGTCGTCAAGGAGAGGTGACGCCGTGGCGCGTGCGAATGACGCCCGCCGGCTCTCCTGCGACTTGATCCGTCGCACGACTAGGAGCGCATTGTACTTGTATGCGGTCGCCTCTCGCGTCGCCTCGAGGAGTTCGGGGGAGTAGCGCTCGTTCTTGAGGGCGTTGATTTCCGTCCTGGTGCGTCGCCGCCTGAAAAACTCGGTGGCCTGTTGGTCGGCTGTGGTGCTGTTCATTGGTTCTCCCTCTCCGTTTTCTTGCCGTGAAGGCACGTAGTGCCTGTCAGGGAGAGCCGGGTGGAGTGCAAGAGGACCGTGGAATACCGGACCGAGCGCAGCGAGGGAGGATATGCCGCGAAAGCCTCTTGTGCGGAGGCCGGCCGACCGGAGACTGCCTCAGGCTTCACGGCAAGAAAGCGCCGCAGGCGCGGCTACCGTCGGCCGCTTGGCGGCCGTCCGCTACCACCGGCGGGTGGGCGGCTCGTCACCCGCCTGGGGGGCGCAGGGCGGGTCTTCTCCGTTTGGCCACGAATCTCCGCTTGGATTCCGGCTCTGACTACGGAGCTTTTGGGGCACCTACCATGGGTTACCCGCCCACATGCGGTAGCGTGCTCGAACCTGTTGAAAGGGCGGTTCGCCGAGCTGAATGAGAGCTGTGAATGGTTACGCCGTCTAAAGGGCTCACCGGGATGTCTTGCCCGCGGTGCGGCAAGAAGACCAGGATCACCCGCTCCTCAGAGCCGACACTGGGTACCTTCGAGAGGGAGCGCAAGTGCCCCGATGGACATACGTTTAGGACCTTCGAGGAGGTGCGGACCGCGACGCTAAAGGAGGTGGGTGTACGCGCAGGAGGCGATGGCGCAGCACTACCGACGGTTCACCCTCTCAGCCCCGCCCGACTGCAGGAGGAACTAGCGCGGGCGGCGTTCTTCAGTGGCGTCGGCGACCAGTTGGAGATCCGAGAGATCACGACGGAGGCTGTCGCTCGAATCCTGAGGGGCGAAGGGATACGTCTGCAGATAGCGGACCGCGAGGAAATCCTAGCGGTGCGTCGTAGTTTGAGGCAGGTTCATCCGAGTGTGCGCTTCACTGTGCGAGACACCGACATCATCGATCTGATCGACTCGGTGATGGAGGACCACGAGAGACTTCGTATGCCTCGAGTGCTATATGCGCTTGTCTTCGCCGGGCGAAACGACCGCGAAGGTCGCAAGGGCTGGGATCGCGCGGAGCAATTTCTTGTCTGGCTCCATAAGTCTTTTCAGACCCTTGACCAGGACATCCCGTTACGGGTCGCTACGCCGCGCGCACTATTCTGGCGGATCGGCACCATCGCACCCGACTCATACCCCTCACGCGTCATCAAGCGCCGATTCTCCTCCAAACGGGGGCCTGCTCCCAGCCGCAATGACAGTCGGATCGCTGACTTCAACTTTCCTCAGTATGAGCGATCGGTACAAAGGTTCCTCTTCGCTCGGCAGGACGCAGCCCGCAAGGCAGAGGGCGTCATCGACTTCGTGCTTACGTCGCTTGCCGGGCAAGACGTGGTTACTACTTCACAACTTGCCTTTGGCACCCTTGCGGCGCTCCGGCGAGTCGATGAGATTGCCTATCTTCGAGCGGCGTCCACAACAAAACGATTCCTCGATGTCTCGTCTGTGCGGGACGAAGCCGTTGGCCTCCTTAGGCACCCTTCCCCACGCCTGGAATTTCGCACGAAGGAGGAATGGCAGGCTGGGGCCGCCTCCGCCGGAAACGATCGGAAGGGCGCGAGGGCGTCAACACCCGTCATGTCGTATCTGCGGTTGTGAGTCATGCCGCCTTGGTTGATCAAGCATCGAAAGTTACTTTCCGATAACGTTTCTTATGTCAGTCTGAGGGCGTCGAGTCCTTCCTCTCACACCCCCGTGACCACCCGGATCATACCCCCGGGCTAGCCAGGCTCGGGCGTGGGATGAGTGGGCGACGGTGGCCGTTGCCGAGACTGCCGGCCACCTCCTCCCATAGCGCCCTGCGCTCCGGATCCCGCCGCTTGCCCCGCACTGCTCCGAAAACCCGCATGCCTTGAGATCCATGCTGGAGGCCTCTCAGGCTTCGCTTCGTCGCCTTGTCGGCCCCGGTTTGGGAATACCCCCAGGGGGTATTTGATTGAAGTATGTGCCCGCCCCGCTTCTGCCGCGGCAGCGGGCATGTCCCTGCTGGTTCCGGGCGGCAGCGCGCCGCGCGAAGAAGGAATACCCCATGACCTCGACGAAGACTCCGCCCCGCGGAGGGCTCATATCCTTGCTCGTGATCGCGACGGCGCAGCTGATGCTTGTGCTCGACGACTCGATCGTGAACATCGCTCTGCCGAGCATTCAGCAGGAACTTGACGTCGCGCCGGTGCACCTGCCCTGGGTGGTCAACGGCTACATCCTCGCGTTCGGCGCCCTCCTGCTCCTGGGCGGCCGGATCGGCGACCTGTGGGGCCGGAAGCGAACGCTTCAAGTCGGCATCGCGGTATTCGTCGTGGCCTCGCTCGTGGGCGGGTTCGGCATCAGCAGCGAGATGCTGATCACGGCCCGTGCCGTGCAGGGCATCGGTGCCGCGATGGCGGCTCCCAATGCTCTGGCGCTGATCGCGACGACGTTCTCCGAGCGGTCGATGCGCGACAAGGCGCTGTCGCTGTACGGCGCGATGTCCGGCCTCGGCATCGTGGTCGGCCTCCTGCTCGGCGGCGTGCTCACCGACCTGCTCGGCTGGCGCTGGGTCTTCTTCATCAACGTGCCGATCGGCCTTCTCGTACTCTGGGGCAGCCGCACGCTCGTCACCTCCGAGCGACACACCGGACGACTGGGCATGATCGGCGCTGCTCTGGGCACGGCGGGCATGGTCTCGCTCGTCTACGCGATCACTCGGTTCGGCGAGAACGGCTTCGCCGACCCAATCGCCCACGCGCTCATCGGGGCAGCAGCCGTGCTTCTGGTCGCCTTCGTCCTCACGCAGCGCTCCAGCCGCAGCCCGCTGGTGCCGCTGGAGCTGTTCACTGACCGCAGGCGGGCGGGCGCATATCTGACCATGCTCGGACTTGCCATCGGCCCCATGGGCACGTTCTACGTGATCACCCTCTACCTCCAGGACGTTCGTGGGTTCGGCCCGCTCATCACCGGCCTGTCCTGGCTGCCCTTCGCCGTCGGCATCGTTCTGGGCGCCGGCATCGCGCCGAAGGTGCTGCTTAGGATCGCGCCACGCTGGGTCACCGCGCTCGGCGCGCTCCTCAGCGCCGGCGGGGCACTGTGGTTCTCCTTCATCGACACGCAGAGTGACTACTGGCTGCACCTCGCTCCGGCGATGCTGATCGTGGCGCTCGGCTTCGCGCTTGGCGTCATCGCACTCACAAAGGCGGCCGTCTACAGCGTGGACGCCGACAAGGCGGGCATCGCATCGGCGCTACTCAACTCCGCCCAGCAGATCGGCGTCGCCCTCGGCCTCGCCGTACTCGCGGGCGTCGCTGCCACCGTCACCGCCGGCGCCGCGAGCACCGGGCAGCAGGCCCTCGTGGACGGCTACAGCACCGCGCTGCTCGTCGGCGCGGGTGTCCTGCTCGCCGCGGCGGTGCTTGCGGTTCTGACGCTGAGCAGCAAGGTGAGCGACCAAGCGCGCTCGGACGAGCCCGCAACGGAGAGTGCTCACAGGCCGCGCGTCCCCGTCAGGGCGTCGCGCGACGCGTAGCGATCCTGGCGGTGAAGTGATGCGGCTCAACCGACTTGTCGTCGACGACCGTGCGCGGTCAGACCCTTGGGCTTGTAGACCGATAGAACGATAACGATGACTAGAGCCACCGCGGCCGCACTGGCTTGTACAACGAATTGCTCTCGGACGCCCTCCAGGCGCGACAGGGCGCGTTCGTCTCGCGAGGCGAGGCCCGCGGCGGCGGTGATGGGCTGCATATGCAGCACGAGGAGCGCCATGGCGGCCACGGTGATCGCCGTCTTGGCGATGACCCAGTAGTGACGCCACAGCCCCCACGGGGTCAGCAGGCCCTGTAGCAGTCCGGTGAAGGTGGCTGCTGCGGCGAGGGGGACGATGACGTACCACCCGACCCACGCCAGCGCGACGATTGCCGCGCGGATGGTGAAAGCATCACTGGAGCTCAGTCCTATGATCGCGACCGCGAGGAATGCGAGGACCGCACCGAACCACCCCACTGAGGAGGTGACGTGCGAGGTCAGCAGGACCTTGCGCCAGGACGATGCCAGGATCACAAGCCGTGGCCGCCCATGCCGCCGCCGGCTAAGTGCACGATCAGGACAGCCACAACCACGGCGCCGGCGAGAACGACCGCCCAGTACACCCATTTGGGTCGTTTGTGCTTCGTTGGCTCGGGTTCCACGTCGCCTCCTGTTCAACCCAGACGCTAACACTTTTCGATACAGTGTGTCCGCGGTGGTAGACGGCTTGTAGATTGGGGTCGTGCCGAGGATATGGGATGCCACCGTCAGCGGACACCGCGACGCGGTCCGAAACGCCATCCTGGACGGAACCGCGAAGGAGATCCACCGAGTCGGTGTGGCGTCGCTGAGCATGTCCGATGTAGCGCAAGCCGCTGGAATCAGCCGCGCCACCCTTTACAAGTACTTCCCTGACCTGGACGCCGTGCTCGAGGCCTGGCACCACCGCATGGTGCATTCGCATCTCGCGGCTCTGGAAACGGTGTCTCGTGAGCACGACGATGCTGCCGAGCGTCTCCACGCCGTGCTACGCGAGTACGCCATTCTTCGAGCGAACCGGCCCGACGGGCAGATCGCGATCAGCTTGCACGACGCCCCGCACATGGGGGGCGCGTCGGTGGAGCTCCGCGCCGTGTTCACCTCAGTTCTTAACGACGCCGCCGACGCGGGCGGCGTGACGAGGCAGATACCCATCGCGGAGGCCGCCATCTATTGCGAATATGCGCTCTCGGCGGCTGTGGAACTCCCTTCGCGAGACGCCATTGATCGACTGGTCGAACTCGTCATTGCGTCCCTGGCTCCTCCTGGCTCTGCGCCATCCGAACCGAAGCGGTAGTAGAGAACGCCTTGCCCTTCGTGCGACGTGTGTAGCGCGCGTCCCTGCCGTTGCTCCGCCGCACGGCGTTGACGCGCGCCGTCTCTATCCCGTCCAGCGTCCTCATCATGCTCATTTGCCCCCAGCGTTTGCCTTTTCGCTCCAGCTGGACGCAGCCCGTGTCGGCCGGCGCGGTCGAGATCGGCGTCGACTGGATCGCGTTCTCATCCGTTTCCTGGGTGGTGGGCATGAAGAACCGGCCCGATTCCTCCGGGTGCGAAACAGACGGTACATTCAGGTCAGAGATGCGCGCTGCTTGTTCTTGGGGAAGAAGGACCGGTCGGCGCTCTCCATCTGGGGGTGGGCGGCCGTAGCCTGGGGACCTTCTGGGGCGAGAGCGACGACAATCGACTCTCCCAAAGGAATTCCCAAAGTGGCACTAATCGCCGAAGCGCCGCCCTACATCACCTGGCGGGTCAGCCCGATCGTTGCCGTCATGCGGCGGACGAGTCCCACCCAAGCCGTCGCGGCTGCTGCCGGCGTTCTCGTTGCGGGGATCCTAGTGTCCATCGTCACGACTCCCGATCCGCACTGGTGGCAGCTGCACTTCAGCAGGCTCGGCACCTTCCGTAGCTTCTCTGGTTACTCCTTCAACGCCACGATCGTCGCGGCCAGCGTGATGCTCGTGCTGTTCGCGGTGCGTCTTCGCATCGAGATGCGGCGTCACGCCGGCACCAGTGTGCTGACCAGCCGGCGCGCCGCCCATGTCGTGCCCGCCCTGGTGGCGCTGATCGGATTGCACCTGTCACTGGTCGGTTTCGCGCCCCTCAATGTGAATCTTTTTATCCATGAGCGCGGCTCGAGCGGTGCAGTCCTGTCCTTCGCATCCCTGCTCGCGTCCAGCCGGTGGATGCTGCGCGGCATGCACCGGCTGGTTACTCTCGCCACGCGTGGTGTCGGCGTCGCGCTGGTGTTCTGGGGGGTCTTCTTCGGCGTCGGCGTCATCAATCTGGCGGCGTTCGAATTCATCGTCTTCAGCCTGATGTTCGCGTGGCTGGTCGTCGTGACCCGCCAGCTAGGTGTGACCTCCGAGGAGAGAAGTCGGTCCGCTAAATCGACGGCGGACGATGAGGCGCCGTGTCCCACCGTGATCGGTCCGAGATCGACCGATGCGCATGTCGTGTGTCCTGCATTGACGCTAGGGCTGGAGGCCCGGCATTCTCGGCTTCACTCGCCGTGGCGGCCGGCTGCCCTTCCTGATCGCCGACGGCGCGCCTACCAGCACGCCGCCGCCGCGCGGCCTCCGCGAGAAGTCAGTGTTCACGAGCGCCACAAGGGTCGCCACGGTCGGCCGGATCAGTCCGTGGATCACCACGGTCGCGAGCGACTAGGACATAAGCCGCGGTGCTCGGTGGAGCTGATCGCACGCGCGTGAACGCAAGGATCCACAGCAGCACCGCCAACCGGAGCCTCAAGCGACAATGGTGGGGACGGGTCCCAATTTCCTCTGCCGGAATGGCTTCCTGACCGACGGCGGAAAGTTCATGCCGCCCAACGCCTTCTTGCCCAGTAGCCGCAGACGAGCGCGGCCAGGAACGTCACGAAGAGGCCGCCGATGACCAACGCGAAATCTGATCGCAGTAGCACGTTGACGGTGAGGAAGATGCTGAACGTGCAGAGGCCGGCAACGAACAACAGTCGCTCAGCCCACAGCTCGCCTCGGCGGTAGCCGTATGCTCCCAGCCCGGTGATCATCAACCCCAGCCCGATCCCGAACGCTCCCCACGATCGGAACACCATCCCGATCCAAGAAAAAAGTTCCGGGTCAAGAACTTCCAATTGCTCCGGCGTCAAGCCGGTGTAACGCTGATCTTCCGGCAAGAGCACAACGCCTGGGCGAAGTAGCGCGAATGCGAGTCCCATCCCGATGGTCAGCATTCCGATGACCACGATTGGAATCCACGCGAGCTTCGGTGTCTCTCGTCCGACTCGCGCCGCCTGGTCTCCGCTCGATCGCCTCTTCTTCATCGGCGCGGCCACGGTTCGATCCTGTCCCGAGACTAGGCCGGTTCGTGCTTACGTGCTCGAGCACTCGACCACGACGCAGCCGACGGCCCGGCAAGCCCTGGGCGAGCCTCGGCGAAGTGCGCGCTGACGTCGTGGACGACCTGTCGGACGCACCAGTTCGCGTAGAAACGTCCGAACAGGCGTCCGAGCCAGCGATTCTTCGCCGGCAGGTCGTAGTCGAGCATCACTCGCATCGAGGTGGCCTCTCCGTGAGGCTCAAGCTCGACGGCCATTGCGTATGGACCAATGACGATGAGCTTTGGCGTGCCCTGAGTAGCCCACTGTTTCGCCAGCGGGGGTTCGCGCAAGGTGATGGCCTGATCCAAACCCACCGGGATCCCGATAACACGACCGGTCATCCGAATATGGGACCCGACGGCGTGCCCGCCCAACTCATCGACCTGGGTGGTCATCGTGCTTCCCGCCATCATCCATGTCCGCCGACTCATGTGAGTGCTGATCTGCATCGGATCGTCGACCACCGCGAATACGGTTTCGAGCGAGCCAGCAATTCTCACTGTGTCCTCGGCGTGCCGTTCGTACGTCTTCATTCCAGACATCTCTGCCTCCCGGGAGAAGTCTTCTCCGCGGCCTGTCAGTGGAACAGAGCCTTAGGTCCTGCCGGGTCGGTGGTGTCCCCCTGGGCCGAATCCTCCTATCACTGTTGGGCGAGGGCTCCGGGATGCTCGAGCCGGGCACGGCCGAGCGTTGCACGCTGCTCGAGTGCAGGGGCGCACTGCTCACGTCCCGGATCGACGACAAGCGTCTGCCGCGACGTCGCTGGCAGCCGCGAGGAAAACAACGAGCCGTCGTTGGGCGTGGTAGCTCCGGCAGCGCGTTAAGCCGCCTGTGCAGGAAACAAGCGCACCCGTACCCTAGGGGGGTATAGTATGTAGCTATGAACGGTTACACAGGCCATAAGGACGACCTGCTGAAGCGGCTCGGCCGCGCGGAGGGTCAGGTGCGCGGCATCGCGCGAATGGTCGAGAACGACCAGTACTGCATCGACATCCTCACGCAGGTCTCCGCGGCGACGAAGGCTCTAGAGTCGGTGGCGCTGTCGCTGCTTGCCGATCACCTGAGCCATTGCGTCGCTGAGGCCACCGCCGAGGGCGGCACTGTGGCCGCCGAGAAGATCCTCGAAGCGAACCAGGCGATCGCCCGCCTGGTCCGCTCCTGACAACTACGTCACTCACCGAAAGGACATCCTCATGACCATCAATGAGCGCACCGACCTAGGCCTCACCGATTCCGCCGCAGGTTGCAGCTGCTGCACCACTACCGCCGCTAAGACCCCTGAAACGGTCGCTTCGTCCGTGTCCGAGGACGTTCTCGTGGACGGGATGACCTGCTCGCACTGTGTGATGAGCGTCACCGAGGAGATCGCAGCCATCGACGGGGTCGAGAACGTTTCGGTCGACCTGAACGCGGGTGGCACATCACGGGTCACGATCCACAGTGCCGCGCCGATCGATGCCGCGCGGGTGCGCGCCGCAGTGGAGGAGGCGGGGTACGCCCTCGCCGGCAGCAACGCATGAGCACGGTCGATGTGGAGCTCGAGATCTCCGGGATGACCTGCGCGTCCTGCGCGACCAGGATCGAACGCAAGCTGAACAAGCTCCCCGGGGTCGAAGCGACCGTCAACTACGCGACCGAGAAGGCGCGTGTCCGGGCGGACGGCGTCGACGCTGCGGAGCTGATCGCGGCGGTCGAGTCCGCCGGGTACTCCGCCGTGCTCCCCGCACCGATCGTTGACGAGCCCACATCCACCGAAACACCCGCCGTCGACGGGGAGCTCCTGGCGCTCCGGCGGCGACTGCTGATCAGCACAGCCCTGGCGGTTCCGGTCGCGCTGATGTCGATGATCCCGCTGCTGCAGTTCACGTACTGGCAGTGGTTGGCATTGACGCTGACCGCCCCGGTGGCGGTGTGGGGCGCGTGGCCGTTCCACCGTGCCGCGTTCGTGAACGCCCGCCACGGTGCCGCCACCATGGACACGCTGATCAGCGTCGGAGTGATCGCCGCGTTCGGGTGGTCGCTGTATGCGCTGTTCTTCGGAATGGCGGGGATACCGGGCATGCACATGACCTTCACGCTGTTCGGCAGCCCAGAAGCCGGGACCGGGGAGATCTACCTCGAAGTCGCCGCCTTAGTGACGGTGTTCATCCTCGCCGGCCGGTACGCGGAAGTCCGTGCGAAGAAGTCCTCGACCGAAGCACTCCGCGCACTCCTGCATCTCGGTGCGAAAGACGCCACCCGCCTGGTCGGCGGGGTGGAGCAGCTGGTCCCGGTCGCGCAGCTCGCTGTCGGCGACCAGGTAGTGGTACGCCCCGGCGAGAAGGTTCCTTCTGACGGGCTGGTCGTGGACGGTGCGTCCGCTATCGACGCGAGCATGCTCACCGGCGAATCGGTCCCCGTCGAGGTCACCACCGGCTCCCAGGTGGTGGGCGCGACCGTGAATGTCGGCGGGCGGCTGATCGTGGAGATCACCCGGGTCGGTGCCGACACCGAGCTCGCTCGGATGCAGCGGCTGATGGATGACGCCCAGACCGGCAAGGCCAAGGTGCAGAGGCTTGCCGACCGGGTATCCGGGGTGTTCGTTCCGATCGTCATCGTCCTGGCGATCGTCGCCTTCGTCGGGTGGCTGCTCGTCGGCGGGTCCGTCGAGGTGGCGTTCACCGCGGCGGTGGCGACACTGATCATCGCCTGCCCGTGCGCCCTGGGCTTGGCGACACCGACCGCGTTGCTGGTCGGCACCGGCCGGGGGTCGCAGCTGGGGATTCTGATCCGCGGACCGCAGGTGCTGGAGCAGACCCGCCAGGTCGACACCATCGTGCTCGACAAGACGGGCACCATCACCTACGGGGCGATGACGGTCACCACCGTCTCCCCCGCACCAGGCGTCACCGCCGAGGATTTGCTGCGCACCGCCGCTGCGGCCGAGTGGGGATCCGAACACCCTGTCGCACGAGCCATCGTGACCGCCGCCGCCGGCACCCCACCGCAGGCAGAAGCATTCGCCTCTCACGCCGGGTTCGGTGTGCAGGCCATCGTCGACGGGTCCCTCGTCGTGGCCGGACGCCCACTTTGGGTCGAAGACCAGTGGAGTGTGCACCCGCCGATCACCCATCGCAGCGAAACCGACACTCTCCAAGCGGCCGGCGCGACAGTAGTCGCGGTCGCCCGCGACGGTAAGTTCCTCGGCACCATCGCCGTGTCGGACACGATGAAGCCGACCAGCGCCGAAGCGATCGCACGGTTCCGCGCCCTCGGGCTTCGACCGGTGCTACTCACCGGCGACAACGCGGGCGCCGCGCAGCACATCGCCGACCTCGTCGGCATCGAAGAGGTCCGCGCCGGGGTCACCCCGGCCGGGAAGCTCGATGCGATCCGTCAGTTGCAAGCCGCCGGTCGGGTGGTGGCGATGGTCGGTGACGGTGTCAACGACGCCGCTGCCCTCGCCGCTGCGGACCTCGGGATAGCGATGGGTGGGGGCACCGACGCGGCGATCGCCGCGAGCGACGTCACGATCGCCTCAGGCGACCTTCTCATCGTCGCCGACGCGATCAGGCTCTCCCGCCGTACCCTCGGCACTATCAAGGGCAACCTGTTCTGGGCATTCGCGTACAACATCGCCGCTATCCCGCTCGCGATGCTCGGACTGCTCAACCCGCTCGTCGCCGCTGCAGCGATGGCCCTCTCATCCGTGTTCGTGGTCACCAACAGCCTCCGCCTGCGCAGCTTCCGCCCCAACCCGGCAACCACCATCGCCGCCCCGGCACCCGCTCCCAGAACACCGCAACCAGCCTGACAACGCTTGACCCGCTCGCCCGGGCCGCCACGCAGCAAGATTCCGATGCCGTCCTGCCGATAACGGGGCGCCTAACCTGGAGGAGGAGGTGACATGTCGATGATCGCTCTGGCACAGCGTCTGCGCCCCGGCCCGCGCAGGCTCGGCCACTCGCTGCTGCTGCTCATCGCCGTCACCGCCACGATCATCATCGGGCTGCTCGCGATGCACTCCCTGAACAGTCACACCGCCTCCCCTGCGCCCGGGAACGGTGCTGTCGTGGCGGTGCACGACCTGGCCCCTCACGACCACGGCACGGCGCAGCCGGCTAACGACGTTCACTGCGCAGACTGCGGCGGTCACGCCGGCATGTTGGCGATGGCCTGCGTCCTCGTGCTTCTGGCGGTCTCGCTGCTGCTCCTGCTGCCGCGACTGGGTCTCCCTTGGGGTGCAGCGCTGCGCGCCGGCCCTATCGCGACGGTCCGGGCCGCTCTCCCCTCTAGACCACCGTCTCTTCTCGTTCTCTGCGTCAGTCGTACCTGATGAGGGCTGCGCCGACCCCCGCGGGTTGGCACAGCACTCCTGCGCGCACGGTCACTATGACCCCGCGCACCACAACCGACTGAGGAGAACACCCATGAAGAACCGTGCCGCGGCAACCGCCGCGATCACCCTGACCGCCCTGCTCGCCCTCGCCGGATGCGCCAGCACCCCCACCAGTGGCGGGATGGACAACAACATGCCCGGAATGGGCTCATCCGCTTCCGCATCACCATCGGCTGCCGAAGCGAGCGACGCCGACATGCAGTTCACGATGATGATGATCCCGCACCACGAACAAGCCGTCGAGATGGCCGACATGGTCCTCGCCAAGGACGACATCGATGAGCGTGTCATCGCCCTCGCCGAGCAGATCAAAGCCGCCCAAGGCCCCGAGATTGAGCTGATGCAGTCCTGGCTCGATGACTGGGGCACCGGGATGGGCGAGATGGACGGCATGGACCACGGGGGGATGATGTCCGACACCGACATGCAAGCCCTGGAAGACGCCACCGGCGTCGAGGCATCCCGCCTGTTCCTCGAGCAGATGATGATGCACCACGAGGGCGCGATCGAGATGGCGCAGGACGAAGTCGATAACGGGCAAAACCCCGAGGTGATCACCCTCGCGGAGAACATCATCGCTTCACAGACCACCGAGATTGCCACCATGGAGGAAATTCTCGCGACTCTCTGACAGGCAGGGGCTGGCCGCATCAGCCGGCCGGCCCCGCCCGGAGCCCGCCACTATGAACGCTCACACCCGCAGCGTCGCCGCCGCCACTCTCGCCGCGACACTCCCGCTCGCCGCCACCGCATGCACCGCTGCCGCTGACAGCGAGTCCCCCGCACCGCTCATCTCTCATGTCCACGATGTCGTATTCGACCCGGGTGGCGCCCTGCTGGTCGGCGCGCACACCGGCGCGTACCGGGTGGACCTCACGACGGGTGAGGTGTCCTTGGTCGGTGAAATCCCGTTCGACGCGATGGGGCTCACCGTCCAGGCGGACACGATTCTCGCGTCTGGCCACCCCGGCCCGGACAGCGGGGACACCTTCGCAGCACCGAACGTGGGCCTGGTTCGATACACGGACGCGGGCTGGGAAGAGGTCTCGCTGGCAGGGGTCACCGACTTCCATATGCTTGCGACCACGCCCGCCGCACCCGAGTTGGTCCTGGGTCTCCCGTCGGACCGGGCCTTCCTGGCGGCGAGTACCGATGCGGGCGAGACCTGGGTTGACGCTGCCCCGTTGATCGCCCGAGACATCAGCATCGACACGATCGAGCCTGACATCGTCACCGCCACCACACCGGATGGTCTGATGGTCAGCCGCGACGCGGGCACCACCTTCTCGCCCCTCGCGAATGCGCCGGGCCTGGTCGTCATCGCCGCCGACCCCGCGCTCGAGGAGGGCATTATCGGGGTTGATGCGAGTGGCACGATTTGGACCGGGACCACAAAGCCCAGCGCAGTATGGCGGACCGCCGGCCACGCCACCGGATTAGCGTCCGCGATCGCGGCCAACCCGGAGGGAACTGTCGCGATCGTCGACGAGGGCGGGGTCCGCGTCACGAATGACGCCGGCGCGACCTGGCAGGTCGTCATCCGAACGGAGCCCTAAATCATGCCCTCATTCGAGCGACCCCTAGGCAGAAGGAGAACAGCCATGAACGATACGCGCACTGTCGTCCTGGAGGTCGAGGGTGTCTCCTGGGCGTCCTCGAAGTCCATCGTCGAATCGACCCTCCTCCGACAGCCCGGAGTCACCCACGTCGAAGCCAACCCGGTCTCGCAAACCGCGAACGTCTCATACGATCCCCGCCTGACCTCACAAACGCAGCTGCGGCAGTGGATCATCGAGTGCGGCTACCACTGCGCCGGCCAGTCCGTCCCCGACCACATCTGCGATCCCGCGCACGACCCCGACGAAGCACTCCACGGCAAGCACCACGATGTACCCGAGCCCCAGGCGGAGGCGGCAACGGACGGGAACCGGCTTTCACCTCCGTCGATGCACGAGCATCACGGTCACGGCTCCCACACAGATCAGTGGGCTCCGGTCCGCGCCGTCAGTGCGGCGGAGCCATCCCGCCCTGCGGATCACTCCGCTCACGGGGACCATGGAACTGTTGATCGCACGAGCCAGGACGCGATGGGGCATGGCGGCAGCCACGCTGGCATGTCGATGGCGTCGATGATCCGCGACATGCGGAACAGGTTCATCGTCGCTGCGGTGCTATCGGTGCCGATCATCCTGTGGTCACCGATCGGCCGCGAGGTGCTCGGCTTCACCGTTCCGGCACCGTTCGGACTCCGGGATGACTGGTTCTCGCTGATCCTCTCCCTGCCGGTGATCTTCTACTCCGCCTGGATCTTCTTCGACGGCGCATGGCGCGCCCTACGGGCTAGGACGCTGGACATGATGGTGCTGGTCGCCGTCGGCGTCGGTACCGGCTGGTTGTACAGCGTCGTGGTCACCCTCACCGGCGGCGGTGAGGTGTTCTACGAGGCCGCCACGGTGCTTGCCAGCTTCGTGTTGCTCGGGCATTGGGTGGAGATGCGCGCCCGCGGCGGTGCGAACGATGCGATCCGCACCCTGCTGGAACTCGCCCCGCCGCGAGCGGTCGTGCTCCGAGATGGGGTGGAGGTCGAGGTGCCCACCTCCGAGGTCGTCCCCGGGGACCTGATGCTGGTCCGCCCCGGCGCGAAGATCCCCACCGACGGGACCGTGGAGGAGGGCGCCTCGGAGATCGATGAGTCGATGGTCACCGGCGAGAGCCTCCCGGTCGTCAAGAACCCGGGATCCCAGGCGATCGGCGCCACCGTGAACACCATCGGGACCCTCCGGGTGCGCGCAACCAAGGTCGGCGCCGACACCGCTCTCGCTCAGATCGTCGCGCTCGTCCAGGAAGCGCAGAACTCCAAAGCTCCGGGGCAGCGTCTCGCCGACCGCGCTGCGTTCTGGCTGGTGCTGGTCGCCCTGATCGGCGGAACGGTCACCTTCCTCGTCTGGTGGCTGCTCGGCGCCTCGGTGCCCACCGCGATCCTGTTCGCCATCACCGTGGTGGTGATCACCTGCCCTGACGCGTTGGGTCTGGCCACACCGACCGCGATCATGGTCGGCACCGGCCTGGGCGCCAAACGCGGTGTGCTGTTCAAGAGCGCCGGCGCACTCGAGTCCGCCGCGCACATCGATACCGTCGTGCTGGACAAGACCGGCACCCTGACCAAGGGTGAACCGGAAGTGACCGACTACCTGCCCATCGGTATGGACGATATCGAACTGCTCTCACTCATCGCCGCCGCCGAGCGGGAGTCCGAGCACCCCCTCGCCAGGGCCGTCGTCGCCTACGCGGACGCCCGCAACACCCCGCGGCGCACCGCGACCTCGTTCCGCAACGTCACCGGCCTCGGCGCGGTCGCGACCGTCGACGGCCGCCGCGTCGTGATGGGGAACGCCCGGCTGATGGCCGAAGAGGGAATCGACATCAGCTCCATCGCGGCGGCGCAGAACGACCTGGCTGCCACCGGCCGCACGGCGATCGCTTTCGCTGTCGACGGCGAGGCAGCCGGGGTGATCGCTCTAGCGGACGCGCCACGAGAAACAGCGGCCGCCTCGATCGCAGCACTGCACGAGTCCGGCATCGAGGTCGTGATGCTCACCGGCGACAACGAACCCACCGCCAAACGGATCGCCTCACTGCTGGGCATTGACACGGTGATCGCCGAAGTCCTCCCGGAGGACAAGTCGGCCAAGATCGCCGAACTGCAACGCTCAGGTAAGAAGGTCGCCATGGTCGGCGACGGCGTTAACGACGCCCCCGCCCTGGCACAGGCCGACCTCGGCATCGCGATCGGTGCCGGCACGGATGTCGCGATCGAAACCGCCGACGTGGTGCTGATGCGCTCCGACCCGCTCGATGTCGCGGTCGCGCTGCGGATCGGCAAAGGTACCGTCCGCAAGATGCGGCAGAATCTGGGATGGGCCATCGGCTACAACGCCGTCGCGCTTCCCATCGCCGCCGGTGTGTTCTACCCGTCGCTGGGCATCATGCTCACCCCCGAGATCGCCGCCATCACCATGTCCGGCTCCAGCGTCATCGTCGCCGTCAACGCCCTCCTGCTGAAGCGACTCCGCCTACCCGCCCCAGCCACACCCGCAGCGACCACCCGTCCCTCGCCGACTCCCGTGCCCAGCGGCGGCCCGATCGTGACGCCCACCCCGTAGCACGCCAGCCGGTGACCATTCCGGCCGCGGCCTCGAGCGTCAACCCGGCGGTCGAGATCGAAACCCCCGTAAGAACACGAGGCGAAGGCCCATGTCAGACCAAGCCGAGAACCCTACCGGTAGCGTGGCACTTGTCACCGACCCGGTCTGCGGCATGCAGATCGATCCGGAGACGGCCGTCACCACCCGCGAGCACGACGGAGCGACGTTCTACTTCTGCTCGCAGGGGTGTGCCGCCGCGTTCGACGCGGATCCCCACCACGGCCACCCGCACCCGGCAACTGAAGACTTCGAGGTTCACACCAACGGGGCGGGGTCGACCCGTGAGCGTGGCTGAAAGTTATCGCCGGCTGACCTCGACTCCCGTCCGCGTTCCGCCGCAGACGCGCTGGCTCGCAGACGCGGAAGCCCTTGCCTGGGCAGATATGCGCTTGCGAGCGCCCCACTGCCCGCGACCCGCATCCCACTCCAGGGTGTTGTCCGTAGACGCTCAAGGACAGCGGACCCCTGCGCGAGTCGGGAGCCCGATGAAGGATGATGACAGCGTGAACATCGAGGTCCTCCATATCGACGACTGCCTAAGCTGGGTCGAGGCTGGCAACCGCCTCCGCGAGGCGCTGGACACGGCCGGGTTTGAGGGCACGGAGATCGTTTACCGAGTCCTTCGGACCGCCGAGGATTCCGCGCGCGTCGAGTTTGCCGGGTCACCCACGATCCTTCTCGACGGCCAGGATCTCTTTCCCGGCGCCGAGCAAACGTCGGACTTGGCGTGCCGGGTCTATCCGACCCCGGTCGGGCTTGCGGGGACGCCCACGACGAAACAGCTCATCGATGCGCTGGCCTCCCGTGGAAGGTGAGGCGGCCGTCGAGTGCGGGCAGGTGGACGATCAGTTCGCAGTCACTCCCCCGGGCCAACGAGCACGGGACTTCGCCCGCGCCGGTCGCTGAGCCGGTACCCCACCCCGCAGATAGACTGCCGTCTATGAATCGGGTGGATGTTCGTCATCTGACCGCGTTGGGGGATCCCACCCGGGCGCGAATCCTGCGCCTGATTCGTGAGTCCGAGGACGGGCGTGCGCTCGTCGGCCGACTCGCTGACGCAACCGGACTACGCCAGCCCACGGTCAGCCATCACATGAAGGCACTGCACGAGGATGGCGTGGTCGTGCGCGAGCGGGATGGCCGCCGTGTCTGGTACACGATCGCGGCCGATCACGCCGATCGCGTCGATGCGTTGCTGGGCGATGCTCCTCGCTCCGCCCCGGACCCGGATCTGGATCGGATCGCCGACGACCTCTCCGTTCGCTTCCGGGGAGTGTTCAGCCGGGAGACCGTACACGCGAACGTCGTGGAGAGCTACGAATTGCTCGCTCGTGACCAGCAGGCCCCGATGCTGGGCAGCCGGACGGCGACGTTCGCCGCGGCCCGGCTCACCGCACTGAGCCGCGCCGACTCCGCCCTATCCGGCATTCCCACCGTCCTGTTCGTGTGCGTGCAGAACGCCGGGCGATCGCAACTTGCGGCCGGGATTCTCCGCCAGCTCGCCGGCGACAAGGTCGCCGTCTCCACGGCCGGCTCCGCCCCCGCCGGCGACGTCCGGCACACCGTCATCGCCGCGCTCGACGAGATCGGGGTACCCCTCGGCGGGGAGTTCCCCAAGCCGCTCACCGACGAAGCGGTCCGCGCCGCCGATGTCGTGGTCACCATGGGATGCGGCGACGCCTGCCCGATCTACCCCGGGCGCCGCTACCTGGACTGGGACATCGAGGATCCCGTCGGCAAGCCGATCGAGCGTGTGCGGGAAATCAGAGACGACATCGAATCACGGGTGCGCGAGCTGCTGCGCGAACTCCTCCCTTAACGTTCAGACGCCGTTTTCCCTGGTTACATAGATGCTGGTCTATGCTTTCTGTGACTAGAAAGCGAGATCGTCATGACCGATGAGCCCACCGTCCTGTTCGTATGCGTCCACAACGCCGGACGCTCCCAGATGGCCGCGGGATATCTCCGCGCGCTCGGCGGCGACCGCGTCGAAGTGCTTTCCGCCGGCTCCGCACCCAAGGGCTCCATCAACCCGGTTGCCGTCGAGGCGATGGCCGAAGAGGGCATCGACATCAGCGCGAACACCCCCAAGATCCTCACCGTCGACGCCGTCCGCGAATCCGACGTAGTCATCACGATGGGCTGCGGCGACGCCTGCCCGATCTTCCCCGGTAAGCGCTACGAGGACTGGGAGCTGGATGACCCGGCCGGACAAGGCATCGACGCCGTCCGACCCATCCGAGACGACATCCGCACCCGGATCGAAGCACTGATCGCCGATCTGCTTCCCGAGCGAGGCGCGGCGTGAGCGGCGTCAAAGGGCAGGACGCACTCCTCTCCCCCGACTCCGTCCTGCAGCGCGCGGCCGAGCGGTTGGCTCACCAGTTCACCGGCATGGTGAACGAGGAAACCGTCGAGCGCGTCGTCTTCGAGTCCTACACCGCGCTGGGCCGCACCGCAGCCGTGCAGACCCACCTGCCGAGCCTCACGGAGAAGTTCGCCCGGGACCGCCTCACCGCCCTGGCCCAGTCCAAGGGCCTCATCATCAAGCACGTACCCGAGATCCTCTACGTATGTGTGCAGAACTCGGGTCGATCTCACATGGCCGCGGCACTCACCCGACAGATCGCTGGCGACAGGGTGCACGTTCGATCTGCGGGATCTCAACCGGGCGAACGCATCCTTCCCGAAGTGGCTTTCGTCCTCAGCGAGATCGGGCTAGATGTCTCGGAGGAATTCCCGAAGCCACTCACCGACGACGTCGTGCGGGCCGCCGACGCAGTCGTCACAATGGGCTGCGGCGACGCCTGCCCGCTCTACCCCGGCAAGCGCTACCTTGATTGGCAGCTCGAAGATCCGTCGGACCTCGACCTCGACGAAGTTCGACGAGTACGCGATGACATCCGCGACCGCGTCCAGATCCTGCTCGCTGAACTGCTTCCCAGCTGACTCGTCCGTCAGCTGCAAGAGCGCGCACGGGCACCGCAAGCGGCGACAAGGTGACAGGCGCGGTCGCCGAGAAGGGTCCCCGGCGCGGTGAGGCAGATCGAGCGCTTTCCCCACCCCCCAGGTTGGAGGACCATACAGGTATGAGCACGAATCAGGCCGACGCCCGGGACGACGAGGTTAGAGACGACAGCACTGCAACAGCGGCTGTCGCCGGGGCTCTCAACTGTTCCTGCTGCGGCCGTGCCTATCCACGGCACAAACTTCACGCGTTAAGCGGTGCTGGGGCGTTCGTATGCCGTCGTTGCGGTCTGTGGATAGCACTTCGGCCCCGCAACGACACCGGCGCGTGATTGCCGCCCGAAACGGGATGTCTCCTGGGCCTAGCGAGGGGTGGTCGCTGACCTTTCTCGGGAGTAGTGTGCGCGCTAGCAGACCGCGCGGGACTCGCGCATGAAGGAGGATCCTGATGCCGCGTATCGAACGACTCCAACCGGAGTCTGAGGACAGCGAGTACTCGTTGCCGCCCACCTTCCACCTGAAGTTCAGCCAGGAAGAGTTCCCGGCGTTCCTGGCCCAACCCACGGTCGTCATGAAGGGCCTTGGGCATGAAGTCGCCAATCTCACAGTCTCTGTGAAGGACCATGTTTGGGATTCCCGTAAGCGGGAATGGCTAACGGCTGACACGGACCAGCTTTTCGCGGCCGATGACGGTGGGGTCAGCCTGCCGACGGCTTCACACTGGGAATGGTGGTGCTACTACTCTGACGAGATGTGCGTGTGCGACAGGGTGATCGTCCTGTAACGATCTCGAACCGCGCGGGGACGCATTCCCGGACCCAACGCCGGTGAACGAATCCGACTCCGCTGCTCACGGCATGCAGATTGCGTCGCGGCGAGAATCCGCAACAGCGGGAGCAGCGGACAGCTGGCGGCACCGCACGTCGAGGACACGAGGCGATGAGCGGCGCCGTGGTGCGCATCCCCGCAGACCCGACCGTGGTCGCATAGGTTCTGCACGGAGAACGCGACGTGCGTCGACGCGCGAAGGACATCATCCTCCCGCAGCGTTCGCAGTGACCTGAGGGCGGGGTCGACGTGGGTGCCGGATACACTGTGTAGCGATGCCTCGTGTAGCAGATCTCTCGTTTCAGAGGCGGAGTTCACACGTTCTGCTGACAATGAAAATCATTACCACCGTCCTGTTGCTCCTGACGCTCGGCGTCGGAGCGCTGAGCGCTCACCGGGATGTTGACGTGGTGGTCGCCCCGGCCGGTACGTCTGTGGTCGGCGAAGTTACTGTGGACGCTGTCTTTGCTGGCGTGTCGACGTCGGATGCATCGGCGCTGGCGACGGTGTGCGTCTTCATCATCGTGTGTTGTGTGTTGCTTGTTGTCGCGCGCTTTATCTGGCGGCGGGGCAGCTCGGGCGCGGTGTTGAGGATCGCACCGCGTGGCTCTCCGCCACAGGCGATGCCGGTGCTTCTGCTCCTGTTGTCACCTTCTCTGTCTCAGTTGTCGATCAGCCGCACCTGATTGGCGGGCCCCTCGGGGGTTTCCGTGACGCCCCTCCGCGGGGCGTGTCAGCGTGTGTTTGCTTGTCGTTATCTGAGGAGTGTTGTGAAGACGTATTTGAAGCCGTTGCTGTGGTCAGCGGCCGTTGTCCTGTTGCTTATTGTGATTGCCGCGGTGATGGTGTTCATCAATCGCCCCGCTCCTGCGGACGAGTCGGCGGGGCCGGCGCAGACAGTGCGACCGGATTCGCAAGTTCTGGATGACGGGGGTGAGGGTGCGGTGACGGTGGTGGAGTTCCTCGATTTTGAGTGCGAGGCGTGCGGCGCCGCGTATCCGTACGTGGAGGAGCTGCGTGAGCAGTACGCCGGGGAGATCACGTACGTGGTCCGGTACTTCCCGTTGCCCGGTCATTTCAACTCCACGAACGCCGCGGTTGCCGCGGAAGCGGCGGCCCGGCAGGGGAAGTTCGAGGAGATGTATCACGCCCTGTTCCAGTCCCAGTCCGAGTGGGGTGAAGCGGGTGAGTCCCGCGCAGAGCTGTTCCGCTCCTTCGCGGAGGAGATCGGGTTGGACATGACCACGTTCGACCGTGACGTCGCCGACCCGGAGACGACCGCTCGGGTCCAAGCCGACTTCGCGGAGGGACAGGCGCTCGGGGTGTCCAGCACGCCCACCTTCTTCGTCAACGATGAACAGCTCGTGGACCTCCAGAGCTGGGCAGATGTGACGGGCGCCATCGATGCGGAGCTGGCGCAGTGACGATGTTTCTCGGGAGGATATCGCGTCAGCGGCCGATCATCATGCGAGCCGGCCTGTCAGGGACCTCCCCTGCTGTGAACACCGCGTCGCATCATCGGAAGGACATCTGTCATGGGTGAAGGACACAGCCACGCCGGGGCGAAGACGCCACGCTCGCGGTTGCTGATCGCGTTCTGCATCACCCTGTCCGTCTTCGTCATAGAGGTCATCGGGGCGATCATCACCGGCAGCCTGGCGCTGCTGGTGGATGCGGTGCACATGCTCACAGATGTGATCGGGCTTGCCTTCGCGTTGACAGCCGCACATCTGATGGATCGCCCCCCTTCTGACCGGCACACCTGGGGGCTCCGCCGCGCGGAAGTGCTGGGCGCGCTGGCGCAGGCGACGCTGCTGCTGGCCGTGGGGATCTTCGCCCTCGTAGAGGGCGTCCGCCGACTGTTCGAGCCACCCGAGATCTCCTCCGGCAGCCTGCTGCTCTTCGGCATCATCGGTCTGGTCGCGAACATCATCTCGCTGATCGTGCTGAGCAGCGGGCGGTCCGAGAACCTGAACATGCGCGCCGCTTTCCTCGAAGTGCTCAACGACGCGCTCGGCTCGATCGCGGTGATCATCAGCGCCATCCTAATCGCGACGCTCGGCTGGTACCGCGCGGACGCCGTGGCCGGCATCCTGATCGCGCTGCTGATCATCCCCCGCACCCTCATCCTGCTTCGCGCGAGCGGAAGTGTGCTGCTGGAGACCACGCCGAAGGGCCTGGACCTCGCCGACGTACGCCGGCACATTCTCGAACTCCCCCACGTAGTGGCGGTGCACGATCTGCATGCCTCACACATCTCCACCGACCTGCCGGTCCTCACCGCGCATGTCGTGGCCGAGGACGCATGGCTCGCGGCCGGCAACGGCGGCGACCTGCTCCGCCAACTGCAGGGATGCGTCGCTGAGCACTTCCCGATCAGTGTCGAGCACTCCACCTTCCAGATCGAACCCGCAAGCTACCAAGAGGAGCACCTTCCACATGGCTAGCCCCATCCGCGGCCCACTCCGCAGCGCTCTCGCGGTTGGCTTCGCGGTCGCCCTGATCACCGCCGTCGCATCCCCGGCAGCCGCGCACGACGACCTAGTGTCCTCCACCCCCACGGGCGGCGCGACGGTCACCGAACCGCCGAAGTCCGTGTCACTCACGTTCAGCGGCGACATCCTGGACGGCGCGGGCGGCGTCGTGATCGAGGTCACCGACGCTGCCGGCGCTGTCATCAGCGAGGGAGACGCCGAGATCGACGGTGTCACCGTCACCCAGGCGGTCGCGCCCGGGCTGCCCGCCGGGGACTACACCGTCACCTGGCGGGTGGTATCCAGCGACGGGCACCCGATCTCGTCCGACCTCCACTTCTCCGTAACAGAGGCTGCTGCCGGCTCCGCGCCCGGACCGACGCCCTCTGCCACGGCGACGACCACCCCGACCAGTACGCCGTCGCCGTCGAGCACGGGCGACACTGCCGGCGGATACGGCGGCGAAGCCACCGGCGGCGGCGCAATGCTCCCGGTGGCGTTGCTCACCGGCATCGTGATCGTTCTCGCGGTAGCCGTCGTGGCCGTCCTGGGGCTGCGCCAGAAGCGGCTCGCGCAAGACGCCCGCGACGCGGCGCGTGCTGAGCCGGACGGTGACGATGTCTAGGCCCGCGATCGGGCTGACCCTCGTCGTCGCCGGCGTCGGGCTCATCCTGGACCAGGCGACCAAGGCGATCGCACGGGGCTCGCTGCAGCCTGGCGATCAGTTCCCAGTTTTCGGCGACCTGCTCAGCCTGACCCTAATCTACAACCCGGGAGCAGCGTTCTCCCTCGCCTCGGGCAGCACCTGGATCCTGACCGTGCTCGCCGTCCTCGCCACCGGCGCGACGATCTGGTTCGCCACGCGCCTCCGGGGCGTGTGGTGGGCCATCGCTCTGGGGTTGATCCTCGGCGGCACCGTCGGCAACCTGATCGACCGGCTCACCAACCCGCCGTCCTTCGGCCAGGGGTACGTGACCGATTTCATCGCCTATGGCGATCTGTTCGTCGGGAACGTCGCCGACATCCTCCTGGTCGCCGGTTTCGCGATGACGGGACTGATCATCCTCAGAACCTCCCGGCACCCCGTGTCGGACACGGCAGGAGAGGATCTCAACAACCTCGCGGACGCTGACCGCTCCCGGGAGGTCCCCCAATGACCAGCACCACCTCCTGGTCCCGAGGCGGCACCAGGTTCCGCCGCGCCATTGCCCTGTTCACGGTCGCGTTGCTGCTTCTCGCGGCGACCGGGTGCTCCGCGAGGGACAGCCTCGCGGAGCAGTATCGAGACGGCACGAACAAGGGCTACATCTCCGGGGATGGCCGGATCGTGGAGATCGCCGCCGAAGAACGCGGCGATCCCGTGGAGTTCGAGGGCGTCACCGAGAACGGCGACACCGTCACCAGTGACCAGTACCGCGACCAGGTTCTGGTGGTGAACTTCTGGTACGCCGCCTGCGGTCCCTGCCGCATCGAAGCACCGCACCTGCAGGCCGTCTACGAACAGTTTCAGGGCGCCGGCGCCGACTTCCTGGGGATCAACACGTACGACCAGCCCGCGACCGCGCTGTCGTTTGCCGAGACCTACGGGATCACCTACCCCAGCGTCATCGACGTCGAAAGCGGTGCCGCGAAACTCGCCTTCGCCCAGGTCGCCCCCGTGCAGGCCACACCCACCACCCTCGTGCTCGACCACCAGGGCCGCGTCGCCGCCCGCATCTCCGGCCCGATCGATTCCCCGTCCACGCTGCGGACCATCGTCAAGGACCTGATCGAGGAGGGCCGCTAGATGGAGCCCGGCGCGATCGTCTACGACGGAGCCCTGCTCGCGGCGATCCCAATCGCCCTGCTCGCGGGTCTCCTGTCGTTCCTGTCCCCGTGCGTGCTCCCCCTCGTCCCGGGATACCTCGGCTTCGTCTCCGGCATGGCCACCACCAGCACGGCCCCCGGCGGCTCGCAGCAGCACACCGGAACCATGGTGGCCACGCGCTCACGGCTGATCACCGGGGTGCTGCTGTTCATCGGCGGGTTCACTGTCGTGTTCCTGGTCGCGTTCGTCATCACCGGCGCGGCAGGCATCTACCTGATGCAATACCGCGACATCCTCATCCGGATCTCCGGGGTTTTCGTGATCGTGATGGGCCTGGTCTTCATCGGCGTGTTCGGACGCTTGCAGCGCACCCTCCGCCCCACCATCCGCAACAACATGGGCCTGGCCGGTGCCCCGCTGCTCGGCGCAGCGATGGGCATCGGGTGGGCGCCCTGCATCGGGCCCACCCTCGCCACGATCCTCGTCATCGCCGCGAACACCGGAGACATCCCCCGCGCGGCGACCCTGGGACTGGCGTACTCCCTCGGACTTGGCATCCCGTTCCTGCTGATCGCACTCGGCCTCGGTTGGGCCAGCAACACGATGGGATTCCTGCGCCGACACATCCGCGTCATCAACCTGATCGGCGGAACCCTGCTGATCCTCCTCGGGGTGCTGATGATCACCGGAGTGTGGACCGCCGTGATGTCCTTCCTCGGTTCCCTGGCTGGAAGCATCCAGCTCCCGCTCTGAAAAGCACCCCAGCCCGTTCCCCCAGCGAGTCCCAAGACCACGACACCTGCAACGACAGCAACCCGAGGAGACGCACGTGCCCACAGCGCCGACACGTCCACGACCCCCGTACCAACGGAACGCGTTCGCCCCGGGCATCATCGCCGCGACCGCCTCCCTGGTCGGCATCTCCCTCATCGGACATGAGTACTACCTCGCGGTCCGATTCGTAATCGCCATCCTGGCGCTCATCATCGGATGGTTCGCGGTGCAAGCCCGGCACTGGTGGTGGGTGCCGGTCATGCTCGCCATCGCGGTCGTGTGGAACCCGCTCTACCCCTTCCTGTTCGCAGGGCCGTACTGGGAGGGTGCACACATCGTCGCTGCGGCAGCGTTCCTCACCGCTGGCGCCACCATCAAGACACTGCGAGAGCCCGTAGCGAAGCAATGACCACGAAGGAAGAGCTCGACGAGCGGTACGGGCGCGGGCCGCGGCGTGGCCGGCGCCGCGCGTTCTGGATCACTGTCGCCGTCCTCGCCGCAGCATCCGTCGGCACCCTCTCCTGGGTGACCGTCTCGAACACGCTCAACGAGGTCGGGTTCGATGGCACGGGCCACGAGATCGTCGATGACCGCACCGTGACCGTGTCGTTCCAGGTCACTCCCCCGGCCGGCGCCGCATTCGCCTGCGCCCTGCAAGCCCTCGACGAGGACTTCGGCATCGTCGGGTGGCGGGTCATCGAATATCCGCCGCTCGAGCAGAACGCGCGGGCCTTCGTGGAGACGATTCCGACGGTCGCTCGGGCGACGACCGGCATCGTGGACTCGTGCTGGGTTACATAGTGGAACGCAGGGTAATCCGTCGACATCGGTGGTCCCGGGGTGCCCGTACAATCACCCACATGGCGGAGCTCGACCCTAAGACGGAGCTGCTTCGCACCGCATTCGCCACCGAACAGGCGGTGTATGGCGTCATCCTCGTCTCAGGAATGATCGTCGTGTCCGGAACCGCCGACTCGACGTCGTGGACAGTCTTCTGGACGGTCCTGGTCACCGTGGTGGTGTTCTGGCTCGCCCATGTGTACGCGGGAACCGTCGCCCACCACGGACTCGATCACGGTCGCGTTCTCGGCATCCGGGAGTCGTTCCGTCAAGCCCTCGCCCATTCCTGGGGCCTGCTCGCCTCCGCCCTGATCCCCTCCGCGATCCTCCTCCTCGGCGCGACCAAGGCAGTGCCCGACCCGGTGGCGATATGGGCGGCGCTGTGGACCGGGGTGCTGGTGCTCGGCGTCCTCGGCTACATCGCATTTCTCCGACGCGGCGCAGCCTGGCCGATCCGCGTCATCGGTGCCGTCAGCACGGCCGCTTTCGGGATGGCGATGATTGCGCTCAAGAGCGTCATCCACTGATCCGCCATCCGTATGGTTCTAACCCATGCTCCATACAGTAAAGACTGTATAGTCAGTGGGTGCTGACTATAACGACTCGTCTTGACGTGATGAACCGTCTCGGCCGGGCGATGGCCGACCCGACTCGGTCGCGCATCCTGATGATGCTGCTCGACGGCCCTTCTTACCCGGCGGTGCTGGCTCGGGACCTCGAATTGACTCGCTCGAATGTCTCGAATCACCTCACCTGCTTGCGCGACTGCGGAATTGTCGTGGCCGAACCAGAGGGGCGGCAGACACGCTACGAGATCTCCGACCCACACCTGACGGCCGCACTCACCGCGCTGGTCGATGTCGCCCTCGCCGTCGACACGGACGCCCCGTGCATCGATGCGTCTTGCACCGTTCCCGGCTGCTGCGAGGTCGCATCATGACAACGCTGGCGCCGGACCGTCGGGAGCGTCTGCATCGGCGCGTGCGATTCATAGTCGCGTTCACGATCACGTACAACGTGCTCGAGGCGATCATCGCCATCACCGCCGGCGTGCTGGCATCCTCTGCCGCACTGATCGGATTCGGGCTGGACTCTGTGGTGGAGGTCCTCTCCGCCGTGGCCATCGCGTGGCAGTTCACCCGGAAGGATCCCGAGCGGTGGGAGAAGGTGACGGTCCGAGCGATCGGGCTGGCGTTCTTCGCTCTCGCCGCCTACGTCACCATCGACGCGATCGTCAGTCTCGTCTCCCAGGAGGGGCCGGAACACAGCCCGCTGGGGATTGGGATCACCGCGCTTAGCTTGCTTGTCATGCCGCTGCTGGCATGGTTCGAGATCCGCACCGGTCGTGAGCTTGGATCCAAAAGCGTCCTCGCCGACGCGCGACAGCTGCTGCTCTGCGTTTATCTCTCCGGCGCCGTCTTCATCGGTCTGATCCTCAACAGCCTGTTCGGCTGGTGGTGGGCCGACTCCGTCGCCGCGCTCATCGTCGCCGCCCTCGCCGTCCGGGAAGGCATCGAGGCCTGGACTGGCGACGTCGAATCACCATTCGAAGTCCTCAGCGAAATGAAGGAAGACTAGCGGCGAATCCCTCCACGAAACGAGTGGTCAGTCGCCCCCCCCCCGCCCCCCCCCCGTCATTGGAGCACGAGACCGACGCGAACCACCACGCACACTAGCCGGCCCCCCTCCGCGTGACCACGCTCCGTGTCGCTCACAATGAGCAACAGCCTGCCTACGCTCGTAGTACCTCGTTGGGGATTGGATGTGCAGTGTGCTGGCTCGCTATCAAGACGCGCAGGAAACGCAACCGGCGGTGCTTGGGAGTGGAATCTTCCTGATCCCGGCGGGGTACTACGTCTTGCACATCCTTGAGGAGCTGCCCACCTTCACCGTTTGGGCGAGCCGACATTTCGCGGAAAGATCCGAACTCTCATTCGCGGTGTTCGAGATCCTGACCTTGGCGTTCGTGCTCCTGGTGAGCTATCGCGCCTTGCGCGCAGGCGCACACGGGACTTGGGTCATCCTTGCCGTAGCCGCCCAAGTGCAGTTCGGGCTGAACGCAGTATTCCATCTCCTGACCGCAGCGCTATTCGAGGAGTACTCGCCCGGAATGGTAACCGCCGGCGCTCTCGGCCTGCCCATCACCGCCTTCTTCCTCGTCCGGGTAGTCCGAGAGGAACGGATCACCGGCCGAGAACTGCTGATCGCCATCGCGATCGGGATTGCGATCGCAAGCGCTGCCATAGCGGCACTCTTCATCTGAAAAGTCGGGCGGAGGATCGAGGTACCCACCGTCAAATGCGAAACACATCGGAGGGCGTGCCGTGTTCGCCAGGCGGGTTGTGGGCGTGTTGTTGGGGTACACACCAACCCGACGTCAGACCATACGCCGAAAAACGCCCAACTAGACTCCCATCCGAATTTGTTGACACCGTTCCTCACCGCCTCTTAGAGTTCAACCTGACAGATGAGGTGAGGATGTGACTGGTCAACGAATCGGCTACGTGCGCGTGAGCACCCTCGATCAGAGCACCGCTCGTCAGCTGGACGGCATCGACGTCGATCGTGCCTTCGAGGACAAAGCGTCCGGTAAGGACGCGAACCGACCCGAACTGGAACGGATGATCGACTTCGCCCGAGACGGCGACACGGTGCTCGTGCACTCCATGGACCGCCTCGCCCGGAACCTCGAGGACCTTCGAGCCATCGTGCGCCGGCTCACCGCAAAGAAGGTCCGGGTCCAGTTCGTGAAAGAACAGCTCACCTTCACCGGCGACGACACCGCGATGGCGACCCTGCTCCTGAACGTGATGGGAGCCTTCGCAGAGTTCGAGCGATCGCTGATCCGCGAACGTCAACGCGAGGGCATCACCCTGGCAAAGCAACGCGGCGCCTACCGCGGCCGCACCCCCTCACTCGACGCCAACAGCGCGATCGAGCTGCGCGAGAAGGCCGCCGCCGGCGTCCCCAAAGCAGCACTCGCCCGCCAATACGGCATCAGCCGCGAAACCGTCTACGCATACCTACGCGCCGACGTCTAACCGCGACGTAGGGAGCCCTCTGCTAATCCGCGGCCAAAGTGCGCAATCGGGCAGGCCCCCGACTTGACGTATGAATCACATCAAAAAATCTCATTGAGGGCCTCAACGATGACTTCGGCGACAGATTTGCGATATCCCTGAGAGACGGTTGCCCTGTCCCCTTGCAGGATTTCTACAAGGCGGCGATCGAATAATTACACGTTTGTAGTTCAGCAGGACACACTCGGCGCAGGAATGGCTCCAAACCACCCTCCAGGGCGTGCGTGGGACGCTCAAACGCAATTGGGCTCCCTGTGTGTACCTTCCGCGTCCTCAGGTCGTCAGAGAGGCATATGTCGGCCGGAGCGAGTACGATGGGATCGTACAAAATAGGGCCCCGATCGGCGGTAGTCGAGCGAAGCTCTCATACGGCAGATCGGGGCCCAGATGTCTCTGGAAGGACGTCTCGACTCTAGAGGCTCGATGGCCTCTGCGCGAGTTTGACAACCGTCTTCTCGGGTGATTCTGCCTCTTCCTTCAAGTGGAGAGGAGCGCACGATGGCGAAGTTGTCACGGTCGTCCAAGCCTTCGAAGGCCGCGCTGAGCAAGGCGGGTAAGACGCTTGCGTCCAACTCGTCGAGCAAGCCGGCTAAGTCGAAGGCTGGCTCGACGCTCGGCAAGGGCTGAGCACACGGGAGGGTCGACGACTTGTCCTCGCCGGCCCTCCTTACAACGACAACTTCTCCACCAAACGCGCAACCCTTCACGCCCGAACGCCAGCCCAGGCGAGAGAGCAGCTGCAGCAATCATGAGTCTCAGTCTCAATTTCAATGAGGGCGAGTTCAAACGCCAGATGGCGGCCGCGGCGCAGTCCGGCCTACAGCAGCTGGCGCGGGAGCAGACCAGCGACTTCGACCGGTTGCGCCAGCAATACACCGGTCGTCCCGTCGAGGAAATCAGACCGGCGCTGCAACGCTTGTTCGCCCGCTACGACGGGAAGATCACCGAACCGGAGCTGACCGAGTGGGCTCAGATGATTAGCGACGGCACGCCCATCGAGTTCAAGCCCGAGAAGATCCGGTGGTGACCCCGTGGTGAAGCGGATCAACACTTCGCAGCTGCGCAGCCAGCTGCGGCAGGCCCAGAGCAAGCAGCGCCAGGCGATCAACAAGTACAACCAGGCCGTGCGCAACGTCAACCAGGCCATCAATAACTACAACACTGCCGCTCGGGCACACAACGCGAAGGTTCGCACCAACCGGCAGCGCCTCGCCGGAGAGCTCGCGCGCCTGCAGTCCCGGCCCACCACGACGCGGTACGTGAGGTACTCCACATCTGTGCAGTCCGTTCGAACCTCGTTCCACCGGGTCGAGGCGACGGCAGCGGCCGGCACCTGGGCAGATGAGCGCAATCTGCTCAATATGGCAGAAGGCGAGGCGGCAAACAGCGTCGAAGCCTTGAACAGGCTGCTCGAGGAAAGCCCAGAAGCGGTCAAGGACGAGGATTCCCGCCTCGAGGACACGGGACTGACGAACGAGCTAACTGACATCGACCCTGAACTTCAAAGCCGATGGGCGGGCGCGCTCTTCTCGCTCAGCCCGCGTAACCCCGACGCCGCCCGTCACTTCTGCACGAGCGCACGCGAGATCTTGACCAGCATCCTCAACGGACAAGCTCCCGATCGCGTCGTCCAACAGTCGCTACCCAACTTCCCACCCACGCCGAACGGCGGAGTGTCCCGTCGGGCGAAGATCCACTACCTGCTCGCCCGAACGGGCAACGACGTCGACGGGATGGCCGAGTTCGTTGACGCCGACATCGACAGCGTCATTACCCTCTTCGACGACTTCAACCACGGCACGCATGGTCCTGCCGGCCGCTTCGACTTCAGCCAACTGACGGTCATCAAGCGCCGCGTCGAGGGTTCCATCCGGTTCCTCCATCGCATCGTGAACTAGAGGACGTCTCGGCACAAGGATCGGCGCAGCATAATGCCCCAGCTCCGTTGTCAGGCCGTCGCTCGGTGTCGGAGGACAAGCAGAGAATGTCTAGTGGCGTGGGGACGAGGATGCGGCGGAAGCGCTGCGATTGAGGATTCGTATGGACGCATATCAAGTAGCCCATCAACTTGGCCTGCCTGTAGAACGAGTGATGCTCGAACTCCGAATCATGGGTGCGCTGGTCCGCGGGCCACATCAGCGGATATCGGAGTATCAAGCGGAGCAAGTGCGGTCGCGCCTCGACCGAGCCTCCGAGCTTGCGCCGAGGCCAGCGCATCGCCCAGCCCCACCCGGACGGCCCGCGTCTCACTTCCCCCCGCATGTGTACTCACCCGAAGAACAGCGCATCATGGTTCTCTTGGATCGACCGATTCCGTCCGAGGACGAAGCCTCCGTCTCGAATATCGACCTCGGGAAGCTTCGCGAGGGTCTAGGAATGAGTCTCGATCTGGCCGCTGCCGTAATCGGCACTTCTGTCGAGTCGTTGCGTGAGATTGAGGAACCGAACGCTGACTTCGAACTCGTCCGACAAGCGCTCGCGCACTATGCCGTCCACATGGCGGCATGGTGGGGATCCGGTCTACTACGACTAGGCGCTTCGAACTTCGAGCCCTAGCGACGTCCTCCCTTGGGCGTGATGTTTTCGCGCACGAATCGCTCATCCACTAAGCGCCAGTACTCCGCGCAAAACGCCTTTGAGCACGAGGACCCCGTTTTATCCCTGGTCCGCCTTGACGATCTTGATCATGATGCCCTTCTCGGCGACGCGCTGGATCGCGCTCATGCGATCGATCACCGCCCGCTCTTCAAGCTCAAGGAACTCTTCGAGAAGCACCTTCTGCTCCGCGTACCACCCTTCCGTGTCGACCACCTCGATCCCGAAGCCGCCTCAACCTTCGACTTGCCGACGCTCGGCGTAAGCTTGCGGGTTTCCGCGATGTTCTTTGCGGGCTCCGTGATCGCTACGAAGAACTTCGCAACGCGGCCGCGGTCGCCGCTGCTGGTCTCTGACGGCGCCCTTGCGTGCCGTGGCGTGCCGGATCGCACGCCTCGCATGGTCGCGGGTCCAGCCCGTGGCCGTCACCAGCGCGTCCCAGCATCCGGCCCTTCTCGACCCTGCCCGCCCTGACATACTCGCGAGCGAACTTCTTGGTGATCTCACGGCGCGACGCCATCGACAGCTCCCTGGGCACACGGCCAGGGAACCACCATCCGCTACACGGACATTCTTAGATGAGGCACGCGCAGCCCCTCCCGGACCTTCTACGTGAGTCTCGTCGGGCGGTTGCGGGCCAGCCCTATCTAACGTAAAATCGGTGTCAACAGGGCTAGCCGTCGTTCTCCGCCTACGGAGACGCGGCTAGTTTTCTTTGAGGGGCGTTCCACGGTCACGACCCCTGGAACCGAGGTGACATCACCCCATGGGACAGCCCTACACCAAACCGTTCCTCACAGTCTCAGAGCAGGTCGACCGACTCACCGAGCGCGGACTGGACATCGGGACCGCGGAGTACGCGACATCGTTGCTCCAACGCGTCGGCTACTACCGGCTCTCGGGCTACTGGCATCTGTTCCGGGAACTTGAGCCCTCCCCTCCGGGAACGCCAACGGTGGAGGACGAGACGGCGCGTCCGGAGCGGCGGAAATCGACCTTCGTAGCTGGTTCCACGCTTAGCACCGTGCACAAGATCTATGACTTCGATCGTGCCCTGCGCATCCGTATCTTCGCTGCGCTGGAGATGGTTGAAGTCTCCCTCCGGTTCCGGATCGGTCACATGCTCGGACGCAGCCACGCTTATGCGCACCGTGATCCCGCGCATTTGCTACCGGAGTTCACCGGACATACCGGCAGCACTCCTGAGCTCGTGTACTCGAGGTGGCTGGACAGCAACCATGCTGAGTGGTTGCGCGAGGTCGACCGCGAGGAGAACCGCTCCAACGAGACGTTCGTTGCGCACTTCACCACGAAGTACGGCGGACCGTTGCCCGTATGGGTGGTTACCGAAATCCTGTCCTTCGGAACACTGTCCCGCCTGTACTCCGGGATGGAGCGAGCACACCAAGACCGAATCGCGGCCGCCTTCGGCATCCTCAACAGCGTCCCAAACGGAGACGGTTCCCTCACCGGGAACTGGCTCAACCATCTCCGCTACATCCGCAACACCTGCGCCCATCACGCCCGACTCTGGAACAAAAACATCACCGTTCAACTTGCCGAGCCCACCGGCATCCCAGAGCTCGCCCACCTCACCCTGACCAAGACACGCAGCCGCATTTACGGCACTCTCGCGGTTCTCGCTTTCCTCACCGAACGCATCCACCCCGGCAACGGATGGCGCACCGACACCCTTCAGTTTGTCTGCGAGAACATCGACAGGCTCGGCCTAAACCTCACTTTGCTTGGGTTCCCCGCCCAGTGGGACACCCTCGATATATGGCAGACGCACTACACGCCCAGCCACCACGACTGGGACCAAAAACAAGAACTCCTCGATCAGCTACAGACCATCCCCGCTGGCGAAGCCGGACGAGTCCTTCGCCCAGAAGAAGACCAGGCGAAACGCTTGAAATGGGTTCGCTACCTCCGGGACAAGGGGTTCCTCCTCGGGCTGAGGCTCGCGACCGCTTACGAGTACCCGGACTTCCAGCTTGACCCCGCAACGGGTAACGTCCACCCGATCATTTCCACCGCGAACTCGAGGCTGCTCGGCAATCCCAAGACCGCGACGCCCGAAAACGCTGACGCGGCACGATGGGCGGCAGCCCGCTGGTGGACAACTACACCTCCGGCCAGCGACCACAGCCCCGTCGAGCAATTCGTCGCCGGCGAGCTCACCCTCGAACGGCTCGACCAAATGCTCCCGCCCACGCAGTAGAGACGGAGTCGCGCGAGTCTCTGGCGTTCGTAGCGGATGAACCCCCGACCGGTTCGCCAAACTCGGTTCATGACGCATGGCCGACATGGTGCCCGTCAGCCTTGAGATCCGCCAGGATCCGCACGCTTCGGCGCTGACCGCAGTCGATGTCTGAGGTGACGACCACACTGGGCTCATGATCAAAGAGTGGATGAGCGAGGAGGTCGCCCTGGCCAAGATGCGTGTGGATTTCCTACGGATGCGTATGTCCACGTTCGCTCGTGACCAGTTCCGGAAGGGGTTTCGCGCCGGATATAAGGCTGGCCGGCGCGATGAACGTGCCGGCGCGCGGGATGTCACGGAGCCGTACCGCAGCGAACCTCATCCGCAGGTGGAGGTCGACGGCATTGAGGTCGACGAGGGGATGCGGGTCCTGCTGGTAGCGCTCTGGAATCTCGGTCTAGACACGCAGTACTCGTGCCAGGGACATCCCGACAAGTTCGGCCCACACCAGGGATACAGCCGGACCTACGCTTCCCAGATCGTCTTTGGCAACGTCGAGCACGCTTTTAAGTTCCTGAAGAAGTCAGCCGAGCTACTCGGGTCCACCCATCACGGTGAAGACGGCTTCGTCCTCCACACCATGAGCCCGCTCGAGGATGGGACGCCCCGGGCCGAGGTGACGTTCTCACCGGTGCTTCTTCCCGAACTCACCCACCTGTGGACCGAGTTTGAACCCACAGTGCCCCGCGCGGCCGCGACTACGGATACCCAAGAAGCGAACGTGTAGAACTGCGAAGGGCTCCGCACCACGACGGCCGCGTGTGACCGGCGCAGCTTGACCCGTCACTCGTCCTTGGTTGGGTTGCTGAGTCCGGCCAGCGGTAGCTGCTGCATCCACCAGGTGGTGTCTGTGTCGGGGCAACTCGGGAGGCACGTGGCAAAAGACCCGTATTCGTCACCGTAGATGTTCCCCATGGCGTGTTGCGCGCAAGCGGGTCGGCCAACGCCGCCCCTCAGGCGTGGAAGATAGCTCCATGACGACGGATGCTCCCGTCTTGCTGACAGAGCAGGACTACTTGGCGTCAGCTTTGCGGCTGTTGATCGACGCCGCGTATGTCCGAGACGGGACCCGGATCGGATACGCGGAAGTCAGTCGTCACCTGCACGACGTCAAGCTCTCCCGATCGCGCTGGAACTACATCATGAACGGGCAACGCCTCGTTACCGACCCATCGGTCCGTCAGGCCCTCGCCGACTACTTCGGTGTGCAACCGCATGACCTGACCCGTGGAGGTCGACCTGAGCTCCTCGCTCTCCTCGACTCAGATCTCGCGACGATCCTTCGGTGCAGGCTCGAGAAGGTTCGGGCGTTCGCTGAACGGCAAGCGGCCGGTGTGGACTCTCCCGCCATCGACAACGCGATCACGTACCTCGACTCGCTCCTGGAAGACAGCAGCAGAATCGAAGATCTGCTCAGTGTCGGTACCAGTGCAACTGGAAGCGGCTGAACGCTTCCCGCAATTCTGGGAGTTCGGGCGTCAGTCGAGTGGGCGCGCTGGTCGGCTCGATGCGTGGGCTTCGTGGCGGATCGCCAGCTCGTTCGAACACCGCCCACACGCGGATGTCGTCGCCATGCCGGGAGCGGAACTCGACACCGTCGACCACCGCCTCCCCTGCATCGTTGTGCAGGTCGTAGAGCCATCTGGCGATCCCTCGGGTGAGGGCTCGATCCGTGGCGTCCTTCAGGAGCGCGACGTCTACGTCGCGGGCGGCCAGCCCGTGCCGCTCGAGCGGATAGTGCGCGAGCAGCGCGGCGACGCTGCGTGAGTGAGTGATGAAGCAGTAGCGCCCGCTCTGCCTGGCCTCGCCGTACTCCCGCTCATCCAGCCAGGAGTATCCGACAGCCCCGGGTGGTGCTTCGGGAAAGCTCTCTACGCTTCCGTCGTCGTCTTCGACCTCACCCAACCCTGCCTGCACCGGTGCGCTAGGGCGGAAGCGGGCGAGCAGTTCGAGCATGCAACCCAGAAGAGTATCGGCGGTATAAAGGGTGCGGATCTGTCCGAGCGGGTCGTCCCATCGACCATCGAACAGGCCGGCGTCGTTGGCGTACCTCCATGGCACCCACGCCCAGGCGTCGGGGGCGAAACCGACATGCCAGACCGTTCCCGGATCGCCGGTGATCTCAAGATCGGGAACCCTCATCCGATGTGCGCGAAAGACTTCGCCGCAGCGATGACATCGCGAGCACCATCGAACGGGTCGCTTTCGCGCAACACCTGTGCCGGCGCCTGATCGTTCAGCGAGGGATTCATGCCCTTAAACCAGGACTGCACCGTCACGACGTCATACCGCTCACGCAGCAGAGCAGCCGCGTGGAACGCGTGCCGAAGCCGTTCCCGATCGCGCTCACCGGGCTCCCCCGAGCCATCGGCCCACGTCGACACGGACCGGGCAGACTTCACTCCCCCGATGTACGCGACCAGACGCACCCCAAGGATCTCGCGCAAGCTCGAGACGAGTTCCGAGAGCGGTAGACGGATCGAATCCTCATACGCGAGCAGACCTGGTCGTTGATCCGAGGTCACCACCGGAACTATCATACCGAAACCGTACCGCTAAGCGCAGTACGAAACAACTAGCGAAGTGCACGCAAAACTGCAGGCAGGACCGCAGAGGAGTGGACACGCGGCACGGTTGATGTGTCCGGCAGAGACCACGCGCAATCTCAGCGAGACAATCCTCCACGAGAGCGTTCGTGCGTCACCGTTCGTGAGCGACCGCGTGGTTTCGCGGCGCGTCCGGGCGCCGCAGCGACTGCTTCTCGAGGGTGCTTTGCGTTCTCGCCGTCCGCCAGCACGCGCGCATGAATCTCCTTCTCCCCTGCTTTGCCTTCCAAGCTCGCCGCGAACGCCTGCCGACGATCGGCACTGTCGTACACGGTCCCGCTCTCTACCTGTTCCACTCGAGCGTCCTGACCCGCATTCGCGTTCTCGCGCTCAGCCTCTTCGCCAGTGGCCGCCGCGTCCGCGTCCCAGGCTCGCTGGGTCGCGTCATCGGCTTCGCGATCGCGTCGGTCAGCGCCGGCAAGCAGGATCTCGCTGGCAGTGAGCTCCTCCCGCGCACGGCGACGTTCCTCGTTCGCGCGGTCGCGGTCTCGTTCCGCTTCGCGCAGCGCCTCGGCCACAGCAGCGGGGTCCGCTCCGGGGCGCTCGATGTCGATCCCGTACCGCTCCCGTACCTCGCGGCGGATGCTCTCGCTGGCCTCCCTCGCGACCTCGTCGTAATTCCGCCAGGCGGTTGCGGTCCCGTGCGTCTCTGCGATGTCCTCCACGCGTGCCCGGTCCCACCACTCGGCGTGCTTGACCGGCTCCAGCGATGCCCGGACGGCGCCGCGCTCAGCCTCGAAGCGCGCTTCGAGTTCCCGGTACTCCTCGCGGGCGCCGGCCTCCCTCTGGCGCGCGAATTGCTCACGGAGGCGGCTGGTCCGTTCGCCGAACTGCGAAGCGACCGTGAGGGCGATGCGCAGCGACTCGTCGAACGTTTCGCCAACGCCATCTGTCTCGACCATGATGCGTCCTTCCTCTATTCCCGACCGTGCCCGTCGGGTTCGCGTGACGTGTCGGACGTGGACCGCTTGCGCGGGGTGATCGTGTTCGGCACCGGTGACCCGGCGCCGGGTGCCGCCAACCCCTCCGTGGCGCGTCGCACACTCGCCTCCTCGCGGGTCAGGGTGCGTGTGCGCTCCGGCGGCTCCTGACGACCCGGCACCGGCGGCAGCTGGCGTTCGACCGCGGCGAACTTCTCACGCATCATCCCTGCCAGCTGCTCCGCGCGGCGGGCATCGCCGGCGGCCGCGTGCGCATCCATCAGAGCCACAGACAACCTGCCGAGCTGTCGGAGCACGATCGCTTGGGCGACGCTCCCCCGGCCCCCAACAGCGGCCTGCATGAAGAGCATCGCAACACCGGATGCCGACCCCATCCGCACCGGCTTGGGCTTGGATTCGTAGGCCCGGATGTGCGCGCTGCGGGCGAGCTCGCGTGCCGTGTCAGCGAGGGGCCCCGGCGTTGCCTCGACCCTCTGCGACCAGGCAGCGAAAGCGCCGGCGGTTTCGCGTGCGACGTGCGCCCAGGTGGCACGGTCCGCCACGGGCACGTCCCGCAGTTGCTTCCGCAGCTCCCCCAGCTCCCGGCTGTACTTTTCCCACAGCTCCGGGTCCGGCGTGTGCTCTTCCCGGCCCGGTGCCACAGGACGGTACTGCCACGGGTTCCTACTCGTCGCCCGCCACTCGTCAACGCCGGCCTGCGCGGTCTGAGGGCTGTCCGGCCACCCTTCCCGCAGCCTCGGCAGTGTGAGATCTCGGGCAAGGCGCCCGCCGCCAAACCACACCGGCCGGCCGCCCTCGGCGGGGCGCAACGCAACCGAGTAGCCAGCCACGACGTCATCACGGCCGGCGGCGAAGCGCGGGCGGATGAGGACACCGGCGCGGCGTAGCCTGCGCACAAACTCACCCTCGTCGACGGACGCGATCGCCGCGGCGCGCACCGAGCGCTCGAGCCGGTGTGCGTCGACCTCGACACGGCCTTCCCGCACGGCTCGCGACAGCTCGGCCGGCTTCACGCCCCGCTCCCCCATCCCGCGCTCGCGCGACTCCAGCGGCGTCAACCCGTGCTCGCGCTCGAGCTGCCGGCACACGTCCTGTGCACGCCTGAAGTCGTTATGCGTCGCGGCTTTGGTGCCGTCCTCGCGAACGAGGGACACCGCAACATGAATGTGGTCGTTGCCGTTCGTGGAGAAACCGTGACGCACCGCGACCCACCGGCAGGCGGCCTTGCCGGACGCCTCAGTGAAGCCCATCCGGTCGACGAGCTGCTGCGCGATCTCTCCCCACTTCTCATCGCTCAGCGACCCCTCGTCAGCGTGCAGCGACAGCGAGCAATGCCACACGTCGGCCGCGACCCGCTCAGTGTGCAGCTCCCCCGTGTCGGGATCCTCGATGCGGACCGCGCGAGTGACCTCCACCTCGTACGCGACGCGAGGAGTGTCCAGACTCCGCGCGATCTCGCGCGCTGCCACATGATCCAACACGGCGTAGCCGTGCATCGCCATGATCGCCGAATCGCCCGCCACCAGGTGCTGCTCGGTGTGCTCGTTCGCGCGCCCCTCCCCCGCCAGATAGGTCATCAGGCCGACCATCCGGGAACCGCGAGTGATGTTCGGAATCATGCGCCGGCCAACCGGCGAATCGTCTCGTCAATCCGTCCCACGAGCTGCCGGTACTCGGCCACCACAGCCTCCGCCTCGGCAGGGAACGCGCCCTCAGTATTCGCGAACCGGGCCAACTGGTTCACATTGTTCGCAACCGTGCCAAGCGTGCGGGACACGGAGAACAACTCCGCGATCGCCTGCTTGCGCTCGGTGCTGGTCTCGATGTGCGCGTTCATCGCTGACTCCACCAGGAAACGAGGCACAGTCACCCCCGCAACCACCGCCCGCGCCTGCAGGTTCGCATCCTCATCGGTGTTCACCGCGACCGTGTAGCGCCGGTCCCGCTTCTGCTCAGAATTGGCTCGACGGCGCCGACCGAACACGTTCCGTGCGACGTGCTCCGACATTCCGTCACCCCCTTGGCCCAGCGCAGCGAACCCGCCTCCTGGCGGGGAACATACGACCAGTATGCAGTCGGCCTCCGCCGACGTCCAGACTTATGGCACATAAGTCTATAGCTTGCTCCGTGAACAGGCTTTGCCACCCACGGAATGTCCCTGCTCCTGAACAGTTATCCACAGTTGACCCAGTCTGGGGCGAGCGTGTCCTTTCCGGCGGTTAATCTCCTTGCCATGACCGATGTGCAACTGAACTCAGATGAGGTGGCGGCTCGGGCCCGCGCACTGATCGAAGCCGACGTCAACACGCGCGTCGAAGCGGTCCGCGTCCTCGCGGATGCCGCCAATGAGGCAGACGCTGCAGAGCAGCGATTCAAGGAGGCCACGAGCGCTCACGAACGCGCGTGGACGGCTGCCCTGAATGCGGGCTGGGCCGAACGCGAACTCCGCGCCACGGGGGTTCGAGCACCGGGTCAGTCGCCCCGCCGCGGCCGCGGGCGCCGCGCGTTCCAGCCCTCCGACTCACCGACTTCTGAGACGTAGCCTTCGGCTCCATAGATGTCGAACGAGCCCCATCGCGCTCCGCACCGACGGGTCTCGTTCAGGCGGCAACTTCGTTGCCTTTCGGCTGTGGGATGGTACGCAGCATTCCTCTCTGAGCAAGGGCTTTCGCGGCATATCCTCCCTCGCTTCGCTCAGTCCGGTATTCCACGGTCCCTTGCTCATTCACCCCTGCCGCTGTGATTCGGCGTGTGCCGAAAGGCAATGAGGTTGAGAGAGGACTACCACTGATGAACGAACCGCTGACGATCTACAGCAAGCCCGGATGCGTCCAATGCACGGCGACCATGCGCGCGCTCGATTCCGCAGGCATCGCGTACCGCGTGATCGACCTGACCACCGATGCCGCAGCGCTGGACCGGCTCAAGTCCGACGGGTATCTGCAGGCACCCGTGATCGAGAGTGCCGGCGACATCTGGACGGGCTTCCGCCCCGACAAGATCGAGGGCGTTATCCGGATGCTCGACGAGACAGGAGGTCAGGCATGACGCGCTTCGACGCCCCGCCGCCGATTCTGCTCACCCCGGCGGAGGCGTCCGTGATCCTCGGACGTACCGTGGAGGAGCTGCGGCGCTGGCGTGCCACCAACGAGGGGCCAGCCTTCTACGACCTCGGAGACGGGCTCATCCGCTACCGTCGCGCTTCCGTCCTAGCGCACATTCTCGACGTGGGTCCGGGGGTCACTCCGCCGGCTCGATAAGGCGGGCGGCCCTCAGCTCCGCCGAACGGGAGTTCCTTACACGGCGGCCAGCCAGATGGGTGCGCATCGTCGACGCTATCGCCGCAGAGGAGTGCTCGAGGGGCCCAGCAACTGGAACCGGATCCCCTTCGACCGGCCGTATCGTTCTTCTCGGTCTACCGAGCCCGGGCTCAGGGTCGAGTTCACGGACAGCTCGAACTCGCCCCGGAATGCAATCGACCAGATAGAGTCACGCTCGTGATGCGGACCGAAGTGATCATCTTCGGCGGCGTTTGAGTTGAGGAGTTCGAGTGCCATTCAGCTTCGGTGAGCTCGGTTCCAGCGGCGCAATATCAGGCATAGTCGAGCCCGGCCCGCTGTTCGACGCATTGCCCAACAAAGCTAAGGGCTACGGATATCTCCGTGCGGTCCAGAGCGAGGTGCTGGAGGCCTGGTCGCCGCGTCGTGACGAGCGGGACATCGTGATCAAGACCAACACAGGCGGCGGAAAGACCATCGTCGGCCTGCTCATGCTGCAATGTTCACTCCATGAGGGCCGCGGTCCCGCACTCTATCTCGCACCCGACCCCCATCTTGCTTCGCGAGCCACCGACGAGGCAAAGAATCTTGGTCTTGAGGTGACAGACAACCCTGAAGCTTCGCGTTTCCATGCAGGTGACGCGATTTGCGTTACCACGATGAAGACCCTGCTCAACGGCCGCTCCCGATTCGGACTTCTCGGGTCGGCCACTCGGCAACCAATCCCCGTTGGGACAATCGTCATCGATGACGCTCACGCTGCCCTGGCACAGGCGGAGGAAGACGCGCGCCTGACTATTCCCTCAACTCACCCAACGTACGGCCAGTTGCTGACACTGTTCGACGAAGACCTCCGAACGCAAGGGCTCAACACATATCTAGACATCCGCGATGGTGAGCACAGCGCAGTTCTTCGGATCCCCTTCTGGTCGTGGCAGGATCGAGCCGATGAGGTCCTCGCGATTCTCCGCCCGAGCCGCCATGAAGCCGACTTTGAGTGGTCCTGGCCATTAATCGGTGACATCGTCGACATCTGCGAGGCGGTGGTGACGTCCTCTGAAATCGAGATCAAGCCGCCTTTACCGCCGATCGAGAAGTTTCCGAGCTTCAATGAAGCGCCGCGGCGCATCTATCTGAGCGCCACCCTCGCCGACGACAGCGTCTTAGTGACCCACTTTGATGCCGACGAGACCAGCGTCTCTAACTCGATCGTGCCGGGGAGCGCGGCAGATCTGGGCGACCGTCTCGTGCTCGCCCCCCAGGAGCTAAACGCCGACATCACCCACTCGGACATCGTGAATCTGGCGAGTGATGTAGCGGCGACACACAACGTTGTGGTGTTGGTACCCAGCAAACGAGCTGCAACCGCCTGGGACTCGGTGTCCGAGCGCACCGTGAGTACCGCCGCAGCCATCACGCAGGCCGTGAAAGATCTCGGCTCTGGGCAGGTCGGTTTGGTCGTTGTCATCAACCGCTACGACGGCATCGACCTGCCGGACGATGCGTGTCGGCTTCTGATCATCGACAATCTGCCGTTTGCTTTTTCCGGTAGCGATCGTAGGGAGGCGGTAGCCCTACGCAACAGTCAGGCAATGGTTGCTCGGCAACTGCAGCGCCTGGAGCAAGGGATGGGCAGAGGCGTGCGCAGTCGCGACGACCGCTGCGCGATCTTGCTACTCGGCCCGCGCCTGACCCAGCTTGTAGCTCGGGCGGATGTCGCTGATCGACTCTCCCCAGCTACTCGGGCCCAGTTGGCTCTCTCACGCCGTGTAGCGGGACGTCTCCAAGGTGCAAATCTCGCGGGCATCAAGGAAGTCGTGAGCCAGGTTGTCGCCGGCGATGCCGAATTCCGCAGGCTCTCGCGCGAAGCTCTAATCGGCGTGACATATGGACCGGCGATCCTGTCCCCTACTGCTCGTCCACTTCGAGACGCCTACAACGCGGCCGTGGCGGGACGCGACGAGGCGGCAGCGCAACATTCAGGGGAGGCGGTCGCATCCGTAGCGGATGTTGACCCCCGCTTAGCGGGATGGTTGGGAGAAACCCATGCGAGCTACCTCCATCGGGTTGATCAAGCCGAGGCACAGACAGTTCTGGCAGCTTCAGCCCAACTCAACACTGCGGTGCTGCGACCACGTGCGGGCGTGCCTTACACGCAGATCACGGCTGCTAGTGCTCAAGCGGAGCAAACACTTTCGACGCTCCGAGCCCGGTATTCAAGCCCAACAGAATTGGTCGTTGGTGTAGACGCCCTTCTTGCCGACCTCGTCTGGGACAACACCCGGACCGACGACGCCGAGGCAGCCCTTGCTGACCTGGGCCGTCACCTCGGCTTCGTAGCTCAAGAGCCCGAGAGGGAGTTCGACATCGGGAGTGACGTGCTTTGGGCGCAGGGCGATCACAAATACGCCGTTATTGAGGCGAAGACTGGTGCGACTGCCTCGCTCATCTGGAAGAAAGACATCAATCAGCTCGCGGGCTCAGTGAATTGGTGCAAGTCCGAATATGGTGCTGATGCCAGCGTCGCGGCCATCATGGTGCACCCGAGCAGCATCGTCGAACGTACAGGTACGCCGCCGGCCGGGGCACGCGTTGTCACCAAGGCGTCTCTGAAGAGCCTCAAATCCCATGTCCGCGCGTTTGCTATCGCCGTTGCGCGGGACACCAACTTCGGGGATGGTGCGTCAATTCAGCAGAACCTCGCCCAGCATGATCTAACCCGTGACCGCCTTTTCGAGGCGTACTCGGTGCCAGCTCGCCGCCAGCCAAAGAAATCGTGAGGTGTCGGTGGAATGCAACGGCTTTCGCCGCATCGGGGTAGCTGGTTGCGCCTGCATCTGTGGCTCGTCAGGGGGCAATCGAGGCGATCGGCACACCGGGTCTCACCAGCGGCATGGCCTTCCCTCCAGAGATCACCGTCTCCACGTCACTCTCGGACAGGTTCGCCAGATCGGCGAGCCGTTCGATCGCCACACCGTGGTCAGCCGCGATGGCGAACGCGTTGGCTAGCAGGGTCGGATCGTCCGGCCGCGTGAGCGGAAAGGGCTCACGGCGGCGCCCGTAGGTGGCATTCATCTCCACGACGGCGCGACGATACGCGGCTTCGGTGATGATATCGAGCGTGCGCGATCGGTACAGGAGCGCCGCGATAGAGACGCCCCACTCACCTTTGAGACGCGCGTAGGTATTGAGGTTGAACCGTCGCGGCAGAACCTTACGCATCTCCGCTTCGGGCATCAGGAGTTCTGCGGCGAAGCTCTGTGCCTGCCGTTCGTGCCCCCCGCTCGCGTCGGCTTCCGGGTGACAAACGAGATGGCCCAGCTCATGGGCGGCATCGAATCTGCTACGTGCCGCGTCATCCTTATTGGTAACAAGGATGACTACCGGCCTATCACCGCTGTTCTGGCTATAGGCATCGATCCCGTCATCGGCGATAGGGAGTCGGCAGACGACGACTCCGTGAGCTTCCATGTGGCGGACGAGGTGACCCACAGGGCCATTCGGCAACGACCACTCCGCCCGCACGTGCTCCGCCGCCGCGCGGACATCGTCCCGACTTGAGTGCTCGTCGAGCGTGTAAGCCGGTACCTGCGGCGCCGGAAGTTGAACGAATCGTTCGAGAGCGTCAGCGACGTCCAGAACGATCTCGGACCACGTCCACGCCTGCCCCCTGCTTTGCTTTGTAGTGGAGCGCAGGCTGCGAAAATGTGTCCCGTCGAGGCCAGCCAGAGTAACTGGCCTGGTCGAATGCGTCAGGAATTGTCGCGGCACACCACACGCGAACGCCAGCTGCGCCATGACTGCGGAGCCAGGGCGGGATCGTCCGGACTCGTACTGCGAAATCGCGGCGTGTGACACACCCACCCGATCCGCCAGTTCGCGGAGATTTATGCCTGCCCGCAAACGCGCCAGGCGCAGTCGTTCACGCGAGAAGTTCGCCGGGGCAGAATCCGCCTCACTGATCATTGGAAGCACCCGCGGCCGCCGGCACCGCCGCCAGACCCAGTACCGGTTCCGGCTGATCCATGTACGTGACGCTTGCTGCCACCTCAGGGGTAGACACACTCGTGCCGTGGTCAGCCATGTCGTCGATCTGCTGAACCTCACCCCACTGCACTCGTCGAGCACCAACAGAGACAAGCTTTCCGAGAAATACCGCGGTCAGTCCGTTCTCGCTGTCGCCGCTCAGGATGACGTGAATGATTTCCTTACCCGGCAAGGTCTCCAGATCCATCCCGGGCAAGTAAGCAGCCATGTTCGCTGCACCGGCTTCCAATCGCGCATCGGTGGTGAAATCGAACGACGCTCGGTTGTGAATGTCCGGCGACTTGGCGGTCGCGAACCACAGCTCGTACGTGTCGGTTCCGGCGCGATGGCCGGCGCCCTCCATCCAGTCTCCGAGACCAAGGTCCTGTAGTCCGGCCTTCATGACTTCGCAAGAGCGGTGGTACCGCTCTGCTCCGAAGAGATACGCGTTCGAGCCGGGCTCACTGATGTTCCCCACCGCGATGCGGTGCCCGGCCGCCCCTCCCTCGACGATGACGTAAGAAGTTCCGGACTAAGGCGGAGGCGCTCGGTGATGGTCACGACTCCAACGATAGCGGAACATCTCATTTCATGTGCGTGCGTTAAGCATTTCGTCTCAATTCTTAAGCCAATAGCCCGCGCGGCCGAGGGCTTGGGCGGCGCCGAGACGCTGCTGCAGGGCGTTCACGCGTACGCGCGGTGCAGGTGCCAGGAGTCCTCGGCTCGGAAGACATCGAACACGAACGACTCCTCCTGCTCGTCGGTGGCCTGGCAGCGCCACCCGTGCATTCCTCGACCCTCCCGTGGCCTGACTGTCCATACCAACTCTCGCAACCTGGTTGGCATGTCGGTGACGGTCCAGCGCCGGCCCGCGTAGAACATGCGCGCCGGAATGTCGTTGACGATCCATAGCGTCACATCATGCTCGATTGTTGCGTCGTCCATAGTCAAGGAGAATAGAACATTATTTCGACGTGCGATAGCCTCCACTCGGTCGGAGAAGGGACACGGCGTGGGTTCGAACAGACGCTATGCGGCCAGCGTCGATCGGCAGATGGATCGGCGAATCCTTGAGCGCGTATCGCGCTCGGGATCCCTTCAGACCCTCTCGAACGCGGAGCTCGGGCTTGAGCGGGAGCCCTTCACCCGCGACCCGCAACCGAAGCCGGTGCGGGCGTGGGTGCGATTCGGAGATACACCGATTCTCGTCGACGCCGAAGCATGCGTGTGGACCTCGAGCGCCGTGGGGATTCGGTTCACCGTTGCCGGCACGGAACTCAAGACATGGGTGTGGGCATCCGCCGTGCAGACGGCCCCGCGTAACGCTGCAGTCCCCACCACGGAACCCCCTCGTGACTAACGGTGTTCTCGTGCAGCAGACGGGCCTCGTTCTCCGAAGAGCGAAGCCCCCGGCCGGGATCGAGACGGCCGGGGGCTGGTCGGTGGGTGAGCTACTACGGCTGGTCTTGCCGTGAGCTGCGGCTGACAACGGCCGTCGCGCGGCTGAGATCGGCGCCGATGGTGTCCGCCTCGAGGACACGGCCGTATTGCCTGCCGGCGTCGCCTTCCCAGCTGTTGGTGTGTTCTCGGCCGACGATGATCACCGGGTCGCCCTTGTGCAGACTTGCCGCAGCGTTTTCGCCGAGCTCGAACCGCGCCTCGACGAAGTGGGTGGTCGGGTCGGGGTGTGCCTGCCACTTGCCCTGCCGGTACTCCCCCGTGTTCTCGATGACGCGGAGCTTGGTGATCTGGATGCTGCCGGCCTGCACGACCTCGGGGTCGGCGGCCAGATTGCCGGTGATGGTGCGGATGGACATGATGATTCCTTTCGTTGGTTATCGGTTTGCGCTGATGCGGTCGATGTGGTCGGGGCGGAAGCCGCTCCAGTGGTCCTCGTCCGTGATGACGACGACGGGGGCTTCGGTGTACCCGAGCTCGTCGACGACGTATGCCCGCGCTGCGGGGTTCTCACGTATGTCGACCTCCACGAACTTCACGCCCTTGCGGGTCATGACGTTCTTAGTGAGCGTGCATCGGGCGCATGCCTCGCCTGTTGTGTAGACGATGATTTGCTCAGCCATTGCTCGCCTCCTCCCTGATCGCCCGTTTTTCTTTGCCTTCCGGCAATCGAGGGTTAAACGGCGTGCGAAGCGGCGGGATCAATCGACCGTGGAATACCGGACCGAGCGCAGCGAGGGAGGATATGCCGCGAAAGCGGTTGGCCGGGCGGTGGAGCCGACGTATCCTCGTCAGCCGGAAAGGTCAAAGAATCGGTAGAGGCACTGTGCCGCGTAGCGGCTCCGCTAGGCCGTGAACGGCCGCCCTGCGGGCAGTTGTGCGTTCCCGCCAGTGAATGGCTCTCCGCTGTTGTGGGCCGCTTCTCTGCGCTCCACCTCGGCGGCGATCGCCTTGGCGAGCATGTCCGAGTAGCTGGTGTCGGCCTCGGCGGTGCGCGTGGCCAGGAAGGTTGCTCTAGACCTGTCGCGCAGGGAGCGGGGCATCCGGAACGTGATCGCGTCTTTGGGTTCTTCGGCGACAGGGGTCAGCGTAGGCCGGCGTGCAGGCGTCGCTGGCCGCTTCTTCGTCGTCGCGCCACCCGCCTCGGTGGTGGCAATCGGAGCGGGCGCGTCTTCGGCCGCGGGAGGCTCGGCCTGTGCGTCGCGTTGCGATCGCATGAGCCGTGCCAGCGGCGCGCCCTCCGCGCGGGGCGCGAGCCCGCCAATCTTGCGGTTGGGCGCGTCGGTCATGCGGACTCCTTCACGTCGGCGCCCTCGGCGAGGGTTATCCGGGCGACGACTTCCTCCGTGACCGACTGGAGGTCGTCGGCGACGCTGGTCGCGGTGCGGGGTGCGAGTGTCGCAGCTGTCGCCTCTCCCCTGCGCACTTCGTACCATTTCGGTCCCTTGCGCACGAACTCGTCCAGCTCCGCCACGAGCAAGCCGCGTTCCCGAGTCGCTTGGGCTGTTGCCTCCGAGTGCCGGACGGTGGATGTGAGGACGATATCGGCGTAGCCGAACAACTCGGCCACGTGCGTGCGGGCTTCGCGTTCGACGTTGTGGGCGCTCTTGCCCACGTCCACGAGGACCACTCCCAACAGGTCTAGGTCGGGGTTCACATCGATCACCGCGTCCAGGCGCTTGGCGACGGCGGTCAGTCCCTTGCGGCTGGCTTTGTCGCTTTTGACCGGTACCAGGGCCCATCGGGCAGCGCCCACGGCGTTGGTCTGGAGCATTTCGTCGCCGGGTGGGCAGTCGATCAGGACCATGTCGTATTGCGGTGCGAGCTTCTCGAGGATCCGCGCGAGAGCGAGCTTCGCGCCGGTCGGATCCTTGCTCTGCTTGGCGGCGAGGCCGGCGGATGCGCTGTCGAGGGCTTCCCCGCCCATCAGTACGTCGAGATTGCCTCGGACGGACCGGTACAGCGCCGGCTCTTGGCCGAACATGAGGGCAGCGGCGAGGGCGCGGCCCTCGTCGTTCTGGTCTTCGTCGGTGTAGCCGAAGTCCTCGGCGATGTTGCCCTGCGGGTCAAGGTCGACGACCAGGACCTTGAAGTCGCTGGCGGCGAGCATGCCGGCGATGTTGGCGACCAGGGTGGTCTTGAGCACTCCCCCTTTGCCGTTGATGACGGCTACGACCCGCTCGAGTTTGCTTCGGTCGACGGTGGCCATGAGTGATGCCTCTCCTCAGCGCGAATGCTGGTATTTATTTCAATGCCCGCCTTGTCAGGATAAGGCGCGTTGCCACAAATACCAGCATTGCTTGCAGCGTGTCGAAATGCACGCAATACCAGCATTGCAAGCCTGGATTGCAATGCTGGTATTTATTGCGGGGGGAGTGTGAGGGGGTCGCCCCTCACAGCGGGCAGCCGCGAACCACCCGTTACCGCGGTGGGGGAGGGGCGGCGGGATGGACGCCGCCCCTTTGGTCACAGTCCCATGCGTGCCTGTGCTTCGCGCCGGGCGCGGACAGTTGCCGGCTCGACGTCGGGCCGGATTTCCCATGGTCCATTGGATGCGTTCGGCAGGCGTTCTTCGATGCGCCGGCGTAGCCGGTCGCAGAACTGCTTGGCCTCGCTGCTGGCCCAGTCCTCGACCTCGCACGCCTGGTATTCGAAGCAGTTGATCGCGTTCAGGATCTCGACGGGCTGCCACTGGGTGTGCGTGGGGGTTCGGTACTCGTAGATGTAGGCGTGATCTTCGTCGTAGCGGCGGTTGACGCTTGCAGCGTTGGCGTCGACCAGGAATTGTCCGTAGGCGGTCTCGGTCAGATGCTTGCGCAGCCGCCGGACGTTCCATTCGCCTGACCATCCGGACTCTTCGACGGCGTTGTACGGGGTGGGTTCGTCTCGTGTGTAGGTGTGCAGTTCCGGCTCGGTCGGCTTGCTGTGCACGGCGGCCCAGACCAGGACGTGAATGTGTTCCGGGTCGACCATGAATGCGCTCATCGCATCCTCCTTTGGCTCTGGCTGATCGTTTTTCTGTGCGTCTCCGCGGGTTAGATCGGTGTGAGCGGGAGCGGGGTAGTGCCGGGTCGTGGAATACCGGACTGAGCGCAGCGAGGGAGGATATGCCGCGAAAGCCCGGAACGGAGCCGCGGGAGCGAACTAAGGTCGTCCCCCGGAGATGCACAGGTGTGGGGGAGTGCGCCGGGACGGCGCGGCCTCGGCGTCGCTCCGTCGACGCCCGCGCTCTGCGCGCGCTCTGGCCGGATGTGCAGCTGCTCCACGCAGCGATGACGTCGTGGCCAGCTCGAGCTCGTGTCGGCGGGGGAGCGCGAGGGGGCGCCCCTCGCCAGAAACCGGCCCTTCCTCCGGTCGGAGGAAGGGCCGGGCGGTCGTCACTGCTGCTGGTCGTCGTCGGTCGCGGCAGTGGCCTCCCCACGGGCGAGAACGATCTGCTCTACGTCGCTCAGCCCGTATCCCCATGCGGCGAGTTGATGGAAGTAGGCCGCGTCGTGAGCGGTGGGGTTGCGCCAGGTGCTTCGGCTGGTGCTGGCCTCGATTCCTCCGAGCACGACAGCCAGTGCAACATGTGCTGCTTTGGCGGGCGTGTGCTCAATGACGGTGTGCAGGCGGTCTGCGGGGTAGTAGCCGTCCCCACGCTGGATGCCGAGCAGCTCGTGGGCGAGGGCGTTGCCGTCGCTGATTCCTCGGCTGACGGGAATCCTGTGGATGGTGAGGCCTTTCGCGACGAATGCGGTTCCGTCCTTGGGCAGGGTCTTTCGTCCCAGGAGCGTGGTCAGCCACTGACGCCGGACGGTTTCTGCGGAGTCCCACGCCTTGTTGTTGGCGATCAACTCGCGCCGCTCGGCTTTCTGCTCGTCGGTCATCGGGCCTGGTGCGGCGGTCGATCCGGACCCGTTGTCGGTGGTGAGCCCTGCGGCCTTGGGGTCGCGGATGAAGTAGCGGACATAGGGCTCCCCGGAGTGGTACGCCTGCACGTAGACAGCGCGTCCTTCGATCTGCTCGATGTGCTCGGAGGTGACCCGGTTGCCCTCGGCGTCGCGGAGTCCGTAGTGCTCGACGCATCCGTTGTCGTAGCCGCTGTCGAGGATCTCGTACCCGCGTTCGGCATAGGCCGCTTCTACGGCTGCTTTGGCCTCGGTGCGGGCCTTGTCGTCTCGGGCGCGTTGGACGGCGTGGTCAAACGCGCCGGGGTCTCCAGTGGCGGTCTGCACGAGGTCGGCGATCAGGTCGGCGTCGCCCTCGAATTCGATCAGCACGGCGGCCTGCTGCAGGGTGAGTGCGTGTTCCTGGGCGGCGGTCGCCGCGACGGCGTTGTCTGCGACGGCCACGGCGGTCTGAACCTCCTTCTGCTTTGTGCCGGTGCGCTTGGCGATCGCGGCCACGCTCAGCCCTTCCAGGGTGAGTTGCTTGAATGCGGCGACTCGTTCGCCGGTGGTGAGCGCCTCCCGCTGGTCGTTTTCGATCATCTGCTGGATGATCCGCTCACTCGTCGCGTCGTCGGCGTCGACGATGTAGACGGGGATGGATGGGAGGGTGGCTTCCCGCGCGGCGAGAATGCGGCGCTGTCCGGCTCGGACGAGCACGTTGCCGTTGGTGTCGCGGCGGGCGAGGACGGGGGTCAGCACGCCGTTCTCTCGAATGCTCTGTACGAACTCTCTGGTCAGCGGCGCGCTTGGTCGCACGTTCGCCTCGATGATGAGGTTCTGGGGGTGGATGTGCTCAATGGTGCCCGTGGGGGCGGTGGTGTGGTCCACGGTTCTCTCTCCCGATCAACTGTTTTGTTCGCCTGTCTGGCAAGTCGATCGAGAGCGAGCGGAGCGGCGGAGTGCCGGGTCGTGGAATACCGGACTGAGCGAAGCGAGGGAGGATATGCCGCGAAAGCCCGGAACGAAGCCGCCGGAGCGAGCTACGATCGGGCGGCCAGGCAGACGGACAACAAAGAGAGGCGGCCGCGTAGCGGCTCCATCCACAGATGCACTCGAGCTGAGGTGGAGGGGAGTGACGGAACTTAGGCTGTCGCAATGAGGGTTGACGAGAGCTTCGAAAGTTTCAGCCCGACGTGCGCCGGCTGCCTTCTGCAGCTCGAGCCGATGGAGACCGGTCGACGGTGGGTGTGGAAATGCCCGTCGTGCGCTCTGGTGAAGATCGCGTAGTCAGGCGGCGGTCGCCAGCCGGTCGGGGGAGAGGGCTCCGGCCTCGACGAGCCGTCGGGCCTCGCGGTGGTTACCTCGGCGGTCGGGTCCTCGCGGGTACTGGGCGTAGTCGGGACGGTCGTTCTGTGCGAAGAGGGCGACGCCGGTGGCGGCCCGCCGTCGACGGCGCTTTTTGTTGGCCTTCCTCATCCACTGGTATTCGGCTTGCCACCATCCCCAGACAGCGCGCTCGATGTTGTACCGGTCTTTCCGCGCGTCCAGGTATCCGGCGACGTCGATTGATTCGGCGGCGCGGTCGAGGGCCTCGGCATCGGCACGGCTCCATCCGTGCGGAACGCGTCGGCAGAGTTGGTGCTCGTGCAACCGTTTCAGGGCGGCACGCACCCGGCCGGCGTCGAGGCCGGTTTGCCGGCAGAGCTCGTCCACTGTGGCTGTCCCTTCGGACGGCAGTTTCTTGTAGATGAGCCCTGCGGTGCGGCCCAAGCTCCGGGGAGCAGCGAAGGTGTCGTGGGAGAGCGGGGAGAGATCCGTGGATAGTCGGGTGATCCAACGAGCCCGGTTCGCTGTGGGAGAGGCCGCGCGGGGGCGTGCACGCACTTGTGTCCGGTTTGTATCCTCTGGGTCTGTGGAGAACCGATCGGAGAGGCGGTAACGCTGCCCGTGAGGGGCGTCCGCGTCGCCGACACGGACGATCCATGCGGATTCGGGTTCACCGTCACTGGTGGGCTGGGAGAGCGCCTGCAGGGCGTCGTGAACGGTGCTGCGGCCGTATCCGGTGTCGGCGGACAGGCGGCGGACGTCGGCCTCGACGATCGAGTTGGCGGCTTGAGCCATGTACAGGCAGAGCGCGTCGAGAACGGCACGGCGGCTGTGCGTCCCTCGGCCGCCGCGCGAGGCGGAGGAGGCTCGGTCAGCTCCCCAGAGGCCGGGCATGGTGTCGGCGCGCTCCTGGGCCCGCTCAACGGCCGTCAGGGCGGTTTCCGCCCGGAACAGGAAGCCGTCGTCGTCTCCGGAGTCGGAGAGCGGACGGGAGGCGGCGTATGCGACGGCGTGCCGCCAGGCGGAGGAGAGGGCGCGGATCCGACCCTGCGCTGAGCGCGGCACTCGCTGGCTGGCTGCAGCACGCATCGTGCGGACGTGTTCGAGTGCCGGCGCGGTGTCGACGAGAGCGAGCACATCACGGTGCCGCCAGCGTGCGTGTGCGCAGCCGGCGAGCACGGTGGCCAGGGTGTACGAGGCGTCCTCTGCCGGAGGAGCGTCGAGCATGGCGGCCAGTCGTGCGCTCAACGGACGTTTGGCGCCGGCGATGTAGGGGTGACCGTCGTCGTCCACGGCCATGCCACGGACGGTGCTGGTGGTGGGGGCGATCACCTCAGCGCCGGCGTCCAGGAGGAACGCGCGGAGGTCGGTGATCGCATCGGCGCTGACGCGCTTGTTGGTGAGCGCCGAGAGCGGCCCTTGTGCCTGAGATACACCGCCGCGGCGGTGTGGGGCTCCCGGCGGCCGTACGCAGCCCGTGGCGGGGTTGATCAGGGGAGTCGGGTCAAGGGAGGGCAGCAGTTGGGCGGCGAGCTGCGCGAGATCCTTGACGTGCGCCGCCTCGAGGTCGTCCGCCATCCCGATCCACACATGCCGCCCACCGGTGGGGCCGGATTCGGCCGTCAGATGTTCGATGTTCAGCTCGTCGAGCCAGAGGGAGAGGCGGCCGGCGTCGTAGTCGGCGTTCCCACGGGAGCTGTCAAGGTCGAAGCAGAGGTACTCGTACCGCTGCTCGTCATTGGCCAGGTACATCGCCCACGGAGTGTGCGGGGGGAGCTCGTTGACGGACCGCTCCCGGTCGTACTCGTTCAGCACCTCGCCATCGACGAGTTGCGCCGCCACGCGCACGCGGTCACGGGGGCTGAGGGAACGCGTGAGCACCCACGCCTCCGACACGGAAAGCGCGTGATCAGACGAAAGGTGCCATATCTGGCGAGTAGCGGATACTATGGGAGCACTCCTTCGGGGGTACGTCGAAGGCCCGGCTGGTAACCGGGATTTCTGCGAGAAGCTCGAGCCGGATCAGTTTGGCGACAGAGGCGGTCGAGCTACGAATCTTGAATGGGCCCGTCGGAAACGACGGGCTCTTTCGTTTATGCGGCGGGGATAGGCAGCTCCTCGTTCCTCTGGAAACGGGCGCGGTCAACGAACGCGGGAACGCCGTCGCGGTCTAGGGGAGCGTTGAGAAGTATTACTTCCAGCGCTGCGGCAAGCGAGATGCCGAGGGCATCCGCAGTGTCGATAACGATCTGCTTGGCCCGCTCCGGTACGGGAGCGAAAATTACCGGGTTGCCAACCGCGCTTCCGCGGCGTCGACGTGCTCGCTCAGTCATGCCATTAACGCTAGGACTAGGCGTAGTTTCGTCCGGGAGTGCGGCGGCGTGTCGGTTCATTCCGCTGGCGAAGTGGTCTGGTTGCTGGACTCCTCGAGTCGCCGCCGCAGCTGCGCCTTGAAGATGATCCAGCGGCCGCCGACGTTGGATGCGGGGATGACGCCCTGCTGCAGCCAGATGTAGACCGTCTGCTTGGTCTTGCCGAGCAGTTGCATGAGGTCCCGGTAGCTGAGTTCGTCGCCGTAGCCGGTGAGGACGTCAACCGGGTCAGTGGCCGCGTGCGGCGGCTGATTGCTGGTCGAATCGAGCCATGCGCGGATCTCGCTTTTGAAGATGATCCATGAGTCGGAAAGACGATGTCCCGGGATCATCCCGTCCCGAAGGCGTCTCCGAACGGCGGGTACGCCAGTTCGGAGGATCCTCGCGACATCCGCGGGGCTCAGAGTGTCCGGGAGCGTCGCCCAGTAGTCCTCTTCGCTCACGGGTTTTCGTGTCTCATGTGGGCTCCGGTCGGGTTCGGAGTTGTCTTTGTCTGGGTTGACGCGGTTCCCGGGTAGCGGCGTACCTCGGGAGATCTCTGCATTATTCCAGTGGGCGGATTCGGTGTCGGAAGTGCTGAGTCCGGTCATGCCAGCTTCTCCGTCGCCGTCGTGGTCAGGCTAACGGTGACCCGCACGTCGCCCAACTCGGCGATGTCGCCGTGGAGGAGCTCGAAGGGCTGCCAGGGCACGAGTTCGTGCGTGCGCTCTCCTGAGCGCTCGACGCGGGTGCCGTTTGATGAGGCCAGGTCGGTGGCCCACAGGCGGTTGTCGTGCCAGTCAACACGAAGGTGGGTGCGCGAAATGCTGCGTGCGTCGTCGTCAATGAGCACGAGCATGGCTGCTTCCTCTCGGGCGCCGGCTACCGGCCTCCGCCCGATCAGGGCGGAGGTCGTGACGCACGCCTGCGTGCCCGGGCCGAATGTGAGGATCGCTGAGGAGGCTCCCCACGCTGGCCGCTGGGCGAACTCCGTCGCGTCCGGGTCGTGCTCTAGGGGCACTTTGGGCGCCGTCCGAGGCCGCGGGTCGGGAATGCGCGCCCAGGGCTGGAAGACCCTCCGCGGTGACGTGGGTGACTCTGAGGAGTCGGACTGAGGTGGTGGTGGCGTGGCGACAGCGGGAAGTCGAGGCGCGGCAGGCTGCTTGCGGGGGCGTCGCGGCCCTTCCTCGGCGGGGGGAAGTTCGGTCACCGAGCCGTTCGGGTGGACGGCGACGAGCCACTCCCCTTCAGGATCCATCGTCCGCATACGGACGGGTCGGCGCAGCGCGTCGGCGAGCTCGGTCCCGTATGCGGTCACGGCCCGCCGGGTGTCCTCTATCGGCGCCTGCTCGAAGTCGACATGGCGGCCGGCGACGTTCAGATGGGCGCTGCCGTCAGGTCGGACATTGACGATGATGACCGGGTACGGAGGGACGGGGGCTGTGCTCACTACTGCCTCCTGCACGATTCGGGCGGACAGATGTCGATTCCGAAGGCGTTGAATAATTGCACGGGGTCGACGAAGCCGTAGGACGTGGGCGGCCCGCCGAGATCCTCGCCAGCGGGAAGCGCCGCGATAGCGGCATCGGTAGTGCCCTCCTTGTTGATGCGGAGGTCCAGGTGACAACCGCCAGAGGGGCCTTCGTCGCCGACAAGGGCAATGGGCTGCCCCGCTGTGATGGAGTCGCCGACGTCGACTGCAATATCGGTCAGCTTCATGTGAAGGTAAGACGCGCTCCAGCCGTCCGGGGACTTGACCGTGAGCTGGATGCCTCCAACGTAGGTGACGGTGCCGTCGCTGATGGAGTAGATCTGATCGCCGCACGGGTTCGGCCAATGCTGCAGATCGATCGCCGGGTGCCAGCGCGAGGCGCCGGGGATGTTGATGGTGCGCGGCCCATATCCGCTGGTCATGTTGTAGCCGGGGCTGAGCGGGGGAACGATGCTCCCGCTCGCGCACCCGCCGCCGGTGCCGTCACCGGCAAGAGCGCTGACCACCTGGTCCGCGGCGTCGAAATACTTCTCGTAATGGAACGGGTCGGAATTCCGCTGCACCTTGTGGATTGCGATGGTGGGCTCGAGGGTCTGCCATCCGGGCACGCGCTGTAGCGCCGTGAAGAAGTTGGTGGCGCTGATCGTGGGGTCCATGCGGTCCTCGTAGGTTCCCCACGCTCCGTTGTCGCGCTGCTGGAACAGCCCGCGTGAGTCGGGTCCCGCCGTGTCTCCGTAGTCGATGATCCGGAGACTAGATTCACCCATGGCCGCCATTACGCCGATGATCTGAGCGTCGCGCTCGAGGTCGAGCGCCGTCGCGGCGTTCATGATGTACGCGGCGTTGGAGAGTTGCTCGCCGGAATAGCCAGCGACGGCATCGGTGGGCACGTCGTCGGGGTCTGCCGTACCGGCAGTGCCGAGGCAGGAGGCCGCGGCGCTGCCGCCGGTCATGAACAGCAAGATGACAGCGAACAGGCTTACGACAACGATCGCCGGGACGGCGATGATGATCGCCACGCCGTTCGATCTGCCCTCTGCCATGTGTCTATCCCTCGGCGGGACGGATTCGATCAGCCAGCCACGGGGCGGCGGGCTCGGGGCGGCTGAGGCTGACGTTGTACGGCCCGGCGTCGGTGGGGACGACCACGATGAGTGCCACTTCGGTCGAGGCCGGAAGTACGGCGCCGGGGCCGGTGACGGCGTGCACAGGCACGTTCATGGGGTCCGTGCCTTCGTAGGCGGCCGCGCCGGACTGCGTGAGGAACGGGTACAGGCCGGCGATCCACTGCTCGTACGGCAGATCCGGTCGACCGAACGCTGCGACGGCGTTCTCCGCGACCTCGATCGCGGCCGATTGGCTGTCGTCCCCGGCTTCGGCTACTGGTGCCGGAGTGGCATCGTCGACGGGAGGAGTGGGGTTGGCCGGGTTGGTTGCGGTTGCGGTGGGCGAGCCGCTTGGTGCTGGCGCGGCGGGTTCGGCGGTTGCGCAGCTCGTGAGTGTGAGCGCGATGCCGACGGCGAGGACAGCGCGTGAAAGAGGGTTCATGACACGTCGGCCCGGGCGCCGTCGCGGGTGAGTGGATTTTTATTGTGATGCACGAGGAGGTACGTTCGCAGCTGATCGCGCGAGATACGCCAGTTCTTGCCGATCTTGACACCGGGCATGCGCGTCCTCGCGTCAGGTGCGGTGAGGAGACTGCGGACGTTCGATTCCTCGATGTTCAGTGCTCGCGCGACGTCGCGGACGCTGAGCATGTGCCTGTACTCACGAAGCAGTGAGTCGGGCCAGTCCATGAGCGGTGACGTGTCGTCCACATCGACAGGGTATCTTGATACCGGGCAAGATTCGATATCAATCGTCCACTTTTGAGCATCATGGGTATGATTACGTCAGGCTTCAACACCTCTTGGTTCTCACCAAGTTAGGGAGAAGGACGGACACTCGGCGAGCGTGGGTTGCGATCCACCCGGGGGAGGGGAGGGCGACATGACAAACGCGAATCCATGGTTGACCGGCTCCGGTCGTCCCGCCAAGTCAGCGGCAGAGCCGCCATCGAGACCGTTCCGTCGCACGGGACAAGAGGGTGCGAATGCTCCGCAACCTGGCGTTCCGGTGCCCGACACCGCTGATCGTTTGCCCCGTTGGACACAGGCGTGGCCGGCATCTGTCTATTGGCTGGGTGTCCACGGAGGCGCCGGCGAATCGACGCTTGCGACGCTTGCCGCGGGCAGCCGTCCAGCGTCTCACGGGTGGCCGATCCCGGATATGCAGGGATCCTCCCACCGCGTCGTTCTGGTCGCGCGAACGAACTTCATGGGACTCACCGCTGCGCAGCGAGCAGCCACCGAGTGGGCGTCCGGGGCCCTCGGAGACGGGGTGCAGCTGGGTGGGCTGGTGCTCATGGCGGACGCTCCCGGCCGTCGTCCGAAGCCGCTCCGCGATTTCGAGCAGGTCATCGGTGGGGGAGTGCCTCGCGTGTGGACGATGCCGTGGGTCGAGGCTTGGCGGCTCGGGCCAGTTTCACCGACGAGCGGTGTTCCGAGGGAGTTCGTGGCTCTGCTGACCGACCTCCAACTTGATTTCAACACTCACGCGCGTAACTGAAAGGACGACTCATGTCGCTCTCGTACCTGGCCGCGGAAGCCGCCATTGCTCTTGCGGCACTGCCCGACCCTGACCCAGTCGCCCCTCCCGGATTCGAGGCCGTTGGCACGATCCTCAGTTGGGCGAAGTGGGTTGGCCTCATCGCGGCGATCCTTGCTCTGATCGCTGTGGCGGTGATGTTCATGTTCAATTCGCGCCGAGGCGAGGGCGGCGAACACGTGAAGACTTTTGTGTCGATTCTGGTGGGCGTCATGATCATTGGGGCCGCTACGGCACTCGTCGGCTTCATCTCCGGGGCCTGACTTGCACCGAACGGAGCCCATATGAACAGCGCTGAGCCGCGAAGCCCTTTCGGTCGGAGGGGCTTCGTCCTTGCGGCGATCATCGTCGGCGTGATTGTCCTCGCCGCCATTGTCGTACTCGTCACGTCTCTCACGCGGGGACCGGACCCTCAGACGGACCCGACGCCGAGACCCTCGCCGTCGAGCTCTTCGACAGGCGACCCCGCTGACGCGAGCGTCTGTGGTCTGGCGGGCTTCGAGGATGCGAGCTCACTCGACACCGCGCCCGAGAACGACTGGGAACTGGTCGGAACAATGGCCGCGCCGGTCAACGAAACGAGTGGACCCGGGACTGTGGACGGTGATGGATTCCGCAGCTGCTTCGCGCACACGAGCGAGGGGGCCTTGTTCGCCGCTGTCAACTTTGTTGCCACGGGGACGGACGCAACGATTGGGCCCCGACTGATAGAACTTGTCGCGCCCGGTCCGGGTCGCGACGCTCTCGCAAGCAAGCCCCCCAGCGGCGGCCCCTCAAACCTGCGAGCCCAGGTCGTCGGCTACAGAGTGCTGTCCTACTCGGCGGATGCGGCCACAATCGACCTCGCGGTGAACTATTCCACTGGCCAGCTGGTCAGCATCCCCCTCAAACTCCTTTGGGCGGAGGGGGACTGGAAGTTGGAGATGACCGACGCCGGCGACTTGCCGCTCGCACCCGCGGAGATTCAGAATCTCGGCGGCTACACCCCTTGGTCGGGAGCCTGAACCGATGGCGGCCCCAACGGACTGCGAGTGGTGGGATGTCGTCTGCAAGGGCGGGAACGCCGTCGGAGACGTTGTCTCCCAAGCGTCGAACGACGCCATTCAGGAGTTGACGAACCGTGTCCTCGAGAGCTGGGGAAAGACGGTGGCGGGCATGGGCAGCATGTGGGTGAACGTTCCGACGCCGGTTCTCGCAGCTGGAGACGGATCGACGACGGTGACAGGACCGCCTCCCGGGACGGCTGAGTTCACGATGATCCTCAACTACGTGACGTACATCGGCCTTGTTGTCGCGGTCCTCTCCCTGATCGGTTTGGGTGCTGTGGTAGCGGTCCGCATCCGCCGTGGCGATGGCCTGCGCAGCGTCGGTGCTCTGGGGATCGTGTTCTTTTCAGTGCTGTTGATCTCCGGGGCTTCTGCGCTGGTTGGGGCCCTCCTCAGCGCGAGTGCGCCCACCGGCTCGTCCACCACCGTGGGCTTCCTCCAGAATTCGCTGTGGTACTTCGTCGGCGGGTTGGCGGTTCTCTCCGTCATCATCGGCGGCATACGGATGGCATGGGAGCAGCGCGCGCAACCGGGCAAGGAGCTGCTCCAGTCGCTCATTACCCTCGTCGTTGTCTCGGGTGCGGGACTCGCGGTGATCACGCTCGCGGTAACGGCCGCCGACGCATTCTCCGTCTGGATCCTCAACAACGCGACCGATTGCAACGTATCGGTCGCGGGGGACTCGCAATGCTTCGGGACGAACGTTTACGGGATGATCGCTCTGACTGCGCAGTCTCCGATCGGGCTGTTCGGGGTGCTCGTCCTCGGCGTGGTTGCCCTGCTGATGACCTTCACGCAAGTCGCCCTCATGATCGTGCGAGGAGGCCTCCTGGTTGTTCTGGCAGGCGTTCTTCCACTCGGCGCAAGCTTCACCAACACGCAGATGGGCAAGCAGTGGTTCTGGAAGATGCTGGGTTGGACGATCGCGTTCATTCTGTACAAGCCGGCTGCGGCGCTCATCTATGCCGCGGCGTTTAGCCTCGTCGGTACCGACGTTTTCCTGGACGACGGTGGAGGCATCTGGTCGATCCTCGTCGGCATGTCGCTCATGCTCGTAGCATTGCTCGCTCTGCCCGCACTGATGCGATTCATCGCACCGATGACAGGGGCGGTCACTGGGGGCGGGGGCTCCGGCATGGCGGTCGCCGGAGCCGCGGGAGCCGTCGGCGGTCAGATAGCCACCGGCGCGATCAGTCGTGTCAGCAGCTCCGGGGCAGCGCCGGCGTACGGCTCTGGCGGCGGCAATGCCGCAACGTCCACAGCGACGGGTGCCGCAAGTGGCGGAGGTGCGGCGGCAACCCGCACAGCAACCCGCTCTGCGGCTTCCGGAGCCGCGGCGGGAGCCGGTGGCGGCGCAGCCGCTGGCGCTGGGCCGGCGGCTCCGGTCGCCATTGGCGCCAAGGCCGCGGTGGGCACCGCGAAGAGCGCGGCCAACGCTGCCAGGGGAGCGGCTCAGTCAGCGACGGACGATTCGAGCGGCGGACCTAGCGGTTCACGCTAGCCGGGAGGTTTCTCATGACTACCGCGATGCACCCCCAAGCGTCCGGGCCTGCACAGCGCAGCTACGGCAACTGGACGAAGCCCAAGACGGCGGGATTGTTGGGTTTGAGCGCGCTCGGGACGGCGATCCTCTTTGTAGGCGCCGGGTTCTCGGTCATCGTGACGATGGCCTCGAACATCCTCAATGGGGTCATCACCGCTGTCATCTTCGGGATCTTTCTCCTGACGGTGGCTGCCAAGAACAAGCACGGACAGAGCCTGCTCCAGCGGGCCACAACGAGGGTGGGATGGATGTTCACGAAGGCCAGAGGTGCACACATCTACCGGTCGGGGCCGCTGGGTCGCGCCGAGTGGGGTACGGCGCAGCTGCCCGGCCTGGCAGCGGGCTCCAGACTGACCGAGTGGCGCGACAGTTACAACCGACCCTTTGCGCTGGTGCAGGTGCCTTCCACGTCGGACTACACCGTGGTGATCGGCACTGAGCCCGACGGCGCGGCCCTGGTCGATCGTGAGCAGATCGACGTCTGGGTGGCCGAATGGGGCGCCTGGTTGGCCAGCCTTGGCGACGAGCCAGGCATCGAGGCCGTGTCCGTGACGATCGAGACGGCACCGGACAGCGGGACGCGGCTTCGACGAGAGGTCACCAGCCGGATCGACCCGACCGCCCCGGCGTTCGCACGCGAGCTGCTGCACAGCCTGGTCGACAAGTACCCGGCCGGCTCCGCGACCATCAAGGCTTTCGTCGCGATCACTTTCAACGCGGCGGCGCGCACCGGTGGCCGCAAGCGCACCGCCGACGAGATGGGGCGTGAGCTCGCCTCGCGCCTTCCCGGCATCACACAGAGCCTCTCAGCGACCGGGGCAGGAGCCACCCGACCGATTGATGCGCAGGAGCTGTGCGAGGTCATCCGCATCGCCTACGACCCGGCCGCCGCACGCCTGATCGATGAAGCCAACGCCGCGGGGGAGCCACCCGAGTTGTACTGGCCGGAGGTCGGGCCTACCGCCCATCAGGCTGGGTGGGACACGTACCGCCACGACTCGGCACTCTCGGTGACCTGGATGATGTCGAGCGCCCCCCGCGGCAACGTTCCTTCGAGTGTTCTGTCCCGCCTCCTCGCCCCACACCGCGACGTCGCGCGCAAGCGCGTGACTTTGCTGTACCGGCCGATCGACGCGGCCAAAGCTGCGGCTCTGGTTGAGGCGGACGTGCGGGCCGCCAGCTTCAACCTGAACTCCTCGAACAAGCCGACAGCGCGCAACATGACGGCCGCACGCGCCGCCGCGGCGACGGCCGCGGAAGAAGCATCTGGCGCCGGCCTGGTGAATTTCGGGATGCTCGTTACCGCCACGGTCACCGACGCCTCTCAGGAGGCCGACGCGAAAGCGGCGATCGACAACCTTTCGGCAACCGCGCGGATCCGGCTGCGTGTGGTGCACGGCTCACAGGATTCTGCGTTCGCTGCGGCCCTTCCGCTGGGTCTCGTGCTGCCCAAGCACCTGCAGGTGCCGGCCGAGCTGAGGGAGCAGCTGTAATGCCTGCGATCGACTCGAACCGTCGTGCCGCGCAGAAGCACAAGCCTCGGGAGCTGCCCGCGGAGAAGGCGCCACGGCAGGAGAAGGAGAAGAAGCCGAGCGTCCGCCGGCCCGGTCCTCGGGGCTGGCTCGGACGGGCCCGCGGCGAGGCAGCCGTCATTCAGCCGGTCGAGGAATGGCGTGGAACCACAGTGCAGGTCTGCGGCCTGCACCCGTTCTCCGTTGGCACAGGCACGCCGATGATCGGTGTTCCCATGGGACTGCAGCTTTTCACCGGTGCAACAGTGTGCGCCGACCCGATCAGCTGGTTCCAGGATGCGGATCTCATCTCAAACCCGTCCGTGTTCATCCTTGGTCTCCCTGGCCTGGGAAAGTCGACCTACACGCGGCGAACGGCTGCGGGGCTCGCCGGGCTGGGGACGTTGCCGCTGGTCCTGGGCGATCTGAAGCCGGACTACGTCGATTTGATCCGGGCGCTCGGCGGCCAGGTCATCACGCTGGGCCGTGGCCGTGGGCATCTGAACATCCTCGACCCGGGCGAAGCGCACGAAGCCGCCGAGCGGCTGCGCGCCGCCGGCAAGGAGAAGGAGCGGCAGCAGGTGCTCGCGGACGCCCACGGCCGCCGGCACACGATGGTGTCTGCCTTGCTGACGATCCTCCGCAAGGAACCTCCCACCGATCGTGAGGAGTCGATCATCGACCGAGCACTGAAGGTGCTCGATGAGACTCACAACGGCGTCCCGGTGCTCGGCGATCTCCTCCGGGTCATCCAGAACCCTCCGGCCGAAGTCCGGGCGGTCGCTCTGGACCGCGGGGATGACGCCCGGTACCGGACGATCACCGAGAATCTCGAGGCGTCGCTGATCAGCCTTACCTCCGGCGGCCGGCTGGGCGAGACGTTCGCCCACGCGACCGACGTCCCCATGTATCGGGACCGTCCCGTCGTCTACGACGTGTCCTCCATCGACGACTCGGACACCGACGTGCAGGCCGCGATCCTTCTTGCTTGCTGGTCGGCCGGATTCGGCACGGTGAACGTCGCGAACGCTCTCGCCGACGCCGGCCTGGAACCTCGCCGGCACTACTTCGTGATCCTCGACGAGCTGTGGCGGGCGCTGCGCGCCGGACGCGGCATGGTCGACCGGGTGGACGCCCTCACCCGCCTCAACCGGCAACGCGGCGTCGGTCTCGCCATGATCTCGCACACCATGAGCGACCTTCTGGCGCTTCCTACCGAGGCGGACCGGATGAAGGCCCGCGGGTTCGTCGAGCGCGCTGGCATGGTCGTGTGTGGCGGACTCCCGGGTGCAGAGATGTCGATGCTGACAAGCGCGGTCCCGCTGTCCCGGGCCGAGCAGGAGCTGCTGACGTCATGGCAGGATCCCGGCACCTGGGATTCGGGGCCCGGCTCGGAGCCGCCCGGCCGGGGGAAGTTCCTGATCAAGGTCGGCGGTCACCCGGGCATCCCGATCAAGGTGGAGCTGGTCGAGGCCGAACGTGCGATCAACGACACCAACAAGTTGTGGCATGCCGCGGCGGAGTTTCCTGCACCCGACGAGTCGAATCCGCTGATCGGTCTCGAGGACGCCGAACGGGCCGGCCACGAGTTCGAGGCCGACATTGACCGTGAATTCCTTGCACAGGACGGTGCCGCGTGAGCGCCAGTGACCGCCGCGGCCAGGGCCTCGACGGTGGCACCGTCGCGATGATGATCGGTCTGGCTGTCGCGATCGCCGCGCTGATCAGCGTGTGGGCCGCGGTTGGCCTTGGGTCTCGCCTCGACGGCGTGAACCCCGGGATCTCAGCAGACCCCTTCGAGGTGTTCTTCGGCGTCCTCCGCGGCCGACTGACGTGGCCGTCGTCGGCAACCTGGATCCTGGCCCTGGTCAGCGGCGTTCTGCTCGTCCTCGCGATCGCGGTGGTCATCGCGCTCGGCCGTCGCCGCCGTCGCCGGAGTGTCGTCGACTCTGCGGCTGCTCACATGGGCAAGGGTCGTCAGCTGCATTCCCTCTCGGCGACCGGTGCGAAGCGAACCACGCAGCGACTGGGCGCCAGCGACTGGGTGGGCGTCCCTATCGGTGTCACCCTGGCGGGACGGCAGAAGCTTTACGGCTCACCCGAGGACATGCACGTCGACATCTGGGGTCCGCGAACCGGAAAGACCACCAGCCGGGCGATCCCGGCGATTTTGTCGGCTCCGGGCGCAGTGCTCACCACCTCGAACAAGCGGGACGTCCTGGATGCCACACGGGACATCCGCGCCGAAAAGGGGCGGATCTGGGCGTTCGATCCGCAACAGATCGCGCTGGAGGCACCAACCTGGTGGTGGAATCCCCTCAGCTATGTCACCGACGACGTGAAGGCCGCGAAGCTTGCGGCCCATTTCGCCACCGGGTCGCGCGCCGGGGACACCCGCGCCGATCCGTACTTCGACAACGCCGGCCAGGATCTCCTCGCCGGCCTTCTCCTCGCAGCCGCGCTCGACAACCTCCCCATCACCAAGGCGTTCACGTGGACGACCACGCCTGGCGATGACACTCCGGTAGACATCCTCCGCCGACATGGCTACGACCAAATGGCGGACGCCGTCGACGGCCAGGTGAACGGCGAACCCCGTCGTCGCGATAGCGTCTACGGCACGGCCGCCCAGATGGCGTCGTGCTTGAAGGTCCGTGCGATCGCCGAGTGGATCACTCCGCAGGGCGGCGAGGTCAGCCTGGACAGCCGCCCGCAGTTCAACCCGCACGCATTCGTTCGCGGCTCGGACACCCTGTACTCCCTCTCGAAAGAGGGCCGGGGCACTGCCGGGCCCCTCGTGACTGCACTCACCGCCGCGACAGTGGAGGCGGCGGAGGAGCTTGCTACCAGCCAGCCCGGCGGGCGCCTGGCCACTCCGATGCTCGGCGTCCTGGACGAAGCCGCCAACGTCTGTCGCTGGCACGACCTCCCCGACCTCTACTCGCACTATGGGTCCCGCGGAATCGTGCTGATGACGATCCTGCAGTCCTGGTCGCAGGGCGTTCAGGTGTGGGGGAGGGACGGGATGCGGAAGCTGTGGTCCGCCTCGAACATCGCCGTCTACGGCGGGGGAGTGAAGGAACCGGAGTTCCTCAACGAGCTGTCGCAGATGATCGGAGAGTACGAACGGCGCACGACGTCCACGAGCGTCGGCCGCGGCAGCCGGTCGATCTCCCACGGCGTGCAGCGCGAACGCACCCTGGACGTCGCCGACCTGGGATCACTTCCGCGCGGCCGCGCAATCGTGTTCGCCTCCGGTGCGCCCGCAACGATCGTGGAGACTGTGCCGTGGATGAAAGGCTCGTACGCGGCCGCCGTCAGAGCGTCGATCGCCGCTCATGATCCCGCCGCCCGCGTCACCGTACCGGCCACTGCGACGCCCGCCGCCGCTGTCCCATCCGAAGACGGTGAGGACACGCAATGAGCGAGTTCGATGACTTCCGCGACAACGACGACCCTGAGTCGGACGCCGGCCCGGAGAGCGCGGAGCCGCAGCTGTTCTACGGCTCCGCCGATGAGTTCTTCCGCGAGCGTCTCCGATACATGTACTCCCGCCGCGTCGGCGGCGGAAACGCCCAGTATCGGTGGTCGGCTCGCTGGTGGGAATCCGCCGAAGCGGTTGCCCGTGTCGAGGCGATGTGGCGAGCTTGGGAGTATCTGCGGCAGGACGCCGCAACCGGCTCGAGCACCTGGTGGGCCGAGCATGCCGACCATCACATGCCGATCCTGCTGAGCCCGGACGGCCCGTTCGCCAAAGCTACGGACACGAACAATCACGGGGATCCGCTTCCCTACGAGGCCCCGCCGGCGGGGCTCTTTCCCGACATGCGTGAGAACTGAGAGCGTCACGGAAGCGACTAAGCGAGTAGAGGCTTTCCGGTGAGCCAGGTCGTGAAGCGGTCGACCGCGGCATCGGCCTCGTCGACCTGGTCGAACTGGCCCAGCAGGAGCGTGTGCTCACCGCCGTTCTGGACGGTCACGCCTACCGCCGCGTAGATGCCGACGGGGCAGTCGGGGGAGAAGAACGATTGGTAGGTCGTATCCACGGTTCGGTCGGTGACGGTGCTGATGGTGTCGAGGTTGACGATGATCGTTTCCGTAGCGCGCGGGATTCCCCAGCGATCGCTCCTGTTGGAGACGACGAGCTGCTCAAATCTGGCCATACGCCGATCCTGCCCTTCGTCGCCGGCGCTCACGCGCTCACGGCGCGGTTCTGGGGAGAACTTCTCCGAAGTGGCGCCTGTGGAGGGGGAGCGTGAGGGGGATTCCTCCCCCTCACGGCGGGCACCGCCCGTCACATGCGGGGCGGGGCGGTGCCGTTCTCAATCGCCTCGAGCGCCGCCTGAGCGATCTCG
>NZ_JBNCNY010000016.1:0-43774 GCF_049847225.1 Micromonospora sp. DT81.3
GCACCCTGGTGGAGCGGCAGACCCGTTACGTGAAGCTGCTGCACCTGAGCGCGCTGACCTCGGCAGAGCTGCATGCCGTGCTCGTACGCGTCCTCGGCGAACTGCCACCGCCGTTGCGGCGGACGCTGACCTGGGACCAGGGCACCGAGATGGCGCGGCACCTGGACGTGACCGCCGACACGGGCACGAAGATCTACTTCTGCGACGCCGCCAGCCCATGGCAGCGCGGCACGAACGAAAACACAAACGGGCTGCTACGGCAGTACTTCCCCAAGTCGACCAACCTCGCCGTGCACTCCCCGAAAGACCTCGCACGAGTCGAGGACGAGCTCAATCGTCGGCCACATCTCACCCTCGGGGACCGCACCCCAGCGGAGCTCTTCGGACGGCTGCTACAGTCGGAGAATCGCCCCTCGTTGCGATGACCGCTGGAAACCAAGCCGTCGAAACTGACCAGTTCTCAAGCGTCGCCGACACTGGGGTTGACCCCGGATTCCGGACACTGACCAGGCGGGTTCTGCGTGTTCGCGGGCCTGTCGGGGAGGATGTCCGTGATGGGCACGAGCAAGAGGAAGACGTATACGCCGGAGTATCGGCGTGAGGCCGCCAGGCTGGTGATCGATACGGGTCGGACGGTCGCGGCGGTCGCCCGGGAGATCGGGGTCGGTGAGCAGCTGCTGGGCCGGTGGGTCCATGCCGAACGCGCGCGGGCTGGCGGTGGGGTCGAGCCGCCGCTGGATGTGGATGAGCGTGCCGAGCTGGCCCGGTTGCGCCGTGAAGTGCAGGAATTGCGGATGGACAACGAGTTCCTGGGAAAAGCGGCGGCCTTCTTCGCATCGAAGCAGAACCCGAGGAGCGGTTCGCGGTGATCGAGGCGGAGAAGGCGAACCAGACGAGCACGATGACGATCACACGGATGTGCCGGCTGCTGGGGGTGGATCGTCGCCGGTTCTACGAGTGGCGTGCCCGGCGGGCCGCTGGGCCGTCGCCGCGGCAGCAGCGGGCGGCGGAGCTGACCGTGCAGATCCGCGGGTTCCATGCCGTGTCCGACGGGACGTACGGGGCGCCGCGGATCCACGCGGATCTGCAGGACGCCGGCGTCACGGTGTCCCGGAAGACGGTCGCGAAGCTGATGCAGGCTGACGGGATCACGGGGATCAGTCCGCGTACCTGGCATCCGCCGACCACGATCCGAGGCTATGACCCGTTCCCCGTTCCCGACCTCGTGGAACGGCAGTTCGATCAGGGTGATCGGGACCTGGCGTGGTTCTCGGACATCACCTATCTGCATACCGGTGAGGGGTGGGCGTACCTGTGTGTCGTGCGGGACGGTCACACCCGTAGGGTCCTGGGCCGCACCGTCGCCGACAGCCTGCACACGGACCTCGTCGAGGACGCCCTCCGGCAAGCGGTCGCTCTCCGCGGTGCGCTACCGCGGAAGGTCGTGTTCCATGCGGACCGGGGCACCCAATACACCAGCGCTCAGCTCGCGAAGGCGGCGGCCGAGTTCGGAGTGCTCAGGTCGATGGGCCGCACCGGGGTGTGCTGGGACAATGCCGCGGCGGAATCGTTCTGGTCGGTGTTCAAGAACGAGTACTACCACCGGCACGTGTTCGCCACGATCGCCGCCGCCCGCCGCGGCACCTACGTCTGGATCGACGGCTGGTACAACGCACGCCGACGCCACTCCGGCATCGGCAACATCAGCCCATTAGAGTACGAACGCCGCCAGCTCACGCTGGCAGCCTGACCAACCAACCACCTGTCCGGACTTCGGGGTCAGCCTCAGCTCGTTCGCCGCGCGCACGAGGCGCGTTTTGCGGTGCAGCGGAAGGCGAACACCGAAGTGGTTGCACTTTGGTGGTTCATCGGTCACACGATCATCGAGCGGCAGCAGGCTGAGCCGTGGGGCAGCGGTGTACTCGCCCGGCTCGCCGCCGACCTTCGCGCCGAGTTCCCCACCATGAAGGGCTTCTCCGAGTCGAACCTGAGGTACGCCCGGCGACTCGCTGAGGCCTGGCCAAGCGAGGACGCCATTCGCCAACAGCCTGTTGGCGAATTGCCGTGGAGCCACACCATCCAGCTGCTGGACAAGCTCGAGGACCAGCATCTCCGCGACTGGTACGCCGCCCAAGATGCCTACCACGGGTGGAGCAGGGCCGTGCTGCAACACCAGATCGCGACCCGCCTGCACGAGCGAAGCGGAGCGGCGCCATCCAACTTTGCGTCGGTGCTGGAACAGGGGGACTCGGAGCTTGCCCAGCAGCTCACAAAAGATCCGTACGCTCTGGACTTCCTGGCGATTGATTCCGACGCAACCGAACGTGAACTTGAGGAGCGGCTTACCCTCCGGGTTGTTCAGACGCTCCGCGAGCTCGGCGCCGGGTTCTCGTTCGTCGGTCGACAGGTGCACTTCGACGTGGACGGCGATGACTTCTTCGTGGACCTGTTGTTCTTCAACTGGCAGCAGGTCCGGTTCGTGGTCGTCGAACTGAAGACCAGCAAGTTCGACCCTCGAGACGCCGGGCAGCTCGGCTTCTACGTCGCTCTCGTGGACGACCGGATGCGGATCACGGAACTGCACGCGCCCACGGTCGGTATCCTGCTCGTCACTGACAAGAACGAGACGGTGGTGAAGTATTCGCTCGCCGGCTCGACACAGCCGGTAGCTGTAAGCCGGTACGAGCTGTCACAGGCTGAACAAGCGACACTGCCGGCTGAGGAGACCCTGACCAGGATCGCGACCGAGGTGGCCGAAAGCGACGAAACCGCGGCCATCTGAAATAAACGGTCACTACCGGCGCCGGCTCGGTGTCATCATCGATCCCATCGGTGCGGACGTGTCGACGTCGCCGCCTCCGAGGTTCAGCACGGCGCGGGCCGGCGCCGCCGAGCTCCTGAGCGAAAGTGAGCATCTTCTGCGTTGATCGCCCGAGCCGGTCCAAGGTCGTGATGACCGTCTTGCCGCGCGTCGAGCGCGGAGACGAATTGCGGCAACGAGTCCGCTTCTTGCCGATCCGTGGATTGCTGACGCGCCTCGCGCGCCCCTCGTCCGGCTGGCGATGCTCACTCTCGGCGCTTGCGGCCGACTACTAAATACCGCTTCCACCATGAATCGCGCCTGCTGGCCAGTTGCGTCTCTGCAAGTACCTTTCGAACCTCGTTCAGCAGGTCAATCGCCTCAGTCTGAAGTCGCAGCGAGACATCTGCCGCCGCTTCAGTCTGTGCCGCCCCGCGTCTCGGCAGTATGAACTCGATCGCTAACGACGCCGCGACACCTAGTAAGACGCCGGACAGGACCAGGAGAAATTGCGCGAGCGACTCCAGAGCCGGATCCGACCACCGAACGTAGGGTTCCATGGCTAGGTCTTCTCCGTAGTCCGCAAGATTCCATGTCGGAGTGTCGCCGGGCACGATTGAGGCGCCACCCTCGGCGGCCGGGGCGACGACTTCGGCCACCTCACCGGGTTGAGCAACGATCGAGGCACGAATCGATGTACCGGTGGGTAGCTTTCGCTCAGTATTGTCCCCGAGTGCCTTGATGTCCCAGAACGGGTTCACGCCGTACCTGATGTCGGGCAGGCGAGCGACGCGTTGGTCCAGGGAGCTTGCGACCCATCGTTGGCGGGGCTGGAGGGAGAACACGATCTCATCAGCGCCCCGGGTTGATTCAACGGTCACCCTTTGGAAATATCGCGCCTTGAGATCAAATCTGACCGTGCCAGGTGATGGGCTTGCGCACGGCCCCCCGCCGTCGATTGTGACATCGAAATATCGCTCCGAACGGCTATCGGCTATTGCTGATCCCTTGACCAGTGATCCCGGCTCGAACTCGGCTCCGCATCCAACCTCGATGAACACCACAGGCAAAGGTGTGTTGTTGTCGATGTCGGCCTGTCCCACGTCCAGCGCAATCGGCGTCTCCCCGTCTGTGGAGAAGTTGTGCTCCGAAACATCAAAAATGCGCAGCCGGAAGTTCACTCGCCCCGACGGGTCGAGTTCTAGCTCCGCTCGGACCCTCGCGTCCCGACCGGGATCTTCCACCGCTATCCATTCCCCTGGGGCCGTTCCCCATCGCCACTGAGGGTGGTTGAACGGCCCATAGGTTGACCGCAATCCCGGCCGCTGCCGTGGCGGCTACGAGGCTCCACCGCAGGATCCAGCGAGGGGCGCCTGTCATTCGGCGGATCCCTTGCCGTGCGCCCTCAGGCGCGGCCGGTTGCATCCGCGGAGAAATCTACTCTCCGGGGACTCGGTCTTGTCGGGCGTCGCGCATTCGCCGGGCACTGACGACGAAGGCGCGATTCCACCCCTGCTTCCACCCATGACATCACCGTACGGTGACGTCCCTGGGGTACGTCACCGTCAAGCGATATAGCAGGTCGCTGCGGAGCAACGATGCGGCGGTAGGGAACGTCGACAAAGAAGACGCCGATTCTTACGTGCACAGTGGTGGTCAGCGATCGGGAGGTCGAAGCTAGAGAGCGTCGTGGGGGCGTTCTGTTGAGGGACCTGCTTGCGATTGTTCAACGCCCGGATGGGCATCCGGCGACCTGCGACATCCCGCGACCCGGTTCGGATCGCGATTGTCAGGCCGCCTCTCAACGGACCTTGACCACCTCACCGCAGCCGTCGATGTGCAGGGCGAAATCGCTCGGCTCGACGGTGATCTAGGGTGACCGGGAACCACCTCGGTTCACTCAGGACCGCAGTCCGAGTCGATCCAGCAAGCGATCCCAAGAGCGCCATCGCGAGCCTGGGTACCAAGATGCCGGTTTTGTTCGCTTGAGGATTCGTCAATTGACGTGCCCTCAGCGAGTGGATTGTTCGACGATCGCGCCCGGTGCCCGGGTAGCCCTGGAACCGCTACCCGGGCGCCGGGCGCTGTCGTCGAATAATGGATGCGCCGCGCGTTGGGCTGGTCAGGTGTCGAGCGATTCGTTCCACTCCGCGCCCAAGACCCACGAGAGGGCCGACATGCGGCCACTCGCCGTCGTGGACGGGGCGCCGACACCCTGATGCGGCAGCCTGTTTGCGCCGGGCGGCTTTTCGACTACTGACAAGTTCCGTGGCACGAACCATCCGGCTGGGCACTCCATCATCGCTGCAATCTCGCGGAAGGCTCCAGACCCGGCATCACAAATCGTGTGGCATCGGACAGTGGCCACACACTTGTCAGTAGCGCCACACAACTTGTCCGCCCCCCTTGCGGCCACCCAACGTGGCCGCGGCTCCACCGACCTGTCAGTGCGGTGATGGGGGAGGGGACACCAGGATTGCGTCAGTTCGAGATTGTCCGCGAACCACAGCATCCGATGCCTATAACCCTCAGGAGGTCGCGAGACTCGCGACCGGAGCAGGAGGCATCTCATGGCAGCAACTCGCGTGGCGCGGCCGCCGGCGGGATCAATATCCCCGCCGGTCATCTCGCTCGGCGTCCTTCCTCGCCGGCAGCTGACCGGGCTGATCCCCGCGCTGCTCGCGATCGGTGCGGCAACGGCGGTCACCGGTCTGAACACGGTGCGACCGTTCACCGATCTACTCCCACTCATCTGGACGTGCGCCATCGTCCTGGCGGGTCTCTCACTCGCGGCCGGCATCAGAGCATTCCAGCGAGCCGGACGGGTGGATCCCGCGATCGAGGCGGTGCTGCCCGTGCTCGGCGCCTCCCAGCCGACCCGTGCGCTCGTGGAGGTACAGAAGTGGACCCGCGGCTGGGTGGGCGTGCCGGCGCGGATCAAGATCCGCTACGCCAAGCACGTCAACGACCTCGACCCCCGATTCCTCGAGCTGATTCTCGGCGCCTTCGCTCGCCGCATCGGCGAGGAGTACCGCGTGCGCAAACACAACATGCGTCGCTGCATCCTCATGCTCGAGATCGCGCCCGCAGCTGACCCGGTGACGCGGGAACAGCAGCGAGCACACGACGTGATCAAGCAGGTGCTCCACCCGACCGCCACCATTCAGGTCAGCTCGGCAGCAGACGGCACCGTCTCGATGATCGAGGTCAAGCACAACGTTGGGCCCCGGATGGCTGTCGTCGCACGCCGGATGCAGATCGAGAAGGTGATCTCATCCATGCTTCCCGGCCGCTGGCGGGCACGCTGGGATCTTGAGGGCGACAAGGTCGTGTTCGAGGTTCGCCCGGAGATGCCCGACATGGTGCTGCACGAGGTGGAAGGAGAGCCTGGTCGCCTCAGCCATGCGGCGTACAAGACCTTCAAGATCCCCATCGGGCCCGATGAGGACGGCACGGTGCAGTATTGGCAGCCCTCGGTCTCGCCGCATTGCCTCGTCATCGGTGGCACCGGTTCCGGGAAGACGAGCTTCCAGCACACCGTCCTTACTCATCTTGCACATGCGCGATGGCGGGTCTGGGTTCTCGACGGCAAGCGCATCGAGTTCGCCGGCTTCCGCGACTGGCCCAACGTGGAGCTGGTCGGCGCCCGAGTAGAGCACCAGGTGCGCATGCTGCACGCCGCGCACGAACTCATGGAGGAGCGGTACACGCAGCTCGAGAACAACACCGCTCGACTGGAGGACTTCGACCCGCTGGTGCTGATCATCGACGAGTACGCCACCTTCAAGGCGCGCGTTGAGCGTTGGTACAAGACGGTCAAGCCGAAGGGAGCGCCGCCAAAGGCGCCGGTGCTTGATCTGCTCTCCGACCTCGCACGCCTGGCGCGCAGCGCGAAGATCCACATGCTCCTCGGGCTGCAGCGCCCGGACGTCGAGTTCCTTGGCGGCGAGATGCGCGACAACTTCGGGGCGCGGGTCAGCTTCGGTCGGCTCTCGCCCCAGGGCGCCAACATGATGTGGGACTCATTCGCCATTGGTGTCGCGATCCCGCGCAACAAGCGCGGCCGCGGGGTCACGCTCAACGCGGAGTCGCAGCCCGTCGAGATCCAGGCGTACTACACACCGGATCCCGCCAAGCTCGACTCGAGCGACGTCGCCGACTGGGCCCAGATCGAACGACTCCGTCCCAAGGCGGAGGACTATGGCCGTGTCATGGTGCGCGAGCCCGATTCAGACCTCGATGGCCGCGATGAGGAGATACCGCCCGACTACTACGAATGGGCTTCCGCTCGCATCGTGCCCTGGACCAAATCCGCTGCGGATGCCGGCACTGCCCCTGCTGCCAGCAGCACCATCCGCGCCGCTGCGTCCGCCGGGGTCCGATTCGTGCCCACCGACGTCGACGACCAGGACGGAGCGGGGATCGCCGATATGGACAGCGACGGGTACGGCGCTGCGGTCGAGGGTCCTGCAGTGGAGCTCGAGATCGGAGACCTGCTGCAGACAGACTTCGCGCTCGAGCTCTGGGGAGTCGTTGAAGGAGTGGAGCCCGACGTCGTCGACGAGGACCAGCTGGCGATCGAGTACCGCGATTTGGAGACGGGCGAAGAGGGGCTCCTGACGATCTCGGACAACGAGGTCGTCACCTATCGCCGACCCGAGGACGCTTGAGAGGAGCGTGAAGTGACTGGACAACCGCACGTCTCGGAGGATGACTGGATCAGCATGCTGCTGCTCCTGACCCTCGCCGTCGGAACCGGAATCGTGTCGCTCGGCATGTTCCTGGACCCGCTCCGCGCCTGGATGCTTCAGTATCACCTGCTCGAGCAGGGAGATGCGGTCACCCTGCCTCTGTTCGACGGGTTCGGGTTCGGGTTGGGGCAGATCCTGGTGGTCATCAGCCTCCTGATCGCCGGGATCGCACTCATCGTCTGGCTCAAACGTCGTTCTGCCGCCCGGATCTGAGAAGCGAATGTCTGAGCTGCCCAGCAGTCTCAGCTCGAGGAGAACAGGAAGGAGGTAGCACCCTCATGACCACAACCGTCTACACGAAACCCGCATGCGTCCAGTGCCAAGCGACGTACCGCGCGCTTGACGCGAAGGGCATCGAATACGAGGTCCTCGACCTTTCGCAGGACGCCGACGCGCTCGAGCAGGTCAAGGCACTCGGGTACCTGCAGGCGCCCGTCGTGATCGCGGACGAGGACCACTGGTCGGGCTTCCGTCCGGACAAGATCGACGAGCTCGCGAAGCGCCTCGCCTGAGGCAGCAGAGATGCCCGCCGGCGGGACAGTCGGCGGGCATCTTCGTGTTTGGACCGTGGACTTGATCAGCGCGGCAGGTGAGCTCGAGCCCACCGCGTCAGCAGTTCGTTCCGGAGGCGGACGTTGCACTCGAGCAGCTGACGAAGGCCGGCGGCGTCCGCCGCGGCAGCGTCGTCATCGACGAGTGTGCGAATGCCGCCAGCTCCAATGGCCCAGGCGGTGAGCTCGTCGAGGCTGACGTCGACGGTGGCCGTGACGATCGCCGGCTGCGTCCATCGCACCGTGTGCGCAGCCATCGATCAGTCCGGGCCGACGAGTGTCATGATCGGCTCTGCTCGTTTACGCGGCCGTGCCGGCTTCGAGCGGGTAGCGGAAGCCGATCGTCCGGTCCCACATCTCGGCGGCGCGGGATAGACCGTCGTACTCGAGCACTCCGAGATTGTCGGAACTAGAGACCAGGGAGCGCCCGGCCAAGCGGGTCGAGATCTCGGCGCGGAGTGCTTCCATGACCGCCCCAGCGGTGGAGTAGTCCCAACCGTCGTGGTGGCAGGAGACCTCCTCGAACAGGAGTCGGGTGCGCTCGATCTGCAGCAGCTGCTCTCCGTCGGCGGTGGGGATGATCTCGGCGACGGGCTGCCAATCATAGCGGGGCGCGGTGATGTGCTCGCCGGTGGCGAAGCTGACGCTCGAGTGGTTCTCATCCCAGAGCAGCTGCCCGAGAGCGTCGGCAGTGATCACGATGTCGGCAGCAACCGCATCGGAGCGGTGGGCCGTGGTGGTGATGCAGGCCGCAGTGACCAACAAGTCGATGGAGTCGCGGTTCAAGGGGAACGCACGCATGGCTGACCTCCTCAAGCATAGTGAATCTGACATTCACAAACTATCGGCGGCGCAGCTGACTGTCAACACCTTCTTCCTTGTTGCGGGATGTGCTCGAGTTGTCCGTTTCGCCAGTGAGGTAGCTTTCCGATCATGTGGGTATCCGGGGACGGTCATCTGAACACCGCAGCGTGTTCGCTGCAGTCGGTAGAGCACTTGCTGCCGAGCCCAGGCCGGCGGGCAGAGTTGGCCGGGCAATTGGCTGACTTCGACCCCTGGCGAGACGGTGGTATCGGTGAATCGATCGCCGACGAGGTCGGCAAGTTCAGAATCGATCCGGATGAGGAGTCCAGATATGAAGCTCAGCCGCTACCCATGGAGGTGATTGACCGATTCGGGTGGAACAACATCGCAGATGCCGATAGTGCAGAGATCGAGCTCGCGAAGGTTCCCCTCCGATGGCGTCTCGACATGGCTGACGTGATCGACGACGTGATCGACTCGCTCGAGTGACTCGAGCTATCGCGAATCTGCTGCCCGTGCTTCTGTGATCCAGTTCGTGACCGTCAGGCGCCCGTCGAGCGTCCGAAACGAAGGATTGACGAAAGCATGGACAACATCCAGGCATCGCTCTTCGGCACGCGGAATCGGACAGATTCGAGACCGTCAAGGCACAGCGAATCCACCTATGCGTTCCTCCGACGTGCAGCCGGACCGGTGTGGGACCAATGTCGCGACCTCATCGATGATTGGCTCCGTGCATACCCAGAAAATGCGCGGGCTGCACTGAGGGCGCGACTGCGATCGGGCAATGATCGCGAATTCACCTCTGCCTTCTGGGAGCTTTACCTGCACGAGATGTACCGGGGGGCCGGGTGGACCATTGCGATCGAACCGTCGGTCGCGACACGGCCGGCCCGCCCCGACTTCCTCGTCTCCAAAGGCGATGTTGCCTACTACGTCGAAGCACGGTGCATCGTCGAAGGCGGAAGCGACGGAGGCGCGGCGGCTCGGAAGCAAACGGTCTTCGATTCGCTCAACGAAATAGACAGTGGCCCGTTCCACCTGTCGGTGACAACTGTGACAGTTGGAGCGAATATGCCGTCGACTAAGACACTGCGCCGGGGATTGGAGAAGTGGCTCGAAGGACTCGACCCGGACGCCGTCGACTACGGCGTCGACGGGGAGCAACCGGGGCATCAATTCAAGTGGGTGGAGGATGGCTGGCATCTCGTCTTTCACCCCATGCCCCGTGATGTTGGCGTCCGCGGGACCCGAGCGAAACGAGCACTGGGTGTATATCAGGATGCCGAAGCTTCGTTCATCGACGACATCACGCCACTGCGCCGAGCGTTGTCAGAGAAAGGTTCCAAGTACGGCGAGCTCACTCATCCGCTGGTGCTCGCTATCAACGCGGGAAGTAGCTTCCATGACGAATACGACACTCAGCAGGCGCTTTTCGGGACCGTTGGATGGCGATTCGACTTCAGGGACCGTGACGCAGGAGCGACACCTGTGTTGACCAAGCCGGGGTATTGGGGGTGGCCGGGCCAACCGGCTCATACACACGTCGCAGGCGTCCTCCTAGCGGAAGGCATGCACTACGCGAGGGTCGCTCAGTACGCCCCGGCTTTCTGGCCGCATCCGAGCGCGGCGCAAGGCGTCGCACCTCTCGCCAGCTGGCGGGTTGCGCACCTCGTTGACGGTCAGACGGCATACAGCGAGCCGTCAGTATCAGCACCAGATCTCTTCGGCCTACCGACGGGGTGGCCTCTTGGCGAGCCGTTCCCCCGGCGATGAGAAATTTGAGACGCGGCCGTCGATCGCCAAACCCTTAATCAGTGGGTTCAGAGTGCAACCCCCAACCTTCTGATCCGTAGTCCAGCTGCAGGAGAATAGCGGCATGTGCGGCAGATTTGCGTTGAACGCCCGAACAGATGAACTCATCCGGGAGTTCGTCGCCGAGGGCGGCGACTTCAAGGAGTGGACACCTCGGTACTCGATCGCACCGACCCAGACTGTGCCGATCGTGCGGGAACGCGCCGATCCAGCGACCGGGGCGTTTCGCCGGCAGGTAGAGGCGGCGGTGTGGAACTTCCACCCGTCGTTCATGAAGGACTCCAAGCGCCCCAACTTCAACACCCGCATCGAGACCGTCGCGACCAACGGTCTCTGGAAGGGCGCCTTCGCGTCGTCGAGGGCGCTGTTCCCGATGCGGGGCTACTTCGAGTGGACGGGAACGGCGGGCAACAAGCAGCCGCACTTCCTGCACTCGAAAGATGGGGGGCTGCTCGCGGCCGCGGGGATCTACACCGCCCGGAAGATCGAGGACGACTGGGAAGTGTCCGCATCGATCATCACCCGACCCGCGCGGGACGCTTCCGGGGAGATCCACGACCGGATGCCGGTCTTCCTAGAGGCGGACGTGTGGGACGAGTACCTGTCCCCGGACAAGCTGGATGAGGTGGGTAAGCAGGACATGGTGCAGCTGCTCACCGTCGAATCCGACCGGGTCGCCGGAATGATCACCAGCTACGACGTCGACCGGAAGGTCAACAACACCCGAACCGCCGACCCCACCGACCCAACTCTCATCGAGCCCGTGTAGGCCGTCTGTTCCTTCCTCCTCACCTGCCATGTGAGGTGCATGGATGCCCGACCTTGGACGGCTATGTGGTGATACCGCAGATGCGGGAGATCTCGCTGCGGGTGAGCACGATGGGGTCGTTGGTATTAGCTCCTGCGTCGCGGGCGCGGTCCGTGATTTCTGCGGCGAGGGTCTGGATGGGTTCTTCGAGGCTCGGCCACCGGTCGTCGAGGATGGGTCGGGATCGCGCGTTCCAGTCCTTACCGGCGGCCGGGGTGAGCACGGTGAGGCCCAGCCCTCTCTTGAACTGGTCGAGGTCGCGCGCTAAACCCCCAGGGATGAGGTCGCCGAGAAGCTTCTGCTCGGCGTAGGTTCCAGCTCCCAGGAACACGAGTGCGGCAACGGGGTCGGGGCCGACCCAGTCTTCGGCTGATCCGGGTGGCATGGTGAGCATGCCGGGCATGAACGGTCGACGGTAGCGGATGTCCTCAGCGTAGGTGTGCGGCAAGTGCAGGGTGAGGTGGATGAACGGGATGCCCTGGTCGAGCGCGTGGACGGCGTGCGATGCCTCGTGCACCGCGGTGTGCCGCAAGGTTCCGTGGATGGGGCAGATTGAGTCGCCGGGCATGCTGGCCTCCGGTAAGTGGGTCGTTCGACAAGCGAATCGTGTCGAGCTTTACGATGCGATGGGTTGCTCGTCGAGCTCGCGACGCCACTCACGGCCCTCCAGCGCGTAGACGATGGCGAGCGGAAGTCTGGTCACCGTCCTCTTGCCGCTGAGCTCCTCGGGGTCGGCTGGGATGTCACTGATCTTTACTTCGCGGGTCCAGGATTCACCGGCCGGCACCCGCACCATCAGTGCAGGCAGCTCGACCGCGGCCGGAAACTCGATCTCTCGGATGGTGACGGGATGTCTACTGCCGTTGAAGATGTCCAGGTGCACGCTGGTCATCTGCTTGTCCGAGTCGGGACCGTATCCGGCGCCGCCGCGAACAGTGACTTCCACCCGTGCTGCGTCGGCAACGATCGCGGCTTCGGCCGCCGCGGCTTCGCGTTGCCGGTCGTTGTCGGCCTTCTCCAGCGCCTCCTGGCGGGCGGCCTGGTCAGCGCGGAATGTCTGCACGGCCCAAAGCAGGGTTAGTACGGTCGCGATCGCGCCGAACCAGGTGCCGGTTGCTTCGATCCACTCAGGCTTGAAGTCCCCAAGCCAGATCAGCGCGACAGCGGCGCCAAGCGCAGCACCTCCGAGTGCCCACATCGCGTGCACGATCCAGGCATGTCGGCGACGTTTCGTCATGCTTGGAACGATAGCGATGCCATGGCACGAACCGGATGCCGGGCCCCCCCGGGCGTGGGCGTCCGCATGTCGGGATTGAGCGCTTCCGTCGGTGCGTGGCGCGTAGCAAAGATCAGCAGGTCAGGGGCGGCGCGGCCGAAGCTGCCCCGGCGGCGGCGCCTACGCTCACCGAACGCCGCGACGGCTTTGCGTACGGCTACTGGATGAATTGCGAGTGCGGTGAGGCGTCCTACCTTTCGCCAGAGGACTACTTCGAGGGTGAGAACGCGGCGCGGATGCGATGCGAGCACTGTGGGGCGAGTATCCATTTTGGACCGGCCGTTGCCGCGCTGCGGGACCGGGATGACCCGGCGCTGCGAGACGATATTGTCCCTACCCTTGCGTGGTACCACACGAGCACGACAGCAGATTGGCCGTCACCTAGCTACGCGGCGCAGTTCGCAAAGGCCCTCTCGTGGGTTGAGCGGGACTTCGGCATCAGCCGCGACCGGTACATCGCCAAGGAGACATCGAAGGCGCTGCACGTCGGAACATACGAGACGGCCATCGAGAACATGCTGCGCCGGATGGACGACCAGGCCGACGGTGGCTCTCAGTTCTACCTGTACCGTGTCGCACTCGCCCTCGACGCAGGGCGAATCAATGCTGGCTATCGCGACGAGAATCACGCGGTCGCATCAGACATCAGCATCCGCGAACTCGAGGAGGAAGGCCTCGACGCTGTCCGGTACCTCAACGTGCACGAGGCGATGGGTGTGCTGTCCCTTGCCGTGCGCCCTCAAGTAATCGCTGCAGTGCAGATGATTCCCATCCCTATTCAGGGACTTTCCGTCGCGATCGATCCCGCGATCTTCCGCACCGATGTGGAGGCATTGGCACGCGTAACGGGAGAGCTGGAAGCGGCTGATGAAGCAGCCGCCGCCATCATCGATTCGCGAGACCGCCGAATGATGGAACTCGGTGCACGTCCGGATCCAACCGGACTAGCCAAGCGGGCCGGAAAACTTCGACACCAGTACTACGACCGATGGCGCCAGCTCGAGGACCATCTCGGGGAGCGGTGCCTGCCGAACGCTTCTGGGGCCATTCGTCACGACTTCAACGAAGCCATGGCGAGTTGGCGAAGCGCGCAGCCCCAGACCGACGGCCACGACTTTGTGGAGAGGTATCAATGCCTCGCAGCTCTGATCGAGCGCTCCGAGAGTGTGATCGACGCGGTGGGGGCGCAAGAGTGGCGAGTCGCTCAACCACGGTAAGTCGCCTCTAAATCATTTATGTGAAGAGAAGCGGCACCCGGCCGGAGCTAGTAGAAACTGTCAGATTCACTACATAGTTACCGAGGGAGGGATCGTCGCCCCGAGGGGCGGAGGGATCACCTGCTCGAACGGCCGGGTGCCGGGGTCGATATTACCGCTGGTCGGTGATGGCGGACGAGGGTGTCTCTGCGGATTCCTGTGTGAGCTCGCGCGCGAGCCGGTCGAGAACCTGTGGTGTCAGCGGTTCCTTGTCGGCGGTGGCTTTGACTGCCGCGATTGTGGCCAGGACCGTTTCGTGGTCAGCGGTGACGGGCATGGCGCGCTGCAGTTGACGGAGGCGCCCGATCAACCCGAGGATCCGCGACTCTTCGGTTTCGGTTCCGGCGTAGCTCGCGGCGAGCTCGAGGGAGCGCTGAATGGTGCGGTACTCGGTGGAGGTGAGCGTTGTGGTCATGAGGTTCTCATCGGTTGAGTGAGTGCGGCGAATAGTCGATCGACGGTCGGCTGGTCTGGTCCGCAGCTGCGCGTGGGGTCGACCCGCCGCGCGGCATGGAAGTGGTGGCGATAGGTCTGACCGTTTGTGTCGACAAATCCGGGTCCCTCGCCCTCGATGGCGGGAAGCGTCTGACGGACTGTCACGATCTGCTCGCTCGCAGTGCGTCGATCTCGGACGATGACACGATCTTCGGGCGCGAGCTTGTCCCAGTCGTGGAGGTCGTGCGTCATGCGGCCGCCTGGATGGTCCGCGTGGTGCGCCGGCGGCGTTCGGCTGCTCGGGCTGCGTCGGGGCAGCTGAGGCCGTCCTCGCCCCCGGGGCAGGAGGCTCGATCGCGGCATCCGTAGGAGTAGCCGGTCTCAGTGCCGTGCGAGATCTCTCGCGTGCTGTTGCGGATGGCCGCGAAGTACTCGCGGTAGTAGCGTCGGTGCTCCTCCGTGCATGTTGGCTCCCCGCCGGCGTGGTTCGGGCAGGTGTCAATCGACTTGCAGCCGATGTTGAAGCCGTGGACGGTGCCGTGCTTGATCGACGTCAGTGGTCGCTGCGCCGCCGTGCGTCTGGGCGCGGGCCCCGCAGCTGGGGTGGGCGCGTCCAAGAGGATCCGAGAAGCGCGTAGGACGGGCTTGTCCCGGGGCTGTTTGGCGATCGCCCAGTCTGACCGGGCCGCAGCGTGTGCGTCGGCGCAGGTCATGACGGTGGGGTGCTTGTGGTTGGGGCAGCCACCTCGGCTCTTGCATCCGTGCTCGTAGCCGGCGGGGCTGCCGTGCGTGACTCTTGGCGTCTCTGGGGACGTCGCCGCGGTGCTCATTCGATCTCGAACTCGAGGAGCAGGTCGAGAGCGTCGGCGAGCTCGCGCAGACGGTATGCGCGCCGGCCTCCGATGACGTGGCCGAAGAGGTTGATGAAGTGCACCTCGCGGGTGAGGGTGTCGGCGAGGGCGATGGTGTGGATGTCGTGCGCATCGATGTATTGCCAGCCGAGCAGGTTGTGGTTGTCGACGTGCGCCTGAGCCCACCGGAGGATGAGCGCGCCGAGCGGCCCGGATTCCGTTGCTCGCGGTGCGAAGGGTCGCGCGTGCACGATGGCGTCGATCCCGGTGACGCCGTGTCCGGACGTGCGCAGCTCGTACTCGTTGAGGGGGATGTCGAGGAAGAGGTCGGTGTATCGGGTTCCGGTGTCGTCTGTGATCGTGATGGAGCGGAGGCGATGTGCCATGGGGTCATTCCTCGATTCGGCCCGCGGTGCAGCTGGCGAGCTGCGCGGTCAAAGTGTTGTGGTCGGCTACGGGGATGGTCAGCCCGTACGCGGTGAGCACGAAGACGAAGCGTGCGGCGTAGGTGCAGCGGTAGGACTCGTCGGGGGCGGTCCACTCCGTGGGCCCGCTGTCGCCTTTCGCCTGGTTTACGGTCGTGATCTGCAGGTTGGCGGGGTCGTTCGCGAACTGCTGCCGGAGCTCGGGCGTCCATTCGTGTGCCCCTTGCGACCAGGCGTAGGCGAGGGGGACGAGATGATCTGCCTGGACGGGCTGGAAGCCCTCCGATCTCCGCTCGAAGATCACGGTCTCGCCGGTGTAGGCGTCGTGCAGGATCCCGTAGAGCACCACACAGCCGTTGGTCCCGGGTTTGGTGACGATGTCGATGAGATCTCGAGCGAGCATGTCATTGCGGGTGTCGCAGCCATTCCGGTCGACGTCGGCCCACCGTTGCCCGAATAGATCGCGGTCGTAGGTGTTCGCCTTCTCCGGCTCGTCGATCGTGAGCTGCTCGAGCTGCTCGAGCGCCGCGCTGGCTTCCGGTACGAGATCCCCGGCGCTCTCTGCTGAGACGACGGGGGCCGGCAGCGGGGCGGCCAACTCCGTTGTGCCGAGACCTGCGCCGGCGAGTCTGGGTCCGAACAGGACAACCGCGCTGATTGCGAGAAGCGCAGCGGCGGACCACGCGATCGCCGCGCGTCGGGTCGATTTGTAGCTCAGTCGATGAAAGAGGGTGCTCATGAGGGTGTCCCGTCAGAAGTAGATATTGGCGCCGGCGGCCGCGGCGCCGGCGATCGCGAGCGTGCTCGAGCTGGCGATCGCGACAGAGGTGCGGATGTTGCGGCGGTAGGCGGTGATGCCTTCGGTGCGCCGTGCCTCGAGGGATCGGTGCCGGTGGTCATCGGCGATGATCAGCCCGACGATGCCGGCCACGCCCAGGAGCAGCGGCCAGAATTGGTGGAAGACGTCGATTGCCTGTTCCATGAGGACTCCCTTCGAGAGGTGCTGCCTGGTATAGGCCGCGGCATTGGGTGGTCGCGGACAGATGAGTTCCGGGGGCGGGGTTTTGGCGTCACCCGCCCCCGGAACCGTGCTCAGCTCGCCTCTGCTGCCTCCTCCTCACCAAGGAGCGCGTCCGCGATCGCGGTGACGGCGCGAAGGACGTTGGCGGCCGTGCTGCGGATCATCTCGACGTCGCCGGCGGACCAGCCTGCGACGTAGCCGATGGACCAGGAGCTGGTGTCCAGACCGAGCAGGGCGCCGGCGCCGTAGGCGACCGATTCTGCTTCCGTCTCGATGTGGCCGCGGTGCGCGATCGTGTCCGTGTCACCGAAGTGCAGGAGAGCGTGGCCGATCTCGTGCAGCAGGGTCTTCGCGCGCATGGCGGGGGCCATCTTTGCGTCGACGCGGATCTGGCGGGTGTCGCCGCGGGTGTAGCCGTTGAGGCCGTCCTGAGTGATGTCCTCGAGGGCGACGTTCCAGCCCTGCGCGGTGATGAATGCGGCCGCGCGGTCGAAGATCGCATCGACGTCCTCGCCCTGCAGTCGTTCGGGCTGGATCTCCGGGAGGGCATCGCCCTCGGTCTGAGTGATGTCGAAGACGCTGACGATGGGGTAGCGAGCGGAGTGGTGCACGGTCTCTTCGCCGGTCTCCTCGTCGACGTCGACGGTACGGCGGGGAGAGAAGCCGAAGATCTTGATCGACTTGGATCCTTTCAGGACGTGGCGGCCGAGGGCCTCCCACTGGCGGAAGCCGAGGCAGTACGTCCCGCCCTGGGAGAGGATCAGCATCTGGTTGGCGAACGACCGACGGCGCATCACGCCGGCGAGGCGCAACCACGCCTTCCAGTTGTCTCCGTCGACGAGAGTGGCGATCTGCTCGGTGAGCGTCTCGTGCAGTGCCTCTGCCTCGGCCCGGCGCTGCTCCGGAGTCTTGCGGGCGCGGACCGGGCGGCGAGTCTTCGTGGCGGTCATGGTGTCTCCCTCGGTAAATCTTTAGTGAATCTGACATTCATTACATTACCTAGGGGGTCGGACATCGTCAACACCAATTCCGCAACGAGAGGGGTAGTCCTCGACGTTTCGCAAGGCCCTCGCGTGCGTTTGCGGCCGCGGCGTAGCTTGCGGTTCATGGCTAAGAACGATGAGGACCGTTACGTCGTCCCGAACGAGAACGGCGGGTGGGATGTCGTGAAGGAGAACCACAAGCGCGCATCCGCCCATTTCGGCACCCAGAAGGAAGCGATCGCGCGCGCGAAAGAGACCGTGGAGAACACCGGCCGCGGCCTCGGCGAGGTCCGCATCCAGGGCACGAACGGGCAGTTCCGCGATTCCGACTCAGGCTCTCGCAACGAGACCAAAGCGAAAGATCACCGCTGATCCCGACGTCGCTGTCACTGCCGCCGGCGACCGCGTTGGCGCGGTCCCAGGCGAGCATCCCCGACCCCGACGCACTCCCGGGCGGGTGCCGGTACGAGCCGAAGTGGGACGGGTACCGCGCCACCGTCACTAGCGGTGAGCTCGGGGTGCGCATCTGGTCACGCCGGGGCACTGATATGACCGAGGCGTTTCCCGAGCTCACCGCGGCCGCGGCGCAGCTGCCGGAGGGGACAGTGCTGGACGGTGAGGTGGTGGCGTGGGTCGGGGGGCGCTTGGATTTCGATGCGCTGCAGCAGCGTCTCAGCGCCGGCAAGAAGCGCCGGCGCGCTCTGGCGCGCGACCTGCAGGCCTCGCTCGTTCTGTTCGATGTCCTCGCCCTGGCGGGGGAGGACGTTCGAGTGCGACCGTTCGACGAGCGCCGGCACATGCTCGAGCAGCTCGCGGCGTCCTGGCGGCCGCCGCTGACTCTCTCACCGATGACGGTCGACGTCGCCGAGGCGCGGGGCTGGTTCGAGGACATGGCGGCCGCCGGCATTGAGGGCCTCGTAGTGAAGGGCGCCCAGCAGGCCTACAAGCCTGGTGAGCGGCAGTGGATCAAGGTCAAGTACCGAAATATCACTGACGTCATCGTGGGCGCCGTGATCGGTCCCATCGAAAGACCGAAAGCCGTCGTCGTCGGAAACTACGTCGATGGAGAGCTGCGCATCGTCGGCCGGTCCACACCGCTCAAGCCGTCTGTCGCACGCTCACTTGGCGCGCTGCTCCGCCCGCCGATCGGGGAGCACCCGTGGCCGGAGTTCGTGTCACCGGGTGCGGTCGATCGGTTCAACGCCGGCAACGACCCGGTGCGCCTGACTCTGGTCGACCCGGTGCCCGCCGAGATCTCCGCAGACGTCGCCCAGAGTCACGGGGTCTATCGGCACGGCGTCAGATTCGTGCGCCTAGTGACCGAGCCGCGATCGTGACGGTGTCCGTCACCCGCCGGCGTCGCGGCTCAGCTGAGGGGCGCATCGCTCTCGTCAGTCCACTCGTCGACGCGCTTCATGCCGCCGTCCCACTGACCACCGCTGAGTAGGTGGAGGTAGGCAGCAAACGCTGCCGGTTGCTCGTCGGCCGAGATGCCGTGCTCCCGGCAGTACTCGTCGAACGATGGCGGTTCGGGCACCGCGGAATCAGTCATCAAATTCCCCCTAACCGCGACACGGTACGCCTCCTGCCGGCGTTCAGGGAGAGCGTTCCGTCGGGCAGTCAGGTGGCGATCGCGGGAAGGAGATCGGTCGCGGGCTTCGGGTAGTGAGTCGGAGGAAGCGCAATGCGCACGCGGCGCCGCTGGCTGGGTGATCCGATGGCAAACGCATATCGCCAGTTGCCGGGGTGCCGCACCTTGACGATCTGCATTGCCTCGAGCGCATCGCGAAGCCAGGCCCGTGGATCTTCCCCTGCCCGTCGTATAGGGGCGCCGAGCGTCACCAGGTGCTTTTCGGCGGAGGCAGCGCCGCTTTCCTGCGCGCGCACCTTCTGCAGTGTTCGCTCGGACAGGACGAGTCCTCGCCGCGGGTGGTAGTTGAGTGTCCGGGGGGTACTGCGGCCGCAGGCGGTCGCATTCGTCGCCTGGTAGATCAACCCGCAGTGCCCCGGGGTCGTGACCTCGACTCGCTCTGTGCTCGTGCCGTCGTCGTCGACCTCGAGGACTCGTCGATGCCGGGGGAGCGGATCAGCGAAGGAAACGACCCCTCGGATGCCGGCGGCGGCGGCGAGCTGGAAGGCGCGTCGGAGAAACCATGACTCCGCGTTCGCGGGCGTGTCTGTGAGAACGAACCGGCCGAGCTCGATGCTCTCCTCGTAGGGGGTGAGGTCTGGGAACACCTGAGTGAGGACGCGCTGCGTCATCGGCGTGCTGAAAGTTGCGACTCCGACGAGTGCTTGCCCGTCCACAATGGCGCCGTTGATGGGGAATCGATCGTCTCGGGTGAGGAGTCCGAATGAGAAGCGCGCTGCCGGGAACGAGCCGGCGTAGTGCTCAGCCTCGACGAATGCGCGTGCGGCTGCCTCGGGGAGGGGAGTGACGGTGTACAGCGAGGCGTCGAATCCACCGTCGGTCGGATGCCGCCACGACGGCTTGCCCTTGTCCCATCGCTGGCAGTTCTCGCTCGAGGGGGAGCGGACCTCGGAGACCTGGGTGCCCGGGCGGACCGGGAGGCCCTGGATGAGCATGGCTCAAGCTCCCGCGATGAGCTTGCGGACGGACTCGACGAGAGAGTCGGCGACGTCGGACCAGTTCTCAGAGTTCGGCGACGAGCCGACCAGGAGGACGTCACCAACGATGAAGTCGTCTGCGGCGAGGCCGGTGCATCCGATGACGGTGACGGCGTCAGCAACCGCGTTGTGAGCCAGGCCCGAGTACTTGCCTTCCTCGTTGAGGATCATCTGGTGACGGTCGCCCACGGGAACCGCTTGCACGAAGCCGCCGACCTCGCGCCAGTAGTCGGCGATGTCGTCGAGCTCGACGAAGCTGAGCTGGCCGGTGGTGGTGATCTTGAGTGCCTTGGTCATGATGACCTCCCGTTAGTGAATCTGACATTCACAGTCTAGGTGTAGGCACAGACACTGCCGTCGGCGGACAGAAGAAACGCCCCCGGCTGAAGACCGAGGGCGGTGCCGAACGATTCACTGCTGCGCGATCGGTTCAACCCAGGGGTGCGGGTACCACCACGTTTCGTAGGTCGGGTGCTGCATCCACAGCTCAGGGTCGGCGAGGACGACGGAACTGCTGAACGCGCAGGCGAGGTTGCGGCAGGGCCAAATCCCGAATGTCCAGCTCGTGCAGCCCAGGCAGGACGCGACGCGCTCCCACATCCAACCCTGCTGAGCGCACCAGGCGCGGTTAGAGCTCCAGCTGTACGGGTTGTGTTCCATCCAGACCGCGTAGCCGTTGCGTTCGGTGAGGTGACAGATGGGGCAGGTGCGTTGCAGGCACTCGTCGTAGTGATCGGTGTCGTGAAGGAGGTGCCCGCACTCGAGCGCCCCCGCGGGCCGCGTCTCCTCGAAATCCATGAGCGTGAAGAGCGCGTCGGAATGGACGGGCAGGCCGTGCGACGTCGCGGGGGCGTGGCTGATCCCATCTTCGGGGGCCGAGCGCTTGTCAGTGGAGGTCGAGCTCAACGGAGTCGGCCTCGAGGTCGGGGATGGTCTGGCAGGGGTGGGCGAGTGTTGCACCCGGTGCGTGCACCGTGACCCTGTCTCCCTTATGGAGAGTCGCGTGGAGCAGCTCGGCGCGCAGGCCGCCGGCGTGGACGTTGAAGGGCCCGTCCGGCCCGTCGACGCGGAAGCTCACTCGAGCGACTCGGTTGGGGAGGAGGCGGATGTAGGTGAGCGGCGTGCAGATATTTCCGGTGACGATGACCGCGGGCGTTGTCGGCGCCTTTGCGGTCTGAGTGGCGGTCATGACGAGTCTCCTTCGATTAGTAGTGAATCTGACATTCATTGATACTACGCCCGAGATGCTGGGATGGAACCCCTCTTCGGGCCCTTACTGGATATAGGCCGCTGGGATTGCTGTTCGCGGACGAGCATTGGTGCGGATCGGGTGCCGACATCGTGAATCAGGCTCTCCTCGAGCTGCCGCCGTAGCTAGGCCGACCGGGCTTGCGTGGCCCGCGCGGCGAGCTTCATCAGCCGCTCTGCCTTGGTTGCTTCGATCGCGGTGGGGAGCTCGCCCTTGCGGGCGCCGGATCGGCCGTACAACAGAACCTTGAGCCCGGTCTTCGACACCTCGGCCGCGGCGGCGATCGCCAGGACCGACCACCCACTGGCCATGAGCGCACGGACATGCTGCCGGACCGGCTCTGCGGGCACACGGGGCGCCTGCTCAGCGATCCCAGCTTCTCGAGCTCGGCGGCGTTCCTCGGCCCGAGAAGCATCTGCGCAGGAGATCTCGGCAGGGCAGGCGTTGCGATCCTTACAGCCCAGCGAGTAGCCGTAGGGCGTGCCGTGGTGCTTGGAAGGGATCCCCTGCAGCTGGCGTTTGGCGACCCATTCGCGGTGGTACCGGCGTCCTGCCTCTTTGCACTCTGGACGATCGCAGCCGCGCGCCCTGCAGGCGTTCGTGCCGTGCGGTTGCACGACTCTCGGCGCTGCTACAGGCCTGGGCTTGCGGAGCCGCGCCGGCGAAGCCGGCTTGGGCTTGCGCGGCTTCTTCGGCGCGGCCGGCTTGTTCGTGCGATGGCTGTCGACGTCGGCTTGGGCTCGGTCGTGGTCTGCTTGCGCGGAAGCAACGGCGGCGGCGATGGCACCGTTGAGGGAGAGGCCGGTTCCTTCTGCGATCCTCGCCTGCGCCAGCGCTGCCGTAGCTCGGCGGAGTTCGCGCGCCCGGATCAGCTGATCAGCCTTCCACTTCGCCAGGGCTCGGGTGTGGTTGTCCAGCTCGGTCTCGTAGCCGTCGAGCTGCTCTACCCAGCCTGCGTCTTCGAGCTCGTGGGCGCGAAGCCGCTCGGCATCCAGCCAGCCGTACCCGGGGTGAGATCTGTCCGGTGTTGTGCTTGCTGAGGGAGCGACCCGCGGTTCCTCGCGTGTGGGGACCAGCTTGGGTGCGGGCGAAGACCGGCGCTGCGTAGGCCGTTGCCTCTGAGCCGCCCTCGGCTTCCGGGCTGCGGTCCTCGGCTTCGCCGGAGCTTCGGTGTGGCGGACGGTCCGGGCAGCCGACCGATCGCGTTCCCGTATCCCCGCGCGCTCGGCCGCTTCTCGGCTGAGGATCTCTTCCAGGGAGACGCCGGCGTCGACCAGCCTCTTGAACGTCCAGTCGCCCGAGTAGCGCTTGTGCAGCTCGCGGCAGGTGATCAGGGCGGGACATGCGGCGCCCCGGCATCCGGCGGCGAATCCCCCCGGAGTCCCGTGGGGGAAGCTGTCATCGAGGATGTCGAGGGTCGTGGACATCTGTACTGTCTCCTTCTCAGCCGCGCAGCGCTCTGGCTTGCAGGTAGGCCATGAGTGCTGCGCGCCGGCTCATCGGTGAGCGGATCCTGCCGGCGTCAGCGTTGGCGCCGGCTGTGGAGTCGCACTGCCGCCGTCGCCGCCGGTGTGTGCGGCGAGTATGACTTCGACGGTCAGTGGCTCTTCCAGCCCGGCGGCGGTCGGGAGCAAGAGCGTGTGCTTCTCCCGAGGACCTTCCATCTCGAAGCCGCACTCGCAGCTGTACAGCCCGTAGTCCTCGACGTCGTCGGAGGGGATGTACATCGGGTCCGGTTCGTCACACATGATGCAGCAGCGCATCACACACCTGCCTCTCGTTTTGTGGTGAGCATCGGCATCTGCCGCGCTTCCAGTTGCTCCAGCGCTTGGCTGGGGATGTGGATGGAGTGGAGCTGCTCGATGAGTCCTTGAGCTCTGCGGTACGCGAGGTTTCGCTCGGTGGCCGACGTGGCGCTGTTCTCGGTGAGATTGAGCAGCGTGCGGATCTCGCGGATGAGTTTGCGTTCGGCTGCAGGGACACTCCTCGGGCCAACTCGACGCGCGTGGCGCTCGGCTGCCTCCCACGCGAGAGCGAACGCTTGGACGGCCCGTGGGTACGGAAGGGCTGTCAGATCGGCATGTGTCGGTAGCTGTCCCGTTCCCCATGGCAGATCGCCGTCCGTGTCGCGGAGAGTGTTCGCGTCCTGCATCGCCCTGAGCATCTTGTAGGTGGCCGGCACAGCGGGGTCGGTGAGAGCCGGCAGGGTGAAGAGCGAATCCCAGTCGGTCTCTGCGTGGAGGATCTTCCGAAGCAGCTCGTTGTGCAGCTCGCGGATCTCGAGCCACTTCGCCTCGAGCCGCGAACGTTGTCCCTGCTCGGCGACTCGCCTCTCCCGCGCCCTCCCCAGACGCCCGCTCGGTCGAGCGAGCCATACGAGAAGGACGATCACGACCCCGAGCAAGATCGTCACCGCAAGCGATCCGAGGACGAACCAGAGCCACGTCAGGTCGACAGCTTCTGCCTCCTGGTCAACGGGCCGTGTGGACGGGAGTGGAGATCCTGAGGGCGTCTGCGTTGGCGACGAAGATGTGTCCTCCGGCTCAGCCCATAGATCCGAAGTCCACGGCAGCGCGATGCCGAATACCAGAGCGCAGATCCCGACGACGACGAGGGGCGATCCACCGCGATCGCGCGTGAACAACACCTTGAACAAGCCCAGCAGGACGAGGACTCCGCCGAGTACAGCGACGAGGGTGAGCAGGATGGTCGGGATCACCTCGAGCAGCCAGTCGGCGAATCGAGGCAGCAGGAGGTCGGATTCGCCGGTGGATGCCTCGTACAGGCCTCGAGAGATGGCAAGCATGGTTTGATTCCGTTCTAAGAGGCGGCGGCCGCGGCGGGCAGGATGGCGGCGGCGTAGTCAGGGCGTCGGCCCCAGGCATCGGCGACCCGCTGGGCGACCGAGCCGTCGTTTCCGAGGTACGGGCGGTACTGCTGCCCGTTGCGGGTGTCTGTGATGACGACCTGGACGCTGCCAGGGTGCTGACGGATGGTGATCTCGCTGACGGGCAGCGGGTGCTTGATCACACGTCCGGCGACGATGAAGTTGGCGTGCAACCCCCGGATGGCGTCCGGGGCGGTGAGCGCATCGTGGGCCCACTTCACGATCGGGAACCCTGAGGCCGGGCTGAATCCGATGAGCCGGCCGCCCGCCAGGTCGTAGGGTGCGCGGACGAAGTAGTGGCCGTCGACCAGGATCGGCGCGGGAGGCCGGATGAGCTGCTCGACGTTGGCCAGGTAGAGGGTCAGGGTCGTGGCGGTCATCAGGTGCTCCGTTTCGTTCCGTTGATGGATATAGGCCGCATCGATGGGCGTTCGCGGACAAGGAAGAGGGAGAGGCGGGGGCGGCTTGTCAGGAGCCGCCCCCGCGGCGCCGGCCCCCGAGGGAGGACGATGGGCCGGCGCGGGGGATGGGGTGCAAGAGAGCGGGTTGTGCTCGTCAGGCTGCGCGGTGGCGCCCATCCGGCGAGGGGAGCGAGGGTCGCGTCCCCTGGCTGTTGAAGGTCTGAGTGGTCCTCCTCGGATTGCTATGTAGTGAATCTGACATTCATTACAATACGGCAGGGCTCCGACATGGTCAAGGGGCGGTTGTTGCATAGCTGACGAGGAACGCAGCGAGCTGGTCGCGCTTGGACGTGTCCCGCCCCAGTCCGTTCGGGTCGTCGTCGACGATGTCGGCGGCCTCGAGCGCGGCCATGAACTGCTCCGCCTCACGCCTGGTCTTCCAGCCGTCGCCGGCGACGTTGCTGCCGATCCGGTAAGAGTGCCCGGCGTGGGAGAAGACCACGGGCACCTGCAGGCCGCTGGGGACGTGGAAGACGTCGTGGTGGAGGCTGCGGAGCTTCGCGACGGCATAGCGTCCACTGGGGCTCGTGGTGATGGGGTAGACCTTGCGCCCGGTGTCCTTGAGCCCGACCCGGAACGGGCGGCCGCCGCGCAGCGGGAGGGTGGCGAAGACGTCGTCGGCGTCGTCGACGGCGCGACCGTACTCGCTCATGTGGCTGCGGTAGAGCGCCTCGAACTGCTCGTCGGTCATCCGGGGAAGGGCCGTGGGCTTGGGCAGTGGTGCCGGCCGCCACTTCGGATTGTGCTTCCGTGCCATGAACGCCTCGACGGTCTCGCGGACCGGGGCCTCGAGCGAGCTCCTGCTCATGCTGACCGGACCTCCGACAGTGCTGCGGTGAGCCACGCGAGCTGCTCCCCGATCCCGAGCCCTTGCATGGGCACCGAGTAGGGCCACTGGCAAGGGTGGAGGATCGTGCGGTACTGCTCGCCGGCGACAGCGATGAGGGTTACGCGCGGGACGTCCGCCAGCTCGGTAGCCAGCTGTGCACGGACCATGTCGGCCCACTGGTGGATCGGCTGCGCGCTCCGCTCGGGCTCCCTCGGAATGACTCGCCCGAGCTTGACGTCATACGGCTCGAGGATGGTGTCCGGGTGGACAAGCCCGTACTTCGCGGACAGGACGTACCAACGATCGCAGGTCGCCTCGACGTAGGCGCGCGACTTGCGGAACAGGGCGCTGGTGTAGAGGCTGCCGGCGGGGGATGGCCGGGAGAGCTTCGCCGAGCCGCAGCCGACTAGACCGACACGGGTCTGAGTGAGGCGCATCACTGCACCTCCTACGGTTTCGCTGGTCGGCGCCTCGAGCGAGCTGATGTCCATGGGTAACCTCCTGCTAGTGAATCTGACATTCATAACCTAGCGAGTGTGTCCGACATTGCAGTGCCCGAGTTGAATGTAGGTATTTCTTGGAGTTGTCCATCTCCCAGGAGACATGTCCACGTGGTGTCCGTTTGGACATTTCGGCCGCAGGGTGATGTCTGAATGGCACGGGAGATGACCGCCGACCCGGCGTCTTATTGGGCATGTCGTAAGGAGGTGTCCCTAGAGGGGAGCGTTACCCCGGGTCCACCGCATCGAGACCACAAGCGCGATCGGGGAATCATCGCCATCTTCCGCAGGGCGAATCGGGACCCTACCGGTCGCGATGCAGGTCTGCGAGGGCAGTGGCAACGGGATCAATAGGCTGTCGGTTGTGTCTCGAATCACTCAGCTGCTCAAACACGTCGAGCAACTCAACCCCCAACTGGCAGCTGACCTCACCCGCGAGTACTCCGCGCTCAGCAGCCGCCGCGCATTCGGGCTGAACTTCGAGCGCCACACGCCGGAAACCGTGGAGCTACCGGGCCGCCCAATCCGCGTCAACGACAAGGTGAAGTTTCTTCCTGCACGCGGCGAGGCGCCTTCAACCGTTGACGACAGAATGTGGAGAGTGCGAAGCATCGCGCGGGATGGGTCCATCCGCAAGGCAACCCTCGTGGCGGCAATTGCGGACGCGACGTCGGCACCATCCGCAGAAGCGGAGCAGGAGGCCACGATCCGTGACGTCGGAGATCTCGTCGTGGTCGCTGAGTTTCGGGATCCGATCTATCCAGGGCTGGTATCAACCGGTCGGGTCGAGCGTGGCGGTGACAAACCGTTCCATACCGTCATCAACGCCGAGAACTATCACGCACTTCAAACCCTCCAATACACACACGCGGGCCGGGTCGACGTCATCTACATCGATCCGCCCTACAACACCGGTGCGAAGGACTGGAAGTACAACAACGACTACGTCGACGGTGAGGACGTTTACCGGCACTCCAAATGGCTAGCGTTCATCGAGCGTCGCCTGAGCGTCGCCAAGCGGCTGTTGAACCCAGATAACTCGGTGCTCATCGTCACGATCGACGAGAAGGAGTACCTGCGACTTGGCTTGCTCCTTGAGCAGACATTTCCGGAGGCGAGGATCACGATGGTGACCTCTTCGATCAACGGTGCCGGCTCCACTCGAAGTGGAACATTCAACCGATCAGCCGAGTATCTCTACTTTGTCCAATTCGGAACGTCATCCCCTGCGCCGCTACCGCTTGGGAGCGAGTGGAATCCTGTGATGACAAGGAACAAGAACGACATCCGTTGGAACCTGCTGATGCGGTCAGGCACGCAGCCGTTCCGCACGACACATCCCAACTTGTTCTACCCCGTATTTGTGATCAACTCTGCGGATGGGCCCATCTTCCATTCAGTCGGGGAACCCTTCTACGGCGACGGTTGGCGAGACGAACCGAGTCCCGACGAAGCCGTCGCCGTGTGGCCGATCCGGCAGGACGGTCGCGAAGGTCGTTGGCAGATCAGTCCCGCCGCTCTTCGAGACGCGATCACTCAGGGCCACGCTCGGTTGGGCAGGTGGAATGGCGAACGAACGACCCCGTATTACCTCAAGCTGGGCGAGCGCACGAAAGTGGCAGACGGCACCTTCAAAGTTCTGGGCCGCCGCGCCGACGGCTCAGTGATTACCGACAGCTCAGATTACGAAGCGCGATTCGTGCCGACGGACGTCTGGCGAATCTCGTCTCACGACGCCGGCAACAGTGGTTCACGGCTACTCGCCTCGCTCCTCCCGGACAGGAAGTTCCCCTACCCGAAAGCCCTCTATGCCGTCGAGGACGCGCTTAGATTCTTCGTGGCGGACAACCCGAACGCAACGGGTCGTCGACTTCTTCGCGGGGTCCGGAACAACCGCTCACGCGGTCATGCGGCTCAATCGTCAGGACGGCGGACGCCGCCAGTCGATCAGCATCACTAACAACGAGGTGAGTGCGGACGAGCAAAGGAGGCTCCGTGCTGACCAGCTGCGCCCGGGCGACCAGGAGTGGGAGCGATGGGGAATCTGTGACTACATCACGAAACCCCGCATCGTGGCCGCCATCACCGGGAAGACGCCCAGCGGTGAGCCGATTCGAGGCGACTACAAGTTCGTCGACGAGTTCCCAATGGCTGAGGGGCTCAACGAGAATCTTGAGGTCTTCACTCTCACCTACGAATCCCCGCGCATCGTGTCTCACAACCGCGCGTTTTCCGCCATTGCTCCGTTGCTTTGGCTGCGAGCTGGTGCCCAGGGGGCGCGGATCAACCTTGAGTCCGATGACTTCGAGGTCTCGGAAACCTATGGGGTTCTGTTCGACGTGGATACCTCACGTGCGTTTCTCGAGCAGCTCACCGCAGCCCCGGCGGCGCGCGTGGCATATATCGTCACCGACGATGACAGGTCGTTTCAGATGGTCTGTTCGAGTCTTCCTGAGCACATTGAGCCTGTCCGGCTGTACGAGTCCTACCTGACCAATTTCACGATCAATGTCGGGGGAGAGAACCGGTGAAGTTCACCCTCAAGGACTACCAGGCTGATGCGGTCGATGACGTTCTGACGAACCTCAACGACGCACGCGAGGACTATCACCGGCCGCGGCCGCGGCTGTCAGCGTTTTCGCTGTCCGCCGTCACCGGGGCGGGTAAGACGGTCATGGCGGCCGCGGTCATCGAAGCCCTCTTTGTCGGCAACGATGACTTCAATTTCCCGCCCGATCCCGGCGCCGTTGTGCTGTGGTTCACCAGCGACCCCTCACTGAACGAGCAGACTCGTCACCGTATCCTGCAAGCAACCGAAGAGATCCCCTACTCCCGTCTCGTGGCCATCGGCAACACGTTCGCCGGCGATCGCCTAGAGCCTGGGCACGTCTACTTCCTTAACTCGCAGAAGCTAGCCTCCCGTTCGCTGCTCGTCCGGGGCGGCACGCTGGCCGACGCAGAGAACATGCTGATCGCTCCGGATAGGCGGGCAAACACGTTCTGGGATGTGCTGCGCAACACGATCGAGGATCCCGCCCTCACGCTGTACGTGATTCTCGATGAGGCACACAGGGGGATGAAGCGCCCTAATCGCAACGAGCGGGTGGAGAAGTCGACGATCGTCCGTCAACTCGTCAACGGCGAGGCCGGCGCCCCGCCCGTTCCGATCGTGCTCGGCATCAGCGCGACCGTCGAGCGATTCAATCAGGCAATGACCGACTCCTCCGGCAGAACTCTGCTGCCAAACGTCGTGGTCGACCCAGCGCGCGTTCAGGAGTCTGGCCTGCTCAAAGACGACATTCGTCTCGATTTCCCCGCCGAAACCGGCACGTTCGATACCGTCCTGCTGCGCCGCGGTGTCCGAAGAATAAGGGAATCGACCCAGCACTGGGCCGACTATCACGGCGCCCAAGTAACCACTGAAGATCCGGTGGTTCCTCTTCTGGTCGTTCAAGTGCCCAACACCCCCAGTGACCAGATGCTTCTCGATGCACTGCAAGCGATCGTCCAGGAGTGGCCAGAGCTGAGCGACTCCAACATTGCACACGTCTTCGGCGAACACAGCGACTTGGTCGTCGGAAGACACGTCGTCGGATACATCAGCCCTGAGCACGTGCAGCAACGCACCGTCGTTCGGGTGCTCCTCGCCAAGGACGCGATCTCGACCGGGTGGGACTGTCCCCGTGCCGAGGTTCTTGTTTCATACCGACCCGCTCAGGACGACACCCACATCACTCAGCTCCTCGGGCGGATGGTTCGGACGCCACTCGCGCGACGCATCCCGGGAGACGACCGGCTCAACTCGGTCGAGTGCATCCTGCCGTTCTTCGACCGGTCCACGGCCCGGAAAAGTTGTTGAGCTGCTCCTTGGCACCTCCGGTACCTCCGATGCCGACGACGACCCGGCCGGCGGTTCTGGTGGAGGCGACGGTCGACGGGTGCTGCTCGGACCCATCGACATGCACGTCAACAGCACAGTCCCTGTGGAGGTCTGGGAAGCCTTCGACCAGCTACCCTCGGAGACCCTGCCCCGGAAGGGCGCACGGCCCACCTCGCGACTGTCCGGCCTCGCGCAGGCTCTTGCCTACGACGGACTCGTTCCCAACGCGACCAAGCTCGCCCATGCCGAGCTTCTCGCCGTCCTTGACGGTCTCGCAGCCCGGTACGCCGACGTCGTCGACGAGGCACGTCAGGATGTCCGAACCGTCGAAGGCGAAACGATCATCGCATCCATCGCCAATCGGACGTTTATCGTCGACTCGAGCTTCACCGAGCTCGCCGACGATCGAACCGTCGACGCCGAGTACCGCGCCGCTGGGCGTGTACTCGGCAAGGACATCGCCGCGAGGTACGCCGAACGGATCGCCGACCGCGATGGCAACGACGATGCGTTCTTCGCCGCCCATCTCCAAGTCGCCGCGCTCGCCAAGGTGCCAACCGTCGCCGACGAACTCAATCGTGCCGCGACGACGCTCGTCGAGCGGTGGCTGACCGAGTACAGAGTTCCACTTAAGGGACTCTCAGACGAACGGCAGGCCGTTTACGCCGAGCTCATCGCGATGACCGGCACCCCTCAGCCGATATCCGTCCTCCGCCCGAAGGTACGCACTGAGTCCACTGTCAGCGAGGACGGGAAAGCGGTACCCACACGCACCCGGCATCTCATGTCGGACACGCAGGGCGCATTCCCCATCGGGTCGCTCGGCAGCTGGGAGGTGGACGTGCTCGACCGCGAGCTGCCCCACAGCGCCGCCTGGTATCGAAATCCCGGACGGGCGGCTGACGATGCGCTCGCGATCGCCTACGTGGACGGCAAGGGTGCCTGGCGCCGGCTGTTCCCGGACTTCATCTTTTTCGCCGACATCGGTGGCAGCGTCCAGCCGTCCATCGTCGACCCTCACGGTTACCATCTCGCTGACGCGCTACCCAAACTCCGTGGCCTCGCGCGGTTCGCCGTCGATCACGGCTCCGCATTCCATCGGATTGAGGCGGTTGCGAAGGTCGACGACACACTTCGAGTGCTTGACCTCACTCAGCAACAGGTGCGCGATGCGATCACCACCGCAACGGACGCCGAAGCTCTCTATCGAAGCGGAGCAGCTAGCAACTACTAGCTCGAGGCGCTCTTGCTTTAGCCAGGGCCGTGCCAACCCCAGAAGCCCCAGCACGACGGCGACCGGTGCGATGATCCGATTCGTCCGCGAGGACGTACCGCTCGCCGTGAGACGATGCGTCGATGACGACGACGCAGCACATCGGCGCCGCGGGTGAGTTACTCGTGCAGTACCGGCTGGTGAAGCTCGGGATCGACACCGCGCGTCTGACAACGGACTCCGGCGTCGATCTGGTGGCCTATGCGCCAGGCTCCGCGAGCGCGATGACGATTCAGGTGAAGACTCAGACCGCTCCCTCTCCGTCAGGCGGCAGGGGAGCGATGTCGATTGGCTTCTTCTTCCCTGACGATCTACGGGCGCAGCTGCTCGCGGTGACGTTGCTCTCGTCGGATGCCGTGTGGTTGTTCACGCGGGACGAGGCGCGGGCGCTTGCTCAGCAGCACAACGCGAAGGGGATGCGGCAGCTGTACTGGTACATGGAGCCTCGGCCGGTCCGGGTGGCGTCGACGCCGCTGCACGCGGGCGACGTGGAGCCATATCTGCTCGAGCGGCGGGTGGCCGACCTGTTCGGGGTGCCCGCCGTGGCGCCGGTGGATGCTGTCGGCATCGTGGAGGACGGCTAATGGGTGGTCTGCCGTTGCCGCGCGCGTGGGATCGGGCATCGCTTGAGGTGGTCGGTTTCGAGGGATTCGTCCCATTTGCTGACCTGGCAGCCGCGAGGGTGCCGACTGAAACGGGGATTTACATGGTGCTGCGCACCGCGGCCACGACGCCGGAGCTGCTTGAGCTGACGCGAGCTCGGGCGGGGTCTGCTTACCGGCTGGAGGACCTCACGGCGCGCTGGGTGCCGGGTACGCCGGTGGTGTACATCGGCAAAGCAGAAGCGAAGGCGGGAGGGCTGCGAAAGCGGTTGGGGCAGTACGCGCGGAAGGGCGCCAGCCACAAGGGCGGACGTTCGATCTGGCAGCTGGCCGATCAAGACGAGCTGCTCGTTGCCTGGGCGACGACGCCCGACGAGTCCGCCGAGGACGTTGAGATCCGCTACCGGGACGCGTTCGCCGAAATCTACGGCCGCTGGCCGTTCGCTAACCGGAAGCGCTGAGCCGCACCCTCGTGGACGGCGCGTGCCCGGAGCGTTGCCGTTCCGCAGCTGGCTGGCCACAATTGGGTAGCAACGATCCCAAGTCAGGCAGTGTCGACGCCGCCGGGGAAGTCGGAGATCGACTGTAGAAGTTCTCCGGAGATCGCATAGGGGTTGTCGGCATTTCCGATCACTTCGACGAGCAGGGTGTCGCCGTCGCATTCGAGTATGCGAACCTCATCACCGTTCTGGAGCATGAGCCCTGCGCCCGCGCCGGCGTCCGAGTTGACTGTGAAAACTTGTCCAACCCAGATGCAGGGAACCGCGCGGGTCTGGATGCGGTGCTTGATGGCCTTGATCGCCTTCTGGCCGCCTGCGTAGGCCGCGCCGCCGGCGATGAAGATGATGCTAGCTGCGCCCGCGGCGTACTTTACGGCTGCCGCTGGGCCACCGATGGCTTTGATCAACTTCGTGATGTCTTGATAGCCGCCCAGATTCCCCATCTGACGACCATATCCAGAGCCGCGATCACGTCGAGCATTCAGATGACGGCGGCACATCATGAGTGCAGCATCCGCTTGCGGGTCACTGGCCCCAAGTTGAAGTGGGATGGACATCTCTCCGCATCAATGACGCTGCGGCACCCGGACATTTCGGGAGCTGATAGCCCGCCCTGACGCGAGCGCGGTGGACAAGTCGTGCCGTTCCCTACATTGAATTGCGCGTAGTCGTCGGTGTGCGGCTGGATACTGAGAGCAGTGATGTCCGCGAAGCATTCGCGCTGCGGCCTATACCCCTCAGAGGCCCGATAGGGCCCGCCCAAGAGAGGAGACCCCGTGCCAGATCGAGCGAGCGTCGATGACGTGCTGCAGCGGACCGGGATGACGTCGCTGATGTACTACCCAGAGATCCACGTCGACGAACCTGACTACACCGTGGACGACGACGTCAGCTGGTGTCTTGAGCCGCTGACGGACCTCACGCCGGAGCAACGACAGTCGCTGCGCGAGGCGGTCGGTCTCGTCATCACGAACCCCACAGCGCACCGCTTCGCGTTCTTCCAAGAACTGCTCTCGCTGGCTCCCGCGGACGAGTGATGGCCGGCGTCGACGACACGTCGGCGCACGGTGACGATCGGTCAGGCTCCACGGATCCGCACAAGGCATGGCTGCGCGCCGGACACGCGCTGCAGCGTGCCAAGTCGATCAATCCCGAGACCGGCCGCCGATACCGTGTGGCTCACCCCGACCCGGAGCTTGAGCAAAGGCGTCGCTACCGTTCCGCGAACGCCGAGGCCATCGCCGCATCCAAGGCCAGATACATAGAGGCGAATCGCGAGCACATCCGCGAGTACCGGAAGCGGTACAACACAGAGCACCTCGAGGAGGTCCGCGCGAAGAATCGCGAGTACATGCGTCAGCAGGCCGACAAGCGCAGGCGGGCGGCTGTGCAACGCGAGAAGGCCCGCGAGCGGGAACGTCGCTGGGCGCAGCAGCATCCTGAACAGAAGCGGGCATCGATCCAGCGGTGGAAGGAAGCGCACCCGGAGAAGGGGGCGGAGTACTCGAGGCGGTACTACGAGCGCAACCGCGAGGCGGTGTTGGCGCGTGCGCGCGATCGCCGCGACGCGAATCCGAAGAAGGTGGCGGCCGCGGCCCGGGACTGGCAGCAGCGAAACCGCGAGCACCTCACAGAGTGGCAGCGCCAGTACCGGACCAAGCCAGACGCCTATGCACGCATCCTCGAGTCGAACCGCGAGAACAAGAAGCTGCAGCGTCGTCTCAGGTCAGCTGGTCTCCCGGCGAAGCGGGTCACTCGGTTGCCGGCGCATGAGCGTCGAGCCAACGAGCAGGAAGCGCACTCGTTCTTCGAGCGCCGTCGTGCGGCGGATGAGCGGAAACGTATGATCGCGGATTACGAGGCCCTGGATCCTCACGAGCTCGAGCAGCTGCGCCGGCGTTCGATTCTCGCGAGACGGCGATTCGAGCAGCTCGACCGGTTCGGCCCCGCCGTCGACCGGTTCAGTCAACGGGCGGACGAGCTGCGCGAGGATGCCCGGATGGACTCGCTGGCCGGCCAGCTGCGAGGAAAGTTGCCGCTCGACCTCGACGCGGAGGTGCGGCAGCGCGTGTTCGACGAGGCGGACGGCGACAAGTACATCGCGGCCGGAGTAAGCCCCGTCCGCGTGGGGGATGAGATCGAGCAAGCGTTGCAAGGGCATGCCGCACCTGCAATCACATCGGACGGGGGCCGGCTGATCTGGGTGCCGGCCCACACGCGCAGTGGCCGGGACGTCGAGGGTCACTGGCGCCGCCGCAGCCCGGGGTGACCGTCGGTCTCACTGCAGCTCGAGCGCCTGCCAGGAGGCGGCGTTTCGAGCGTCGAGCTAGAACAAGCCGCTGCCGCCAATAGGGTGGCGTCGTGGCGCGATTTTCCTGGCGGTGGGTGGGTCTTTCCCTCACTGTGATCGGGCTCGGCGCCGCGTTTCTCGCCGTTCCCCTGAAGGGGTTTCCAGCCGAGCAGCTCGGCCTGGTGCTGCTGTGGACCGGATCCGCGATGTTCGCTGGCACTCTGCTCACCCCAGTGGTTGCCACAGCCGCGAGGGAGGTTCGACATATTCGCATGTACCGAGCCCTCGACCGTTGGCAAAAAAACGGCGGGAAGCCGGATGAGTATCCCGAGTGGATCCGGCGTCACATCTACGGAACGGCAGACGCTGTGTTGGCGCCGCAATGGGACATTGAAAGGAACGACACGCGAATGCGGTTTCGCAACACCGGAGTGGATGCGACCGTCGATCTGACGAAAGTTGCCCCACTCGGACCAGTCGACCTCGACCTTGACCTTGAACTCTCCTTGCCCGCCGTTATCCCACAGGGCGCGTCATTTGCCCTGAGATTCACCGACCGCCGGATCGGAGTTGGGCCCTACTGCGCTGTGCTCGTGCAATGGACCAGACCCACCGGCGGCGAGGGCAGCGCGGTCTACTATCTATAGTCGCGTCAGTATGGGCTGCTCCGAGGAGCGTTTGCGACACTGGGCTAGTAGCCGTCCTCGGTGGTGCCGAGGGTGTCAATGATGATGATGCCGTTCTCCTGAGGGACGACGAGGGTGGACAGCAGCGCGTACCCGTTCGCCCCGTAGGCGTTCAGGTCGGTCTCGCGACGTTGCCGCGCTTGAGAGTTTGCGACGTCGCCTTCCGTGGATGCGTATTGGCGAGTGTCGATGGTGATGAAGCGGGACTTTGAAGCCATGGTGTCCTCCTGGGTGTGACTAGCAATGAATCTGACATTCATTAGCGTAGCGCAGACGTCAGACATCGCTAGGAGGTATAGGCCACAGCGAGGGTCGTTCCCGGACGAGCTGGCTTCGTCGTCAGGCGGATCCGAGCAGGAGGTCGAGCATCGTCGCGTGGAAGCCGAGCCTGCTCGCCTCGGGCTGATCCCGCCGAGCCTCAGCCACAGAGAGTGGCAGGCGCTCTTGTGGATCAGGTAGGCGACCCGGACGAGTCGACCCCATCAAGTACGCCGTCGGCACGGTAGCGCTCGACTCGCTCCTCGAACTCACGGCGCCGGGCTCGCTGGTACGGCGTCTGGAGGTCCGGTCGGTTCGTGATGTCGACGCCGTCGCGGTGTGGGCGCTCCCAGGTGGGCTCGCTGCCCGCGCGGAGGAAGGCAAGCTCGGCGGCCTCGTTGACTGGTCCGGGGCGTGTGTTCCGGCGAGGGTCCATGCGGGCAGATTAGGAGAGGGTGCCGACGTTGACCGGAAGCAGCTCTTCCTCCGAACTCCTCGTCATGCGGCACCGAGCAGGAGGTCGAGCATCGTCGCGTGGAGGTCGAGCTTGCTCGCGTCTGGGTGATCCCGCCGAGCCTCTGCCAGCTGTTCGGGTGAGCGCTCGTCGGTGATGACGGTGACGTGGGCGCGGTGGCGGGATAGGGCTACGCACAGGCGGCCGAGGTCGAGGGCGAACCGTTCCTCTACGTCATGGCCGAGTAGGGGGTGGATCGCCACGACGGCCTCACGCTGCAAGCCCTGCGCTTGATTGATGGTCCCCACGAACACATCGGGGAGATCGGCCAGCCCCGCCGCCGCGAGCGCGGCTTGCTCGACATGGGGTGCGATGACGGCCACGTCGGCAGGTTCGAGCGGGCGGGTGCCGTTCGCGGTGTTGACGGTGGCCGTGTTGAGCAGGTCGCGGGCGGTCTGGGTGGCTGCGTGGATGACGCGCGGGTCGGCGGTGCCTCCGGTGGCGGGGAGCGCGAGGCCGCGGTACTCGGGGAGTGCGGTGCCGTGTGCCGCCAGGTGGCGTGGGGGGCGTGCGGACGTGAAGGGCAGGGTCGGGTAGAGCGGGGCAAGCAGGGCGGTCGTGTCGGGTCCGAATCGCCAGGTCTGCGGGAGGCGGAGTCGGGCTACGTCATCGCCGTGTGCGGCGATGAGTGCGGCCGGTGCCGGGACGTGGGGGCCGGTCGGCTGTGTCTGCCAGCGGCGGGTTGCTCCGGTGACGACGGGGTCGATCTGTCCGGGGTCTCCGACGAGGACGAATTGGTCGGCGATTCCGCCGAGTGCTCCGAGGTCGGCGAAGGTGAGTTGGTAGGCCTCGTCGATGAGCAGCACGTCGAAGTGCACGGCTCGGTTGCTGGGCACCCAGAGCCAGCGTGCGGTGGTGGCGATGATGACGCCTGCGCCGGGTCGGAGCGTGCGGGAGTTGGTGAGGGTGACGCTCTTGTGGAGGTCGCGGGGTCGTCCCTTTTCGGCGTCTACGTGGAGCACGGTGGGGGCGCCGATTGCGGCGGTGCGGTTGGCGACGTCCACGGCTTGTGCGCGGGTCTGGGCGGCGATCGCGACCGTCATGCCTGCGCGGGTGTGCAGTTGGTGGGCGAGGTGGGTGATGAGGTGAGTCTTGCCGGCGCCGGGAGGGGAGTCGATGGCGACCGCGGCGTCTCCGCTCCACACGGAGAACAGGGCTTGTGCGAGCGTGGGGTTGCGCAGGTGCTCAGTGGCGGTCGCGCGCTTGGGCGCGGGCGCTTCCGCCGGCTTGGCGGCGGCATCTGCAGGAGCTTTCTTCATGGCCGTAGCCCCTTCTCAGTCCTGGTCCTCGATAGCCCACTCGCCGGATTCGATGTACTCCCGATCCAGTTCTTCCTGATCCATTGCCTGCTCGCCCTGCGAGAGCCGGTTGGAGCGGATGCTTGCGTAGAGTGCCATTTTGTCCCCCTGGGTAGTGCGGTGAATCTGACATTCATTACAATACGCGGGGCCTCCGACATTGGCACGGCCGGTTCAGTCTTCGGCGGCGGCGACGATCACGTCGAGCGGTACATCGCCGCGGCGTGCGACGGGCTTGCCGCGTCCGGCGATCCAGTTACTGTCACGGTGGTAGCCGGTGGCAGCGAGTCGGCGCGCGCTGGCCTGCATGTGTGGATCGACCCGTTGCGGGCGGAGGGTCACCCGCTCACCGGGCTTGCACGCTGTCGCCCGCTTCGGGATGCCCTCGATAGTGATGGTGAGCCGTGAGTGGGTGTCGATTCGCGCCGTGGTGACGGTGCCGCTGAGAGCTTCGACTCGTCCGGCGTGGATCGGTTCGCCCAGCCAGCCGATGATCTTGCTGTCCACTCGGAGGCGGCTGAGCGGCCGGTCGGCCTCAATGACGGCGACGCCTTCCTTTCGCGCTCGGACGGTGCCGGGGATGACGGTGCCGTCGTGTGATGCCGCGACGGCGACGAGGGGGTCGTCCAGGCGGATCGAATCAAACCACTCGGCGGCGTGCGAGCGGCCGATGAGACCGAGGGCGGCGTCGCTGCGAGAGTCCTTGGCCCACCAGGGCCGTCCGGCCTTCAGGCGGGCGTTGTACCGCTCCCACGAGGCGGTGTCGATCACGCTCGCGCCGAGCAGTCCGGGGAGCGTGTGACCGGATGCCGTGCGGCGCGCGAGGTCGAGCAGCAGGTGCGGGCCGGTGGAGGCGATGCCCAGCCACTGAGCCCACGTCGCCGTGTCGAGCTCGAGGTCGGGGTGAACGCCGAGTACCCACCGCCGACGCGCCGCGTCGGTTGCGATGTGCACGGCATCGGTGCCGGGGTAGTCGGAGCGCTCGTCCCACCATCCGACGACGGGGGAAGCGAGGGTGTCAGGGTACGCGCGAGCCAGTGCGGTGAGGACCGCGAGGTCGCGGGCCGCTCCGACGATGAGGGGCCGGCGAGGGGAGGTCAGAGTCGCGCCCAGCGCGGCGAGGGCATCCAGCCCGTCGCGGTCGGTCCCCGCGCGGGTGACGTTGCCGTCCGTGGCGTTGAGGTAGATGTGGTCGCCGTCGCTGTCCACGGTGACGGCGATGCCGCCGAGAGGCGGGATCGCCGGGGCGTAGACGGAGATCGCGACCGGCTCGCCGGTGTCTGCCGCGCGCAGCCGCGCGCCGAGGGTGAACTGGGTGAGGCTCATCAGGACTCCTGGGTCAGTGCTTCGGGAATATCGGTGTCGGGGGCTGCCCATCCGGCGCGGATCGCCGCGGGCGTGCGCGGGTCGTGCTCTCCGCCGAGCAAGTCGCTCAGCACGGCCGCGAGGTCGGTGCCGGCTGCCGCGCACACCCGCTCGGCGAGGGCGGCGAGGGATGCCGCCCCGGAGGGAGCAGGGACGCTCATCGCGCCGCTGCCCGCTCCTGGCGCACGTCGTGCTCCAACCGGGAAACCTCCGGCATCCGGATCGGCAGGCCCTCGTGGCGGAGGTCGAACCAGCGGCGCAGAGCCTCGGCGGTGACGGTGTTGCGCTCGTCGATATCGCCCTGGATGCGCTGCGCCTCCGGGGTCGCCGCGTCCAATTCGCCGACGCGGTGACGCTCGATCAGGCGGACATACGATCCGGACGGCTCCTGGCCGTCGTGGCTGGCCTTGAACTCGGCCACGATCTGCTCTCGAAGTGACATTTCGACCTCCCGGTTACTAAGTGAATCTGACATTCATAACGATACGGGGGGCCTCCGACATTGCTCTGATCGCTCGATTTGTCGGCGCTGGGTGACAGGGTGTGGGCATGGCCAGCCTGCAACCGCAACCATCGATGCTGAGCGTGATCGCCGCGGCGGTCATCGGTTGGATCGAGTTGGGGCTGGCCGGCCTCGCCGCAGGCATGCTGGTCGCTTCCATCGCTCTCTCCGGCACCAGCGGTCCGAGCATTGGCGTAGTCGTCGGCCTGGTGGTCGTTGTGCTCGCGTTCATCGGAGCGCTCGAGCTCGTCCGCCGCCGCATGCGCAGCTGAGCAGCTGAACGAAGCCCGCCTCGTCCAGCAGTGGAGCTCGGGTGCGTGGCTGTCCGGGTCGGTGGCTACAGTGTGGGCATGGCCGAAGACGAGTCGTTGAGCACCGCAGAGATTGTGGCTGCAGCCCAGTGGGCGCTGCGCGGGATCGTCATCGTCAGCGTTGCTCTCGGTGCGCTGTTCTGGGGTGTCCTGGGCGACGAGCGCGCGCCCCTCATTGCGGCCTGGTTCATACTCGCCGCCGCGATCGGCCTGCTCTCGCTCGAGGTGGCGAAGAGTCGCAAGGCGAAGCGACGCCTCGAGGCGAAGACGCGCATGGCATTGGACGCAGTTCGCGACAGCCAGCTCGATTCGCCGGCGCCACATTCACGCCGGCGGCCGGCTGATTAGAGCCCTCCCACCGCACCACGGGGGCGGGGGCCGCTTGCCCGGGAGGGTTGGGCCCTCCACGGATAAGCGGCCCTGAGCGGTCGTCTAGGCGGCGGGGACGTGGATCGCTCGCGCCCATGCGGGTACGCGGCTCATGCCGTGCTCGCGGGTCAGGACGGCGATCAGGCGGGCGCGCGTAGGCGCTTCGGGCCAGGGGGTGTCGCCATCCGTGAGAACCACGACCACATCGGGGGTCGGCTTGAGTGCTTCGGCAGCGGCGATCCCGATGCGCATGTCGGTGCCGCCGCCGCCGATGAGTTTGACGTCGCGGGGATTCCGGACCTGGCGGGCGCTCGCGGCCGCGGCGTCACATGCGATCACGCGGACGGTGCCGCCCACGGCCTTGATGACGCCGCCCACCTCGGCCAGTGCCGTGTTGAGGTCGCCTTCGGTCATGCTCCCGGACGTGTCCACCACAAGGGCGGCGGTGACGCGCGGTGCCCGCATTGCGGGGGTGATGATGCGGGGGAGTCGGCGGCGTCCGGGCCGGGTGTATGAGTAGGTGATCCGGCCAGCGGTGAGAGCGGCGGCGCGGCGCACCATCCCGGCGAGCACCTTGCGCCACGGCACGGTCGGCGCTCGTAGTTCGTCGCTCGCCCAGCGCGCCATGCCCGCAGGGATCGTGCCGCGGCCCTGTGCGACGGCATCCCGCACATCGTGCGCGACCTTGCGGCGCGTGATGGTCACCTGTCCGTCATCGAGCCCTGGCGTTTGCGGGTCGTCGAGCGACGGTTCCCACGCCTGCTGAGGGTCACCCGCGCCAGATCCGCAGCCGACCTCGGTCTGCGGCGGCTCGGGGCTGAGCGAGGCGTAGTAGGCCTCTTCCACTCCGCCCTCGTCCAGCCCGAGCGCGGCGGGTGTCACGACCCACTCGGGGAGTGGGAGTCCAGCGGCGATGAGATCGTCGTTGATCGCCGCGTCTGTGGCGTAGTTCCACCGCGAGTGATCCACCGGGCCGGGGAGGGAGTCGGCGCGGCCTGAGTGGTCGCGGATCAGGTGGCAGACCTCGTGCACCAGCACGGCCCCGGATGCCAGCGGTCCCCACTCGATCAGCGAGGCGGGATCGACGTAGAGCCGCCAGTGGCGATCCACGGCGAACGTGTCGAGCCCGACCGCCGCGACCGGGCGCACGGAGAACAGCGCGTGTGCGAGGTACGGGGCTGACTCGACGGCCACCAGGCGGGCCGCGGCGAGGGCGCGGCGCTCATCGTCGGTGAGGGGGCGGATCGTGGGGTTCATGCTGCATCCTCCTGAGGGATCAGACCGGCTTCGGTGAGGATTGCGAGGAACGACTTCGCGCTCGCCGGTGGCCGGGTGCCGGTTGGGCGAGACTTGAGCAGCGCGCGGGCGTTGGCCGCGGCCACGTCCTGTAGGCCCGCTCCGGCGGCGGCGGCGAGCGGTGCCCATGCGGAGAGCCAGCCGGTCTTGGTGCCGTCGGCGGTCGCGTAGGCCGTGACGGCGGTGAGGGTCGCCCACGCGCGGGACGGTTCGAGGGTGGCCCACGGCACGGATGCCGGGTCGGCCAGCACGTCAGCCGGGTCCGGGAGGTCGTTGAGGGACCGCCACGCGATGTACTCAGTGGCTGCGCCTTCCCCGACCAGGCCGCTCGCCGCGAGCAGGGTGGCGGGGGTGTCACCGGGATCGAGGAACGCCAGCACGTCGGCGGTCATCGTCCACGTCCGGTGGGAGGGCCAGGCGCGGCCGCTCGCGGCGTCATCCTGGGGGAGCGCGTGGAGCAGATCGGGGCGGATGCGGATGAACGATGCGACCTCGGCGCGGCTCGCGGCACGGAGCAGCGGGGAGTAGTCCAGCACTCGCCCGGAGGCGGGAACCCGGAAGCCGGTGGTCATGCCGTCGATCCAGTCGTCGGTCGCCGGCTCGTGGTCGATGTGCAGGAACCGGTTCGCCATAGGCGCGGCCAAGTCCCATCCGTCAGCGGCCTGCTCGGGCGGGTTGGCTGCCGCCACGATGCGCACGCCGTAGGGGAGGGTGAGGTCGCCCACGACACGGTCAAGCACGACGCGGAGCGCCGCGGCCTGGACTGCGGGCGGCGCGGTGGTCAGTTCGTCGAGGAACAGGTAGCCCGCGTCGGACGCGGCCAGACGGGTCGCCCACGCGGGAGCGGCCAGCTCGACGCCGGTCTCTTGCACGACCGGGAGGCCCGCGAAGTCCGCGGGCTCCCGGAGGGAGCAGATCACCGTTTCCATCGGCACGCCCTCGGCGTCGGCAAGCGCCTGCAGGAGCGAGGACTTGCCGATCCCAGGCTTGCCCCATACGAGCACCGACACGCCAGCGCGCCCCGCGGCGCGCATGACGGTCAGCATCGGGTTGCTCTGGCGGTGCAGGGTGGGCAGTTGCGTAGTCATTGGGGTGTCCCTCTCTCAGAAGTCGAAGTCGTCGGATGCGAGAACCTGAGCGGCGAACTCAGCCCCGTAGTGAGTGGCGTAGTGATCGGCCACGCGGCGGCGAGCCGACTCCTGAGCGGCACGCTGGCGGGTGGCCTCGGCCTGGTTGATCCGTGCTGCGCGGATGATGTTTTCTTCCATTTCGTCCTCCTGGGTAGTGCGGTGAATCTGACATTCATAACAATACGGGGGGCCTCCGACATTGCTTCGCCCCTCGGTGTCGGAAGGCATCCTTACGATCATGAATGTCAGATTCACCTAGCCGACAGGATCGCCATGAGCACCACGACCAACACCGCGCGCGAGCAGGAACAGTGCACCCGCCAGATCGTCAAAGACCTCCGAGCCAACACCGGCCGCATCGACATGCACACCGTGTTCGCCGACTTCTGCGCGATGGCCGCAACCGCCATGCGGAACTCGATCGACCGGCACGGATACCAGAGCCGCGAAGACGACTACCTCCGGCGCGCGGCGCGCTACACGCCCGAGCAGCTCGACCGCTTCGCCCACGTCCTCGCCCTCGTCTCGCTCGAGCTCGAGCGCGCGCCGCGTGACGTGCTCGGGGAGGTCTACATGAGCCTTGGGATCGCCGCGCGGGAGCAAGGCCAGTTCTTCACCCCGTACTCGGTGTGTGAACTCATGGCCGCGCTCGCCGTGCCGGACTCGGCGGAGCGCTTGGAAGAGTCCCCGTTCATCACGCTCTACGAGCCGGCGTGCGGCGCCGGCGCAATGGTGATCGCCACTGCGCAATCCCTCACCGCACTCGGCATCAACTACCAGCAGCGCCTTCATGTGACCGCTGACGACCTCAACCCCACCGCCGTCCACATGGCCTACATCCAGTTCTCGCTCCTGGGCATCCCGGCAGTGGTTCACCACCGCAACTCGCTGAGCCTGGAACACTTCGACAGCTGGGCCACGCCCCTGCACGTCCTCCATGGCTGGACTCGCCGACTCGCTGCAAGGGCAGCCATCACGGGATGAGAGCCAGCCCCCCGGCGCTGGGAGCGAAGGCGCGCAGCGCCGAGCGGGTAGGGCACCGGTTCGGCATCCCGCTTTCGACGGAGGCCTGCGAGGGCTCTGCGGAGGGCCGCGTAGCGGGCCGACCCGCGCGGCCGCGGCCGGCTTGCCGGTCGCCCACACCGGAGCGCGCAGCGCTCAGGGGATACG
>NZ_JBNCNY010000017.1:0-40114 GCF_049847225.1 Micromonospora sp. DT81.3
GACCAATCATGCCGGGCCCGGCAGGCTGTCACCGCCCAGCATGCTCACTGGACGGCCACGAAGAAAGTAACGGGGGGCGCTATCTTTGCGTTCGACATCAGCGGGACATTGATGAGCATCTTCTTCGCACTCATCGCGATCCCGGCCCTGATGGTAATGCTCTCCATCACGCTGCCCGCCCGTGTGAACCGCGCCACGAACCTCGTCGTGGCATCGCTCTACATCCCCGTCATGGTGTTCAACGCGGCCTCGACGAACTGGGAATGGGCCTCCTTCTACGGCCTCACCATCGGAGTCGAGGTGCTGATCCTGGCCTTCATCCTGCGCGCCGCCGGGACCTGGCCACGCCGCATCGCATCACCGGCGACCCCGGCAGGCAGCCTCGACAGCGAGCCACTCCGCACGCCGCAGCAGGCGTGACTGCCCGCCCCGCGCCCGACCATCCTTCGCTCGCGCCATCAGCGGGCACGGTCACCTGTTTCAGCGTTCGCTGTTGAGAACTCCGTCCCACCCCATCCCCCAGAACAGTCCCGGTCATGATCGGGGCACGCGAGCTCACCAAGCGCTACGGCGACACTACCGCCGTGCACTCCTTCAGCTTCACGATCGAGTTCGAGGCCTCATTGAACACGCCAGCTGTCCTGGCTGCGTGACTACGAGCTGTCACCTATTCGTGCAGCAGACCCGACTACTGCGTCTGGATGGTCGTGTCAGCCTCCCGGCGCTGGTCCCACCGCAGTTCCGGCTCGCGGCACGGGTTGGGCGAGGGCACAGTCCAGCTGTATGGAACGCTGTGGCCATTGAAGTGACCGCACTTCACACAGCGGTATTCAACCACGGGCTCAACGCGCTCGTCTCGCGTAACGGAACCCATGCTCGTTTCGAACTGCCTCATCTCGTGGTGTGCGGTCTTGAAGTTCCCGTACTCAAGAAAGTCATCCGTGCTACAGCTTGGACACACCGGGAAGTCGGCCATGAGTGGAGCAATCTACGACGAGCGGGCGGTGGCAGATGGACACCCATGGCTTACCTGAGTCAGCCGAAGTGCCGCGACCCTTCGATGCCGTCGCCCCGGAGACCTCGGCCCTATTCCTGCCCGAGGTGAGCAACGCATCCGCGCCCGTCCCCCGGTGCGGACCATCAGTGCAGCGACGCACGGGCTCGGATCAGGACGAGATCCCCGGGTGGGTGACGTGTCTGCCGGGCCGGTCCCGGCGACGTATGACGCCGACCCGACTGGGTTCGGCCTGGCCGGGCGTTGACGGCAGCGAGGGTGCGCGCGGTGGTCGCGGCGCCGTCGAAGTGCAGCGCCCGGTCGGGGATCGGGTGAAGACCGACATGCGGGACGGGGTGTACCTGACCCGCCTGCTGCGGCTGAGCGAGGCCGTCGAAGTCACCGTCCCGAGCATCGAGGCCGAGTCCCTCGGGATCTGGTCCGGGCGGGGGAGGACGCGCGCGGGAATCTGATGTCCCCTCGTCACCGGATCAGCAAGCTCGGCGTGCGGTGCTGACGGATGGTCAGGTCTTGGAGGATGCTATTGAGGTCCGCGAGGAAGCGGACGTGAAAGCAAAGCCATCCGAGGCGGCAGCGGCGAACCCTACGTCCGCGTCGCGTTGAAGGTTCTGCATCTCGGGCACTGGAAGATGGAGTTGCGGATCTGGCCGGCACGCACTCCGGTAGCGAGAAAATACTCGCATCGTCCGCAGTTGTAGTTCACTGGCCCGTCGCCAACGATGAACGGGAACGGGCCCTGTCCGCTGGTTGGCATACTGAATACGCTGGCCGTTCCCGGCTCTGGCTCGGGGATGACGAACAACGCCACGTTCACCACGAGGGTCCTCTACTGGGCGGCGCACGCAACAGCAATCCCTCCCTGGAATCTTTCGTTTCGGGTGGTTCCTCCCGAGCGGGCCTGGGGAAAGGGAGGGTTCTCGGGAGGAGCCCGAACCCGCCAGCCGCTCCGCCGTTTCACCCACATGGTGCGAGCGCTCAGAATGGGGGTGTTGGCTCCCCACGTGGCGGGTTTGCGATCAGGGTAACGTCAGGCGGCGCCGTTTGATAGCCCTCGACCGACCGGCGGATGCATCCGACCGAAGGCCGCTCTCACTCACCGTCAACGGTGATAGCGCGGGCGCCGAAAGGGGAACCGCGCGGAACTGTCGTTGGAGGTTGAGCATGGGCTCCGGGATCGCATCGGCGATGACAGCGTTGGGGGCGCTGGTCGGGCTTCGGTTACGCTCAGGCCGTGGGGAGATTCATTTGTGACACCGGTGGGAACGCGGTGGATATTGAGGAGCGCACGCTCGCGCATCTGCGGATCGTGTTTATGAACAAACTCCGTCGTTCGGAGTCGTTCATGTTTGACGTGGACGTGGGGGACGGCAGCGGGCGGAAGAGTTCTTGGGTGCACGCGTCGGTGCCGTTACAGTTCCACTTCTTTGGCAGCCGGAATCCGCAGATCAACCGCGCCTGGATTGAGGAGTTGATGCTGTCGGCGGGCGGGCCGAATGGTTTCACGGTCACGCCCGAGTCAGCGGAGCCGACTGGGGCGGTGGGGGCCTCGAGCTGAGCTACTCCTGGGATCCGTCGCCGATGACGGCGAAGGATCTGGTGGTGAAGTGCTCAGCGACGAGCATGATGCCGCCGGAGGAGTTGGCGGAGTTCGCCAGTTCCTCTACCCACTGTCGGCTGATACCGCAGGGTCGGGGTTATCGAACACGAACCTGAGGGGGATGGAGGGGTGTAGCCACAGCGTGCTCCGACCGCGCGGCTGGTCTTCCGGGTGCTGCCAGGAGAGGGTGAAGCTCTCACCCCGCCGCAGCTTGGTTGCGATCACGACTTTGAGGTGCGCCAGGGCGCGGTCCTCGATCTGGATCGGAGTCGCTGACCCTCCGTAATAGACAGTGCCCACGGGGCAACAGTAACGGTCGTTCGGGGGTCGGCTAGACGTGATCAGGTCACCTGTGAAGGGGATCCGCGAACTGCGGGGACCGGGCATCGTGGACCGGACACGAACAACGATCGACGACTAAGCGTCGGCAGTGGGGACGTGAGTGAAATGAAGACCATCGTCACCGCGTAGGGGGCCTACCCGACGGGCACGGAGATCGCGGATGCCGTCACCGGGTACGGTCTGGCGTTGGCGAGGGTACACAGCGTTGACATGGTCGTCATCCCCTTTGTCGCCACGAATGGCTCCCTCGCGCGAGTGGAGTTGCGGGTCGGGTGGCTCAGCGACATGGCGACCGTGTCCAGTGACGGGAACAGCGAGGACCTGGTAGAGGTCGACACGATCCTGGGGATCCTTGCGAAGATCGACTTCCTTGAGGGTCGCCGCGACCCTTTTTTGCCGACGACGACGCCGAGGGGTTCCGCTCCAGCGACCTCAACTGGGATGACCTGATTTGAGCAGGGACATACGTGACTCACCTTCCCCGCGGTGGCCGTTAGCGCCAAGCGCGCCGCTACGACAGGATGCGTCATCTCGCGGGTTGCCTCAGGCTCATCATCTGCACGCCCGCTATCGACCGCAAGCTGGGGATCTGTGCTGCACGTGGGTCGGCTTGGCCGGCGTGGCGGCCGGTGCTGAGGTGTTCGGTGCCGAGCGCTCAGCCCGCCGTGCGACGGCTGTGGGTGAGGTCGAGCACGCCGTTGCGTGCGAGGTCGAGGGCGGCGGCGACCGCCCCGATGCAGACGACGTGTCTGCCGAGCTGCGAGGTCACGAGTTCGGGAGCGGGCAGGTCGAGGTCGTGGGGGAGGGCGACGCGCGCGGCGGCAACCACCTCGGCCGCTTCTTCCGAGAAGGGGCCTGAGACTATGACGCGTCGGGGGTCGAAGAGGCTGCCGAATATTCCCGCCACAATCCCGAGCGTGGCGCTGACACGGGCGGCGATCCGCTGGGCGTCGGGGTCTCCGGCGCGCGCGGCCAGCAGCACGGTCCGAACGTCCAGGTTCTGGGGCTCGCTTCCCGTTAGGGAGCTGCCGGGTGCGACTTCGCCGGCCGGGACCGCTTCGCGGGCCCATTGTCTGGCGCGGTAGCCGAGTCCCCATGTTCCCTCGACGCCGATCACGTGATTGAACGCGACCATGTCCGCGACACCGCCGTGGGCGCCGCGTAGCAGGTGCCCATCGACGACGACGCCGGCGCCGAGGCGCTCGCCCGCGAGCAAGGTGACGTAGTCGCGGCATCCGATCGCCGCGCCGACCGATCCTTCGGCGACGGCCGCGAGAGACGCGTCGTTCGCCACCCGCACGAGCGGAGCCCACGCCGCGAAGAACTCTGCGAAGTCTGGGTTCATGCGGCGCCAGAGCCCGTCGCGGTGCGGCGGGGACGCGCCGGCACTGTCCACGGGTGCAGGAACGCCGATGCAGATCGCGAGCACGTCGGAGCGGGCGCGACCCGCTGCCTGGAGCGCCTCATCTACCGCAGTCGCGGCGGCCGCGCGTCGTTGGTCGGGGGAGTGATGTCCGTCGTCGAAGGGGGTGCGTTGCCGGGTGAGTTCAGTACCGCCGATATCGGCGACGGCGGTGGTGAGGTGCCGGCGGCCGGCGTCGATGCCGACCACCACGGCCGCGTCCGCCCGTCCCTCGAAGCGGTGGGCGGGCCGGACGCGGTCCCCGATCCGGATTGGAGTCGCTGACCCTCCGACGTAGACAGTGCCCACGGGGAAACAGTAGCGGTTGTTGTGCGGAGCAGGATCTTGCGGAGACGCCGTAGTGAAGCAGTCGACGGCGGTAGCGGGCACGCGGGTTCCGGACGCCTCGAAGGCGGGGCGTTGGCCGCCGTTTCTTCAGCGCAGTTTTTGATCAACGGGGCTGGGCGTTTAGGGTGTGATCTCGCCTGTTCCGCGCTGAATGAGTGTGGTGGGAATTGCCAGCGTGGTTGGGGAGAGGTCCGTCCCGTCGAGTCGGGCGAAGATCCGCTGGGCGGCGGTGGAGCCGATGGTGTGGGCGTCTTGGGCGATCACGGTGACTCCGGGCTCGAGCAGGTCTGCGAGAGGCAGGTCGTCGAATCCGACCAGAGCGATCCGGTGTTGCAGGTTTCGAGCGCGGAGGGCGTGGAGCGCTGCGAAGGTGATGAGATTTTGGGCGCTGAAGATCGCGGTGGGCGGGTCCTCGCCGTCGAGGAGTTCGCCGAGGGCCTGCTCGGCGGTTGCTGCGTCGTGCAGTTCGGTGCGCAGGCGTGCGTTGAAGGTGGACACGCCCGCCCTGCCGAGCTCTTCGAGGAACCCGCGGCGCCTCTCCGCTGCGGTCTGGATCGTGAGTCGGTCACCGAGAAAGGCGATGCGGCGGTGCCCGTGGGCGAGCAGGTGGGCGGTGGCGCGGGCGGCGCCGTCGGCGTTGTCGCTGGTGACTACGTCGACCTGGAGGCCTGTTGGTTCCCGGTCGACGAACACCACGGGGGTGTCGCGCTCGAGTGTGGGCAGTAGATAGTTGTGGCTGCGTGAGGCGGTGGTCAGGATGAGCCCGTCCACCCGTCGGCGGAGGAATGCTTCGACCGCGTGCTGTTCGCGGGAGGGATCGTCGTCCAGGCTGGAGGCGAACACGGCGACGTCGCGTTCGATCGCGGCGTCTTCGATCGCGCGGTGGATCGCGCCGGCGAACGGGTTGTCCACGCTGCCCACGAGCAACCCCAGGGTGCGGGTCCGTCCGTCCGCCCGCCGCAGGTTTCCGGCAAGCATGTCGAGGTGATAGTCCAGGCTGCGTGCGGCGGCACGCACCCGCGCGGTGGTCGCGGCTGAGACGTTCGGCTCGCCGTTGATCACGCGCGACACCGTCTTCACGCCCACCCCGGCGAGGGCGGCCACGTGCCTCATCGTGGCGCGAGGGCGAGTGTGGCTGCTGTGCGGATCCTGCTCTGACATCGGTGTCACATTCTTGTTTCCATCGGCTTCGGTCGCTTGACTACGACCGCATAGTCGTCTAGACAAGCATATTGACATCGTTGTCAGTCGACAGCGCTACTTCGAACCGAAAGAAAATTTCAATGGGGAATCACATGCACCGCGGCCCTCGGGCCCTGTTCACCGCCGGCGCGTTTGCGGCGGCAGCAGCACTGACGTTGACCGGTTGCGCGTCCACGAGCACGGGTGGTGCCGCCCCCTCTGCGGCCGGTGATAGCGGCGAGGAGGAGATCGGCGTGTCGTTGATCGTGAAGACCAACTCGAACCCGTTCTTCATCGCCATGCAGGACGGCGCGCAGGCGGCCGCGGACGAGAACGGCGTCGCCTTGACAATGGCCGCCGGCAAGGAGGACGGAGATGAGGACACACAGATCCAGGCCATCGAGGCGGCGATCTCGAAGGGCGACGCGGGCATTCTGATCACCCCGAACGGACCGGCCGTGCTGGATGCGATCGAGAAGGCGCGGGATGCGGGCCTGTTCGTGATCGCGTTGGACACGGTGCCGGACCCTGCCGACGCGGTGGACATCACCTTCGCGACGGACAACTATCTGGCCGGGCAGCTGATCGGCCAGTGGACGGCCAGTACCCTGGCGGGCGATGACGCGGTGATCGGACTGATCGATTTGTTCGATGACAAGGTGGTGAGTGTCGACTACAACCGCGACCAGGGCTTCCTGAACGGGATGGGCATCGACGTCGCCGATGAGCAGGTCAACGGTGATGAGGAGGCCACCGGGGAGTACAGCGGCGGCAGCTACACCATCGTCGGCAACGAGGCCGCCCAGGGCGCCGAGGACGGCGGGCGGGCCGCGATGGAGAACCTGCTCGCGAAGAATCCGGACATCAACGTCGTGTACACACTCAACGAGCCCACCGCGTACGGCGCCTTCCAAGCACTCGAGGCAGCAGGCAAGGGGCCGGATGATGTTCTCATCGTCTCGATCGATGGAGGGTGTGCCGGTGTCGGTCAGGTGGCTGACGGCATCATCGACGCCACCAGCCAGCAGTACCCCGTGAAGATGGCCGAACTCGGCGTCGAGGCGATTGTCGAGCTCGTCGAGACCGGTGAGGCCCCTGAGCCAAGTGAAGGCCTGGACTTCTTCAACACCGGTGTTGCACTGGTGACCGATCAGCCCGTCGACGGTGTCGATTCAATCGACACCGCGGAAGCCGCCAGCATCTGCTGGGGCGGCGAGTAACAGACCCGGGATGCCGCGGCGCACCCGTCGCGGCATCCCCTCACCCCTGAATCAACGGAAGTGACCCCCGTGACCCAATCAGCCCCTCCAACCTCCACGCTTGACCTTGCCGCGGAATTCCTTGACCGGCGCACGCCCCTGGATCGTGTCCGCGGAATCCTGCATCGCTACCCGGCGATCAGCCCGGCCGTGGTCCTCGTGCTGGCCGTTCTCGTCTTCGGAAGCATCAACCCGCGGTTCTTCGCCGCCGCGAACCTGTCACTGATCCTGGACCAGGTCTCCGTCGTCGGCACGGTCGCCGTCGCGCAGACGCTCATCATCCTGACGGCCGGCATCGACCTCTCCGTCGGCGCGGCCATGATTCTCGCATCGATGGTCATGGCCCAAACCGCAGTCCACAACGGTCTACCCGCGCCGCTTGCCCTCCTTGCCGGGCTTCTCGCGGCCCTGGCAGCGGGCGCGCTGAACGGTTTTCTCGTCACGCGGGTGAAGCTTCCGCCGTTCATCGCCACCCTCGGCACTTTGAATATCTTCGTCGCGCTGACGCTTCTTTATAGTGGCGGCCAGACCATCCGCAAAGCCGAGATGCCCGAACTGCTGACTTGGACGGCCACCGCGTTCCCGCTCGGAGACGTTCGCCTCACCGTTGGCGTCATCATCATGCTGGCCCTGTACGTCGTGATGGCATATGTGCTCGGGCGCACCGCCTGGGGCCGACACGTCTACGCCGTCGGAGATGACGCAGAAGCGGCTCGGCTTGCGGGAATCTCCACGGGACGAGTGCTGATGAGCGTCTACATCGCGGCAGGTGCCGTCCTCGCCGTTGCAGCCTGGATCCAGATAGGCCGATCCGGAGCTGCCAGCCCGAACGCCGGCGCCGATCTCAACCTCGACTCGATCACCGCCGTCGTGATCGGCGGGACCTCCCTCTTCGGGGGCCGGGGCATCATCTGGGGGACCCTGCTTGGCGCCATAATCGTCGGCGTGTTCAGAAACGGACTGTTTCTCGCCGGCGTGGACGGCCTCTATCAAACACTCGCCATCGGCATCCTTGTGATCGTCGCGGTCTCTGTGGACCAGTGGATCCGAAAGGTACGCAAATGACTCTCATCGACAACACCGCGGCCGCACCGGCGGCGCCCTCGGGGACGCCCATACTTGAGGCCCGACGCCTCGTCAAAACGTTCGGCCGGGTCGTCGGCCTGGACGGGGTCAGCCTTCAACTGCACGCAGGCGAGGTGCTCGCCATCATCGGAGACAACGGGGCCGGCAAATCGACCCTCGTCAAGTGCCTCACCGGTGCCTATATTCCCGACGACGGCCAACTGCTGCTCGACGGGCAAGAGGTGCACTTCAAACGTCCCCAAGACGCACGGTCCGCCGGAATCGAAACCGTCTACCAGAACTTGGCGGTCTCCCCAGCACTGGACGTCGCCTCGAATCTGTTCCTGGGCCGGGAGCGCCGCAAACCCGGCATCGCGGGCTCCCTCTTCCGTGCGCTGGACACCTCAGGAATGCGCAAGGAAGCCCGCGAGCAGGTGCAGAAGCTTGGCATCTCAACCCTGCAAGATGTCAGCGTGGCGGTAGAAAACCTCTCCGGCGGGCAGCGCCAGGCCGTGGCCGTCGCGCGTGCCGCGGCTTTCGGGTCCAAAGTGGTGGTCCTCGACGAGCCCACAGCCGCGCTGGGCGTTCGCGAGTCCAACCAGGTTCTCGAGCTCATCCAACGGCTGCGAGAGAACGGGATCCCGGTCATCCTCATCTCACACAACATGCCACACGTGTTCCAGGTCGCCGACCGCATCCACATCCAACGCCTCGGCAAGAGAGCGGCGACGATCACACCGCAGTCGCATACGATGACCGACGCCGTCGCCATCATGACAGGAGCGGCAACCGCCTGACCCTCGCCGTGCGCGCCTCGTGGGGTCACTGGGCGCGCACGGCGAGCCATCCTCCCGCAGGGGAGGAGTTCTCACACTTGGACCCGCACGGTCGGTACGCGCTCCTCCCAGCGGGCGGATAACTCTTCTTATCGGCAGGACGTGACATCGACTGACAACGATGTCATGATGACCTTCATGAACACACGACTTAGGGCAGACGGGCGCAGCGGAGTGTACCGGCGCACCATTCGAGCACTCGCAGCACTCGCAGTGGCAGGTGTACTCGCGGTGCCCACCGCGGCGTACGCGAACGGGTCCGACACTGTCCCGCCGGAGCCCGGGGACACGGGTGGGGACGTCGTCCTGCTAGATGCCGAAGACGGTTTCCTTGAGCCAGAGTGGGCTGACGCGGGATTCTACATGTCACCGGTCGGTCAGGCGGACTCCGGCAAGGACGTCACCGGGTACCAGGGTGAGTTCTACCTGGACAGCTGGAACTACTCGGACCGACGCGTTGGTCATCTGACATCGCAGCCGATAACCGCGACCGCCGACTACCTCAACGTTCTGATCGGCGGTGGCCAGCATCCGCACCGCCCGGGCGGCACGATCCCGGTACCCGACGGTTACTTCTTCCGCCTCGAACCCAACCCTGCCTTCGCCACCTTCGAAGCGTCCGACATGGGGTTGAACATCGTTCCCCTGGCCTCGCTGGGCTGGACCGGTGCAGGCGACTTCGCCAACGCCCAAAACTCGACCAACTTCTTGGAGGGCCAGGTCGGGCCGGCCGTCCTAGACACCTGCGTCGGTCGCTGCGACGCGGAGATGGGCACCATCACCTCCGCGACCTTCGCCATCACCGAGGACTGGATCAACCTGCTGGTCGGCGGCGGCGACCACCCGTGGGGATCACCCGGCGCCACCGCGGTGCGACTGCTCGTGGACGGCCAAACCGTGCACACCGCAACGGGGGACAACTCCGCGTCACTGGATTGGACGGCCTGGGATGTCCGAGCGTGGATCGGGCAGGACGCACAGATCCAGGTCGTCGACGACCGCGCCAGCAACGACTGGGGGCATCTGATGATCGACAACGTCCTGTTCGAGAACCAACCCAGGAACCCCTGGTCGTACGAGACGGGTGTCGTGGTGCGCACGGCAGTCGAGAACCCCTCCGCCCCGAATGGGGTCGTCCTGGGCGATGTGATCGGTTCTGTCACCGGAAACAACAGCTCCGCCATGGTTCCTGCAACGATCGATCTGCGCTCCGTCGCTGGCCAGAAAATCGTCGTTCAGGTCCTGGACACGTACACCGGCTCGGACTGGGGACATCTCCTGATCGATCAGATCGTCCTCAGCAACCAAGCAGCCGTCACCCCATGAAGCAACGGCCTCCGAGGTCCGCATCCCCGGGGCGAGGCACCATCCGCCGCGGGGTGCGAAGGTGCTTACTGGCAGCAACATCAGCGACACCACCATGCGCCGACGCGGCCGAAGCCCCCTCACTGTCGCCTGCTAGATTCCTCAATCACCCCTGGTTGCGATGACCGCTGGAACCAAGGCGCCGTCGACGTCATTTCACCCCACCGGAAACACCGCGGTGCCTCCGCCGAGGAGAGCGGTGCTGATCAACAAAGCCGCCAGTCGGATGCTGTCACGACGGTCGGCGCCGTCGAGCACGTGGAGACATGGGAATGCCCCGGGGTCGCCGAACCCCGGGGCATCCGATCGGTTAGGTTTTCAGCCGCCGTACTGCGCCATCAGCCTTTCGATCAGCGCTCTGCTGCGCGGGGGGACCGGCTCGCCTTGCAGGTAGTTCGTCGATCCACGGACCGACCACGTCGCGGATCCTCACCCTCGGCATCGCCACGGTCATCCTGTCCTGGGTCCTGGTCAACACCGTGTACACCCTTACCTACGCATGGCAGTACTACGCCGAGGAGCCTGGCGGGATCGACGTCAACCAAGAAACACTGCCCGGCTATACCGACTTCGCCTCCCTCGCCTTCACCATCGGAATGACGTGCAGCGCTCCCGACGCAAGCGTGCGCAGTACCCCAATGCGGCGGATCGTCCTCCGGCATAGCCTGATCTCGTTCCCCTTCGGCACCGGCGTCCTGGCCGTCGTCATAAGCCTGGCTCCACAACCGACTGTGCGACGAGACACCGGTCGCCGCCGGAAAGCTCGAAGCGCGACGGGCCATTTTCCGATTCCGGCGAGCTGCGCGTTCGTTTGGAACCGGAGTGTGGGGCCGTGCAAGCGACAGGTGAGTTTCATTCGTCTTGTCTGAGCAAGAGCTCTGCGATGCGCAATTCCTGGACCATCGCTTCGCCTCCGACTGACTCCACCCGAAGTGCGGATGATCCCGGGTAGATGAGAGACGTGAGTGACTGGGCGCCGTCATTTGTGAAGATCTCCAAAGTGGATCCGTCGACGATGACATCCAGGCGTACTTCGCCGTCAGCGGACCAGGGTGCCGGGGCGGTCTGGATAGCGGTGTAGACCGCTGGCAGGGTGGCGGCCGCGGCGTCGGTTCCGCGGGCGATGAAGATGTGTTCGGCGACGGCGTCGAAGCCGAACGTCACGCTCTCACCGGGCGGGCCGAGCAGTATCCTCAGCTCATCGGATCGGAATGTGTTGCGATCCAGTGTGATGCGGAGCCGGAACGTATGGCCTTTGGGCTGGAGGGTGGGTTCAATGCTCTGCTGGCCGTCGACCGTGAGGTTGGTGTCGTGTCGCGGTTGCACTTCGAGCGCGTCGAGCGTGTCCGGGGGAGTGCTATGGAGGGTGAGCGTGCCGTCGCTGCGTTCCTCGAGGCGGAGCGTTCGCACGAGGGACTGGGCGCCACCTTGCCAGCTCGTGGTGGGCAGGTCTCCCGCGTAGGCCCAGTTGTTCATCCACCCCAGCGCGAAGCGTCCAGCGAGGCGCTCGGACACGTCGAGCCGAGAGTCGTCCCAGGTGACCGCGGCGTAGAAGTCGGAGCCCCCGTCCAGCCACTGGGGTTCCTCCTGCGCGGCTGTGAACGTTTCACCGTCCCAATCTCCCGTCCAGTAGGCGTAGCCGGTGGCCCGTCCGTATGCTGCGCCGTTGGCGCTCGTGCCCAGCACCCAGGTGGTGCGTGTCGGGTCGCCATCGATGGACATCTGGAACAGGTCGGGGCATTCCAGCAGTCCCAGGTCGTGGCGCTCGATTCCGGAGCGGTACGTCCACTGCGTGAGATTGGTGGAGGTGTAGAAGCCGAGTTTCTCGCCTTCGGCGAGGATCATCACCCATTGTCTCGAAGCGTCGTCCCAGACCACCTTCGGGTCACGCCAGTGCAGGGACCCAGGGTTATCCATCACGGGGTTCCCGTCGTACTCCGTGAACGTATAGCCGTTGTCGGCAGACCAGAACAGAGACTGCCGCTGCACGCCCTGATCCTGCTGGGTCACAAGTGCAACGATCGCACCCCGGCCGAACCCCGCCGTGTTCTCAACGTCGACCACGGCACTGCCCGATTGGATGTCACCGAGCCCGTTCTCATACTTCCGGATAGCAACACCCTGGTTCTGCCACGACACCAGATCCGCCGACGTGGCGTGGTACCACTCCGTACCGTTGCCCTCCGGATAGTCGGAGTTGTAAAGGTAGTACAGGTGCCACTCGCCGCCGGCGAAGAACGGGCGCTGCGGGTCGTTCATCCAATGCTCGTCCGGCGTGAGGTGCAGGGCTGGCCGGTACGCGGCATCCGGCGCCGGCGCCGGGCTGTCCGACGAAGCCGTCGGCGTGGGCTCCGGATCCTCTCCCACACATGCCGCCAGGAGCAGCAGGAGCAGGATCCCCACCCCGCCCGCAAACGACCCGCTTCGCGGCCTACCCCGCGCCGCTCCACGCCCGCTCACCAGGGTGCCGGCAGCGGGCGTAGACACGACAGCTTCACCTGCGCCTCTCAGAGCCGGCATTCCCACGGTCGCAGTCCCTTCTGCGAGGTGATGAACCACCGCGTCACGCTCAGCGACTCACGCAACGATGAGCACGTTCGTGTCCCATTTTCCGTCCTCCGGGGCCGCCACCGCAGCTGGATACAGCGTGTTCACTCGCTCACCCTGCCAGCCGACGAGAGCCCCGGCTGAGAAGTCGTTCCATTGTCGACTTGACACACTCGGGTGACGGTGGGGGCGTGGGAATGCCCCGGGGTCGCCGAACCCCGGGGCATCCGATCGGTTAGGTGTTTAGCCGCCGTATTGTGCGATGAGCCTTTGGATCAGCGCTCTGGTGCGCGGGGGGACCGGCTCGCCCTGCATGTAGTCGTCGATCCACGGACCGACCACGTCGCGGATCCTCTCGACCGTGGCGTCGGAGACGGTCACGGTGTACTTGCCCGCTGTCAACATGTGCAGGTTGGCCGGGATGTCCGCCCAGCCGCCGAGCCCGTCGTTCCCGTAGGAGTAGTCCACGGCGGACGTGTCTCCTTCAAGGTCGACCTTCACGGTGGGGGCGAGGGTGCCGCCCCGCACGAAGTTGTCGTGCGTGCCGATCGTATCGATGAAGGACTGCACCAACCCGCCGGGCATGACGTAGTGCGAGTACGCCTGGAAGTGTCCGGGGTGCTGGTTGAAGTCCGGGGCGAAGGGCTCCCCACCGAGGAAGTTCAGGTTCGTCGGGTTGCCCAGGGCGAGACCGGAACCATGGTTCAGCGGCTGGAAGTCGCTGCGGATGCCGTCGCCGACGAACGCGTAAACACCCTCAGGTCCGTCCAAGCCGGCCGCGAACGTGCTGCGGTGGCTGATCGTGAACAGGTAGTACTTCCCGTCCTTAAAGATGAACTGCGGCCGTTCGGTCTGGTCGGTGACGCAGTTCGCGGAGAGGATCGGTGGCAGGAACTCCCACTCCGTGAGGTCATCATTCAGCGCCTTGGCCAGCCCGATGTTGCCGATGTCGAGCGGCGCGGCTGAGTTGTTGACCTCTTCCACGGTCTCCGCGTACGGGTCGCCGTCCCGGTAGCCGAGGTCTTCCGCGTCACAGGTGGCCGTCTCGCGATCCATCGCCGTGTTGCCCTCGAACACCATGTAGGTCTCGCCCGGGTGGGCGGGGTCCTCGAACGTGAACGGGTCGCGGAAGTTGAAGAACGGGTTCTGCGCACCGGTCTGGTAGTACGTGCCGTCGGCCTGGAGCAGGTCGATGACCTCATCGAACCCGCTGAACGACACCCCGCCCGGGCCCGCATGCACCTTGCCGACGCTCAGCGCGATCCGCGGGTCGTACGGCTTGATGTTGCTGCCATCCGGGTTGCGGTAGAACGCGACATCGGTGAAGAACAGCTTGATCTCACCACCCTTGAACACCCGTGCCGACCCCGACCACTGCGTCTGGTGGCTGAAGGACTGGTCCTCGAAGATCTGACCGGTGACGCCCTCCTCGAACACGAGTCCGCCATAGGTCCAGCCACCATCCTCGGGACGCTGCTCGTCCGTGAGGAAGGCGGGACGGTAGAAGTACCCGATCTTCGCGAACGTGTGCCGTTCATCGAAGACAAGGCTGCGGTCAGCGACCAGGGAGAAAAGAATCTCCTGCCCGTTCACCGAATACTGATCCCCGTTCTCATCCGTCAGCGGCCAGGAATCCCACACCCACACCTGCTCGTCCGACATGTCCGGGAAATCCTGCGGGATCGTCGGCATCGTGAGCGACGCCGGCATCGAATTCTCCCGGGACGGCGCGTCCGGATCGGACAGCCGCTTCAACTGCATCGCGTCGGCACGCGTCCACTTCGCGGTGAAGTCATCCTCCGGAGCGAACGCCTCCTGCGTGTGCACCGTGGGCTCCGGACCCTCCTGAAGTGGCTGCCCATGACCGGCCACCACAACCCCACCGGGGGCGGCCAGAGCCGCCGGCGTACCGGCGACCAACGCGGTCGCGACGAGCGCGCCCGCTACCAGGCCGCTCGTGACACGGCGTGTGACACGCCGTTCTGATAGTTGCATGCAACAACTCCTCTTCATTGAGTACTACACAAATCGCTTTGCGAGGTGATTCATAGTTCCACGCCCCGCGAAGCGCGTATGTCCCCCATTCGGGGGACAACCGTGGCCGGGGCCGGTTGAAGCAAGGGGCGCGCGAAGCGGGGGCTGGTCAGACGTTGCTGTCGGTTCGTCGCTGAGGATCTTGAAGCGGCGTCGGCGGGGCCTGCTTCTGCGTCACGTTGAACGCCGTGCATCTCGGGCACTGGTCTGGCGGACTGAACACGTTGGCGATTCCCGGCTCTGGCTCGGGGATGACGAACAACGTCACGGTCACCACGAGGGTCCTCCGTTGTGCGGCGAACGCACCGAGCAATCCCTCCCTGGGAATTTTTCACGTCGGGTGGTTCCTCCCGAGCGAGCCTCCGGGGGAAGGGAGGGTTCTCGGGAGGAGCCCGAACCCGCCAGCCGCTCCGCCGTTTCACCCACACGGGTGCGAGCGCTCAGAATGGGGGGTGTTGCCTCCCCACGTGGCGGGTCTGCGATGAGAGTAACCTCAGGCGGCGCCGTTTGATACCCCTCGACCGGCGGAGCCTCCTATGTGATTGGTCTCGTTCACCGTCGACGACGATAGCGCCGCGTCAAAAGACAATCGCCCCGAGTGTTGTCGGGGCGTGAGCATGGGAGGGACGGGCTCGGGTTGATTGAAGACGACAGTGACGGAATCGATGGGCGCAACCACACGTCCTCCGCCGCGCGGTTGATCGGTTGGCTGTCGCCGGCGCTTCCGGGGGCGGTGGTGCGGTGGAAGGACCACTGCCGTCGTGCGTGGCTTCCGGCGTACGCTGTGGCTGCCGGAGGGTTCGAAGCTGATCCCGGTGACCCGCAACGGGGGCGAGCACACGGCACTACCCACTCGACGTTGCCGACACAGCCGAACACCTGTCGCGGCCGCTGAATGCGACGCGGACTCCGGCTCAGCTAGGAGGTAAGCATGAGCTACATGGACCGCGTTCTCCTCGTCGGGTTAGAAATAATCGACATCACCGCCCGCGACGACGACGACGCCACCCTCCGGATACAGCCGAGTTCGAGCACAACGATGTCGAACCAGTGCACGTCGCGCAATGGCTCGCATGTGTGGCCATGCTCTCCCTGGACAGAACCCGGACTGGCGTGCACTGCTGGATCAACAACTCGCCCAGGCACGCCTCATCGCATCAGCGAACCTCCCCGACCACGGACCGCCGCTGCTCCGGGACCGGCAGAAAGAGTAGCTCACGATCCTCACGATCCCTGGGCGTGCCGCTATCCTGATCGAAGACCCGCCGCCGCGTCCGGTGCCAGTTCCCCAGGCTGAGCACTCACCGCGCTCTGCAGCGGCGGGCCGGCCTGCGGGTTCAGGTTCCCCCCGAGAACCTTGACCCCCACGAGGCCGCTCTCGGGGGGAACCGCCCCGTCACTCTACCCACCGCATCATCCGACGACCAGGTTCTCGGCGACGTCCCGGATCCCAGCTCTAAGCCGCCGCGCTTTCGCGTCCGCCCGACTCCACTCCGCAGGAGGCGCCATGGGGCGGCATTACCACTTCGGGCACCGAACCCTCACGCGTTGATGTCAGGGCACCGGTCCCACGTCGTGCGTCGCCGTCTCATTGGGGGTGTCTGGAACGGCGACATCCGCGCCGGAGACACACGTTGCTAGTGGGTGCGATCCTGCTTGCACGGGCCGCGGCGACGGTGCGCCCTATTCGTCCCGCTCATCCCCGGTGGCCTGGGCCGGAGCGATCTCGATCCACCCGCAGCCCGGACACTCCCACCCGGCCATCATCGCCTGCATCACGTCGCCGCAGTCCGGGCAGCGAACCCAATCAGCGGCGCCCGTGGCTTGCGGAGAGCCCGTGACCGGCGGACGTTGAAGAGGCGGAGCCGGTCGCGGCCACTGGTTTCTAGTCGGCATGCGGGTCATGGTAATCTCGCCCGGTTTCCGCCATGTGAATACGAACTTGACCTCGACATCGCACGGACCACGGCCACCAACGTCGGTGTCTCGGTGGGCCGGTCAGCCAACGGATCGCGACACACGAACATTGGCAACTACGGCGCCGACCGGTACGTCGACCGCGGACCATCCGAACGCACCGGATACACCCCTCGCACTGTTGTGTCGATTACCGCACGACGCGTGAGATCACCTTGGCGTCGACGGTGCCGCCGTGTGCATACACCGCGATTCCATCACTGCTGAGGTGGGGGTAGATCAGGTCGGTGATCGCCACCCGTCCGTCCGCGGTGAAGACCTCGACGGACGATTTGTCGACCAGGATCCGCAGTGCGAGCTTTCCGTCAACCAGTGGTACGGCCACTCGGTGGGTCGCGGAAAACAGTGGGCTGAAGGAGTTCTCCCCGGATTCAGTTCGGTCGAGGTATAGTTCGCCGTCTGACCACCCGATCCGGGTACCCTGATCCGCGCCCATCCGCACCACGACACCGGTGTCGGTCGTTCCATGCGGGGTGAGGGTGACATTCAGCTCTATCGCGGTCCCCTGGGCGGCGAGGGTCTGAGTGCCATCGAGTCCTTTGAGGTTCGCTGTGGTGGCCTTCCCCAGGTTTTTGTTGAACTCTCTGACTGGCTCCTGTACCAATGAGGGGCGGCCTGCGTTATCTGTGAGAGACAGTTCACGCGCGATCGACTGCGCGCCCCGCCACGGCGAGGTGGGTGTCGAGTTTGCGTAGTCCCAATTGCCGAGCCAGGCGATCTGCACGCGTCGGTCACCCGGGAGGTTATTGAAGGTCACGCCGGCGTAGTAGTCGGCGCCGTGGTCGATCCATCTCACCCTGCTGGCAGCGTCGACGGCCGGTTCGCTCGCGAGCATGATCTGATCTGCGTAGAGGTGACCCCAGCCGCCGGTCGCGTTGTCGATGAGCTGGAGGTGCCCGGTCTTGCCCTGCAGGTCGGCGAGATGCCACGATGTCCAATCCAGTGACGCGCTGTTCGCGCCGGTAGCAGAGCGCACGACTTCACCGTCGACGACGAGGTTGGCTGTGGCCTCTTGTCCCCAGGGCGCCGCTGCGGTGTGGGAGAGAACGATGTGATCGATCATGATGTGCCCCCAATCGGCCGTTCGCTGGTCGGTCACCTGGATGTAGGCGGACTGTCCTTGGTAGGGCGTCACGTCCCAGGCCCGCCAGTTCAGATTGGGGGAGTTGACGCCGGTCTCCGTTTTCACGACCTGTCCGTCGACGATGAGTGACACCGCGGTGGGCTCAGGGCCGGAAAGCGGGTGGTTGCCGCCAGCGACCAGCAGGTTGATGAAATCGCTGTCGATGGTGAACTCGGGGGAACGCACGGTGCCCACCGCAGGGTCACATCCATCCCAGCATGTGTCGAGAACGCCGCGGCCGACCCGGCCAGGCAGATCACTCCACGTCGTGTTGGTTAGGCCGGTGAAGCTGCCCGTTCCCGTCCATCCGGCTTGGAGCCCGTCGGCCTCGAAACCGGCGAAGACTTGCCCGGCGGGCGGCTCGGTGGAACCGCCTTCCACGTGCGGATAGTTGCCGCCGCCCACGAGGAGGTTGAGGTAGGGCTGATTGATGAGGAAGTCGGGTGAGCTGAGGGTCCCGGTCTCGAAGTCGCCTTCGCCGTAGCTGTCGACGTAGCGCGAACCTATCGCGCCGAACACGTCCGCGGGCGGGACGTCCGGCCCCGTGCCAAACGCCGTGCCCGTAGTCGTCCAGCCCGCATCCCAGCTCGTGCTCTCGAAGTCGCTGATCACGGTGCCGGTGGGAGGTGTGTACGAGGTGTCAGGAGAGGTGAAGGTGGAACCGTCGAAATCGCCGACGAAGTATTGCATCTTGCCCGCGACGCTCAGCGTGAGAACCCACTTCTGGGTGGTGACGCCCCTGGCGTCGGTATACGGCAGCACAAAAAGATCCGGGCATTCCCAGACGCTTCCGGTTGCTCCCGCAGGCCCAAAGTCGCTTTGGTGCGTCCAGGTCTTGAGATCCGCACTGGAATAGATTCCGACCTTGCGCTCGACCGACTTGGCAACGACCATCACCCACCGGCTCGTCTGGGTGTCCCAGAAGACCTTCGGGTCCCTGAAATCCGAAGAGCCGATGTCCAGCACGGGGTTCCCGGAGTATTTCGTCCAGGTTTCTCCGGCGTCGCGGCTGTAGGCCAGCGCCTGCCGCTGAGCTCCGGTGTGCCTGTCGCGGCTGGTGTAGATCGCAACCAGCGGGGGGTTTTTCTTGCTCGTACCGAAACCGGATGTGTTGGCTTCATCTAGCACGACACTCCCCGACCAGATCTCCTCGTTGGCGTCTGCTGCGATCGCGACCGGGTGCTCCATCCAATTGACCAGATCGGTGCTGGTGGCGTGGCCCCATGAACCGTTGCCGGCGGTATTCCCCGACGGATTGAGCTGGTGGTAGAGGTGGTAGATCCCCTTGTAGTGGATTAGGCCGTTCGGATCGTTCATGAAGTTCTTGGTCGGCGTGTAGTGATAGGACGGCCGCCACTGGGCGGTTTCATCCGACGAAACCGCGGCTGCAGGTACACCGACTAACGCGGCTGTGACAGCAACCGCGAGCATAGCGAGGAAGGGGGGTCGCATCTAGCACTCCTTTGACAACGATGTCATCCCTGCCCGCACAAATGGCTTGTTGAAAGGGGGAGGGGGTGGTGCTTATCGAGGGCGATCCTCGTCCGCCGAACGTTACATGCCGTTCAAGTCGGCGTCAACCTTTCTCCGGAGCCCGTCAGAACCCTTTCTAAACCTCGATCCGCTGCGGCGGAGCATGGCGGCCGGGTTGGGAAAGGTGCCGACCACACCGGTGCGGCGAGCGTAGTCCAGCCCATGTCCGAGCACAGCGACAGCGAAGTAGACCGTGGCTACGGTCGGGATGGACCTGACTCCCACACTTCGCACCTCGGATCTGACATAAGAACCAGTATCGGCAATCGAGCGGAGAGGCAGCGCCACGGGGCGTTGCGCAAAGGGTTGCCGGAGGAGATCTCAGAACGTCGAGACCTCAACGGCGCACCGGTTCCTTAGTCCGGCGTCCGCAAAGGAAGGTCTGCGAGACACGACTGCTGACCGCGGATCTCGGCAGTCGTTGGACGTCTTTTGCCGTGTACGAAATGAATGTCTCGTGAGTGACGTGCTTGAGACGCAGAAGTGCGGGCGAGAGTACGATGACTCTCGCCCGCACCTGTGGAGATGGGTCAGCGGACGATCCCGGCGCCGGCGTACGAGGCCGGTGCTGCTGCAGGCCCCGTAGCGTACGCTGCGGGGCCTTCAGCTTTTGGGCTGCGCTCGACGTTGACGCTCGCGAACTTGAGCGAGGCGCCGACGTTGTCCGCGACGATGTCGCGGGTTTCCCGTGTCTGCCCGGTTTCCTTGTCGGTGTAGGTGCCGAATCGGAGGTCGCCGGCGACGAGCACGCTGTCGCCCTTGCGGAGCGAGTCGGCGACGTGCCGGGATTGCTGGTTGAAGACGACGACTCTGTGGAAAACCGTGCCGGCGTCTTCCCACCGGTTGGTGGTTTCGTTGAGCCGTCGGTCGTTCACCGCGACGGTGAAGCGGGCGTATTCGTTGCCCGATTCTCCCGCGCCGTGTTCGGGGTCGCCGGTGAGGTTGCCCTCGATTGTGACCGGGATTCTGGTGGTCATTCTTCTTCCTTTCTGTGGTGAGACACCGGGGTGTCTCGGTGGGCGTGGGCCTTTCCGGTCCACGCGTCCCATTCCTGCTCGTCGATGTTGCTCATCGTGGAGCGGGGTGTGATGTCTCGGTGTCCGTCGGAGCAGCCGCCGGCGTAGGCGCGGGTGAGGCGGGGCATCGCGATGGCGAGGCGTTCGTGCCACCCGATGGGTCCGAACCCGGAGTCGGTGGTGTCGAACGCTGCGGTGTGCGCGGTGTGCAGGGCGGAGAGTTCCTCGACGAGGTGCCCGTGTTTCCACCAGCACGCGGGCACCGTGGACTCCGGTACCCGGTACCGGTGGGTGAACCATTCCACCCATGTGCGGAGGTCGTTCCATGCGGCGCGGGCGTCCCGGTCGGGGAGGGTGCGCCAGTTGATGACTTGCGCGCCGATGGGAGCCGAGCTGCCGTACCGGATGTCGGGTTCGAACGCGGTCATCTCGCTGGCCAGGAGCGCGTCCGGGTCCTCGGCCGGGTCGAATCGGGCGTTCACCGTGGCTCCTGAACGGGTGCGAGCTTCTGTCGGAGGCGCTGCAGGGCTTCGTGGGAGGCGGCGCGCCGGGTTCGGTTGCGGGCGACGACGGCGTCGCGGTCGATCAGGCGGTGCAGGAGCTCGTGACAGTACGCGTGCATCGGCACAAGGTCCTCGTGCGGTTCGGACGCGGTGAAGTTCCCCTTTCCGTCGAGCATGCCTGCGTAGTCGAGGTGGTGCAGCTCGAGGTGGGACTTGTCGGCCGGTCGACCGCAGCCAGCGCACTCCAGGAGCCTCCCGGCGGCACGTTCCTCGGCGAACCACCGGTCGCGGCGGGCGAACCACGCCCGCGAGCGGAGGTACTCGCTGCGGTAGAGGTTGAAGATCCCGGGACGTCGGCGATTGCTCATCCCTCACCCACCTCCTCGGAGGGGCGGTATCCCGCACGGTCCGGTGACCGGAGTGCGGCGGTGAAGACGTCGCGCTGCTCCTTCTCGGTGTCTGTCTTGCCGCGGGCGATGGAGCGTCCGTCTTTTCGCTCGTCCCACCCGGCGAGATCCAGAAGCACGCCGCGGCGGTTGCGGTAAGCGAGGAGGCCGAGGGTCTGCGGCATCCGCCGGATTTCATCGACCGACATCAGCGGGCGGCGTTCGTGCTGCTGACTGGTGTTGTGCCCGGCCTGGTGGGTGGACCAGGACCTCTGGTTGCGGGAGGTTTCTCGGGTGCCGAGGAGCGCTTCGATGTCGCGGAGGTGGTTCACGTGGCTGGCACCGCCGAGCAGGACCTTGGCGGTGGCTGCGGCCCAGATGGTGTCTGCCTCTGCCCGGGACCAGGAGGTTTCGGCTTGAGAGAGGGCTTGGAGGACGACGAAGGTGCAGATCCCGCGGCCACCGCCGTCGGCCATTATGCGGGGCAGGTTTCCCCACCGGAACATGTTCACGATCTCATCCAGGATCAGCCCGAGCGGATCGGCGAGACGTGATCCGAGGGAGGCGAGCGCCCGGGTGCGGGCGACCTCGACGATGTCATCCAGCAGTGCGCTCAACCATCCGCCCATCGCGGATGCGCCGGAGGAGGAGCCGATCAGGTACAGGGTGTTGGCGGCGTCCAGGAACTCACGCGGGTCGAACACCGGATCACCCGGAGCGGGCATGAGCGCTTCTCGGATCTGAGGGACGGCGAGGGGGGCGACGGCACCTTGGACACCGAACCAGATGGAGGACACCAGTTTCTCGTCGCCGCTAATGGTGGCCTCGAGGTTGTCCCCCCACCCGGGCGCGCCGGCGGAACGGAGGATGTCGACGGCGTCGCGTGCCTGGGCGGGGGAGGTGCCCCAGTTGTAAACGGCCGCGATGGATTGGTTGCCGACTGCGGCGGCATGCAGGAGCCTCCCGAGGACGACACCGGAGGCTTGGGCCCATTCCCCGTTGGTGGTGGATGTGCCCAGGGCGGTGCCGGTGATGATGGCGGTGCCGCGTTGCATCGCGATCAGCGGGTCCTCGCAGCCGATGATCGGGTTCACCCGCATCGGGTGCCGGATCCCCGAGAGGCCTTGCGGGTCGAAGACGTGCACGGTCCCGCGTTGCTGTCGCATCCGCATGGTCGCGGTGAGGTTGTCGTTCGTCGTCGACGTGGTGATGAGCGGCCCGGACCAGTCCACGATCGCGGAGATCAGCACCCGGTACCCCTTCCCGGAGCGGGGCGGCCCCTCTAGAGCGACTGAGTCCTCGATCGAGACGTAGACGTCGGTTTTCCGGGACCGGCCGACCCGCCACCCGACATCGGTCGGGGCGGGGTGGGCGAGGCCCGGGCGGAGCTGCTTGGCACGGCGGAGCACCGCCTTCGCCGACAGGTGCTCCCGGATCTCCGATGCCGGGGCGAACCCGGGGCGGGTGCGGAGGTCCGCGATGAACGACTGGTCGGATTGCCGATACCGGCGCACGGCCGCCATGCCCCAGATCGCGAGCCCGGCGACCAGGAGAACCGCGAGGAGGTCGGCGATACGGATCGGCACCACCGGCAGGGCACAGCCGGCCGGGACGGTGTGAGCGGCCGGGTCACCGGTGATCGCAAGCCAGAGACCGGAGAACAGGTTCCGCGCCACCGGCCGTGCCCCGCAAACCAGTTGGGCGATTGCTTCGGTGATGAGCCCGAACAGCAGGGACAGCACGACCGCGGCCGCGATCACGACGGCGATCGCCTTGCCGAGCATCCCCTCGTTCATCGCGGCTCTTCCCTTCCTAAAGCTCCTGGGCGGCGGAGGCGGCGGCGCGAAGCCACGCGTCCTGGGTGCGGCGCCGCAGCCTGTCGAAGCGGAGCGGCCCGGACTTCAGCGCCGGGTCAAAGGGGATGACTCCCACCGCCCGGACATGCCCTTGGAATCCGTCGGCGACGCGTCGCGCTGCCGCGCCGCCGGAGGGTTCGGATTGGGTGACGATGACGATCGCGTTCTCGGCGAGGGCGGCGGAGCGTTCGTCTCGATCGCGGAGCGCGTCGAGCAGGAGCGCGGCGGATTCGGCGGATTCGGGGGCGGCGAGGGTGGGGATGACGAGTTGGTAGGAGGAGTCCACCATCCGCAGCCAGCGTTCGGCGGATTCGTCGTTGCCGGAGTCGAAGATCACCAGCCGGTAGTAGCGGGCGGCGACCTGCATCAGCAGGTCGAACTCCGCGGTCGCGATCCGCTGATCCGTCGCCAGGAGCTCGGGGTTGGAGCGCAGCACGTCATACCGATCGGACCCTTGGTGGTGCACGAACCGGGTCATATCGGACACTCCGGCCGTCGGGGTGAGGAGCTCAGCGGCGGCGGGGAGGAGGTCGCGGAGGGTGGTGTCGTAGAGGCCTTGTTCGGTGCGCCACCCGAGGGTGCCGCGGGTGTCGTTGTTATCCCAGGCGAGCACGTTCCCGCCCCCTTGGCGGGCGAACACCGCGGCGAGCATCGCGGTGGTCATGGTCTTTCCGACCCCGCCTTTGCCGTTGGCGACGGCGAGGGTGCGGCATCCCGCCCAGTGCGTGGACACGGCACTGACCCACTCTGACCGGCGACGCTCCGCCGCGGACGGCCCCACGCTGAGCCCGAGCCGGGCAAGAGCCCCCCGCCACCCGGATAGGTGACTCGCGGTGTCGGGTATGGGGGCGAGGAAGGTGGGGCGGGTGGGCGACTCCGCAGCCGGCCCGGTAGGAGCATCGACCGGTTCTGGCTGCGGAGCCTGTTCCCTCACCTCCATTCTCCGTGCTGGCTCAGCCAGTTGCTCAGGGTCCGCTGCTACGGGGACCGGCGGGTGCGTGGGGGTGATGGCGCCGAGGGCGCCGTCGGTGCCGACGAGGAGGTGGTGCTCGCCGCGGTCGCCGGAGGTGACGAGCTCCACGGGGGCGCCAGCGCGGCGGGCCTCGTGGGTGGCGCGGCGGACGATGGCGTGCCGGATGTCCTCCTGACCGGTGGCGTGGACCGGCTCCGTCCGGCCATCGAGGGTGACGAACGTGGCGGCCTCGCCGGTGACAGTCGCGAACGCGCGGGGATGGGTGGCAATGCTCATCACAGCTCCCTTTCAAACGGGGTTTCCATTGGGGTCAGCCAGCCCTCCAGCCCGGCATCTGGCGCCAGCGGCTCCCGTGGTTCGGGCCAGAAGGATTCGATGTCCCCGGCGTCGATGACACGGAGTGCGGCGTCGTCGCGGTCGGCGGGGGAGACGGCGTCGTCGGTCTTGAACAGCTCGAACTCCCACGGGGTGGAGGTAGCGAAGCAGTCCACCAGGTAGGAGTACTGCCCGACGTAGGCGAGGAACTCACCCTTGCGCAGGTGCCTGGCCATCTCCACATGGGGCGTGGGGAGGCTGAGCCGGTCCCGGAGCGCGGTCTGTTCTTGGTGGTTGACGCGGAAGATGAACTTGTTCTCGATGTCACCGACGATCGAGTAGGCGAGGGAGCGTTCCAGGGAGTGGGCGTCGCCGACGGCGTCGAGGTCACCCATCTTGTGCAGGATCACGATGTTGCTGATCCCGTAGTGCCGAGACAGTTTCAGCCACTGCTGGAACATCTGCAGCGACGCCAGCGACGTCATGTCCCGCCACCCCTCTTCCCGCACCACGTACCGGGTGCGGCGGGCACCCCGGTCACTGATCACGGCCTGAATCCACGCGGTGGAGCAGACCTGCGTCAGCTGCGCGGCCAGGTCCCCGCGGGCGAACAACTCCGACGTGTCCGTCACCACGATGGGGGCGTCCTGGTCGAACTCCACGGTGGACTCGTCCTCAAAGAGCCCGGACAGGTCCCCTTCCACAAACCTCCGCAGCACGAACCGCGGCTGCACCGCCCCCTCGGCGGCACGGAACGCAGCATCCGTCTCACCCGCCAGCCGCCCGAGCTCCTCATAGACGCCGCGGAGGGTGGGCCGGTCCCCGGTGGCCGTGATGCACCGGTCCAGGGCATCCATGAGCGCGGCGTGCTCCACCGCGCTAAGCCGGCCGTTCAAGGTCATCTCAACCAGGGCGATCAGGGTACCGATCCGGCGTTGCTTGACCATCTGCTCGTGCTGCTCATCGGAGGCATCCGACCGCCTCGGCCCACGATCCAGCGGGTTCAGGCGAGCGCCCGTACCGCCGCCGAGGCGGATCACCCGCCCGCCGGGGATCGCCTCGGCCACGGCGACCCACTCACCCTTCGGATCGGAGGGGACCACGACCTGGTGACCGAACGCGATCGACCTCGTGGTCAGCACCTTGATCGACCCGGACTTCCCGGACCGGTACGCACCGAGCACCAGGATGTTGGTGGAGAACGTGCCCCGGTCCGAGGAATCGATGTAGGACTCCCAGGGAGAGAAGTGCCAGAGCGCGTCCGCATTCAAATCAACCCCGATGACCGGGCCGCGGTGCCCGAGCCCGGAGTCGGCCACGAACGGGTAGATCCCCGCGATGTGCTGCGACGTCGCCTGATGCGGCGGGATCAACGCCTTGGCAACGTTCCAGTAACCGCCGTGGATGATCCCCGGCCCGAACGGGCCGGCGACCGCCGGTTCCGGCAGCGCACGATCCTTCCGGGTCGAGCGGGCCGGTTTCTCGCCCTGGACGGCGCGGGCGGCTTCCCGGCGGAGCGCGCGCTTTTGCGCGGGGGTGGTGTCGCCGGGGGTGAAGGTGACGAAGTGGCGGGTCATTTCATCCCCAACCCGACCGGGAGGGCGTTTACCATCAGCGCCTCCGCCTGCTGGCAGTACAGGATCTGCGCCTCCATCCCCGCACGGGATAGGGCGTTGCGCATTCCTGCCATCGCCTGGTCGAGGCGTTCCTCGTCGGGGGCGCTGACGGTGAGGTACGCGCCGTACCGGAACTCGCCGTGCCCGTTCGCGATCTCCTGCTCCTGCTGCTCCAGCGCCCGCCAGTCCGCCGCGTCCGCCGCGGACCCGTCGGCGCTGCGCTTGGCCCGCAGACTCTCGTTCCCGCGCCACACCTTTTTCTCCTCCCGGATGCGTTTCAGCGCCTTCGCCACCGGCACGGGGGTGAGGACGATGGAGAAGATGTGGGTGATCGCTTCCCCGGTGTTCGGGTGCCGGGCGAACACGATGGGCGAGAGGAACCCGACCGGGGCATCGGACCGTGGCCATTCGTGCACCCACATCGTGGTGTGCACACCAGAGTCGGTGACCACGATTCCGTTGCGCCCCTTCGGCTCCTCCAGATACATCGGTCCGATCGCCACCGGGTCCACGCCGGCCAGGCCATCGGGGCGGTTCTGCACGGTCGCGGCGAACTCCGGGTCAAACGCCAACCGACCCAGCCCCGCAACACCCCGCGGGGACAGCCAGCGGCGGACCTTGATCTTCGCCGACCGGAGAGCGTCGGCGAGGTTCCCGGCCTCGATCGCCGCGAGGGCGAGGATCGCGTCCTGACCACCGCCCAGGGACTTCAGCTGTGCGCCAAGGGCGACCAGGTCGAGGGTGAAGATGATGTAGTTGCGGTGCGCGACCTCGAACCGCTCCGACCGGTCCAGCACGTCGTCGTAGTTCCGGGCCACGGGGGAGTCCGGGTCCAGGTGCCGCAGCAGCCGGACGGTGTCGTAATGCTCTCGCGCGGCCCGGATCGTGGTCGGCAGGGTTCGCTCCTGCAGGGTGACCCGCTTGATGCCGCGGCGTTGGGTGAGCGGGCCGAGGACCCGGTCGAACTGCTCGGCGAGGTCATACCGCTCGGGGATCTCGTGCATCAGGAACCCCTGCACCTCCAGCTCGGCGATCACCGACACCGACCGGTCGTGCGGGTTGTAGGCCGCGGCGACCTGATCGACCTCCCAGAGCTGGATCGACGCGCGCGTCCCCGGAAGATTCAGCGTGCTGGCTAGTTGCGTGCGCTCGGGGCGGTAGGCGTTCGTGGTGGCGCCGGCGGCGTGCCGGACCTGCTTCATCAGCCAGAGGCCGGCCATCCTCGGTGTCGAGATCCCCTGGATGCTGGTCAGCGCCGTCATCCCCAAGCCGAGGTAGACGGGAGCGGCGTAGAGCAGTCCGAGTGGACCGAACCTGTTCACCGCCATTAGCAGTACGAGGGCCGACGCGCTCAGGAATGTCAATTGCCAGGGGTCCATCCCCATCACGACTCCTTGCCGCGATCGGCGCGAGAGACGTACGGGACGCGCGTGGTCGGGCGCGGAAGTCATGAGGGCGTCCTTTCACCCGGCGAACCTGGGGGAGTTGGCGGTGACTGCGAGGATTCGGGGCGCGGAGAGGTAGATGCCTCTCCGGAAGGTGGCCCCGCCGCTGGCGTCGGGCGCGCTGAGCCGTTGCCCGACTGCGAGGGAGAGGAAGGGCCGCGCGGCACTCCGGGCCCGGGCCCCGTTCGGGGCGTGTTGGGGGGTCCACCCGAGGATGTGGCGCTCCCGCTCGGCGGGACGCCCGACGGCGAGCCGCCGAGACGAGTCGGAATGCGGACTGCCGATCGCGCGGCGTTGCCTGTCATGCGAGCCCCGTGGGAGCCGAGCCGTGACCCTACTCCGTCGGCCGCGACCGCCCCCACGAAGCTGAACAGGCCGAAGATCGCGAAAGGAGCGAAAGCCACCAGAGCTAGGCCGACGAGGAGTGGCCAAGATTGCGGATCCCAGATCGTCTTGATGTTCGCTAGACCGTTCACGATCAGTGTGACGAAACCGATCGTGAGCGGCCCTGTTAGGAGGAGTACGGCGACCGCCGAGACGTACCGCACGACCCATTGCGGCCCGACACCTCGCACAGGAAAGAGCATCCAGGCCACGGGTCCCACAGCGATGAGGGCCGCGAGGACGATGTTTCGGAAGGCGAAGACGAGCACGAGCAGGAGCATTCCGATCATCAGAAGCCCATGAATCAGGAACGCGAAGAAGTAGTTCGCCTGCCCGCCCGCCCACATCACCGACTGCAATGTCGAGAACAGAGCGAGAGGTCCGTGGCGATTCATGATGTACCAGGTCATGTCATCGATCGCGTTGAGTAGGTGGCCAGTGAGCCACAGGCAGATCGGCACGGCGGGAATCGCGATGAAAGATCGGATGAGAGCTCCAATGAGCTCCTCCCGGTCACCGGAGACGACGGCTGCCGCGACGGCCCAGACCATCGCACCGAAGGTGATGATCAGGATCGCCCACTGCCAGAACGACCACTCGCCGACGGCGGCGGACCACAGCAGAGTGGTGGTGTCGAATTGCATGCTGTTGGCGACGACGTACATCATGGCGGTTGCTGAAAGAGCTAGGCCCCGACCGGCGTTCTCGAACGTGAGACACACGACGTCGCCCAGGCTGCATCCGTACTTCACCAGGAGTGGAGTGCCGCCGCCATTCTGCAGTTCCTGAGTGTGCCCCTCGTAGGTGGTGCATACCGTTGTGAGTTGACCTTGGTAGAGGACGTCCTTGAAGCACTGCTGGGCGGTCACGTTCACAGGATCCGTTGGTGTGCACGACACCTGCCCGGTCGCGCTCTGGCAGTCAACCGGGTATGCCGGGGACGACCATGGAGCCCCGGAGACGGTCTCCGTCGGCACGACTTGTGCCGACGGTGCGGATCCGGTGGAGGGCGGCGTCGCGGATGCGGGAGCCAGCGCATTCAGCGCCAAGCCGACCCCCAGGGCGGTGCCGATGAGAAGGGTGCTGAGGGTTCGCATTAGAATCCGAAATCGAAGTTCACGAACCAGGCGAAGAGTCCGCTTGCGGCGCCGAGGACGGCCGCTGCGATGAAGATCCAAAGGATGTTCTCGCCCGCCCAGGTGCGCACCCGATCGGATGCGATCCCCCGGAACGCGAGAGCCGCGCCGGCGATGATCAGCATGATCAGGACGACGAGCATGGCGCCGGCGAGGATATATGAGGCGACGACTTGGAACCCCTGGAAAAACGGTGCCGAGAAGTCCGGCTGGATGTCCGGAACCTGTACATCGGTCGGTGCTCGTCGTGTGGACATGGTGCGCTCCTTGCGGGGGTCTATTTCAGGGGGAGGCCGAGGGTGGCCATGAACGGTTGCGGATCTACCGAAGTTCCGGACCTCTGAACCTCGTAGTGCAGGTGGCAGCCGAATGACTTGCCGGTGTTTCCTTCGGTGCCGAGCGGTGTTCCAGCTACCACCTTCTGGCCGACGATGACGCGAAGGGACGCCTGCTGCATGTGCGCGTAGAGGGTGATGAGGCGGTCACCGTGGTCGATGCGGACGGTGTTCCCGTAGCCCTGATACGTCCCGGCGGTCAGCACGGTACCGGGACCGGCGGCGTAGACGGTGGCGCCGCAGCCCTGCGCCATGTCATAACCCTTGTGATCCGTCGAGCAGTAACTGCATCCGCTGACTGGGTTGTAGCCGAACCCGCGGCCCTTGAAATAACCGCCGGCCAGCGGATACGCCCACTGTCCGTTCGCTGCCGGGGAGGCGGCATCAGCGCTGGTCACAGCGGAACTCGCGGCGGTGCCCGCGACGGCGAACGGGATTGCGATGAGCGGCGCCGTCGCGAACGCAACCAGGAGCAGAACGGTGACAGTCGCCCCGGTCAGGATCCTCCGACCAGTCCTCGTATTTCCGAGGGCTGCTGCGGCAGCAACCGGAGCACCCATGTCAGGGCTCCAACGGCTCCGTGAAGTACCGAACCACCTTGCAGTCGCCGACTTGCTGTGCCGAGTTGGGAGTCGGCACCGACCCCTCTCCGCACAGCACCTGAACGCTCACGCGCACCGACTCTTCGTAAGAGGTCGTGCCGTCGCCGCCATCCGAGCGCGTGAACGTCAGGGTGACGTCCGCCGTGCCGATTGACATGTTCCCTGAGGGATCCTCAGTCACCGGAACGAAATCCACCTCCCCGGCGGTCGCCGCAACCACCCGACCGTCCTCCGCGGCCAGCGAGTCCCATTCCTGCTGAGGCAGCACAACTCCTTGACGGAGCTCCAGTTGAGCGGCCCTCATCCGTGCCGGCCGGTCAGCCTCGTCGTACCGTGTGTCCGGGGTGAACCAAGAATCGAGGTACTCCAGCCACTGGTCTCGGGTGGCCTTCGTTGTATCGAAGGTGGACGCGGCAGCGAGCGCCGCACGGATGTATGGCTCGGCATCCCTTGTGATGGGCTCTGGCGTCCAGCCACGATCCTCAGCTGTGGCGTCAACGATGTCTCCGGGCCGCTCGGTGGATGACGGCGTCGGTGTATCCGATCCTTCGCTGGAAGTGCCGCTCGCCGGCGGGCTGGGCGGTGACTGAGACACGACGGAACCGACGATGACGGCGACGATGCCGAGCACCAGCACGAGTGCACCAGCTGCCGCCCACATCACGTTGCGCCGGCTCGACCTCGGGCGCGCCGTCATCGCGGCTCCTGTCGATCGGTCATCACGGTGGAGATGCGCGTGGTAGTCCGCGTGGACGGGAATTGCCTCCTCCGCCGAGCGGTGGCAGTCGAGGTACCGCGACAGGTGCCCATTGAACTGCGGGTCTCGGCTACCACCGACGATTCAGAGAGGATCACAACGCTCCTTCCCGGAAAGTTGGACGGGTGGACAACCACACTGTATAGCCGTATGGGTTGAATGTAAACTCCGAGTCTGCATGGCGCCGGCGGGAGTCGCTGGCAGCCGGCATGGCCCGGGTCCGTGGAGGCGGCACGCCCGCTGCGAGCGGTAAAGTGCCAGCATCTGGTTTTGACCTCCTGCACTGGAGTGATCAGAATACATAATTGGCCCTGAAGTTGTAACTTTTTCTCACCCGAGGGCCTCCGACGTGTGTCTGTACCGGCAGGGGGTGCCCATCGATGAGTGTCGCTGCCGCGGCGTTCAAACAGTGGGCCGTTAGCGCGCGCCTTCCGGGCAACACCGCCGCTCTGGCGAACGTGGTGGGACTGCCTCGCGCCACACTGCAAAAGCAGTTCATACGAGGCCGAGTTCACGAGGGCGTAGTCATCCGCGCGGCACGCGCTGCCCGCCAGCATCCAGTCGTCGTCCTCTCTCAGTTCCCTGAGTACGCAGACCTCACGAATGGCGTGCGACCGCCACTGACCGTCGAGGTGCTCTCGCAAGTCATCTTGGACGACGCCCTCGTAGAGCTCTTGCGGCGTCACCAGCCCGATAACGCGCAGACGTTATCGGCTATGCACGCCTGGCCTCAGCCGCCCATCGCGGACGGTCTCCGTCTGTGGATCGATGCCGTAGATCCGGGAAACCTGCGCCGAACGCTCGCTGAGCGCATGGCGATAGCCCCTTCCAACCTGTCCGCCCAGATCACGACCAACAGGCTCGCTCCGCGAGCGCTCGTTGAAGCGGCTCGCATCGCCAACACGTCGCTCGCCAGCGGCCTCGCGGTTGCTGGTCTTCTTACTCTGGATGAAGCCGGCTGGACTAAGAATGCGCGTCCGGTAGCGATCGGCCAGCTCCGTGACTCCGCCCTACACGACCTCGTTACCTCAAGAATCGCAGTCGCCCAACGGACGGCCCGCCGCCTCGAGGCTGACGAACAGGCTGCTCAGCGTATCCGGGACACTCTGGGGTGAGGGAGGCGTACACTGCCAGCCTGTAGTTCGCCACAGCGAAATGAGGCTCCCCATGCTCATCGCCTACCTGTTCGCCATCATCCTCCTGGCGCTCGCGCTGACGCGACTGCCCAGCGCGATCCGCGGCCGGAACATCAACGTCATGGTCGCCGCAACGGCGATCGTCATTGCCTTCGTTCTGATCACACCCGCCGTCTACGCCGCATTGAACCCTCTGCTACCCGTGCCCAACTGGGTAGACCTGATATCGAAGTTGGCATTGTTCGTTGGTCTGCTGCTCGCCGGAACACAGATTGCGCGCGCGTACGACTCCGCGAACGCGCAACGAATGATCTCCGGGCTGCCCGGCATCATCATGTTCGCCGCGTTCTTCATTGCTGAAGTCTTCATCTTCGCCTATATCCACGACGCCACGCCGGTGCCCGGCATGGAAGCCGACCTCGCGGATCCCTTGGTGCGTGTCTACGCCGCCATCGCTACCGCCTACGCCGCGTACGTTGCCATCGCTCTGATTCCCGCCCTCCTGCACGGAACCCGCTCGAGCGAAAGAAGCAGCAGGGCAACCTCACTACTTCTGGTCCTGGGCTTCGGACTCGCCATTGTTCGGTTCGCGCTCGCCCTCGTCACACTCGCGTACGTGCCCGTGTACCAGGCGGCACAGATTGTCAGCGGTGTCGCCGCAGTATTCGTCGCGCTCGGCCTCACCAACGCCTTCTTCAGCCGCGTCATCCGGACCCGTCACGCACACCGCATCTACGTCTGATCGAGAATGCCGAGTTCCTTCACCGTTGTCACGCGCACCAGTCACCCGATTGAGCGTCTGTTCGATGTCTCCTTGAGCATCGATGAGACGTCCAGATCGATGGGCAGATCAGGTGCCCGCCCCGTCGCCGGTGTCACCTCTGGCAGTATCGCGCTTGGCCAGACTGTCACCTGGCGCGGGCGACACTTCGGGCTGTGGTTCACCCACACGTCCCTGATCACCGAGTTGGACCGCCCGCACCGGTTCACCGATGAACAGGTGCGAGGAGCCTTCAAGTCCTTCCGTCACCGCCACCTGTTCCGACGCGACGGCAAGGAGACAGTCATGACCGATGCCGTCACCCTGGCTTCACCGGTATTGGGGGTTCTTGTGGAGCGGACCGTCCTCGTTCCCTACTTCCGTCGTCTCGTCCGAGCGCGCAATAGGCATCTTCTCGCTGTCCTGGATGGAGCGGAGCACGAGGGGTGACTCTCCAGGCGGCTTGCTCGTCTGAACTGCATTCGCCTTAGCGGTGTGCGCTCTGGTGGGGGAGAATGGCGCTGTGCCGAGACTTGCCCAGCCCGCCGGATCTGAAGACGCGCAAGAGCCCGTCGCCATCCTGGGCAACCTTGTGAAGGCCGGCATCGTCCGAACGCTTCGGGAAAACCCGGAGGTGACGATTCGGACTATCTGCCAGGCGCTCGAACTGGGGCCGACCACGGTTCAGCCGTACTTGGCCGAACTCGAGGCGTCCCGGATAGTGATCGCGGACCCTCCCATGAGCGAGAGCCGAAAGGGTGTGTGGGTCAAATACCGCGTCAATAACGAGGCGGTCACCGACCTCTACCTGAGGCTGGGGCTTGCCATCGGAGAATTTTAATCACTCGCGCTCTCCGCGGCGACCGTCGTATCACACGACCTTAAGCGGCCAGAGACGCTGTCGGCTGACCGTCGCACCATCAGCTTGAGAACTTGCCCGCAGAATCAGCAGATGCGCTCGGCGTCCGGTCGGTCGAACTCTTCCGCTGCGACGGCATCATCGGGGGCGATGGCCAACTGTTGACGCTGGTCGCTATTCCGGCGCTGAAGTCTTAATTGTCAGCGGTTTAGACGGACGCGATCCGTCGTTGGCTTCTGGGGCGCTTCACGCGATAATCAGGCTCAGCGAGTGACGGCCGTCCCTCCGAGTGAAGTCAAGGGGAACCCGAATGTCCGACATGAAGTTCGATCCCGAGCAGATGAAGCGCGACATGCAGGGGAGCATGGACCAGCTCAACGGCGTCGACCGCGACTCTGAGGGCTATCCGCCGGGGAGTGCGGGGCCGTCGGATGGGGACGACCAGCTGTACCCGCCGGGGAGTGCGGGGCCGTCGGATGGGGACGACCAGCTGTACCCGCCGGCGAGTGCCGGGCCGTCGGATGGGGACGACACCGACGATTATCCCGACGTCGACGAGTCGTATCCTGTGGGGCCATGACGGTTCGCGGGCTTGAGCGCGAGTCGAGCACCGACACCTAAATGGGATGCGGTTCTCGGCCTGCGAGTGTCTGGCTGTAGCGGCTCTTCGGCTCGGGGCTGACAATGGATCTGGAGCGTGGAACGAGCGGGTGCAAGACTTCCCTGCAGCGGTTCGGCCCGAGCGTTCCCGGCACATTTCCGGCACAGTCAGAAGATTCGAGCCGGTGGGCATCAATCGCACGCTGGTGCGTCAAGCCCGCTTCTCCGTAACAGGACGAGAGAAATTGAGCCTGATCGGGTCAAAAGAAGAACCCCCGTGAGTAGAAGCCTCACGAGGGTCCCAGTGGCTCCGACGGGCGTCGATCCCGTGACCTCACGATTTTCAGTCGTGCGCTCTACCAACTGAGCTACAGAGCCTCGCGGCATCCATGAACGCCGCGACCTAAACGAAAGGCCCTCTTCGAAAAAAGGGCCCGTCGCTCAGAGCGACCCTGACGGGACTTGAACCCGCGACCTCCGCCGTGACAGGGCGGCACGCTAACCAACTGCGCTACAGGGCCATGCATATTGAATTGTATACGGGTGACCCCAACGGGATTCGAACCCGTGCTACCGCCGTGAAAGGGCGGCGTCCTAGGCCGCTAAACGATGGGGCCGAGCAGAACCCGGGGGCTCACGCTTACCGACGGTCAAGCATACGTGCCAACCGATGTTTTCGCCAATCCGAGCCCCGTTCCTCTTCCCAAGCGCGCCGGAAAGGGGGACGATGGCAAGACGCGGACTGGGGAAGTACGTTGCGTGGGGGCGTCCCATCCGTTGCGGATGTGACGCATGTTGCTACTGTGGTCACTGTGACTCACGCACCGCTGAGGGGAGCCGAGTGAAGGGCGAACTCGCCGGCACTGTCGAAGACTGCGGATGCGCGCCCACGGAGAGCGAGCGCCGCTCCTTCCTCGTGCCCGTCTCTCGTCGCACCGCGCTCGGTCTCGCTGCCTTCGGCGCCGTCGCACTGGGCACGATCGGCGGCCCCATGATCCCTGCCGCGTTCGCCGCGACCTACCCGTCGTGGGACGACGTGCAGAACGCCCTCGCCAACGAGGCGGTCAAGGCCGGCGAGGTCGCCCGCATCGAGGGGCTCATCGCCTCGCTGACCGAGGAGGTCGAGCGCACGCGGACCGAGGCCGAGGCCCGCGCCGACGAGTATTACGTCGCCCAGCAGGAGTTCTACGACGCCGCTTACCGCGCGGACGAACTGCAGAGCCAGGCCGACGAGCAGGCCGCCCTCGCCCTCGAATCCGCGCAGAAGGCCGGCCGCGTCGCCGCCCAGCTCTACCGCAACGGGGGCGATGACACCTCGCTCGAGCTGTTCTTCGCGGGCTCCGCGGCGAACGCCGACGATCTGCTGGCACGCCTCGGCACGATGGACAAGATGGTCGAGCGCAACCAGGCGGTGTACTCCGACGCCATCAAGGCACGCGACTCCGCCCAGTCGCTGAGCGACCAGGCCATCGTCGCCCGCACCGAGCGCGATCGCCTGCAGCAGGTCGCCGAGCAGAAGATGATCGAGTCGCAGGCGGCGGCGGACGCCGCGCAGGCCGCCCTGGAGGAGCAGGAGCAGCACCTCGCCGATCTGGAGGCCCAGCTCGAGGCGCTGATGAACACGTCGGCGAAGACCGTCGCCGAGTACGAGGCGGGCGTCGAGGCGGAACGCCTCGCCGCCATCGAGCGCCAGCGGCAGGCCGACCTTCGGGCCCAGCAGCTCGCCATCGGCGGTGGCGGCGGGGGAGTCGGCGGCGTCATCGTCGGCGGAGGCTGGGCGCGCCCGTCCTCGGGTGTCCGCACCTCCGGCTACGGGCCACGCACCAGGCAGTGCGGTACGGGCTACTGCTCGAGCGGATTCCACCGCGGGGTCGATCTCGCCACGGGCTGCGGGGCGGCGATCTACGCGGCGAACGCCGGCGTCGTGGACTACGCCGGGTACAACGGCGGGTACGGCAACTACATCCGCATCGACCACGGCGCTGGGACCGGCACCGGCTACGCGCACATCATCCAGGGCGGCATCCGGGTCTCACGCGGCCAGTGGGTCGCCGCCGGCCAGTTGATCGCACTCGAAGGCAATACGGGCAACTCGTTCGGATGCCACCTGCACTTCGAGACGTACCAGAACGGCTACCCGGTGAACCCGATCGACTTCATGGCCGCGCGGGGCATCTCGGTCTGAGTCCGCGCCACCGCGGGACGAGGCCGCGGCACGCGAAAGGCCGGGTCCCGAAGGACCCGGCCCCTGCTGTCCGCGTCTCAGAGGGTCTTGGGGGCTTCGCCCTCACCCTGCGTCTTGGTCTGGCCCTCGTGCTCCTCGAAGCGGACGATCGCCTCGGCGAGAATGCGGTCGGCCTCATCCTTGCCGCCCCACGTGTCGACCTTCACCCACTTGTTGGGCTCGAGGTCCTTGTAGTGCTCGAAGAAGTGCTCGATCTCCTTCTTCGTGAACTCTGGGACGTCGTCGAGGTCCTGGATGTGGCTCCACCGAGGGTCCTTGGTCAGCACGGCCACGAGCTTGTCGTCGCCGCCGGCCTCGTCGAGCATCTTGAGCACGCCGACCGGGCGCACGTTGACCATCACTCCGGGGAAGAGGGTGACATCCAGCAGCACGAGCACGTCGAGCGGGTCGCCGTCCTCGCCGAGCGTGTTCTCGAAGAAGCCGTAGTCGGCCGGGTACCCCATCGGCGTGAACAGCACGCGGTCGAGGAAGACGCGGCCGGTGCCGTGGTCGACCTCGTACTTCACGCGGCTGCCGCGGGGGATCTCGATGACGGCGTCGTGTGCGGCCATGGGTGTGCTCCTTGGGAAGGGGACGGATGCCGCGGATAAGCCTACTGCGCGGGCCCCGCCGTTCCGGATTCCGGTTCGGGGGCGGTCGATGATCGGGGCGTCGGCCGGGGGCGTGCCGGATTCAGGCTGCGGTGGCCGACGGCCGTCCGTCGGCGGTGCTGGAGACGTCATCCGCACCAACCAGCCTGACTGCGGTACGGGTGACGCGGCTAACCTAGGGGCGGTGAGCCCCGATCGCCCGCTGTCGCCAGCCGTCGCCGAGGTGCGACTCGCGGTTCGGCGCGCGCTGGCCGCCCTTGCGCAGCCCGGCGCGGCCACCGCGCCGCTCGCGGGGGGCGTTGGGGGCACCGTCGTCGTCGCGCTGAGCGGCGGCGCCGACTCGCTGGCCCTGGCCGCGGCAACCGCCTTCGAGGCGCCCAAGCTGGGGATGACGGTGGTAGCCGGGGTCGTGGACCACGGACTTCAGGACGGGTCCCCGGAGATCGCGGCCGCCGTCGCGAGGGCGGCCGAGGCACTGGGGCTGCCGGCGCGAGTGCTGCGCGTGACGGTGCGGGCCGATCATCCCGGGGGTCCTGAGGCCGCCGCGAGGGAGGCGCGGTACGCCGCGCTGGAGGAACTCGGCGACGAGCTCGGCGCCGTCGGGATCCTGCTCGGCCACACCCTCGACGACCAGGCCGAGACCGTGCTGTTGGGGCTCGCCCGGGGCTCAGGCGCCGCGAGTCTGCAGGGCATGGCGGCGGTGTCAGGGCGCCGGATCCGTCCCCTGCTCGGCGTTCGCCGCGCCACGACGCGCGCCTTCTGCGCCGACAGCGGGCTCGAGCCATGGGAGGACCCGCACAACACCGACCCGCGATTCGCACGTGTACGCGTCCGCACGTCGGTGCTGCCCGTGCTCGAGGCGGAGCTCGGCCCCGGCGTCGCCGAGGCGCTGGCGCGCACGGCCGAACAGCTGAGGGAGGACGCCGAGGCCTTCGCGGAGATGATCGACGAGACGATCGAGGACATCGTCGAGCACGCCGAGGCAGGGATCTCGGTCTCGGCGGCTGCGCTCGCCGCGAACCCCGCGGCGCTGCGTAACCGGATCATCCGGCACGTCGTGGCCAGCGAGTTCGGCACCAGCCTGACCCGGGCCCAGACGCTCGAGGTCGCGCGGCTCGTGACGGACTGGTCGGGCCAGGGGCCGATCGATCTGCCCGGATGCCGTGCGCGCCGCGCGGGCGGGCGAATCGTCTTCGAGGCCGCCTGACCCGCGCCGGTCGGCGCCGGTTCAACGAAGGGTCGGCGCCTCGACGAGCTCGGCGACCGGGAAGGGTCCGCTCGGCGACCGGAACCGGACCCCTCAATCAGCCAGGCGAATTACCCGGTCCCTGAGCCTGTCGAAGGGTCGGCGCCTCGACGAGCTCGGCGACCGGGAGGTGTCCGCTCGGCGACCGGAACCGGACCCTCAATCAGCCCGGCGAATTACCCGGTCCCTGAGCCTGTCGAAGGGTCGACCCTTCGACAAGCTCGGCGACCGGGAAGGGTCCGCTCGCCGACCGGAACCGGACCCCTCAATCAGCCCGGCGAATTGCCCGGTCCCTGAGCCTGTCGAAGGGTCGGCGCCTCGACAAGCTCGGCGACCGGGAAGGGTCCGCTCGGCGACCGGTCCACCGCGAACGGGTCGTCTACTTCTTGCCCCCGAGCAGTCCGCCGAGAAGTCCGCCGATATCGATGCCGCCCGGCGACCCGCCGCTGCCCGCACCGCCCGACGCTCCGCCGAGCAGTCCGCCGATGATGTCGCCGATGCCGCCGTCCCCGCCCGCAGAGCCGGCACCGCCCTTGCCCGCCCCGCCCTGCTTCTTCGCGAGCAGCCCGAGCACGATCGGCGCCAGGATCGGGAGCAGCTTGGCGAAGTCGATGCCCGCGGTCTTCGGCTCGGACGTCAGCTTCTGCGCGACCGCCTGCTGCTGGTCGCCGAAGATGTGCCCCAGGATCTTCTGTCCGTCGGCGGTGTCGACCCTGTCGACATCCACCTTTCCCTCGCCCAGCGTGTTCGAGTGCTTGCCGACCGCCTTGAGGATGGCCTTCGAGCCTTCCGGCGTCCCCGCATTGCGCTGCAACCCCGCGAGGATCGTGGCGCCGCCCTCCTCGATCGCCTGCCGTGCCACGCTCGGGTCGACCCCGAGCTTCGCGGCGATCTGATCCACCGGCAGTGATTGCAGGATGTCGTCGGTTCCGGCCATGATGCCCTCCATGCTGCGGGCGCGTTCGCCCCGCTCGGTGGCCACGCTATGCCCGCCGGGGCATGCGCGGCCAGGCCTTGCGAGCGCCCTGGTGCCTGGTGCATGGCGCTCCTCCGTCGGGCTCCGCCCCCCGCCCCGGCTCGCTGACGCCCGTCCTAGACTCGTGCCATGCGCGCAGCGGACATTCCGGACGACCTGACCACCGTCCTCGTCACCGAGGAGGAGATCCAGGACAAGCTCCGGGAGCTGGCGGCTCGGGTCGCGACCGACTACGAGGGCAAGGACATGCTGCTCGTGGGGGTGCTGAAGGGCGCCGTCATGGTGATGGCGGACTTCGCCCGAGCGTTGCCGATGGTGGTTCCGATGGACTGGATGGCCGTCTCCTCGTACGGGACGGGAACCACCTCGAGCGGCGTCGTTCAGATCCGCAAGGACCTCGACACCGACCTGCACAACCGGCACGTGCTGATCGTGGAGGACATCATCGACTCGGGCCTGACGCTCAGCTGGCTGCTGAAGAACTTCGCCTCGCGGGGAGCGGCATCCGTGGAGGTGCTGGCGCTTCTTCGCAAGCCGGATGCCGCGAAGGTCCAGGTCGACGTGCGCTACGTCGGCTTCGACATCCCGACGGAGTTCGTCGTCGGCTACGGCCTCGACTACGCCGAGCGGTACCGGAACCTGCGCGACGTGGCGATCCTCGCGCCGCACATCTACTCCTGATATGTAGTGCCTTCTTGTCAAGAGGGCATGGTGAGGCGCCGTCCGGGATGTCCCGGCCGGCGCCTCTTGCTT
>NZ_JBNCNY010000018.1:0-38945 GCF_049847225.1 Micromonospora sp. DT81.3
TCACGCGGTGACCGTCGCTACGTCCGCAGCGACACGGTCACCGGGGGGTTCGTACACCACCATGCCGGACGCAACCATCAAACGGCGCCGCCTGACGTTACCCTGATCGCAGACCCGCCACGTTGGGAGGCAACACCCGATTCTGAGCGCTCGCACCGTGTGGGTGAAACGGCGCAGCGGCTGGCGAGTTCGGGCTCCTCCCGAGAACCCTTCCTCCCCCGGAGGATCGCTCGGAACGAACTACCCGTACGATCCATTCCAGGGAGGATTGCTCGTTGCGTCGCCGCACAACGGAGGACCCTCTTGGTGAACGTGGCGCTGTTCGTCATCCCCGAGCCAGAGCCAGGAACGGCCAGCGTGTTCAGCGTGACAGACAGCGGAGCGGGCCCGTTCCCGTTCATCGTTGGCGACGGGCCAGTGACTTACAACTGCGGACGATGCGAGTACTTTCTGGCCACCGGAATGCGTGCTGGCCAGATCCGCAACTCCATCTTCCAGTGCCCGAGATGCAGGACCTTCAACGCAACCCGGACATAAGACCCGCCGCCGCGGGTTGCCGGGCCTTGCGTGTGTGCAACCGCTCGCGATGACGACATGGACCGCCTGGATGCCGCCGCGCGGTGCTCTGACCAGGTTGCTCCCCTGCTCGCATCAACTAAAACGCAAGCGCGTCGATGACGAAGTCGGTGAAGGCCGTCGTGTTTGTGTAGTAGTTCGGATATGCGGTTTGGAGCTGTCCCACCGGAGGGGACAGGCTCGCCCTGATCGGAAACCGGTCGTTGATGTTCGGCTCCATAGGCGTTCTCCCTTGCGCGCTGCGATCCGTGCTCTCCGAAGGGTGATCTTCGACCCGCGCCCGCGCCCCACAAGGCCTACAGCTCAATACGAGTCACACCCGCTGCACTCACGACCGCCAGGCCCTTTCTCACCAAGCCCCTCGATGCCAGCAGCACCAAGTGGCGACGCCACCCTCCCGCACCGCCGTACGCGCGTGACCCACTTCGAGCGCGCTCAAGGACGCGGCCCCGCGATTGTCCTGATCCGCCGCGTAGGAACAATGTCCGCGACCGCTCCAATCGATGCCCCAGCGACGAGCAGGACTAAATGCCCCGGAAGGACACGCGACATGGAATGATCGCGGCGCAGCCAATTTGCTGTGCTGAGGAGTCGAGGCCTTCCGAGAATGGAGGTCCTCCCAGCGGCCATCCAAAAAGGCCTGGACGCGCCCCACGATTCCTTCTCGACCCTGACCTTGCCGCTTTCAGCCTGCTGGACCGGCGCGGGCTGAAACTGACCGGCCAACTCCACACTGTTCCGATGGAATCCAATCGCCGAACCGCGCGCCAGCCGCGGCGATGGCGTCAGGCTGCCGCTTCGGCCTTGATCTCTTCGATTGCCTGGTTGAATCCGCTGCTTGTGAGTGAGGATCCGGCGACACGGCTCACGGAGATCGTGTCGATGTCTTTGCCGACGACGACATCGGTGATGCCGCCGATGAACCTGCTCTGGTACTCCTCGGACTCGCGAGCGCTCGGGTTCCCGACAACCTGAACGGCCGTGATGACGTCGTTCTCGAGCGTGACGGTGACGTTGATCGCCTCGATCGATTCGGGCGTCTGGTATGCCCCCTCGGCGCTATAGGTACCGTCGGCGTAGGTCGAAGGCGAGCCTGTTGCAGCGGATCCCGATTCGGTCGACCCCGGATCGGTGGACGACGTGGGGGCGGTCGACGACGGGGGGGCGGTCGACGACGGGGGGGCGGTCGACGTGGGCTCGACCGCGTCGGTCTCGGCGGTCGAGCCTGTGCCGGTCGCAGCGCAGCCGGCGAGCACGATGATGCCGGCGACGCCGGCGACGGCGGCTCCGGTTCGGAAGGTGCGGGACGTGTGTGGTACGGCGGTGCGGATCATGGTCGGTCCTCCTTCTGCAGTGCCTCGTATGCGTTCGCGAACGTGTTCGTCAGAGCCTAAGCGGATGGGTCCGGGAGCCGCGTTACGACCACGTGAACATCAATGGAGCCAGGGGCAGGTCTGTCTGACCCGCATCCCCACGCCAGCGCCACTCGGCGGGGATCGCCAACGAACCGAACCGCACGGCGCACAGTCATCGTCCTGGTCTCGCACTCGCTACAGCCCGCCCCCTGCGATAGATACGCCGCCGCCCGGCGGAGGACCTCGTTCTCCTGCTCGAGCAGCCGGACCCGCTGGCGCAGCTCACGGTTCTCCGCGGACTCCGTCCGGGACGGGCCCGGCGCGGTCCCTTCGTCGACCTTGGCGCGGTGGAGCCACTTCTGCAGCGTCATCGGGTGAACGCCGAAGTCTTTCGCGATCTGCTCGATCGTCACTCCGGGCTCGCAGTTCCTCGCGACGCGCACGACGTCGTCACGGAACTCGCTCGGGTAGGGCTTGGGCACAGCAACATCCTTCCAGGCCACCCTCACAGGCAAGCCAGATCAGATGTCACCTATCCGTGCAGCCGTCCCGAGTGTTGGTTGAATCAGCCACCACGCCGAGCTCGTCGAGGCGGCATAACGTCGTCAGGTCAGGGGTCGTTGAAAGTAACGTGGGGCACGTCGAGGTCTTTCGGTGATGAGGCGGTAGATCTCGTGGTCTTCGCACAGCAACTCCCGGACAGTTCCGGCCCGGGGATGGGCCAGACCTGTTGCAGGGATCGTGTTGGGGGGAACCGGCGCCTGACTCAGTCAATTCGTAGGCCGTACTTGCCGTTCACGCGGCAAGATCGTGGCCGTAACACTCGCGTGCCACACTCTCCAGCTATGGTGAAAACTTTCCCCTCCCGCTTCGAGTGGATGGACGTCCTCCGTGGCTGGTCGATTGTACTGGTTGTATTCAACCATGCGATCCTCTTCGCCAGTTCGCTTCCAGTGGGCTCGCCCGAGATCGCTTGGGTGCTGAACCAGCTGTTCGCGCCGGTAAGGATGCCGCTCATGGTGTTCCTGTCGGGATTGCTGGTGGCGCCGTCTCTCGCCCGTGGCTGGAAGCGCTACCTTGGCGGCAAGGCGCGCCGCGTGCTGTACCCCTACATCGTGTGGTCTGCGATCGCCCTCGTCATGCTCTATTTTTGGGACATTCGTGACGGCCTGGTTGGGGGCGTGGAGCCGCATGCGGCAACGGCCTGGGAGCCGCTGCGCGTGCTCTACGACCCACTCGAACATCTTTGGTTTCTCTATGACCTCTTCCTCTTCTATGTGATCGCCCTCGTCGTAACGCGCATCTCCCCGCTTTGGATAGCTGCCGCGTCGCTGGTCGCCGCAGCCGTAGTTCCCGACTTCAGCAGCCGACGGTTCCTGTTCCTCCTGGTGTTCTTCATGCTGGGGGTGTGGATGTCGCAGCATCCTGGAGTGCTGAACCGGGTGTTGGCCCCACGTTGGGTCGTGTGGGCCTGTGCTGCGGTGTCGTTGGGAACCGTTGTAGCCATCGGCCTCGGGATTGGGCTGCGCTACGCGGCGGTATCGGCACCATTCGCCGCCGCCGGGATCGGCTTGGCAATCATTGCAGCCCGGCAGCTCGAAGGCGCAGACGTACTCAGGCCAGTGCGGTTCGTGGGAAGAGACAGCCTCGTGTATTACCTCGTGCACTGGTGGCCGACCAGCCTGGGCGTCGCTCTTGGCGCCGCGACGGGCAACGGCTGGATTGCGATTCTTACCGGAATGGGTATGGGCCTGTTAGCTAGCACGGGTGTGGCCTGGCTGATCCGCGCCTGCCCGCCGGTCAACTGGCTCTTTTCAGCGCCGCAGCGCAACATCGTGCCCACCGAGGCGCGGTCCCGCGACTCTTTCTAGCGGCCAGCCGCTCGAGCGCCGCTCCGCGTTTCACTTCAAACACGAATGCGGCGACACGGTCAGATTTCTTGCCGATGAATTTCTGGTTGCAACCGTGCCAGAAAAACTGAAAACGCCGTCCAAGTTGGGATGCTTTGGTACTAGTAGCACGTCACGTTCTCAGATTCGGAGCGAAGGCGACTGTTAGAGAATTCGAGAGGGCGAGAATATGACTGAGTCCCCAGACCGATTCCTACTCAATAGACGCAACTTCGTCGCGATGGCGCTGCTCGTGCCTGTTGCCGCCATGACCGTCGCCGCCGCGCGGCTGCCGGATTCGGTCGTCTTTCACACTGGGCTGAAGGGCACGTCGACGGGCGTCGCGACGGCCCGGCCGGCTGTCATCCGTTCGTTCGGACCCAACGGCACACACTGGCCTGCCCACACTCCGTGGATCACCGACAAGGCGCCTACCGTCGTGGATGTCACCTGCGACTGGGCATCGATCGCCCGCGCGCTCACTGCTGTGACAGCGGCTCAGGCCGCTGCTGGTGTACACATCAAGGTGCGTCCGGGAATCCTGCCGGGACTGGGCGCGTCGTCCGGATCGAAGCCCGTCTTGGAAGCCGTCGGTCAGGCGGATTGGGCTAAGAACGTCCTCGTCTCCCCGCGGGATGGCTGGGGTACCGTGCGCATCTCGGGCGACGCTCGACTGCGCGACGTGGAGGGGGTAACCTTTGCGCGCATCAACGGCGTCGACCTCCTGCTCACCAACTGCTCGCGTAGTGTCTGGGCGCACTCGAAGATGAGCAAGGGCTTGCGGATGTCGTCGTCTTACAGATCCACGACCCGCCATTGCGGCGCTTACGAGATCGTGATGTCCGACTCGAAGGCCGACATCGCCGATCCGCTGGGGTACGCGGCCGGCAGCGGGTGCGTTCTCACCGACTGCGTGTGGGATGGATGCTACGGCGCCCCGGTCTTCCGTTCACAAGGCGCGACCGACCATGTTGACACACTTCAGATGTACGGCACCGGATGGTACCGCGGACTGACCGTGCGTGACAGCACGTTCTTCGGTTCCCTGAACTGCGCTCTGCAGATCGGTGGCGCACGAGACGACGACCCGAATAGGGGCAAGCCGTTCCTGTCCATCGACCACAGCATCGTTACGTCGCAGGCCACAGCGATCCGCGTGCGGTATCCGCTGCCTCCGAACGCCGAGGCACCGAAGATGGCTCAGGCCATCAATGGAATCGGCGAGCCCGGCCAGCTCTACTCCAACGACTCCTACATTTTCGGCTCGATGTATAGGAGCAGTTGGGGTCGCGTACAGAACACGAAGGTCTCATATGACCGAGCGATTTCCAACAACCCGGTCGCGAGCGGTTCATGGACGTACGACTCGTCGTTGAACTCGTGGGGCGCCGCTCAGTTCAACGACATCACTCCCAGCCCGACGGATCAGTACCTCGCGGCGATCTGGAGATGACCGCCAGATGCTGCGGGACCACGCAAATGCCATCCATCAGAGCCAGTCGTTCCGAGGAGATATGAGCCGGCGCAGTACTCATCCAGCGTCCCCGTGGGCGATCAGCGACAGCTCGAACTATAGGTGCGGCATACTCCACGTTCGACGAATGTTGGGCCTAACCGACCGCACTCTCGAGATGCGGCGGCACAACTCGCTCGACCCTCCCGACGAGCGCGGTGCCGGCTACCCTCCCGACGAGCGCAGGGCCTCCTACGGAGTTTGGGACGTCAGCAAACCCTGTCACAACCTCGTCCGGCAGCGGTATGGCGCGGGTGCATTGGGATGGGGCGGGTATAGTCAGAGGCTGCGGAGGGGACTACCCGCCATTCACGCACCGACGGCTATGGGGAGGTCCCGATGCCCGACGCGTTGACGGATGGGCCACTCAATCGCCGAGGTTTCCTCGGCCTGACGTTGCTCGCCCTCCCCGCCTTCCTGGCCTCATGTGCCGCGCCGCGCTCCGAACCCTCGGTCTCGGCGTCGCCGTCACCGCCGTCCTCGACGCCAGCGTCCTCGACGCCGGAGACACCGCCACGCGCTAGCGCGCGACCAGAATTGTCGCGATCTTACGGCCCGAATGGTACTCACTGGCCTGGTCACACCCCGTGGATCGGTGATGCCGAGATCGTCATTGTCGAGGTGTCTTGTGCCTGGGCGGCCATCGGGGACGCATTGGCCGCTGTCACCGCCGAACAGGCCGCTGCCGGTCTGCGGATTTCGGTGGCGCCGGGGACTCTTACGGGAGAGGGCGCGTCGTCCGGATCTGCAGCAATGCTGGAGAAACTTGGAAGCGCGGACTGGGCGCAGAACATCCTTGTCTCGCCCCGTGACGGGTGGGGTACCGTCACTATCAGCGGTCCGGCCCGGCTGCGGGACGTTCACGGAGTGACGTTCGCGCGTATCGATGGCGATGACATACTTCTGACCAATTGCACGCGAACTGCGTGGGCACACGCCAAGATGTCGAAGGGCCTGCGTATGGCCTCGTCCTACGGTGCCACCACACGCGAATGCGGAGCCTACGAAATTGTGATGGCCGGCGCGAAAGCCGACATCGCTGACCCCCTCGGCTACGCCGCCGGGGAGGGATGCGTCCTCACCGACTGCGTATGGGAAGGCTGTTACAGCGCTCCCGTCTTCCGCCCCACCGGCGCAACCGACCACGTGGACACGCTCCAGATGTACGGCACAGGCTGGTACCGCGGCCTCACAGTCCGAGATTCCACGGTCTTCGGATCGCTCAACTGCGCACTTCAGATCGGCGGCTCACGCGACGACGACCCGAACCGTGGCACACCCTTCCTCACTTTGGATCACAGCATCCTCACCTCGCAGGCGACCGCCATCGAAGTGCGCTACCCGCTGCCCGATAACGCGGACACGCCGAAGCTCGGGCAGGCGATCAACGGGATAGGCGAGCCCGGCCAGCTGTATGCGAACGATTCGTACATTTTCGGGTCGATGTACCGCAGCAGCTGGGCTCAGGTTCATAACACGAAGGTGTCATATGAGGATGCCTTGGAAAGGAACCCCATCGCGGACGGCGTCTGGGACTACGATCCGGAAATGTCTTCATGGAGGTCGAAGGAATTCGACGAGCTCTCCCCTGCCCCAACGGATGAGTATCTCGCATTGGTCTGGGCATAGGTGTGCCCAGAAACGTTCTGCAAGCCACTCCCCGGCGGCGCTGGTCCTGAAACGCAAGCTTCACGCAGAAGTAATCGAGGTGGCTGGTTCGCATGCGAACCTGAAGACTGCGCGCCGACGAACGAGCACGATCCACGGCTCGCCGCGGGCGCTCGAGGAGTGACATGAGCGCGACACCGTCGCAAACAGGTAGCCTCGCGCACCGCGCGTCCCGCGGTATCGCGGTGACAATGGGCGGCATGTGGGGCAAGACGCTCATCCAGATGTCCGCGATCGTCCTGCTGGGCCGACTTCTCGCACCCGAGGACTTCGGCCTGGTGGCGATGGTCACCGCGATCTCGGGCATCATCGACCTCGTCCGTGATTTCGGCTTGACTGGCGCTATCATCCAGGCGCGCGAGATCTCGGAGCGGGCCTGGCGCAGCTTATTCTGGCTGGCGCTGGCTCTCGGCACCGTTATGGGGGGCATTCTCGCTGCGTGCGCGCCGCTGATTGCGGCACTTTACAACGAACCCCAGTTGGTGCTCATCACACTGGTGATCGCACCGAGCCTCATCGTCAACGGGATCACCATGCCGCTTCAAGCCAGGGCGACGAAAGAACTCCGGTTCGCGATGCTCGCCCGCGTCGACATCGTTTCGATGATCGGGGGCGTCGCTGCCGCCATCACCGCGGGCTTGCTCGGATGGGGCTACTGGGCATTGATCTTGATGGTCGGCACCGGCTTGGTCGTTCGCGTCATCATGCTCTGGGCCAGCGTCCGCCCTAAGCCCGGTTGGCCGCGTATCCACCGCGATGTTCTCCCGCTGGTGAGTCGCGGCAGCAGCATCTTCGGTGCCGAAATGCTCAACTACATCGAGCGTAATGCGGACACGATTATCATCGGCCAGCAACTTGGACCTTCCGTCCTCGGCCAATACTCGCGGGCATATGCGCTCTTCCTGATGCCGCTGCAGCAGCTGAATGGACCCATCGGGCGAGTTGCGCTGCCCATACTGAGCAAGCTGCAAGACGACGGTGATCGCTACCGCCGCTACATCCGGGGCGCCCTTCTCGTCATCGGGTACCTCACGCTGCCGACGTACGCGATCCTGGCCACGATTGCCGGTCCGCTCATCGCGCTGCTCCTTGGGCCTGGCTGGGACGAGGCTGCGGTCCTGTTCAGCATCCTGGCCATCGCCGGAATCGCACAGGGAGTCGGTAAGGTGCGCGGCTGGCTATTCATCACGATGGGCCGCTCGCACCAACAATTTTTCTATGACCTGGTCGCGAGACCCCTCGTGGTGCTCGGGTTCTTCTTCGGCATCTGGTGGGGCGGTGTCTATGGACTTGCGCTGACCTACGGCGTTCTTTCGACCGTGTTGCTCATCCCGGGCTTCTACTTCGCAATCCGGGGCACGTTCGTGCGCGCGACGGACATCATTTTCCCGGTGATGCGGCCGTTCCTCTTCGCGCTGCTCGCATTCGGCAGTGCTTTTGCCGCGACTCGGGCAGTCGATCTCCTGCCGATCTTCGAGATCGTAATCGGGGGCGCCGCCGGCGGAATCGTTCTGCTTCCGTTGCTGCTCATCCGGGCCTATCGCCGCGATATCGGGGAAATTCTGGGCTTCGTCAAGCAGATGCGGAAGCCGAGGCCTCGGGCCACGGAAAGCCAGGATGCTCCGGACTCAGCCGGCGCGGTTCCGGGTCTGCTCACGCATCAGCAGGCGCAGACCGTCGAGGAGGTATTGCTTCACGACGCGTCTTCCGTAGACGATGTGCTGGACGCTGCACGGACGGCGGAAGGCCTCGAGGCTGAGGGCCGGATCGCCCATACTCGCAGGCACCGGCGCGAAACCGCTGGTGGTTCCGGGTCCCGCCGCTCGTCCTGACCCGCGCTTGCGCCGGAGTCGGATCAGCGATACAAGAACGACTAGGCACTCATCCCGCGGTCATCCGCGTTGTATGGACTTGGGCACGCGAGGGACCGCTGAAGCGGCGTGTTTCCGTTCCTACGCGTGGTGGTGACCGAGGCCGTCGTGCGCCGGTACTGATGATCGCGTCCTAGAGACCGCAGCGGCGGGAAATCGACCGAGATCATCAAAGCGCTGTTCGTCGAAGAGATAACCGGCCGGGGTCTCATGCGGACTCTCCGGGCTCATCGCAGGTGCGTGGGCTTAGAGGCGGCGGCGGCGGCGCGCTGATTGCGGGCTCTTCACGAATGACGATGTAGTGCGGGTCTGAATTCTCCTGCTTCCAGCATGCTGCGCGATGTAGTTCGTGAGGTTCCGGAAGCCGATGGCGGATCCGCGGAGGTGTTCGAGGCGGCCGGACGAGCTGGTCGCCGACCTGCTGCGCGAGGTGTTATGACGGCGGTGCAACGTCCCACGGCGCCGATCAACCGAGGGCTCTCTTCTCGGCATCGTAGAGTGCCAGCACCTGCGCGGACGTGAGCGCGGAGTTCCAGACTCGCAGCTTGGCGATTGAACCCTTGTGCAGGTTGATGAGGCTGCCGTCCCGTTTGACGGCGCCCACCAGGAAGTCCGTCGCGGTGGCGTTGAGCCCGTGCGGATACAGGTAGGGGTTGCGGGAGTACGTCGCTCCGGTGTTGTCGGTGTACGACGGGTAGGCGGTGGCAAGGCCGTCCAGGTAGGCGACGGCCTGCGCGCCGTCGTACGTGCCAACGTGGAACTGCCATCGTCCCCGGGTGATCTTGCGCGGCTCGGCCGCGTAGTCGATCGAAAAGGGGTAGCCGGGCGTGGGCCCGCCCAGCTTCGACACGTGCATGCACACCATGTCGTCACCGCCATACGTGGGCAGATCGTTGAACAGCGCGTACGAGCGGCGCGGATCAGTACGGGACTCCTGCCAGCACCCGGCGATCTTCGCGTTATTGGTGTCGGAGCTGTACACCCACGCCGCGACCGTGACCCGGCCCGTCGTCGCCCCGACGTTGAGGGCACCGACGGTCGCCCTCGGCACGCCGAGGTAGTCCGTGGTCCCGTTGAATTGCACGCCGCCCCCGAAAGGCGTCGAGATCCGCGCCGCGGTGGATCCCCGGCCCTGACGCAACGCCGGCGACCCGGCCACGGCGGAGGCATAAGGGGCCGCGCTCTCCGCAAAGTTCCAGCTCGCCACGGGAGACGGTATGGATAATTCGGCGACCAGCTCCTGCCCCTGGGCGTCGTTGAGCGCACGCACCCGGTCAGCGGTCAGGAGCGCGCTAGAACCGCCGGCGGGAAGGCGCGACGGGAGCGGCGGACTCAGCGCTCCCGCGGCGGAAGCTGGTGCACCGAGGACCGCCGAAGCCGCCGCACCAGCCGCAGCCGCCGCACCGAAAACGAGGAGCTGACGACGATAGAGCAAGCCCGGCCAGGCCGGGTGTGACGTGTCCACGAGGGCGACCTCCCTTTTTAGTCGAGCATCCCGTGGATCGCAAGGGCCGGTGCCATCGACCCGGGGCCCGGAGTGGCATTTGCGGCAATAGTACTAATGCCCTCGACCGCGCACCACCAGCCAATTGGACTAAACGGAAAAACTTCGCGTGGGGGGTGTGGTCGCTGCTTTATGTCGGAATTCCGCGTGGCCAATACGCCTGGTGGCTTGTGAAGTGGTCGAGGCCATTCACGAACGAGGGTGTAGCGCGGGTCTGAATCCGCCGGCCTCGAGGAGCGATCGGGCGACATAGTGGGTGAGGTTCCGGAAGCCGAGGGCGGAGCCGCGGAGGTGTTCCAGACGCCCGTTGATGGCCTCGGTGGGGCCGTTGGACGTGCCGGGCCGGTCGAAGAACGCGAGCACGTCGACGGTGCGCTGCTTCAGCGTCCGTCCGAGGCGGCGGATCTCGACGAGGGCGGCCGGGACGCCGCTGCCGACGGAGGTGATCACGGCCTGCATGATCTGCTTGCCCTTGTGCTTGTCGGGTTCGCGGTAGGCGGCGACGATGCGCTGATAGATCCCCCAGGTCGCTTCGACCTCGACATGCTCCGGGGTCGCGAACACGGCCTCGATTCGGGCGCGCTGGCGCTCGGTGAGCAGACCGGCGCCGGTGTGCAGGGTGCGGCGTGCGCGGTAGAGCGGGTCGCCGGCCATTCCGCGGTGACCGGTGGTGTCCTGCTGGACGCGTTGCCGGGTGCGGTCCAGCGCGTCGCCGGCTAACCGGACGACGTGGAAGGAGTCCATGACTGGTGTCGCGTCGGGGAGTTCTTCGGCCGCGGCGGTCTTGAAGCCGGTGAACCCGTCCATCGCGACCACTTCGATCGCCTTGCTCCATTCCTGGGGCCGGGCGGCGAGCCACTGCTTGAACACCGCCTTGGACCGGCCCTCGACCATGTCCAGCAGTCTGGCGGGGCCGGTCTTCTCGCGGGCGGGGGTGAGGTCGATGATCACCGTGACGTACTTGTCCCCGAACCGGGTGTGTCGCCAGACGTGCTCATCAACCCCGATCGTGGTGACGTTGTCGAACCGGTGCGGGTCGTCGATGAGACGTCGGCGGCCCTCCGCCAGCACCGCGTCGTTCGCGGCGCTCAAGGACACCCCGAGACCGGCGGCCACTCGGGTGACGGTGAGGTGGTCGATCACGATCCCGGAAGTGCCCACGCCAGCCCGCCCCGCGAGATCTTCGCCCGAGAAGGTGCGGCTTTCGTTGTGTCTTGACGCCAGACGCCGCCGCACCCCGAGCACCGGTACCGGCGGACCCGGACGATCAGCGTCGTGGGCCGGTGCCCGAACGGCTCGTGCGCGAGCTCTCGCGTGACGGTGTCCCGCGGCACGTCCTCGGCCCCACACTTGCGACACCACGGATCCGGCTCCACGACGCGGCACTCGATCACCGCCCGATCCGGCTCGAGGTGCTGCCCCACCGCCTCCAGGCCGAGCTCGTCGAGATTGCAGAACGTGGTCAGGCAGGGTGCGGCAAAGGTAGCGTTGGACACGTCGAGGTCTTCCGGATGGTGAGCGTAGGAACTTCCATCCTCGGAGGACCTCGACCCCCGACGCGCTCAACCGCCTACACCCTCGTTCGTGAAGAGCCTGATTGCGGTCCACCGGACGTGCCCTGCGTCAACGAGTTCGATGGGCGACTAGACACCGCCATCAAACCCCGAGAAGAGGCTCCCGCCGCTCAACCGCGAGCGGGGATCACAACAAGAAGTGGCCACCAGTGGGCAGTTCCGTGACCGCTGACAATCTGTTGCCGGGATGCGTGCCGCGGCGGCGCCGCGTCTTACCCACGTGACGAAGTAGATGTTCGGTCCGCAAATGCGGCTCTCTGCTTGTGCCACTAGTTGCGGATCTGAATGGTGACCGTCGCGCTGGTGCCGGTGTTACCCGCGGCATCGGTTGCCTTAGCAACGATCGGGTACGTACCGTTCGGGTAGTTCGTCGAACTCAGCGTCGCCCGCCATGTGCCGTCGGACTGACGAACAAGGTTGAACAGCTTGCCCGTACCTGACCAGATGGACACTGCCGTGACGGCGACGTTGTCAGTGGCCGCCACGATTACCGTCGATGGTCCCGAAACGGTGGCACCGGAGACCGGGGCGGTGATCGATGCGGTGGGCGCCTGCGTGTCACCCCCCGGAGTCGGAGTAGGAGTGGGACCCACGGTGCCTGTCGGCACAGTAGAGGCGAGGTAACCGAAGTACTTGCCGGAGACCGGGCTCAGGGGATCGCCTGCGAAGCGCTTGCCGCGCTGTGTGGCGGCCGCCTGAGCCTGGGCCCCGATGATCTGGTACACCTGCGCGGGCGACTTGCCTGCGCAGGAGCCCTCCGCGTAGCAGTCAAGCACCACGCCCGAGATGATCGCCGCGGAAAGGCTCGTGCCCGACGCGACATATCCGTAGCGGTTGCCCTTTTTGGTGGTGTACGGGCAGGTGCCGGGTGCGGCGATCGTGTGTGCCTGGTCGGCCGCGCTGACCGCCCAGTTGCTGCGAGGGTTGGGGTTGTCATCAATCGGCGCGTAAGACTCCGTGCAGGGTTTGGCGCCCTGGCCGCCTGGCTTGCCGTCGTAATCTGCGACGTTCGTCGCGCTGATGATTTCGTCGTAGGTACCAGGAGCGAAACCGGCCATGTCTCGGGCTGAGTTGCCAGCTGCAGCTACCACGGTGACGCCGTCTGCCACGAGGCCGCAGATGGCCTGGTGGACGGTGTCTCCGTTGGAGTAGCCGCAGTTGCCGTCGTCCGCCTGTACGTACTGCATGCTGAGGTTCAGCACTTTGATGTTAAATCGATCGTGGTTCTGCGCAACCCAGTCGAGTCCGCACATCAGATAGGCGACGGTGCCGGCGAGCTTGTCGTCCAGCACGCGAACCGAGTAGATTGGGGCTGCGGGAGCAACGCCGACCAGTCCGACACTGTTGTTGATCGCTACCGCGGCGCCTGCCACCGCGGTACCGTGCCCGTTGCCGTCCTGACCGTCACCGTTGGGCAGGCAGTTGACCTGCTTTGCGACGTTGAGATCGGTGTGGAGGCTGACGCCCGAGTCGAGGATCGCCACGCCCGGGCCGTCCCACGTGCCCGCGGTAGTGGCGTTGGTCGGAGCCTTGTCGGCCTCGACCGACTTGGCGGCGGGTGTGAGCACCTGCGCCGCTCCGATGATCACCGTGTTTGCAGATACCCCGCGCACCGTGGTCGACGCCCGAAGTGTCGCAAGCTGCACAGGAGACAGCTCGCCGGTGAAGCCATTTATCGCACTCGTGAACTTAGCATCGGGCGCGATGCCGAGACGGCCTATCGCCGCGTCGGCCGCGGCGCTGCTCGTGAAGCTGACCGTGTAAATACCTGTGGGCTTTGCAGCCGTTGCCGGAGCGGCCCCGAGGAGCGCGCCGACGAGGCTAACAGACGCGATGGATGCTGCAGTGATGAGTCGGGCGCGCCGCGTTGTGTGATTGCCGTTCATGATTCTTCGCTTCCCATTTTGTGTGCGCCGGTTCGCAACGGTCGATCTGATGAAAGTTCGTTAGGGACGTTGCGGAGTCGCGGGTTACGGAGGGGTGGGTCGTTCACCGATCACTCGCGCCGGCACTCCACCAGCGATGGCGAACGACGGCACATTCTTCGTCACGACCGCTCCAGCGGCGATGACTGCTCCCTCGCCGATTGTCACACCGGCGAGCACGACCACATTGGCCCCTAGCCAGGCTCCCGCACCGATTGTGACGTCCTGCTCGATCTTAGGCTGGTCCATGATCGCCACCGGTCCACGATCTATGCCATAGTTCGACGCGGTGACCATCACGTGCGGTCCGAAAAGGCATTTCGTGCCGATGTGGATGCTGCCGGTCGTGTCCCCCGCCCATATCAAGCTGAACTCGCCGATATGGCTGCCTGCCCCGATGCGGATCCGCTCGCCGTTACGGAAAGACACGTTCGGCGCTAAAGACACGTTCGACCCCATGGTTATGCGACGCACCTGGCGGACGAACGAATAGCTGTTGAAGTGCGCCACTCGCAACGCGTGCGCGAATGTGCGTGGGTCCAGCATCGAGCGGATGGCGTCTTTGATGGCCACTGTCAGCGCTTCCCTGCCGCATTCGGGAGCGGAGCGAGGTGCGGCGCGGAGAGGGACCTCTCGACGGAGGCCATAAACGCATCGATGTCGATCGAGTCACGCGCGGTCACGCTGACCACGAGGTCTTTCCGATAGGAGCACGCCAGGCACGCGATCTCGTCGCGGGGGTCACCCGCTGGCCAGCCCATGACTGCCTCGACTGGCGCCGCCCCGAAATAGCGCTGATCACGACCCCACGTGACGTACGTCGCGTACCCCACCCAATCTTCGGCGCCATTGACAATTGATCGACCAGAGTCGACCGCGCGCTGCACCTGATCACGTACGAGCGGAACGAGCGCCTCTATCGACTCGCCGGCGGGCACCGTGACCTTGACGACGCTGATGTCGTTGCGCACAGTCGTGTCGCCGTGTACGCGTCGGGAGATGGGGACGAGCATCGAGACTTCGTCGACTTCCGGTCGTTGGGTGGCGACGGCGTGGAGGGTCGCGGCCACCGTCAGGTCGTTAAGTGTTCCACCCAGGCGGTACGCCCGCTTCATCGCTCCGGAGAGATCGACCACGACGTAGTTCGAGTGGCGCCCCGATTGCACCGTGTCGAGCATGCCCGACCGCGCGATCCTCGCGTTCTTGATGGGCCTGAGCAGGCGGCCTCCCCACCGCCGCAGACGCATTCGGAAGGGCTTGTGCCAGTAGCCACGCCACGCCGTTCCAGCGGTCGGGTACTTCTGGCGCCAGGTGGCGAACGTCAGACCGAGCACGTCCAGGCCACCGTGCGGGGCCGTGCCGAGCTCTGCATGCTCGGCGGCGCTAGGCTCCGGGGGCTCGACAGACGAAACAGTGCCAGCCAGTACATCGCCGATCCGCAGACCGTAAAGCGCATCGCCGACGACGTGGTGGTAACGGACGACGATGGCTACGCGACCCGAGTCGAGCTCGACGAACAGGAAGTCCCAGAGCGGCCGCTTCAGGTCCATCGTTGGTGACAGGCGGCCGGTAAGCAACTCGACACGTTCCGGGTCGTCCGGCTCGACGCAGTCGTGAAAGCGCACGTGGTAGTTCAGGTCGAGGGTATCAACCGGTGCCCAGGCCGGCGTTGTTGCCCGCAGCGGGGTGGTGAGTAGCCGCTGCCGCATGGCCGGCGCGAACCAGCTGAGACGTTCGACCCGGTGCCGGATCGCCGGGTGATCGAGCGCGCCATCCTCACCTCGCAGGTTTGTTGCATCAACGATGAGCGTTCCGGCTGCGTGCATCGCCGCGAAGGTTAGACTGTTGGCGACGTATTTCTCGTCGAGGGTGCCGATCAGTTCGGCCTTGCGCATCAATTTGGGTGTCATGACTCGTCACCGCTCCGGCCGCTGGCGACCGACAGCGTGATCGGATCCGGCGGATGAACGTCGACGAAGGTTCGGCCGTTCATCCGATATCGGGTGGCTTTGAGGAATCCGGTGAGGAAGCCGCCCAGCAGAGCCATGTCGGCCTTTCGCCGGCGCGGATTGGTACGGTTCGACAGGGCTCGCCACAGCGTGCGCTTGATGACGACCACGGCCATGGTTGTCCCCACCTTCGGTTTCAACCGGACCCATTTTGTAGCAAGTGCTCCCAGACCGAGCCCGTATCCGCGGTGCAACTGAGTGTACGCGCCGCCTTGGCGGGTGTGAACGTGGTGGATGATGCACGCCGGTTCGAAGACGATCTGCTGGCCGCTGTCGAGGATTCGGCAGAAGATGTCGAGATCCTCGGCGCCGCCGAGCTCGCGGCCAGCCCCGAGCACGGGGTCGAAGCCGCCGAGTGTCACGAGTATGTCGCGCCGAAAGCTCATGATCGCCCCGTGACCAGCGTCAAGCCCTTCGATCGTTTCCCTAAAAACGCGATCCGGCGGTGTCGACACCGCGGCACCCAGCATCGTGTGGTCGAGCATTCGACCGGTGACAGCGCCGACCGTGGGCACTTCAAATCGAAGAAGAATCGGATCGAGCCATCCTGCCACGGCTTGACAGTCGTCGTCGGTGTACACGACGATCGCGCGGCCGCTCGTCTTGATCGCGAGATTCCGGGCTATCGACAGTCCCTTCACATCACTGCGCACGTAGTCGACTCCGGCAGCCTCGGCAACTTCGCGGGTCTTCGATGTCGTGGAGGCCGAATCGACGACAAGGATCTGCACACCCCGCGGTGTCGCCGTGGTGAATGACCTCAGCGCGAGGCTCAGCATTTCTGGCCGCTCGCGGGTGCAGATCGCGAGCGTGACGTCTTCAGGCTGAGACACGTCGGCTCTTATCTGCCAGTGCTACCGCAGCTCGATACGCGTCGACCTGTCGGCGGACAGCGGCAGTCCAGGTCAGACTTTCTGCACGTGAAATTGCGGCGGCACGCATCGCCTCGAGCAGCTCGGGACGGGTGCAGAGAGTGTCGAGTTGCCGGGTCAAGGTGCCTACGTCGCCGACCTCGTGTGTGAATCCGGTGATGCCGTGCTCGATCACCGCGCCTGCCGCGATTGACACGAGCGGGACACATCCGGCGACCTGCGCCTCGTACGTAACCAAGGCGCTGCCCTCCTCAATCGTGGGAAGGAGCATGACGTCGGCTTGGGAGAGTACGCCCATCGGGTCGTCGGTAACGCCGTGCACCTCAACGCTCTTGTGCGCGAGCATCGGAGCGAGGTAGCGGGCGTACTTTGGCTCGAGTGCCCCGAAAACCAGGAACCGGCCGGTTCGGCAAGCGTCGGACGCGATCCACGCTTCCAGAGCGTAGTGCAGTCCCTTCCGAGGTTCGCCACGGCCGACGAAAACGGCCGTGAATGGGCCTTCTTCGCGGACGTGCCCCGTCGGTCGAGCGTTCGAGCCGTATTGGTGACGAAGCAGACGACCAGGGTCGAATCCGCGGTCGCGAAACGTCTGCGCCACCGCCTCGGACGGGATCAGCAGGGCGGTAGCCGCAGCCCACTCGCGCTCCTCGGCCGCTAGGTGGCGCGCGTCGTGGGTGTGGCTTGCGCCGCGACGAGGCTCCAGGCCGAGCCGCGCAGATTCGCGGGCGACGACCTCGTACGCATGCGCGGTGTGCGTATTGGGCACTTCGCGGAGAGTGGGGATCCCCCGGCGTGCCGCCGCCTTGAACGTCAGTTCAGAAGCGAGCGGCCAGGCATGCACGACCGCGACGTTGGCTTTTCTCACCCTTCGTGACGCCACGTAGTCGTGGTAACGCAGAGCGCGATCACGCCCTACAGCGCGATGAGGCACTCGTCGGGAGAACACCGTCATGGTCGTTCGCAGGGACGCTGCCCCTTCGACGGGCTTGGCGACGCTTGCCACCACCACATGGACTTCGTGACCGGCGCGAACCAACTCATTGACCTGGTTCCATGCGGTCCAGCCGATGCCCGGAGCTCCGAGAGCGTGCGGAAAGCTGTATAGAACCGTCAGTTTTCGGCCTCCTCCCATGGATCGCCGTGCGTTCATGAATCACTCCGTCGCAGTACGGTGGTTGTTTGAATACTGTGGGCGGATGAACCAGGTGCACACAACCTGGACGGGGGAAATGTCGCCCAGTCTTTACAAGAGTGCAACATGCGGCGGGCGCGCTGTTAACATTCCCACGTCAGGCTGATGACGCAAAGTTTCTTCTCGGCTGCCGTGGGGTGGCGGCAGGACGAGCCTCGCCCGACGACGTGCTGCGAGTGTCCTGGGCGACTGCGCCTGTAGCCGTACAAAGGAAGGTAGCGCGATGGAAACGCCCAAATATTTGCAGGTTCTGTGGGGATACAAGTGGTTGCTCCTGGTTGGAGCGATCGTCGCTATGGTCGCCGCGTTCTTCGCCGGATTCACCATCCAGAATGGCCAGGTTGTGTCTCGTGCCGCCCAGACATGGAGCGCCACGACAACCCTGCTGATCACGAGCGCATCGGACCCGATCTATCAGGCGGAAATCCCGGGCGTTCCCCTGCAGGAGGGGGTCAGCGAGCCGCAATTCAACGACCTGGCAGAGTCGGCCCTCATCTACGCCTACATCATCTCGAGCGACGAGATTCAGACCGAGGTCGAGTCGGAGGTCGGCACCCTCGATCCTGAAACTGAGTCGATATCGGCGGTCCGGCGGACTACGCAGCCCGCCGGGGATGAGCGATTCCCTGGGCGCTACGAGCTTCCCATCGTGGAGGTCATCGGCACCGCGCCGACCGCCGATCAGGCCCAGTTGATCTCCCGCACCACGGCGGACACTTTCGTCACCTACCTGGCGGCGCAGCAGGACGCTCAGCAGCTCGCGCCGGAGTTGAGGGTCGAAGTCAACACGCTTGGCGTGAACCCCGCGGTCGAGGGTGAGACCAGCAACCCGGCGATCCCTATCGTGGTCACGTTCTTCGGCGTCTTCCTCGCGTTCGTGGTGCTGGCCTTCATCCTCAGCGGCATCCGCTCGGGGTCCGACAAGCGCCGCGCTGCCGCCGAGGAATCGACGACGGAAGGGGAAGGCCGCGAGCCGAAGCGCATGGATGAGGCTCTTCCGCTCGATGATGACTTCACTGAGGCAGACCATCTAGTTGCGGATAACGATCTCGTCGGTGCGTCTAGCACACCGACGCCCAGTCGCAGGGCGCGGACTACTGACGACAACGCCCAGGTCTAGCGGCCACCCCTTGGTCTCTGGATTTTCTGCGAGAAGAGCATCGTGACCTTTACTCCTCTGCCGCCAACGCGGCCTTTCGGTGGCGCCGGTACGCCGACCCCGCCCAGGAGGCAGCGTCTGACGCCGCGTCAGATCGCCGGTGGTGTCTTCGCTACGGTCGCTCTGACTGCAATTGTGCTCACATCGGCGGTCTTGCTGCCACCGATCGCCACGGGCACTGCCCTGCTCGGGTTGTCGCTCGTAGTTCTTTTGCGTCGCATCCTCTTCACCTGGACGGCGTTGTTGTTCTTGCTCGCCGGTACGATCATGTTCATCCCCGCGCGGCTCTACGCACTGCCGATCCCGCTGCCGTTTGCGCTCGAGCCGTACCGACTTACGATATTCATCGCCGTCGTCGCCCTCGGATTCTCCTTCCTGACCGACCGCACCCGCCGCTGGCAGCCGATCGCTTTTGGATGGCCTTTGGGCATTTTCCTCGCAACGTTGCTGGTCTCGTTCATCGCGAACGGCACCCGCCTGGTGAACGAAGGGCTGGCCACGACCTCACTGTCCGGCTTCTTCCAGCTCGGCATTCTCCTTTCCGTGTTTTTCAGCGTCCGTCAGCTGCTCACATCGGAGCGGATGGTTATGACGCTGCTCATGCTGCTCACCTGGTCGGCGACCATCGTCGCGTTTTTCGCGATCGTCGAGCGGGTGTTCCGCACGAATGTCTTTCTCATGCTGGGGAACTTCCTCCCGCTGATGGTTCTGCGTGAGGCCGGTGAGGCCACGCGCGCCGGGGTGAACCGGGCGTATGGATCGGCGCAGCATCCGATCGCTTTGGCCGTCATGCTCTGCATGATGATCCCGATCGTCATTTATCTCGCGAAGTACGCTGTCTGGCCGCGCCACCCCATCAACCGCAAGATCGTCTACGGCATTGGAACGATGATCATCTTCGGAGGCATAGTCGCGGCCATTTCGCGCACTGCGGTTGTCGTCATGGGGGTCATGTTTCTGGTCGCCCTAATTCTGCGACCCAGGATCGCCCTCCTCCTGGTGGCGTTCGCTGTCCCCGTGCTCATCCTGGCCATGGCGGTGGTGCCCGCTCAGGTGGACTCGATGCTGCTGTCCTTCCTCGATATCGATTCCCTCGTTGCCTCGCAGTACACATCGGCGGGGATGACTGGGGCGGGGCGCCTCGCCGACCTCGAACCTGCCATGCGAGAAGTGGTGCAATTTCCGTTCTTCGGCGGAGGCTTCGGCAGCCGGATCGTCGTCGGCGACGAGGCGAACGGGTTCATCCTCGACAACCAGGTGCTTGGCATCCTGATGGAGGCTGGGGCACTCGGTGTAGCTGGCTACGCCGTTTTCATGCTCGCGCCGGTCGTAATGCTTCTGGTTTACGCGTTCCGCTTCGCTCGCGAGTTGCGTCACGCGTCACTCGCCTTTGCGCTAGCGATCAGCATCGCCGGGTACAGTTCAGCGTTGTTCTTCTTCGACGCGTTCGGGTTCTTCCAATCCTTCCTCGTCCACATGATGCTGCTCGCGGTCGCCGCCTGGGTATACACGGCGGCACCGCGCAAAGCGTCCGCCGAAGCGACGCTCGACATTGACGCCCCAGCCCGAGGCGCGACGAACGCCGCGACTGCGCGAGCGCGGGTGATGCGCGCGTGACCGCCCGACTGAGCTTGATTATCCCCGCGCACAACGAGAGTGCGGTAATCGATCGGATCCTTGGTGCGCTGACGTCTCAATGCCGGCGCGGCGACCTCGAGATAGTGGTGGTGGCGAACGGCTGCACTGATGACACCGTCGCGCGAGCGTCGGCGTACCAGGGCGTGCGCGTCGTGGAGGTGCCAACGGCATCGAAAATCGCGGCGTTGAACGCGGGAGATGCGGCGGCTACCGTCTTCCCGCGCGTCTACGTCGACGCAGATGTCGTGATGTCAGCTGACGCCTTGTTCGCCCTGGCCGACGTCCTTGGGTCAGAGGGCATCGGCGTGGCGTCTCCCACCCTCGTCGTGGACTGTTCGCACGCATCGTGGGCGGTGCGGCAGCATTACAAGATTTGGAACATCACCGACTATCGCAGCAGCGGCCACATCGGCTCCGGAGTGTACGGACTCTCGCAGGAAGGCCGGGCACGATTCGACATGTGGCCCGAGGTGATTGCAGACGACCGGTTCGTGCAGCAGCTGTTCCTTCCCACCGAACGAGCGACCCTCACCGACCACAGCTTCACCGTGCGCAGCGCCGCCGACATCCGCTCCCACATCCGTCGCTCCGTGCGGGTCGCCCGCGGCAACCAGGAGTTGCCCGCGGCGTCGCAGCACGCGGCGGCGGCCGACGGATCGACACACGTCAACCTCGTGAAGCGCGTCGTGAAACGGCCGACGCTGTGGGTGCCGTTCGCGGTGTACTCCGTGTGTTGGGTGGTCCCGAACGTCTTGGCGCGGCGCTCAATCATCCGTAAGAGCACGCAGACCTGGAATCGAGACGAGACGAGCCGGGTGGTGGCATGAAGGCACGGCGAAGCCTAATCGGGACAGCGCTCGCGGCGGTGATCAGCGTGGCCCTCTCGGGGTGCGCGGGTGGCGCCACCGGCGTACCGGTCGACCTTGAGGAGCTGGAGACCCCGGCGGCCATCGTCGAGGTCACCTCGATTGGTGCGCTCGGCGACTCGGTGACGCTCGGCATCAACGCGTGCGCTGAACCAGGGCGCTGCACCGCGAGCAGCTGGGCGACGGGCGATGATCCGGCTGTCGCCTCGGTCGCCCTTCGCGCAGGCAAAGTGTCCGGAACCTTCCCCAAAGTCGTGAACAAGGCCAAGGACGGCGGCACCGTCGCTGACGCCCTCGCCCGAGTCGACGAGATCATCACCGAGCAGCCCGGCCTCGTGCTGCTGCTTCTCGGCGGCAACGACGTGTGCAAGGGATCATTGGATGAGATGACGACGCCCGAGGACTTCCGCACCAGCTACTCGGCGCTGCTGTCGCAGTTGCACACCGGCATCCCAAAGGTGCAGATCCTCGCGATGTCGATCCCGGACCTGCACAGGATATGGGAGATCGGCCACGATAACGGGCGCGCGGTACGGGTGTGGGATCAGAGCCCCTCCTGCCGCAATCTCCTCGGTGACGCGCAGGTGACGGACGCCGCCGCCGAAGAGCGACGGGACGCCGTGGCCCGGCGCAACGCCGAACTTAACGCCGTCATTCAGGAGCTGTGCACCAGCGCCGTCGGCTGCGTCGGCGACGGCGGAGCCCTCTTCGGCTACGAGTTCGAACCGGACGAGATCTCGACGATTGACTACTTCCATCCCTCCGTCGCCGGTGAGGCCGTCATCGCCGATCTCGCCTGGACCGCCGTGCAAAAGGCGGGAACACAGTGACTACCCTGCTTGTCGCTATCTCTGGAGGCCATCTCACGCAACTGAAGATGCTGTCGGCGCGCCTCGCGAGAGACGACGATGTCGTGTGGATGACTGACGACACGCAGCAGAGTCGCTCACTGCTCGCGGGTGAGCGCGTCTATCACGTGCCCACCCGCCCCCCGCGAGACTACGCCGGAGTGATGCGCGACACACGCATTGCTGAACGCGCGATGCGGCAGCACTCGATCGACCGGGTCATCAGTACGGGCGCTCAGATCGCGCTCTCGGCACTTGCACCCGCATCGACCCGCCGCATTCCGTTTACGTACATCGAGAGCGCCACTCGCGTGACCGGCATATCGTCGACCGGTCGCATCATGGAGCGCGTCCCCTGGGTGAGCAGGTTCGTCCAGTATCCGCACGCCGAGAACGCAAAATGGCGGTACGCCATCTCGGTGTTCGACGGCTTCGACGTCGAACCGGTGGAGGGGATCGGTCCATTGGAGCGAGCGGTCGTCACCGTTGGAGGAAACGGTGACTTCGGTTTCCGGCGACTCATCGACGGCGCCCGGCACGCGCTCCCGAGCGAGGTGAAGACCCTCTGGCAGGTTGGTTCGACCGATGTCTCAGAGCTCGATATCGCGGGGGTCCCGTCGCTGCCCTCGGCAGATCTTGCCCGGGCCCTTGCAGAGGCCGATGTCGTGATCGGCCACGCCGGCACCGGTACAGCACTGGCCGCCCTGGCGGCCGGGAAGGTGCCGATTCTCGCACCGCGCTCCATTGCGCACGGTGAGCACATCGACGGTCACCAGCGCGAGCTGTCGTCGTTCCTTTCAGACCGTGGTCTCGCGATCGTGCGAGAACCGGATGCGCTCACGCGCACCGACCTCGATAGTGCCCGGCGGTGGCGCGCCACGCTGAGGCACGATCTTTCAGCCGTCGAACTCTAGAAGCGTGCCGTCGTCTTGAATACCCTTGCGACCGCAGATGTCAGCGTGATCATCGTCAACTACAACACCCGCGACGACACGGTGGCTTGCGTCGGATCCGTGCTCGAGCACGCGGGCGACCTGCGGGTACACGTGGTCGTGGTGGACAACGGCTCTGTCGACGGAAGTGTAAAGGCGCTTCGTGCCATTCACCCGCAGATCGAGGTGATAGAGGCCGGCACCAATCTCGGTTTCGCCCGCGCCGTGAACGTCGGAGCCGGAAACTCGACGGGTGAGTTCGTGTTGCTCCTCAATCCCGATACCCTGATGCTTCCCGAGTCACTGCCCAGTCTCATCGATTTCGCGCGCAGCAACCGCCAGTATCACCTCATAGGGGGACGCACGCTCCGCGACGATATGACGCTGGAACCAAGTTCGTGCTGGGGTGAACCGACGCTGTGGTCCTTGACCATGTACGCAACATTGCTGTCCACCGCCTTCAAGCGATCTCGCCTCTTCGACCCCGAATCACTGGGCCGCTGGAACCGCGACACCATCCGGGAGGTGCCGATAATCACCGGATGCCTCCTCCTTATCGGGCGGCAGGACTTTAGTCAGCTCGGCGGCATGGACGAGGACTTCTTCCTCTACGGCGAGGACGCCGAATTCAGTATGCGCGCGAAGGCACGGGGCCTGACACGGGTCGTCTATCCGCGCGCGGCCATCATCCACTCCGTCGGCGGTTCCACCTCTTCGCCCGGTTCCTCGAAGGGAAGCATGGTGATGGCCGGTAAGGTGACGCTTCTGAACAAGACTTGGAGCCCCCGCCGCGCCGCAGCCGGGCGAGCACTCCTGCATAGCGGTGTTGCAATACGTGCGGCACTCGAAACAGTCGGCCGTCGAAGCGACAGGCCCTGGACCACTGTGTGGCGGCGTCGGCGCGACTGGGCGCCGGGTTACCCTCACGCCGAGGCGGCCATCTTCGGACGGTCCATTCCCCCCGCGGAGCGCTGACCCGACAACGCAATTCCGCCCAACACCCACGCCTGCACCTGACCGACAAATCGGTCAACGTCGAAGAGCTCCGCACGAGCCTGCATGACGTCGGGAGCCAACTGGTCCACGCGCGTCATGGCCGCGGCAACCTCCTGCAGATCGTGAGGGTCGACGTGGAACCCGGTGACTCCGTCGAGGACCGACTCGGAGGCGCCGCCTTCTCGGTTGACGATCACCGGGCATCCTGCTGCCATCGCCTCGACTGGCAAGATTCCGAAGTCCTCGACCGGGGGGAAGACAAAGGCGAGAGCCCGTTGGAACAAGGCACGCATGAGCGCGTCGGAGATGTGTCCGAGCAGGCGCACCGGCACGCTCACCGTCGAGGCGAGCGCCTCCAACTTTTCTCTTTCCGGGCCTGAGCCGGCGACGACGACCGGGATATCAAGTGCCTCGCCCATTCGAATTACAGCGCTGTGGCGCTTGTAGGGCACGAGTCGCGATGCTGCGAGAAGGAAGCCTCGCTCGGGAAGGGAGGACAGGATCTCCTCTTCCGAGAACGTGAGCCGATCCTGCCACCGACCGCCGTTGATGATGACGCGCGACTGAACCGGCGGATAGATGACACAAGCATCGCGCTCCCACGACCGTACGATGCGTCGCCGTACGAACTCGCTGTTCGCGGCAAGGTCGCCCGCCCGAGCGGCCGCGCTCTTGTCGATAGCCTTCAGTACACCGCGCGCGGCAGCGAGTCCTTTGCCGCGACCACGTCCGTCGAGGTCCGGTTCCCACAGGTACCGTGCCGGCGTGTGGATGTAGGAAAACTTGGGGACCCCGCCGCTCCGGGTGCCGAAGTCGGAGTGGTGCGCGAACACGTAGCTGCTGTTGAGCACCCAGTCCGGGCGCTCCCGCACCCCGCTCATTCGCCACGTCACGGGCATAAGGGGTAGACCGATCGCTTTGTGGCGGCGAAGTGGCGTGCGGGCCATCCAAGACTCATCGACCTCGCTTGCGGCGAAGCGATCAGGGTCATCACTCCACAGGGCGTAGAAACGAGAATCAGGCAGCGCGACGCGAAAGGCGTCGAGCACCTGCTCTGCTCCCCCTGACGGCTCGATCCACTCCTGAACAATGAGACCAGTCATGCCGTTCTCCGATCACGGATCCGAAACATTAGTACGCACCGTCACCTTTCAGGACGGCTCGCACCGTCTTGGCGAGCACCACCAGATCCCCGGTCATGGACCAGTTCTCCACGTAATACAGTTCCAACCGCACGCTCTCCTCCGACGTCAGGTTGGAGCGGCCGCTCACCTGCCACAGGCCGGTGATCCCAGGGCGCATCAGTAGACGCCGGCTCACATGCGACCCGACCTGCTCGATCTCGGCGGACAGAGGAGGGCGCGGCCGCGGCCCCACGAGACTCATCTCGCCGCGGAGCACATTCCACAGCTGTGGGAGCTCGTCCAGTGAGTATCTACGCAGGAAACGACCGGCTCGGGTCAGGCGAGGATCGTTCTTCGTCCTGAGTAGCACTTCGTTGGCTTCACCTCGGTCGCGCAGCCCAGCGAGGCGCCCCTCTGCGTCGACGCGCATCGAGCGGAACTTCAAAATGACGAATCGTTGCCCGTGGACGCCGACGCGTTCTTGGCGGAAAATCGCCGGTCCGTCGCTGTCCAGTCGCACCGCGAGTGCGATGATCGCGTACACGGGAGCCAGTACCAGCACGGCCAGGCCCGCAAGCGCGCTGTCGAACAGGCGCTTGATGAAATGGTTGAGCCCCGAGTACTGGGGAAGGTCAACGTGCACCATCGGCAATCCGTTTATGGGACGCAGATGGATGCGGGGGCCGGCCACATCGGTGAGCCGAGAAATCAGGATTAGCTCCACCCGCGAGTTCTCGAGTTCCCAGCCCAGCGTGCGAATTGCCTCGTTGCCACCTGGCATATTCCCCGCGATAATCACGGCCCGTGCGCGCGTGCGCTTGGCGGTCACCGCGAGCGACTCGAAAGGCACGAGCGCCAGCCCGGGAACGCGTGAGGGCCGGGCGACGGCCTCATGGAGCCCACCAGGGATGCTGGCGGCGATGGGACGGTAGCCGACGCGGTAATGGCGGCTCAGCTGGTGCACAACGCGCATAACATCGGTCTGGTTGCCGACCACGATCGCGCCGGTCATGCAGCGTCCTGCACGCCGTAAGGAATGGAGGTAGGCGCGCCAGGCCACCCGCCCGGCGGTAAGCAGCAGCACACCGATGGGTAGCGCGATCGCGAGGTAGCCGCGCGCGGGCTCGAGCTGCACGAGGAAGGAGACGATCGCAAGGGCGCCGAAGGTGCCGAGAGTCGCTTGAAGCACTCGCTGGTACTCCGCAATGCCTGTGCCGATGTTGCGGGGCAGCCGGCTGCGCGTGGCAGCCAGAGCTACCATCCACGTGACAGCCAGCATGATGCTCATGGCGGTATATGCGTAATCGGCACTGCCCATCCCTGGACCGATGCCCGTCGTTCCGAAGCGGATGATGTGTGCGGTGCCGACTGCGACGCCGATGACCGCAGCATCCGTAAGTCGCATTCCCCAGGCGAGACGCGTGCGCCAGCCTAGGCTGCGTGGCTGCATCGACACAGCCACCGAAGCCGAGATCGATGGCGCCGCGCTCGGAAGCGAGCTCAACAAAGAAACGCGTGACAGTACTGACACTGGTGAGCCCCCCCAGGCTGCGATGAACACGCTACGTCCGCGTAGCACCGATACTGCCAATCAGATCGCGTGTGCCCTCACGCTAGAGCCACCAGACCTGCGCCGACCAGTGTTCGATCGACTGTTCACGCAACATTGTGATGCGCGATACGTGTCCGAAACACACAACAGCCCATGCGACCCGACCGCCTGAGCACACCTGGGTCAGGTGCCACGGGTTAGGGCGATGATGCGCTCGTGCCGGGCGGCCCAGGAGTTGTTCGTGACGAAAGCTTTGCGATCCTCTTCTGCGGCCCGTCCGAGCGCCAGCGCGGTGTCGGTCACGTCCACGAAATCCGCGACCGAATTCACCAGGAGGACCCGGTCGCTGATGTCGCGCACAGGAGGGAGGTCAATTGACAGTACCGGTATACCGGCGGCGAGGTACTCGTAGAGCTTGAGCGGGCTCATCGCCTCGGTGAGAGCTGTCCGACGGTGCGCAACCAGACACAGGTCAGTGTTGCGCAGGGTGGCGACGAGCTCTGCACGACCGACGCTAGGGTGTACGTGCACGTTCGAAAGACCGGCGATCTTCCGAATGTAGAGCGGATCCGGCAACGGGCCGAGGAGCACGGTGTGCAAGTCGGGGCGTGCACGCGCCAGAGTCGCAATGCCGTCGACATCGAGCCGCGAGTCCAGCGTGCCGACATATATCGCGCGGGGACGCGGAATTTTGGCGAGCCACGCCGGCTCGGCCGGCTGCGCTTGGAGCCACTCGGCGGGCTCGACGCCGTTGGGGACGACCTCATGTAGACCGGTGGGATTGATGCGCTCGATTATCTGTGAGGAAACGGCTGCAACGCTCCGACCCGAGGCTGCGATGCGCGCATACGCCTCCCGGAACGCCGGCCAGTATTCACTTCGACTGGGCGAGCTCAGCCAATCATCACGGGCGAAGAAGGTCGTCTGGCGGACCCATTCGAAGGGAGCGAATCCGGCGACGAGCGGGTTCGTGGTGAGCACGACGGGATCCACGAGACCGCGACGCACGGCGGCTTTGCGCAACGACGCGTCGTACTCCGCATACTCGGCGGCCGCCGCACCGGGATCGAGACGGTCGGATCGCCGCCACCGCGTCGGCGAGTGCAGCCAGACCCGGCTGGAGCCGGGAAAAGTCACATCACGGTCCATGAGAGGCGAGGCGACGACGCGCGGGAGCCACCGGTACGGGTTCGCCACGAGCAGTCGCCGTACCTCAGCACTGTTGACCAGGCTCAGCAGGATGCGGTCCGGCGGGCGCATCATCCCGCGGCGGGCGGCATCGGCGAACGTTTCGAACGAGAAGGTGAACACGACGTCGTCCGTCGTCACCGACGACCCGACGGGCATCGCTCCGACGTCCTGGTTCGTGTCGCTCACTCGGCCACAAGCTCACGTACGACGCGAGCCGGGGCGCCGACGGCGACGCAGCGTGGGGGGACGTCACGGGTGACGACCGAGTTGGCGCCGATCACCGCGTACTCGCCGATCGTGACCCCCGGCATCACGACAACATTCTGCCCCAGCCACGCCCCACGGCACACGCGCACAGGACGCGGTTCGCTGAGGGGCTGATCTCGGATCGGGACGCCGGGCAGGTTAAAGCCGTGGCTGTGGTCGGAAATGTACACGCCGGCGGCGATGCCCACCGCCTCCTCGATGACGACGCTCTTCACTGCGGAGAGTGATGCCCCGCGCATCCGCACGCGGTCCGAGATGAGCAGGACCGGGCCTGCGCTTTCTCGTGAGGGCACCATGAGCCATGTGCCGGCACCGATCAGCACGTCCTCGCCCACTGAAATCTTGTCGGCATTGGCGATACGCGTCGGGAGCAGGATGCGCGATCCATTGCCAAATCGTGCGAAGCTGCCCGCCGCGAGGCGGCTGAAGAGGGAGTCCCGCACCCGCTGAAGCATCGTGAGCCCGGCGATTCCGTTCATGCGCAGGACTTCCGAGTGAGGGACGTTCGGATATCGGGGAGGGCGTCCATGGGTGTTTGTGCTCGGGCTGCGCTCAAAGCCAGGCTGTTCCCTGCGCCCAGCGCGTCGCCAGATCGCCTCGTACTGGACCGTCGCCTCACTCGGCAAGATTAGCCCTCCGAATTGGGAAACCCCCGCCGACGTCCCAGAGTTTACGCGTACGTAACAGCTTCGTCGCTTGCGTCCGCCAAGCTAGTGCCCGGCTGCCAAAGGGAACGGGCACCGCATTCCGGGGCGATCCTTCGCTGCGGCTCCGCTTCTGCACGCGCAAGGGGGTGCACCATGGTTCATCTCGATGGAGCTGTGTTCGTTGATCACATCCACTTATCGTTGGCGAGAACTACGACCCGCGGCATCCGTTTCTACGACAGCCCTACGGCGTTCTCGGACATCTCGTACGCCGCACTCGATGCCGACGCGCGCGCCCGGGCTGTCCAGTTCGCCCTGCTCGGGCTGAGACCCGGCGACGCCGCGATCCTCGCCTTCGAGCCCGGGCTTCCCTTCGTGCGTGCACTCATGGCCTGCCTGTACGCCGGTGTCATTGCAGCGCCGGTGCCCATCATGGCGCTCCGCAACACCGACGCCGTTCGTGCCCGTCTCTTTGCGATCGCGCGCGACTCTCGCGCGAAAATCGTGCTTACTACCGCGGGCGCTCTCATGCCACTCGGGCTGGCCGACGACGACAACGTCGAGGGTGCGACCGTCGTGATCGTCGACGGTGCGGCTCAGGCCGACCCGGCGCTCTGGACCGTGCCCGAGGTCGAGGAGTCGGCGACGGCAATCCTGCAGTACACGTCCGGCTCCACCGGCACCCCGAAGGGCGTCATGGTCTCGCAGGGCAACCTGCTCGCCAACCAGCGTGCCATCAACAGCGTCGTGAAGATGTCATCGGACAGCGTTCTCGTCGGCTGGTTGCCGCACTATCACGACATGGGCCTGATCGGGCAGATCCTCCAGCCGATCTACACGACGGCAGCGCTCTACATGACCTCACCGTCCCAGTTCCTGCGGCGGCCATTGCAGTGGTTGCGACTACTGACACAGGTCCGAGCGACTCACACCGTCGGGCCCGACTTCGCGTTCGCACTGTGCAGCCGAATCATCACCGACGAGCAGCGAGCTGAGCTCGACCTCTCAAGCCTCGAGGGTGTGATCACTGGCGCGGAGCCCGTGCGTATCCAGACCCTGAATGCGTTCGCCGAGCGCTTCGGGCCGATCGGGTTCCGCAGCGAAGCGTTCATCCCCGCATTCGGTTTGGCCGAAACCACGCTGCTGGTCACCGGTCGTCACGCCGGTCAGCCACCGAAGGCGCTCGTCGCGAGCGCCGATGGGATCGAGCGTGACGTCCTGGTTCCGGCCCAGCCCGGAGAACGGTCGCTCTCGTTCGTGCTGTGCGGTCCGCCGGCGATCGGAATGGATGTCGCGATTGTGGACCCGGTGACCTCCACACGACTGAACGAGCGGCTGATCGGCGAGATCTGGGTGCGCGGGGCCAGCGTCACGCAGGGGTACTGGAACCGCCCCGACGAGACCACCGCCGACTTCGGCGCCACTATCGAAGGCAACGCCCGAGAGACGTACCTGCGTACCGGCGACCTCGGCGCGCTCGTCGACGGCGAGCTCGTCATCACCGGCCGGCTCAAGGACCTCATTATCATCCGTGGACGCAATATCTACCCTCAGGACCTCGAGCTTGCCGCCGACGGTCTGCTGGCTCCAGGCTGCCTTTGCGCAGCGTTCGAGTTGCCTGGCAGCGCCACCGAAATCGGCATGGTCGCCGAGATCGAGGGAGCGCTCGTCGCGTCCGGCGACTTCGCCTCGCTTGGCGCGGAGCTGCGCCGCAGCATCTCGCAGGAGTTCACCCTGGCGAACCTGGGTGTCGCGCTGATCCGCAAGGGCTTGCTGCCCCGGACGACCAGCGGCAAGGTGCAACGCGCGCTAACGCGCAAACTTCTTCTCGAGCAGCAGCTCGCCGTCATCCACACGGACGGCTTCGAGGCGGTGAGCATATGACGGGAACACTGCTACCCGGCACCGTCGCGGGCGACGTCTTAGCGCCGGTCCGCGATTTCGATCGATTCCTCGGCGACGCATCGGATCCCTCGGCGGTTATCTCCACGGAGCGCTCGATAGAGCTCGACGAGCGCTCGGAGTTCCCCACCGATACGGTCGCCGCAGTCGACGCGTGGGGCCTGCAACGCTACTACGTTCCCGCCGAGTACGGCGGCCTGCTCACGGACGCAATCGCGCCGCTATTGATGATCCGGCACCTCGCGCGACGGGATGTCACAGCCGCCGTCGCGCACGGTAAGACGTTCCTCGGCTCGGTATGCGCGTGGGTCGTCGGTGGCGACATCGCCGCGCGGATGGCTGCGATCGCCGTCACTGGCGACCCTGTGTCCTGGGGCCTGACCGAGCGAGGCGGCGGCTCCGACCTCTCGCATGGAACGACCGCCGCGCACATCGCCGACCGCGGGATTCGTGTCGAGGGCACGAAATGGCCCATCAACAACGCCAGCCGAGGCAGAGCCATGACTGTTCTTGCCCGCACTGACCAGAGGCACGGTCCGAGGTCGCTGTCCCTCGTCCTCGTAGACAAACACGAGATCGATGCTGCGACGATCACCTATGAGCGGAAGGTAGCGACGCACGGCATCCGCGGCGCCGACATCAGCGGCATCCGGTTCCGCTCCACCACCGTCGACAGCGCCAACCTCGTGGGTCCGGTCGGTCACGGACTCGAGATCGTTCTCAAGAGCCTGCAGCTGACTCGTCCGCTCACCACCGGACTGTCCCTTGGAGCGGCGGATCAGGGTCTCGCCATCGCCTTGGAGTTCGCTGACACACGTCGCTTGTACGGGCGGCGGCTTGCCGAACTGCCCGGCGCGCGCCGGGTGCTAGCTGAGGCCGTCGCCGACACCTTGCTAGCCGAGGTGGTCATGTTCGCCGGCGTCCGCTCCGCGCACGAAACACCGGCGGAAATGTCGCTCGTGAGTGCTCTGGTGAAGTTCCTCGGTGCGGAAACCGTCGACTTGCTATTCCGTGACCTCACCCATTTCGTCGGCGCCCGCTCCCAACTGGTCGGTGTCGCCGGCGCAGGCGCGTTCCAGAAGGCCGCTCGCGACAACCGTGTCGTGGGCATCTTCGACGGCAACTCAATCGTGAACCTGCACGTCATTGTGAACGAGTTCGGCAATATGACGCGGGACGGCAACCCTCCCGACCTCGACGCTGTTCTCGCGGTCCTGCGCCCCGGCTACGCCGATCGGCTCCCGACATCAGCGTTGCGGCTCGTCTCCCGCCACGGTTCCAGCATGCTACGCGCGCTACCCGGGCTCGTCGACATGTTGGAGGCGAAGGGCGCGTCCGTCGCCGCCCTCGCACCGGCGCGGCGCATCGCCGCCGACTACCGGGCCCTGCTGGATGAGGCGGCGGACCTGCCGCGCCAATCCCAGCCGGACCCCCTCGCCTTCCACCTCGCGGAGCGATTCGCACTCACCTTCGGCGCTGCGTGCGCGGTCGCGTTCTGGCTGGCCCGTCGCGGCTCGATACACGGACCGCTGAGCCGCGACGATGCCTGGCTCGCGGCGGTGCTGCAGCGTCTGTCTTTCCGGTTGGGAGGCGATCCGATCGACAACGACGTCGCCTACGCGGTGACAGAAGCGGCGCTCGAGGCTCGCACGAGTGGTGTGGTGACTTTGCTTTCGGACTGGCTGGGTTGAGGCGATGACCCTGTCCCAAACGTTCCCCTTTACGGGCGCCCTAAACCGGCCCGATCTTGAGCTGCTCTTCGGCGACCCGCACATCGACGGTCCCTTCAATTACGCGGCCATCGCAGCCGACGATGACGCGCGCCGTATGAATACCTTCGCTGAGGGCGTGCTGGATGCCTGGGGCGCGGCGGCAGAGTTTGTGCCTGCCGCTCTAGGAGGCAGGTGGACTGACACGTCGGCGATGGTGACGCGTCTTCGCCCGATCTTTCGCCGCGACCCCGCCGTCGGGCTCGGCTACGGGCTGACAACGCTGATGGCCGCTGTGAACGTATGGATCGGGGGCGACGAGGAGCAGCAGGCCGACCTCGCAATGCGCCTTCTCAGAGGCGAGCGCATTGCCACAGCGTTCCACGAGCTCGATCATGGAAACGACCTGCTGCACAACGAATGCACCGCCGACTTCGGCGGCGGTGTGTGGAAGGTACGCGGCGCGAAGCAGATCATCAATAACATTGACCGCGCGGAGTCCGTGCTCATCATGGCCCGCACCAGCGAGGGTGTCGTGGCACGTCAGTTTTCGCTATTGCTGTGGCACAAGGCGCCTGGCGACCCGGTCGACACAACTCGCCGGGTGCTTACGGCGGGCATGCGCGGCTGCTGGATCGGCGCGGCGCAGTTCGACGGCGTGAAGATTTCTGCACGCCGTATCATCGGCAGCGAAGGCAATGCGGTCGCCACAGCGCTCAAGGCGTTTCAAATCACGCGGGCCACCATCCCCGCACTCGCCGTCGGCTCGCTGGAGGCCGCCCTGCACGAGACGATCCTGTACGCTCGCGACCGGCAGTTGTACGGCGGGTCCGTGCTCGACATCCCGCACGCGCGGTCACTGTATGCCGACGCTCTCACCGACACCCTCATCGCAGACGCGCTAAGCGGTAGTGTGGTGCGCGCCCTGCACTTGGCGCCGCGGGAGAGCTTCGTCCTGAGTGCCGTAGCGAAGTACCTCGCGCCGCAGTTGCTCATGGACGCGATTCAACAGCTATCGGTTCTGGCGGGGTCCACGTTTTACGCCCGAACCGAGCCGTATTCGATCCTTGAGAAGTTGGTGCGCGATCTGATTGTGGTGCCGATCGGCCACGCCGGGAGCACCTCCTGCCTCATGACCATCCTTCCGAACCTGCCCGTCTGGGCGCGTCGCTCCGAGAGGACCGTCGAGGCCGACTTGCGCCTGTTTGAGTTGAACGCGTCAGAGGAATTGCCGGCGTTAGACTTCCAAGCGCTATCCCTGGGGGCCGGGTCGACGGATTCACTCGGGGCCGCGTTGCACGATCCGCGTGTCCGGCAGGCCCTCGCGCAGCACGCGCCACAGCTACTCCCGCTCGTGTACGAGTTGGCGGAAGGATTCAAAAGGGAACGCGCCATCGCGCGTGCCCTCTCGCCCGACCAGCTGACCGCCGAGTCGGCGGCAGCCTCGTTCGATGTTGCTCGGCGGGTCTCACTATTCTTCGCGGCCGCTGCCATCCTCGGATCGTGCGCTGTGGCAGCTGGAACGTCCGACCTGGCCGCCGATCCCCTCGTCGTCGAGGCGTGCCTTGAACGTGTGCGCGGGCGACTTGCGCACCAGCAGCGGCCCCTTCGGCGTGAAATCATCGACCGACTCGTTGATCACGGCGAATGGTGCGTCGACGAGTCTCGCTCAGTTGGCCTCCGCCCCGTCACCATCTATCCAAAGGCGCGACAGCGCGTGAGAATCCCCGCGGGAAACAGGGAAGGAAGGAGAGGAACATGACTATTGACGTCGTTCCTACCCAGATCGAGCAATGGCTTACCGGTCGTGTGATCGCCTACGGTAAGGTGACTGCCGACAAGTTCACGGTCGACACCCCGCTCAGCGAGCTGGGTCTTGACTCGGTATACGCCCTCACACTCTGCGGCGACATCGAGGACGAATTCGAACTCGAGGTCGACCCAACGATCGTTTGGGACTATCCGACGATCCGCGAGCTGGCAGGAGGGATCGCTCAGCTTGCGACGAAGTAGCCTCCTGCCAACCCGGGACACGCCCGACGGCCCATTGTATGTTCGGGCGGGATATAGCCGATCAAGCATTGACTGGACAGCGCGTCAGCTCACCGAAATCCTGGGTCCGGACGCCGCGACCGCCGCATCGCTAGCCGGAAGGCGCCGCCGTGAGTACATCACGGCCCGATCCTGGCTGCGGGACATCGTCCGCGGTCGGCTCGGCCGCGACTGGCACGGGTTCGAGGTCGTGCCTCGGGGACAGAAACCACGACTGTGGCGCAGCGACCTCGACGTCAGTATCGCGCACTCGGGCGATCACCTTATCGTCGGCGTTGCGGCGTCCGGCCGCATCGGTGTGGATGTCGAGCAGGTCGCACCGATCTTCGATCAGCCTGCCCTCACTCGCAGATTGTGCACGCCCGCCGAGCTCGTCACCTCTGCCGGGATGACGAGCCCCACCCGGCGCGAGTGGCTGACACAGCTGTGGAGCATGAAAGAGTCATACGCCAAGGCCCTCGGGACGGGCCTTGCCCTGAACTTCACCGGCTTCGACGCGGCCGACCTTCACATCCTTCCGGGCGTTCGACGCGTCCTGACACCCTTACACCCAGACAGACGGGTGATGTTAGCCATCAGCTGGGTCGACGCTCCCCCGCGTATCCGTCGCGCCCCGGCAGGGCCTTGAGTTCCTGGATCAGCTCCCACGACCCGAGCAGCAGATCCTCGGTCTTCCGGGTCGGGATCATCCTGCCGATCACGGACCGCGAATGCGCCGGCGTCATCACCAGCACCGGCAGCAACTTCGCTGTTCCATCCTCGAGCGGGATCTTCGCCGGCGGGGCCACCGATCTCAAATAGTTCTCGGCTGGTCTGGGACTTGCCTCAACAACTGAGCGCGCCGCGGGCGGACGGGATCCGGTCCGCGCTGCGGGTCCTGCTTGTGGCTCGCCAAGCGATGGACGGGCGCCGAACCGCAGACCGGAATATCGCGAGCGCACTTTTCGCAGCTTCGATCTCCGGATCGACGCACGTGAGCCGATCACCGATATGCAAGTCCTCACGATTAGCAGCTGGCGACAACGCGTCGCCGATGAGGACGCCATCGCGACCATCCGCGGCCCACGGCGTTGGGGACGACCCGCAACTGCTCATCGATCACCGCTGCGATGCCTGACGGGGGTTAGTGTCGCCTCATGCTTCTGGGCGCGTCGTTCCAGGTGCAAACCACCGCGATCGGGTATCAACTTGCCACCGGCCCGGGGAAGAAGGGCTTCATCGCCGAGGAGCCGCCCGCGGAGATCGCGCGGCTGTTCGGCGAAACCGTCGTGGCCTCTACGGCCGCCGAAGCAGCGGCTGCGGCATGGACCGACGCACATTGCGACCTAGACCCGGGCCCGAGTTGCGGGGGTGTCGACGATGCTCGAAAAGTAGGCCATAGCGACGGCTCGGTTGAAAACTAGGCCACCCAGACCAGATTGGGTGGGTGGTCTCCTTGGAAGATTAGGCGTTGATCAGGCGGCTTGTCGCGGATGGTGTTCCGCAGCGTCAGGTGGCTCGAGATCTCGGTATTGCGCGGGATACGGTCGCAGCGGCGGTGAGGTCGGATCGGCCGCCGAGGTATGAGCGGCCGGCGCAGCCGACCTCCTTCTCGCCGTTCGAAGCGAGAGTGAGGGCGCTGCTGGCGGAGCATCCGTCGATGCCGGCGACGGTGATCGCGGAGCGGGTGGAGTGGTCGGGGTCGATCACCTGGTTCCGAGAAAACGTCAGGCGGTTGCGACCGGAGCATCGACCGGTCGACCCAGCGGACCGGTTGACGTGGGTGGCCGGTGATGCGGCGCAGTGTGATCTCTGGTTCCCGCCGCGGAAGATCCCGCTCGAGAACGACACGACCGTGTTGCTGCCGGTGCTGGTGATCGTCGCCGCGCACTCGAGGTTCGTCACGGCCAGGATGATCCCGACCCGGAAGACGGAGGACCTGCTGCTCGGGTCGTGGGAGCTGATCCAGCAACTCGGTCGTGTCCCACGCCGTCTGATCTGGGACAACGAACCCGGCATCGGTCAGAAGGGCCGGCTCGCGCAAGGCGTCGCGGCATTCGCCGGGACCCTCGCCACGAAGGTCGTGCAGCTACGGCCCTACGACCCGGAATCGAAAGGGATCGTGGAGCGCCGCAACGGCTGGATGGAGACCTCGTTCATGCCGGGCCGGACCTTCACCTCTCCCGCGGACTTCAACGCCCAGCTCGCCGACTGGTTGGAGAAGGCGAATAGCAGGATCGTGCGGACGATCAAAGCCCGGCCCATTGATCTGATCGAGCACGACCGGGCACGGATCCTGCCGTTGCCGCCGGTCCCGCTGCAACTCGGTTGGCGGGAACGAGTCCGTCTCGGCCGGGACTACTACGTCCGCCTCGACGCGTCCGACTACTCGGTCGATCCGCAAGCGATCGGCCGGATCGTCGACGTCACCGCAGACCTGGACCGAGTTCGCGTTCGCCTCGATGGGCGGATCGTCGCCGATCACGCTCGCGTTTGGGCGCGCGGCAGCACGATCACCGACCCCGCTCACGTGGAGACAGCGAGAAGGCTGCGACAGCAGTTCCAGCAGCCCCGGCCGGCCGCAGTCGTGGACGAGCTGATGCGGGATCTCGCGGACTACGACCGTGCCTTCGGGATCGAGGGGGTCGCATGATAGCCGGCAAGACGACCGAATCGGTCAAGCAGATCACCTATCTCGCCAGCGCGCTCAGAGCACCCCGAATCACCGAAGCCGCCACCCGGCTCGCCGACCAGGCCCGCGACGCCGGCTGGTCGTTCGAGGACTACCTCGCCGCCGTCCTCGAACGCGAAGTCTCTGCCCGCAACGCATCCGGCGCCGAGCTGCGGATCAAAGCGGCCGGGTTCCCGGCCCGCAAGACCCTCGAGGACTTCGACTGGGACGCCCAGCCCACCGCGCGGCAACAGATCGCCGGACTCGCCTCCGGAGGGTTCCTCCTGGAAGCGCAGAACGTGGTGCTGCTCGGTCCGCCCGGAACAGGGAAAACGCACCTCGCCACGGCTCTCGGCATCGTCGCCGCCCGCCACGGACACCGAGTCCTGTTCGCCACCGCGACCGACTGGGTCACCCGCCTCACCAACGCCCACCGGCAAGGCCGGCTCCCGCAAGAGCTCGCCCGGTTGCGCCGCTACGGGCTGATCATCGTCGACGAAGTTGGCTACCTCCCGTTCGAACAAGACGCCGCCAACCTGTTCTTTCAACTCGTCTCATCCCGCTACGAACACGCATCGCTCATCCTGACCTCGAACCTGCCGTTCTCCGGCTGGGGCGGGGTCTTCGGAGACCAGGCCGTCGCCGCCGCGATGATCGACCGCATCGTCCACCACGCCGACGTCCTCACATTGAAGGGCGCCAGTTACCGACTCCGCGGCAGAGGCATCGACAGCCTCCCCAGCATCAGAACCCAAGATCCGGCAGACTGACAACACAAGACGGTGGCCTAGATTTCGACCGTCGTATTGGCCTACTTCTCAGCCGTCGCCGACAGGGGGTTTGGCTTTCACATTCGAGTCCGCAATCGACGATCTGCGGTCGCAGTTTGACCCATGGCAACCATATATGTGAACGGCGCGCAAACTCACAGTCAGTCGCCTCGCGCTGACCGCCCGACCAACCGGCGCGGCGGATACTCCCACCCAGCACAGCGCTCTGACCCGACTGACCGAACGCCAACGGGCGGTCGCCTGCTTGTCGCCGAGGGAATGACAAACGGCGAGACCGCCGCCCGGCTGTTCGCCAGTGATGCGACGGTCAACAGCCACATCACCTCCGTCTTGCGGCGGCTGGGCACACCCGCAGCCGCACTCAGTGGCCATCTTCGTCAACAACACCACTCCGCAGACTTAAGTCCTCACGATCTGAGGTGACCTGCCACCCGGGCCTCACTCGACTCCTGAAACGCGCCATCGCTCTTGTCGCCGCTATCCTGACGGGAGACCCGCCGCTGCGTGGAGCCAGTCCCCCAGGCGGAGCGCGCGTCCGTTTCTGGCGCCCACTGCGCCGCAAGAGGCACGTGCGCGGACGTCCGTTGACGGATCGCACTGTTGCGGCCCGATCAGTGGGCCTGCAAATGGACGTCAGGGGGCGCAGAAAACGTTTGTCACGCCATCTGCGGCG
>NZ_JBNCNY010000019.1:0-34430 GCF_049847225.1 Micromonospora sp. DT81.3
GGTACGCCGCGTCACAGGAGGTCCGGTCCGGTCATTGACGCAATGCCGACGCTATAGGACTTCAGGGGGTGTTACCAAGCACGTCTGCGGGTGAATTTCATTCGTCTGACATTCGCGTGACCCCGTTCGATGAGGGCGGGATATGTGTCCCCCAAATGGCCGATACCGAGATGAAGGGCGCTGATGTCATGCTCGATAGTTCGCCCGCCTTAATTCGGCCCCTCGGCTGTCAGCGGCGACCGCGCACCGGCCATCATCAAACGGACTTGCGTGATCATCACGACGCTCGCCCTGGTCGCCGTCGTGGCTTTCAGCGCGTCGCCGCTGCACTACGGGCCCAGCGCGACATCATCCTCGAACTCCCAACCCACAGGGCTGATCGCCCTGAGCGGTCCGCGCAATACCCACTCAGGGATCCCGTTGCGCTCCGCTGGCGCCCTGTTCAGCGCGTTTCCTTTACGCCTGAGTTCCTACCCGCATCCCCGCCCACACCGGGATGCGAGTCTGAGTGGTCTTCTGGGGTCCGGTGCCAGCGATCCGAAAGCGTATTAGTGTCTGATATGGCGACGGACCCGAATCCGCCGCCGGTCGCAATCGTTGGATCCGCCTCCAAGGGGGGTCCCGGAGGGCGGCTCCACCTCGCCACGCCCCAGGAGGCACACAATGGTTACAAAGACTGTCGTCAGCGTCGTAGATGACATCGACGGGTCAGACAGCGCCGAGACGGTGACATTCACTTACCAAGGCGCCACCTACGAGATTGACCTTGCGCGCAAGAATCGTGATGCGCTCGACGCCGCGCTATCGCCGTTCATCGAGGCCGCCAGATCCACGAGCCGAGGAGGCGCTCCCCGCGCCAAGGCGCAGGTGGAGCAGGACCCCGCAGCGATTCGCGCATGGGCGGCGGATAACGGCATTGAGGTATCCGCCCGAGGTCGCATTCCGCGCAGCGTCCGGGACCAGTACAAGAACCGCTGAAAGGCGCCCGCTGCCGACCAGCTCTCGAGCCAATCGCCATCCCGCTGGCGGCGATCGGCGGAAAGAGATATCGCCCCCGCAGGGGGATCCGTTGTGAGACGGTCTCTGAGCGCCCCGCGACGTGCGGGTGTGCGCCCTATCGACGCGCGGGTTTGTCACGAGTAGTGTTCGGGCAGTACGACCAGGCGTTGTTGAAGATGCCACTGGCCACCTCCTCGCACCTTTTCATCGGCCCATCAGGCTCACCCAACGTTGCGAATGGCGAAGGACCTTCGCTGTGTCGAGGCTCTCGCGGCGACGCGCCTGGCAGCATCCGAGAGGACCTGCCGTGCCCATCAAGAACAGCTCCCCGGCCCCTCGACTGCGCAGCAGCCGCCTCCTGGGGATCGTCGCCCTGGGGACTGCCGTCGTTTTCGCCTCGAGCTCTTGCACGGCGGAGACGGACGACCCGGTGCCGCAGGAGAGTTTGAGCACCACCGGAATCGATTGGACCTCGTGCGGGACCGGTCTGGAGTGCGCGTCGGTGCCGGTGCCCCTCGATTGGTCCGATCCCGATGGCGAGCAGATCACCCTGGCCGTCATTCGGTATCCCGCGAGCAAGCCCGATGAGAAGATCGGGACGATGTTTCTCAATCCCGGCGGTCCTGGCCAAACCGGTGTCGGTTTCGTGCGAGACGCCGGCGATGACCTCGACCTCATGGGCAGCGGGCGCTTCGACCTGATCGGGTGGGATGCGCGCGGCACCCATGCCAGTTCGCCGATGCACTGCTTCGACAGCGACGCCGATGAGGCGGCGTTCTGGGAGGGTGTCACCATCCCCTCCTCAGATGCCGAGGCGGAAGCGTACGTCGACCGCATGCGCGATCTGGCGCAGCGATGCGGAGAGGTGATGGGACCTCTCTTATCCAACATCTCGACAGCCGACACGGCACGCGACATGGATCACATACGTGAGCTGCTGGGCGAAGACAAGATCACCTACATGGGCCTGTCGTACGGCACCCTGATCGGTCAGTTCTACGCGAACATGTTCCCCGAGCACGTGCGAGCCATGCTGCTGGACGGCGTGGTCGGCCCGGTGGATTACGTGAAGGCCGCCGAGGCGCGCGCGCTGCAGGGGAGCGCTTCCAGCGACGGCGTGTTCAACGAGTTCCTGAGGCTGTGCGACGAAGCCGGACCAGACCGGTGCGCGCTTGCCGGACACGGCGAGAGCGCCGCCGATCGGGTCGACGCTTTGTTCGACCGCGCCCGGCAGGGGCCGATCCCGGTGCCCGGATCCGACCCGCCGACGGAGGTCGTCTACAGCGACCTCCAGATCTCGTCGTTCTCGCCACTGCGGGATCCGACCCTGTGGACGAAGTACGCCGAGGACTTGGAGGCGGCCGTGGAAGGCGATCCATCCGCGATCGCCGAAGGAGCCGGCGAATGGCGCGGACCGAAGTCGTGGGCCGAGGCGACGAAGTCGTCAGCGATCTCGTGCCTGGACGGTCCCGCCGAACGCCCGATCGAGAATTGGCCGGAGGTCCTGGACGAGCTGAATGCGAACAGTCGGATGTCAGGGGCCATTCAGGGCTGGTGGCTGTGGGCGCCGTGCGCCGCGGACTGGCCGGCGTCGACCGAGGACCGCTACAGCGGACCGTGGGATGCCGAGACCGAGGTTCCGATTCTTCTCATCGGAACGCGCCACGACCCCAACACCGGGTATCAGAACGCCGTCAGCTCCGAGAAGCTCCTCGGCAACGCGGTACTGCTGACCCACGACGGGTACGGGCACCTGTCGTTCAACGACGCAAGCGCGTGCATCGAAGAAGCGCGCACCGCGTATCTCGTCGATCTGGAGGTGCCCGAGCCCGGAACGGTCTGCGAGGCCGACAAGAAGCCGTTCTTCTACGACTGAGTCACGGGCACCGGCTGCGCCCGGGCGCGCCGAGCATCTACCGCGTCATATTCAAGGAGAACTACCGTGACCATTTCGCTGCACCGCCGACGTGCCGCTCCGGCTGAGCTCAGGGTCACCAGCATGTTCGCTGTGCCGGTGACGCTGACGAGCGTAACGGTCCATGACCCCGGCGGCACGGAGCTCGGGCGGACCGCCGGCACCACCCTCGCGGCCGGCACCCAGACGCTTCTGACGAGGGAACCGACGACCGCAATCGAACCGTCCGCCTCGGTCTCCGTGGACATCGACCTGGCACTGGAGCCCGGCACCGCTCCGCAGAGCGTCACACACCGGATCGAGTACTCGGTCCCGATCCGCAGCTTCTGCTGATGATAGACATCGACGAGACTGTCGTCCACGGTCCTGAGGTCGCGATCGACGACAGTGCTCCGCTCGGCCGGCGCGTTGGCGGAGCCGCTGCGCGGCGCAGGAATTCTTACGGATTCTTTGACCTGTCCGGCTGTCGAGGATACGTCGGCTCCGCGTCGGGGCAACGGCTTTCGGCGGCATATCCTCCCTCGCGGTGCTCGGTCCGGTATTCCACGTCCGTCGCCTCCTTCTCGCTCCGCTGGCCGTTGATCCCTCGATTGCCGGAAGGCAAACAAAACGGTTGATCAGGGAAGGGCAGGGCAATGGTTGATCAGATCACGGTGTACACCACCGGCCCGTCATGTGCCCGGTGCACGCTCACCAAGAACGTGCTGACAAGCAAAGGCATCGAGTTCGTGGAGGTGAACATCCGGGACAACGAGGATGCGCGCAGCTACGTGGTCGATGAGCTGGGGTACTCCGAGGCACCTGTCGTGGTTGTCACCGACGAGGACCACTGGAGCGGGTTCCGCCCCGACCAGATCGACCGGATCACAAGTAACCGATAGAAGGAGAGCACCCATGTCCACACGCACCGCTACGGGAAACTTGGCCGCCGACCCCGAGGTTGTGCAGGCAGGCAGCATCCAGATCACCAAGCTCCGGGTGATTGAGAACACGGGGGAGTACCGGCAGGGCACGTGGCAGGCCCACCACACTCCGACGACCCACTTCGTTGAAGCCCGGTTCGAGCTGGGCGGAAACGCGGCCGCATCCCTGCGCAAGGGGGACGCGGTGATCGTCACCGGACGCGAGCACACCACCAGCTGGGGGACCGAGGGCAACACGCAGTACGGCCGTGTGATCGATGCGGACAGCATTGGTGCCGACCTGGCCCGTGCCACCGTCACCATCACCCGGAATACCCGGGTCGACCGGCAGTAGCCACCCTGAGGCGCGGCCGGGGCTGGGGGATGCCGTCCCGGCCGTGTCTGTGATCGCAGAGGAGGTGAGTGATGACTATCAGTGGGCTTGGGGTCGGTGTCGGCGATGTCGCGCATACTGTCGCCATGGAGACTGTGTTCGGGTCCGCGTCGCTTGCCTTGACGGTGGCGCTGGGGATCGTTGGCGTTGTCGCGATGCTCTGGGGCGCGGTCACAGCGGGGATGGGGAGTAGAGCGCGGAGGGAAGACGAGACGTACCGCGGTGTGCTGATCCTCGAGTGTGGTTTCCTCGCCCTTTTCGCAGCGACCAGCATGACGGCCATTACGGATCTGCTCAGTGGTGCGATTCCTGCCCTGGAAGGGTGGCTGGGTGGGGAGGGCTTCGCGCAAGTCATGGCGTACGCGACCCTCGTGCTCGCCGCGGTGCTGATTCTGACCGGGTTCGTTCTCGTCGTGCACCTCGTCGAGTGGGGCTTCACGAAGCTTCTCGTTCAGCCGGCGAGCAAGGCCGAAGACTAAGCCCGTCGGCCTTGGGGCACTTCTGGCACGCGTCACTTTGGGTCATGAGTACGGTCGGGGAGAGCAGTTGCCGCTATCGTGTGCGCAGACCCGCAGCCGCGTTGGTGCCGGTTCCCCCACGCTGAGCACTCGCACCGCGTAGCTGCAGCCGCGGGGCGGCTGGCGGGTCCGGTTCCTCCGAGATCCCTGAATCATCAGGGTCCCCAGCTCGGCGGAACCACCTGCCACCTCGGTCACTGCGGGCGATTCAGCGGCGCGGTGGCGTCGGCCCGTAATTGGCCGGTCGCGAACTTGGCGTCTGAGAGTCGTACTTTTTGGGCAGACCCCGCTGCCAGCTGGGCACTCCACCGCGTATGTACCGCAGGAGGGCGGCCTCGGTTCAGGTTCCCCCCGAGAGCCCTCAATCCCCATGAGGCACCCGTCGGGGGGAACTGCCCAGTCGCCCAACGCGACCGGATCATCCGCCTACCAAGCCGCGGCGTCGGCGGCTTCATGCTCGATCGAGCAGTAAGAGCAGATCCCGTGCCACACAGCTTGACGGGAGGGTAGCGTGCGTCCGCACTCCTCCCAGCGCACCGCGTCGGTTGCCCAGATTCGTCGGTCGATCCATCTCCGTAGACGGTGCACCATGATTGCCCCCAGATGCGCGGAGCAGCAGTGATCCGCCATAGGGACCGTACCATCCCTGTCCCCCATTTGGGGGACAGGGATGGCCATGCCGGCCCGTCGTTGTTCCCGCGGTGTACAGCTTCGTCGTGACGCGCAGCCCTGCGCGGAGCGAATGTCGGTGCCGCAGTGCTGGGGTTGATGCCAATCCAGATGATGGATGGCTACGAATCATCCCTGTCGCATCCAATGATCGGGAGTGTCCCGGTGGGCGATGACACGAGGGAGTGAATCGTGAAGAAGAACACCAAGCGGGTGCTCGGCATCAGCGCCGCAGCGCTTGTCGCCATGTCGCTCGGCACCGCGCCGGCGATGGCGCACGACGGGGGAACCGAGGGAAAGAACGTGGTGCTCACGGCCACCCTCACCGAGCTGAACGGCTCGGGCGCATCCGGTAAGGCAATCGCCGTCGTCCGCGGTGAGACGATCCGGGCCATCGGGATCCGCGCGAAAGGCCTGACGCCCAACGCGCCGCACGCGCAGCACATCCACTACGGCGAACAGGCACTCAACGAGTGCCCCACCCTGGCATTGGACAGCAACGGCGACGGACGACTGAACACCGTCGAGGGTGTTCCGGCGTACGGCCCCGTTGTGGTGTCACTGAACACCCGCGGCGACACCACGCCGGCCAGCTTCCTGGACGTCACCCGGTTCCCCGTGTCGAACAACGGCACATACAACTACTTCAGGCGAAACATCAACTTCACGGACGTGGCGGGGACCGGCTACCCGGGGGCAGGCGGTACCGGTACCGCGGCACAGATCGCTGAGGCCATCCGCGCCGGTGAGGGCGTAGTCGTCATCCACGGGAACGACTACGACGGCAACGGCACGTACAACCTCAGCGATCCCGAAGGTGCCAGCGAACTGGACCCCACCCTCCCTGCCGAGGCGACCGACCCGGTCGCCTGCGGACTCCTGCACTAACCGCCGGTTGTCTTGTCGGGGCTGAGATGCAGGCGTGGGGGCGTGTGGATTTCCCGGTGAACCCTAATGAGATGCTGACGCGAGGACGACGAGGGGCCGGTCATACCGGCCCCGCGTCGTCTCACCCTGGAGTTGCCTGGCGAGGCAGCGATGCGACGGCTGTGCGTCCTCGCGGTAGCGGGGATCAGCGTTGCGACTACGGAATCAATGCAACACAGTATCGGTGCACAGCTTCCCGGCAGCCGCGTGCCGTCGGGCCCACTCCTGATCGACCGTGCTGACTTTCGTGGTGCTCCTGAACCACTGACGCCTCGTGGACGGCGCGGGGCAGCGGCGTGCTGGTGGGCGCGTCGTCGGCGATCAGGAAGGGCAGCCGTACGGCCCGACGGCTGCATCCGTGGATGCTGGATTTCCATCGGCCCTCGTGCCGCAGACACGACGTGCACATCGGTCCATCTCAGACCACTCCCGGTGGGACACGGGGCCTCATCCTCCGTCCGCGGTTTCACGGATCGACTCGCCTTCTCGGATGGGACACCCAGCTGGCGGGTCACGGCGACCAGCCACGCGAACATCAGGCTGAACACGACGAACTCGAACGCCGCCAAGTTGATAACGCCGAAGCCGAACAAAACCCCCCAGAACACCAGCGAGGCACCGACACGACGCGTGGCGATGGCGACCCGCCGGTGCATGCCGCGCAGCATCCACCGGCTGGAGGCCAGCAGGGACGCGAAGGCGAGGACCGCACCGCTGGAGCCACGCTCGTGAATGAAGAGGTTCACATTGAGGGGTGCGAACCCGACCAGTGAGAGGTGGATACCGATCAATGCCACCAGGGCGGGCACCACGTGGGCGGCGCGCCGGCTGGTCAGCACGGCGGTGCCGGCGTGGCGTTGCATCTCGAGTCGAAGCCTCGCCGCGAACAGCACGAGCATCACACTGGCCGCCACGATGGTCGCGTTGAAGGAGTAGCCGGAGAAGCTCCGGAAGGTGCCCAGCCTGCTGAAGTGCAACTGCCACCAGTCCGGATCGGGGGTTGTGACGATGGACAGCAGAATCCCCACCACCAGAACACCGGCAGCGGCGGCGACGGCTTGAGTGGGACTCGTCCGTCGCAGGACCGCCGGGAGAGGGCTTGCCCGCCGGGGGATGTAGGGCGGCGCTACGGCGATTAGTGCCACGATGAGATCCTTCGCGAGAGTGGTTCATCATCGCTCTCACCCCGAAAGATCCCCAGGCTACGGCCGCCCACCCCCAGATGAAGAGCGCTGACCGGTCCGTGTTCCCCAAACAGCAGCGCACATCTCTGACCCGAATGTACCGTCTGATTCCCACCCGCAGAATCAGCCCTTGGCTAGGGGTCCTGAGCGCCATGCTCCTGCTGCGGGTAGTTGTCCGTGGAAGAGCTGCGCGATGTTGACGAGGACGAAGCCGCGGTCGGCGAGGCCGGCGTACACGGCCGCCGCGGTGCGTGCGGTGTTCGGTTGGGTGTCGTGCTGCAGCACGATCGACCCGGGTCGGGGCAGGTCAACGGCGCCACGGGTGAGCTCGTCGGCGGCGGTGCCCCGCCAATCGAGGGTGTCGACGTCCCAGAGGATGGCGACCATGCCCGCCTGGGTAAGCACGGCGGCCGTGTATTCGCCATACGGGGGGGAACACGGTCGGTGTGGTACCGGTGACGGCGCGTACAGCGGCGTTCGTGTCACGCTTAGAAGCGCGGGGCCCGGTCGCACACGGTAAAGGGGGCGTACGCTGTCAGGGCCCCGGCGGGATGCGGGCGGGAAAGGGACAGGTGCCGGATGAAGCACGTGACGTTCGGGGAGAAGTCACTTTTCGTGGGGGATGACGCGGCCGACACTCTCCTGGAGTACGCCCGGGTGCTGTCGGATACGGGTGCTGCTGACACCGTGACGTTGCGTGCGATCAGTCCGGACGGGAACACTGTCGACGCGTCGTTCCTACTCAACGCGAACACGGTCCTGTTGACCGAGTCCACCAATAGCGAGGTGACGCCGCCGGATAACACCGAGGCGGTGCGGGACATGCAGGACCGGATCGACGCGATCACGCGGCCGTCGGCCGCGATCGTGGACGGCGAATGGGACGGCTTGGACCCCGAGATCGCAGGATATCTCTAGGACAACTCACCGACGCCAGCCACTGGGCGCCGCCCACGCCGGGTGTCGGTCCCGGTGGCCAGTGGCGGGCGGGCTGGAACAGGCGCATACTGCGGATTACCGGCCGTTTCTTCGGGTGGCTCGCTCGGCATCGTCCGAGAGCCCATCGATGCAGCCCTCTCGAGAGGAACATCATGGGCAGGTTCACCTACGACGGACTCGTGCAGGTGGATTTCGAGGACCGCCTGCTCGCCCACCTGCAGATCGTGATCGGAGCGAAGATCCGCCGCGGCGAATCGTTCCACTTCACGTGAAAAGACGACCGGAGCATCGGCAACGGCCGAACCACGGTGTGGGTGCACCCGCGGGTCTCGATCGTCTACAAGTACTACGGCAGCAAACAACCCGTCATCAACAGGGCCTGGATCGACGTGCTGATGTTCACCGCGAACTCGCCGACCGGACTGTATGCGGTACCGGAACCGCTCGAGCATGAGACCCCGAAGGTGCCGGAGGTCGGGAGACGCGTTCATGAAGCGCATTGACCTGCACTACGGGAACCACCTGTACAGCGTCGGCGGTCGGGAACTGGCCGACATGCAGGCCGAAATCGAGTTGCTGATGGACAACGGCGGCTGGCTCGTCGTCAACGACGGCGAGGGCACCCGGCGGGACTCCTACTTGTGGATTTCACCCGGCGTACCGCTCTCGTTGATACCGATCCCCGACCCGCTGCCCTGAAGACCCCGGAGTGCGGGAATTCCGAGCGGAATCGATAACATCTATGAGTTCCGCGACGGACTCGTCATGCAGATCACCTCATATACGGTCGAGGTCTAGCCGACACCCGCCGACGGATGGACACTGCGTGGGAAGCGCACCTCATCGCGGCACGGCGGGCCGCGGGGCTGAAAGCGCAGCCCGAACGGGTGCTCATTCAGCCCGGCTTCAGCCGGAGCGCGGATCATGAAGTTGGCTGGCGGGTGTGCCAGGGGTGGAGCTCATCATGTGGAATCGTGGTCGGCAGTTGCTCGGGGTGGTGGCGTCGGTTGCGTGTGCCGGGATGCTCGGCGGCTGCACGGCCGATGTTTCGGGATCTCCGACGGCGAGCTCTTCGGCCACGGGCGGCAGCGCCGATCTGCCGGTGGGCGATGAACCGGTCCGGTTGGACCCGGCGGAGTTCACCACCGAGATCGACAACCCGTATTGGCCCATGAAGCCGGGTACCAGATGGACGTACCGGGAGGTTGACGCGACGGGGGACGTTCTCCGGGTCACCGTCGTTGTGACATCCGAGACGAAGGAGATCGCGAACGGTGTCACCGCCCGGGTGGTTCGCGACACGGTGTTCCGGGGTGAGGAGATCATCGAGGACACTTTCGATTGGTACGCGCAGGATGCGGCCGGGGCGATCTGGTACCTCGGCGAGGACACCGCAGAGTTCGAGAACGGCGAGATTGCCTCCCGGGAGGGGTCGTTCGAAGCGGGTGTGGACGGCGCGTTCGCTGGGATACTGGTGCCGGCTGATCCGCAGCCGGGGATGCAATATCGGCAGGAGTACTACGCCGGTCAGGCCGAGGACAACGGTGAGGTTCTGAGCACCCACGCGATGGCGGACGCCCCGGCGGGGCACTTCACGGACGTCCTGCTGACGTGGGACACGATCACTATCGAACCGAATGTCGCGGAGCTGAAGTTCTACGCTCCGGAAGTTGGACCCGTGCTCGTCCTCGGTGTCGCCGGCGGACCGCCCGCGCGTGAGGAGCTGATCGCGATTGACACCGTGCCCGATGGAACGGGGACGGGGCCACTCGGAACCCCGGACTGAGTGGCCGTCCGGTTGCGCACCTCTCGTCCTGCCCGTGGTGGGCGCTGCGGGTTTCGTTCGAGTGGATACTCGGTCTGATGCCCTCAAGGAGGAACCCTTGTGGTCAGAATCCGAGACCGGGCCGACCCGATCCGCAGCAGGATGGACGTCATGGACAGAAGCGCCTGAGTCATGGCCTCTGATGGTGGCTTCGACTGCTCGTGCTGTGGTCGCCGGCTTGCGCGGCACCGGCTCCACGCGCTCCGTGGGGGCGCCTTCATCTGCCGGCGATGCGGACTGTGGGTGGCGCTGCGACCGCGGCGCGACCGGCATCCTCATCCCCCCTTCGAATAGCGGGTGACATCGCATGCCGCCACATCGCGTCGTTGACTTCGTTTCCCAGCACGGGCGTCGTCCATCTGACTGCCGGGCAGGCTGGGCGAGTACGCCCCCGGCGTCCATGCCATCCTTAGCCGATGTACCGGTTGCACTCTCCGGCCGAGCCTCTCCGGCCGTACATCGAGAACTACTGGTTCGTCTCGCATGCGCCCGGTGAGGACGTCGACCTGCGGGTGGACGTGTTCGTAGACGTCCGCGCGGACTTGATCTTCAACTTCGAGGCCCCGTATCGCCGCGAGATCATCGGCGGCGGGGATCGGAGCACTCCCGGTCCAACCTGGATGCGCAGCGCCTGGTGCCGATCCGGATCCGGCAGCACGGCGCGGTCCATATCGTCGGCGTCCGGTTCCATCTCGGCGGGCTTGCACCATTCACCCGGGGCCCTGTCGCCCCCTGGAACGGGCTGACGCCGTCCCCCGAAATGGTGTTCGGCGAAAAGACCCGCGAGCTCGAGTCCGCTCTTCGCGCGGAGCCCGGTTTGCAGGCGAGCGCGCGGCTGCTGGATGGGTTCTTACTCGGGGAGCTCCGGTTGGACGAAGCGCAGGCGACGTTCGAGCGTGCACTTTCCGCGCTCGTCGCCGACGACGGTCGGGTATCGGTGAGCGAGATCGCGGAGGCCGCTACGTCCTCGCCGCGGCAGATCGAACGGCTGTTCGCCCGCGGCCTCGGGTTCCCTCCCAAGACCGTCGGCCGGGTATTGCGGTTCCAGCACGCGCTGCGCCAGCTGATGACCGATCCCGGGATCCCGCTCGCAGAGGTCGCGGCAGACGCAGGGTATTTCGATCAGGCGCACTTCGTCCGGGATTTCCGGCTCTTCAGCGGCGGAGTCCCACGCGGGTATCGCGGCTATTACCCGCCGCAGGTCCCGGCTGATTTCGCACCGAACGTCGTCGTGTTCGTACAAGACGCCGGCGCTCCCGGGCTCTGAGACTGGTCGGATCCGAGTACTCGAAGGGAGACTCATGACCGAGCACTGGTCGGGCACAGGCACACCCGAGGATCCGTGGCACCTGAAGACCCCGCCGCTGTCCTCCGAGTACACGATCCATCGGGACGACTCGGCGAATCCGGCGCTGCTGGTCTGCCAGGTCGGCGGTGCAAGGCTCACCTATCTTGCGCGAGCGATCGAGGACCTGCACGCGATGCTCGTGGAGCATGGCGACTGGATGCCGCTCGGCGCTGCCGACGAGCAGAAGGATGCCGTTCCGGGCACGGTGGAAGCGTGGGGGCGTTCGCCGGATAACCCGGTCGGCGGCTGGTATGGCCGGAAGAAGGGGCTCCGCGGCCGGTTCGCGATGTACCTGCCGCCGCTGCTCGAAGCGTTGGGCATGGTGGAGCTCGAACACAACGCCCGCAACAATCGAGTCCGGGCAGCCGAAGCTCCCCGATGATTGCGACGCGGTAACAATCGACCTTTGGCGGCCGTCGAAGTGTCCGCCGACGGACACTCTGCCAACGGACCGGCGCTCCGAGGTCGCTGAGAAGCAGGGGACGGGCGCGGTGCGTGGCGGATAACGCCTTGTTGCCGAATCCGCTCGCGGAAATGCCCCGTGGGGTGTGCGCCGAGACGTTCCCGCGCCCGTCGCGTAGCTCAAGCGAGAGCGCGGCGCTACCCCGTGGCCGGTATCGGCGGCGCGGGCTTAGACAGGGGGATGAAATCGATCATCTATGCCCATACCGAGCTGTTGACCGGCGATGCGATCGCGGTCGCCGTGCTGCACTACAGCGCGGCGCTGGCCGATAACGGTCTGGCGGAGACGATCGAGATCCCGGTCGTCGAGCCGGACGGATCACGGACCACCGCCCTGATGCTCGTCGGCCCAGCCAGCCAGATCGTCGCCAAGGGCGTGCACACCGGTCTCGACGAACTCGTCGACGACGAGGTGGTCGCCGAACTAGCGAGGCGGACACGGATGCTACGGCCGGAGGGCATGGCGGACCTCGGCGATCCCGACGACTTGGAATGGCAGAGCAGGTCGTAACCCGAGGAGTGGTATGGACCCATCCGGTGAAGACCTACCCCGGGTGTTCGCGCGGCTGGCGGACGTCCTGGATCCTCGTCATGACGTGATCGACACGATGGATCTACTGGTGCACGCGGCCCTGCGCTTCACCGCCGCGGTGGAGGCGGGCATCCTGTTGGCCGATGATGCCGGGGTGCTGCATGTGGTCGGCTCCACCAGCGAGCGAGCCAGTGATGTGGAAGAGACCGAGCTGGGTGCCGAGCAGGGTCCGTGTCTGGACAGCTACCGATCGGGGCAGAGCGTGGAGACCCCCGATATCAGTGCCGCCGCCGACCGCTGGCCGATCTTCGTGCAGGTCGCGGAGCAACGCGGGTTCCGGTCCGGGTACGCCGTGCCATTGACGTTACGCGGACAGCATCTCGGCGCTCTGAACCTCTTCTTCGACCGCGTGCACGCACTCACCGATCGTGACGCGGCGGTCGCGCAAGCACTCGCCGAGTTCGCCACAATCGGCATCGTCCAGCGTCGCGCTTTGCAGCACCACGCGGACCGTGCAGCACAACTGCAGCACACCCTGACCAGCAGGATGCTGATCGAACAAGCCAAGGGTGCCCTGGCATTCCAACGGAGCGTGTCCATCGACGAAGCGTTCGACCTGTTGCGCGCGCACGCCCGGGGCACCGGCGCCCGGATCCGCGATGTCGCCGACCGGGTCGTGAACCACCACCTGCTGATCTGACAGGCCCCCGCCGTCCTAGGCGGTCGGGTCCTCCGGAGGGACGACAGCGATCGGAACTCCTCCGCGCAGCCCAGATAGGGGTCCCGCTTCTCGCCCACTCCCTCGTTGACGATAAGCCACCCGCCGCTGCGCCTCAGAGCCGCCATCTCCGCCTGCGCCTCCGTCAATGCCCGACCGCCTTGCACGGCGTCATACTGGGGAGACCGACTGTTTCTCGGGTCCCCTTTCCCAGACCCTGACTGAGAACCCTTGACGCAGTCCCCGAGGAGAACGCCATGGGCCAGTTCATCTACGACGGGCTGGTGAAGGTCGACTTCGATGACCGTCTCCTTGCCCACCTGCAACTGGTGATCGGAGCGAAGATACGCCGCGGCGAATCCTTCCACCTCTCCTGGAAAGACGACGCCAGTATCGGAGACGGTCGGACCACCGTCTGGATCCACCCCCGGGTCTCGGTCGTGTACCAGTTCTACGGCAGCAAACGCCCCGAGATTAACAAGGCGTGGATCGACGCGCTGATGCACACCGCCAACTCACCTAGCGGCTTGTACGCCGTCCCCGAGCCGACCGACTACGCATCCGCTCACTTGCCCGCAGCGTCAGGCAGCGCGCCTCACGGGCACTGACCCCAAACTACTCCGGTCCAGCTGCACAGCGGGGGACTGTCTGAATAACGGTGTGTGGGGTCCGGCCTGATCCGAAAGGAGATGGCCGTGGTTGACACGACCGAGATGTTGGATGACGCGATCATTGATCCCGTGACGGGAGAGATCATCGATCAAAAGGACCTCGCGGAGCGGTTGCTCGCTCAGGCGAAGGAACAGGGCGTGAGTTTGGTTGGCCCGGGAGGGCTGCTGAACCAGCTCACGAAGAATGTCCTTGAGACCGCGCTGGAAGCGGAGCTGACCGAGCACCTCGGCCACGAACACGGCGGAACGCCGATGTCTGCGAATATGCGCAACGGGACACGGGTGAAGACGGTGCTGACCGAGATCGGCCCCGTTCAGATCGAGGTCCCGAGGGATCGAGACGGATCGTTCGAGCCGGTGATCGTCCCTAAGCGGAAACGTCGACTGGATGGGATCGACCAGATCGTGCTCTCCCTCTCGGCCCGCGGGTTGACGACGGGTGAGATCGTGGCTCATTTCGACGAGGTCTATGGGGCGAAGGTGTCGAAGGACACCATCTCCCGGATCACGGAGAAGGTCGCCGGGGAGCTGGCGGAATGGTCTTCGCGGCCGCTGGATGCAATCTATCCGGTGATCTTCGTCGACGCGATCGTGGTGAAGGTTCGTGACGGGCAGGTCCGCAACACCCCGTTCTACGTCGTGATGGGCGTCACGACGAACGGTGAGCGGGAGATCCTGGGGATCTGGGCCGGTGACGGCGCCGAGGGCGCGCGGTTCTGGCTGCAGGTGTTCAGCGAGTTGAAGAACCGTGGCATCGAGGATGTCCTGATCGCTGTCTGCGACGGGCTCAAAGGCCTCCGGAGGCGATCACGACCACCTGGGAGCGCACCGTCGTCCAGCAGTGCATCGTGCATCTGATCCGCAACTCGTTCCGCTTTGCGGGCCGGCAGCATCGCGACGCGATCGTGAAAGCGCTTCGACCCGTCTATACGGCACCGTCCGAGAAGGCCGCGAAGGACAGGTTCGAGGAGTTCGCCGCGGAGTGGGGTGGCCGCTACCCGGCGATCGTAAAGCTCTGGGAGAACGCGTGGGCCGAGTTCGTGCCCTTCCTCGAATACGACGTCGAGATCCGCCGGGTGATCTGCACCACGAACGCGATCGAGTCGATCAACGCCCGCTACCGCAGAGCGGTCCGCGCCCGCGGACACTTCCCCAACGAGCAAGCCGCGCTCAAGTGCCTCTACCTCGTCACCCGATCCCTTGACCCCAACGGCGGCGGCAGGGCACGCTGGGTGATCAGGTGGAAGCCCGCCCTGAACGCGTTCGCGATCACCTTCGCGGGCCGGTTCGAGAGAACCATTCATTGAAAACCGCCGGACCCCACACACCGTTTATCGGACAGATCCCACAGCGGCGGCGGGACTGTTTACCGGACAGTCCGATCCGTGCAGCAGTCCCGAATCCCGGTGACTGCACCTTCATTGGTCCGCGAATTGGTGGCTTTGTCTGTGTTTTCGCTGTAGAACTAGCTTTAGGTGCTCGTCACTGGTCAGTTCGCCGGCGGATTTCGTCGGCCAGGCTGGTGAGTGAACGGACCGGGCGGTCCGCTGAGTGACGGTGATGTACAGCGATGTTCTGCCACGTCAAGGGGAGCCTTGTGACGTTCCAGCCCGAATCAAGTGCCGCTATCCATTCGACTCCCTCCTCGCAGGAGGGTTGGCTCTTTCCCGGTCCGGAGCGCGTTCGGGTGCTGCTGTGCGAGGACCACGAAATCTACCGCATCGGACTCCGAGTGCTGATCGAGCGCGAACCCGACCTGGTCGTGGTGGCCGAGGTCGGAGACGTCGCTTCGGCGTGCGCACTGGCCGACCGGGTGCAACCGCACGTCGTCGTGATCCGCCAGGGCTTGCTGCAGCACGGTGAAACGGAGTCCGTGGGTGCGTTGTGCCGTCCCGATCGGGCGGTCCTGATCCTGGCCGAGACCGAGTCCGAGCACGATTTGGCAGAGGCGTTGCGAGCCGGGGCGAAGGGTTATCTTTCTCGGCGGGTCGCCGCGCCGCGGCTGGTCGACGGGATCCGCGCCCTGTCCAAGGACGGGCTGGCCCTCGACCCCACCTTCGCCCGACACCTCCTGCAGTTCCTGACCGCCGCCCCACCGGCCCGGCGGAGACCCCCACGCAGCTCAGCGCCCTTACCCCACTGACCGAACGGCAACGGGCGGTGGCCCTGCTTGTCGCCGAGGGAATGACCAACGGCGAGATCGCCGCCCGGCTCTTCGTCAGTGATGCGACGGTCAAGAGCCACCTCACCACGGTCTTGCGGCGCCTTGGCCTGCGGAGCCGCACCCAGCTGGCCATCCTCGTCAACAACACCGCTCGGCAGTCCTGAGTCCTCGCTTTCCGACCGGCAACGTGCCGGATCGACGGATCCGACAAATGCGGTACCAGCACTATCCGCTTCCGAACCATGACACCGGTGCACGCCTGTGCGCTGGCGGTTCATTCGCTGGATGGCGAGGGGGTACCCGGCAAGCTGAAACGGATGTATGCTCCCGGTGATTTTGGGAGCGGCCCGAACAGTTTTATTGTGTCGTGCTGACTTCTCGCGGGCACTGCCCGGCACACCCGGCCGGTCGGGCCGACGACGGGAGTTCGCGTGTGCCAAATCTTCGTGCTGAGCCGTCCACGACACCGGCTCCGGGTGCTGATCTGCGACAACGATGAGGTCTACCGGATCGGCCTTTGCGCAGTCCTGAAGTCGTTCCCGCAAATCGTGGTTGTCGGGGAGACCGCCGAACCTGCACAAGCCCTCGAGCTGTCCGAGTTGTTTGCGCCACACCTGGCCCTGGTGAGTTCCGACCTCGGTGAGACCGCGCTGCTCCTGATCGAAGCGCTGAACCGAGAAGGTGTTCCCATCATCATGCTGGCCCCCCAATCGACATGCGAGACCGATCGTATGAAGCACCCGGCTGACGCTTACAGATACCTTGCCCGCGAGGCGGGCGCAGTCAAAGTCCTGGACTGCGTCCAAGCGGCCATGCCAGCGTAAAGCCGACCAGTACCCGCTGGTCCTCCGCCAGGGACGGCGCTGTTTCTGGCGTGCAACACGACCCCGGTCCTGCTCGCATCGGATAGCCGGTGTGAAAAGCTCACCCACTTGTCGGTATCTGGGGGACTGCTGCACGATAGGGTGACAGTGGGTTTGTCACGCAGCCAGTGCGGCTGGCGTGTTCATGATGGTCTCGAACTCGATCGGGGTCAAACGGCCGAGGCGGAGTTGGCGTCGAAGGCGGTGGTACGTTCTCTCGATCCAGGTCACGATCACGATGCGGCGCTGCTCGCGGGTGGCCAGGTGCGGCGGTTGAGGACGTCCTTCCGGAGCAGTGCGAGAAGCTCTCCCTCGCGGCGTTGCCGCCGGCGGCGCCGATCCTGCCCCATCGATCCGACCATGCGGTGCCTAGATCCGATAACGTTGGATAACTGCCGCAAGCTATCCAGCCCTATCCGGAGGTGTCGTGTCACAGGCCAGCCCATACACTCCGGGGGAGGTTGCGCATGCGGTTGTCGGCAGGGGCGCGCAGCTCGGCGATTTTGCGGAGCGCGCACAGTTCATCTCTCGCCTGGGTAGGCTCTCGGCGCGCATCCGTGTCGACCACGCCTCCCGCGGGATCGGAAAGACTTCGCTCTTGCGGGAGGGCGAGCGGATCATGCAAGCGGCCGGCATCCGCACCCTGTGGGTCACCGCGAATCCGGATGAGAGCCTAGCGCGCGCCATCCTCGCGAAGCTTCCGGATGTTGCAGGGACCGAGCCGTCGAAGCTCAAGATTCTGACCGGGCTCATTGACAGTGCGAAGCTGTCGCTGGGTGTGCCGGGGGTTGTAACCGCGGAGGTCGGTGTGGCTCGACACGGTTCAGCGGCGGTGCCGGCGTCCGCCGCTGAGGCTTTCAAAGCCGCCCTGGTCACCGCTACCGATGCGATCGTAGACGACGGGGGGACGGGACTGGTGATCTTCGTCGATGAGATTCAATCGGCCGATCGTGAAAGCCTGCGCGTGATCGCTTACTCGTGGCAGGAACTCAGCAGCGAGAGACCGGGCACCCCCGCGGGGATCTTCGGTGCGGGGCTGCCGAACAGTCCGGAGACGATCGCCGCGGCGGTCACGTTCAGTGAACGATTCGACTACCGACCGCTGCCGGCGTTGAGCGACGATGACGTCGCTCTCGCGCTGGTGGCTCCCGCACAGGACGCGGGCGTGCGGTGGGATCCAGCGGCGCTGCGGCTCGCTGTGCAAAGCGCAGGAGGCTACCCCCACAAGGTGCAGGTCATCGGCCACGAGTGCTGGAGGGCGGCCGGCTGGCCGGACCCCGGCGCGATGATCACCGAGGAAACGGTGAAAGCAGCGCTCGTAGACGTCGAGCGGCAGATGACCGAGCTTTTCCGTGCCCGCTGGAACAGTGTGACCCGGGCGGAACGGGAGGTGCTGCACGCCATGGCCGCCCTCGGCGGTCACGATGTCAAGCGCGAGGATCTCGCCGCGGCCCTCGGGAAATCCACGGTCGCGATCAGTGGCTCTCGCGCGCGGCTGCTGCGGAAGGGCATCATCGAGTCCTCCCGCTTCGGCTACCTCTCCTTCTCCGTGCCGGGATTCACCGAGTACATCCTCGAATCGGAGCCCGGCTAGCGTTCAACGTTCAGTCACAGATCTTTGGGGAACCCGGTTCTGCGTCGGCGACGACACGCGGTTGCGCCAATCCTTGGCGGACGACAGGATCAATGACAATCGGACGCTGGTGGCAGCCGCTTACAACGAACTAGTGCGCGCTGATTCTGCCCAAACGCTCGACAGGATCAATGTCGTCCACGACAGATCTGATGGCAGCGGACAGGCATCGATGATGTGGCGCAACGTGCCATAAATCTTGTCTTCGTGCCATAGATCCTGTGATCCTCGCCATAAATCTTGTCGGCGGCTTCGTATGCGTTTCCTGGGTTCGGTGGGAGGGGTCGGCCGGCCGGTGATCCGGCCGCCGGGGCGCGGCTCCCGGGTGAGCGGGTCAGACGACGGTGAGGAAGCCGAGCACTGCAGCGACGATGGAGAGCACTGCGAGGATGAGCGGCGGGAGGAAGGACTCTTTGCGTCGGATGTGCACGACGATGGCACCGAGCATCAGGGCGGCGAGAGCGATCGCGGCGATCGGGCTGAGTACCGGTGCGATCCCCAGCAGGGGCGGGAGAATCAGTCCAATGGCGCCGAGCACCTCTGCGGCGCCGATCAGTTTGACATGTCCGGGAGAGAAATCCGCGCAACGGGACGCGGGTGAAGACGGTGCTGACAGAGATCGGCCCGGTCCAGATCGAAGTCCCGCGGGATCGAGACGGGTCGTTCGAGCCGGTGATCGTCCCCAAGCGTAAACGCCGACTGGACGGCATCGATCAGATCGTTCTCTCCCTTTCCGCTCGAGGTTTGACGACGGGTGAGATCGCTGCGCATTTCGACGAGGTCTCTGGGGCGAAGGTCTCCAAGGACACCATCTCTCGCATCACCGAGAAGGTGGCCGGGGAGCTGTTGGAGTGGTCTTCGCGACCGTTGGACGCGATCTACCCGGTGATCTTCGTCGACGCGATCGTCGTCAAGGTCAGGGATGGGCAGGTCCGCAACACCCCGTTCTATGTCGTAATGGGCGTCACCACGGGCGGGGAACGAGAGATCCTGGGGATCTGGCCGGGGACGGAGGTGAGGGTGCCCGGTTCGGGCTGCAGGTATTCACTGAACTGAAGAACCGTGGCGTCGAAGACGTGTTTATCGCCGTCTGCGACGGACTGACAGGGCTTCCCGAGGCGATCAACACCATCTGGGAGCAGACGGTCGTGCAGCAGTGCATCGTGCACCCGATCCGCAACAGCTTGCGCTACGCCGGCCGGCAGCACCGGGACGCGTTCGTGAAGTCTCTCAAGCCGGCCTATACGGCCCCGAGCGAACAGGCCGGAATAGACCGGTTCGAGGAGTTCGCCAGCCAGTGGGGCGAACGGTATCCGCCGATCGTCCAACTCTGGAAGAGCAGCTGGGCAGAGTTCGTGCCCTTCCTTGCATACGACGTCGAGATCGGCCGGGTGATCTGCACGACGAATGCGATCGAGTCGATCAACGCCCGCTACCGCAGAGCGGTCCGCGCCCGGGGCACTTCCCCAACGAGCAAGCCGCGTTGAAGTGTCTCTACCTCGTGACGCGGTCGCTTGACCCCTCCGGCGGCGGGAGGGCACGCTGGGTGATGAGGTGGAAGCCTGCACTCAACGCGTTCGCGATCACCTTCGCAGGGCGGTTCGAGAGAACCACCTACTGATGAAAACCGCCGGACCCCACACACCGTTTATCGGAAAGACCCCGAATCCGGAGAGACCGCTTGGGGTAAATGGTGTACTGGCACGCCACAAAACGTCTCAAGACGGCTTCAGCGACCTGCTTGTATGCCGACCCGACGACAACGGGCTGGTAGGTGAAGGTGAGCGTCAGGGATTGGTGCTCGCGACTTTCGCGGTTGCCCACTCGGGAAGATCCGGGGGTCCGGTCTGATAGGCGACGAGGAGAGTGATGGCCGTGATTGTGTCGTGAGTAGTGTCGATCCGGAACTGATAGGAACCGGCGACCATCCAGGTGTCCTCGCCGAGGTGGTGATAGCCGCGTACGCTGCAGCGGACATCGTCCGGGTCGTCGGTGGCGATAGGGCCGAGGAAGTGTTGCGTGGCGTCGAACCCGGGTAGGAGGGATTTCCACTGGTTGATGAGATCAGCGGCTGTGCTTCGGGCGGCGGGTTCTCCGCTCAGCGAGGAGTAGTCAACATCCAGCTCGGGCGCTAGGAATTGGTTGATTGTGGTCCAGTCTCGGGCGTCGACAGCGAGGAAGAACCGGGCGAGCAGGTCGGTTATCTTCATCGTCGGGCGCCGATTGTCGTGGCGACGTGGTCGTCGATGGCCTGCACCGCGAAGTCGACTTGGGCGGGCTGGTCGTAGAAGTCGATTTGTGCGCCGTCGGTCCACTCGAGGCGGGATGGTCCGTTTAGGCGGGACGCGACGGTCTTGATGTTGTCGGGGAAGACGGCGTCGTCGCTGTGCACGAAGAGGGAGGGGGTGTCGATGGCGTAGGCGGCGGCCAGGCCGTCGAAGGTGAGCCAGTGCGACCAGGTGATCTCGGTCATCTCGTTCACCCAAGTCGGGACAGCGCCCCGTTGCGGGTTGGCGTAGTAGTCCATTTCGATGAACATCCCCGCCCGGTCGTCACCTTCTGCGTACGCCGGAACCGTGGGCGTCTGTCCGGTCTCAAGGTATGTCCGGGTCGCTCGCGTGGCACGGTCGAGCCGGTCGGCGACGCCTTCAGCCCCGCCGTAGAAGGTGGCGATAGCGATCGGGTCGTGAAACCACCCGGCAACGGACGCGAACGACGCAACCGGTAGGTTGCCGGTGGCGAGAGCGTGCACCGCGTACTGGGCGCTGGCGCAGATGGAGACCAGCCCGACGCCATCGCTGCCCCCGTGGATGGAGTGCGCGAACCGGGTGACAGCGGTCAGGTCGGCGATTTTGCGGAGCGGGATCTCGGTTTGGCGGAGGGCACCGCCGCTGGCGCCGAACCCCGCGAAGTCGAATGTCAACGCGGTGTACCCGCGCTCCGCGAGTCGCTGCGCGTACAGGTCCGGCATCTGCTCCTTCACCGTCAGCCAGGACCCCGTCACCACCACGACCCGCGGCGCCGTGCCGGTGCCGGCCGGGGGTGAGAACATCCGGGCCGCCAGGGGTACGTCACCGCTCATGATGATCAACTCGCGCACCTCAACCGGCATCGCACACCGTCCCTTCGATTGCTGGGCTACCAGTGTCAGGGCGCAGGGGTTATTTCGACAGGCCGGATCTTGCGGTGTTCAGCGCGGAGCTCGGACGGTCGGACCCCGTGCTCAAGGACGAAGGCTCGGCGGAAGTGTCCGATGTGGCGGTAGCCGACCATCCCGGCGGCTTCTTCGACGCTGGCCGCGGTTCGCTCAAGGATGATGCGTGCCCGCATCATCCGCCGCGCCGTGACGAACGCGTGCGGCGCCATACCGGTCGCCGCCCGAAAAGTGCGGGCGAAGTGGTACGGGCTCAGCTGCGTGACCGACGCCAGCAGGGGGATGTCCAACGGGTCGCTCAGGTGAGCGTCGATGTACTGGCTGACCTGATCCACTCGAGCAGCGCTGAGCCGTCCAGGGGCGAGGAATGCCCGTGGGTCGGCGCCGCCGTACCGGATCAGCAGCTGCCGGATGATCGCATGGGCCAGTTCGCTGGATGCCACATCGGACAGGTACGCGTTGGCGAGATGGACTTGCCGAAGCCGTGACGCCACGGCCAGAACAACCCCATCCCTCTCGCCGATCACCGTCCGCGGACTCACCCCGGCCAACCCGTGCTGGACCGCGACGTTGTGCACGAGCTGCGGGTCGGGGTAGATCTCAACAGCATCCGTGGGTTCGGCCACGCGAAACCAGCTGACCGGTTCCTCAGCCGTGATCGTCGCGGCGCCCGGCGCGATATCGTTACGCCGGGTGCGCCCGGAGGCGCGATAGGCCACGTCGCGATGTCCGGTGAACACCACCCCAATCTGGCCGGGCTTGGTCACCGCGACACCGTCGTGCGGGGCCAGCCGCGAATACTCACTCCGCAGACCCGGCCAGCCCAACACATGCTCCACGTCCTGACCCCTCACACTCACACTCACACTCCCTATCCGGTAGCTGAAACAGCGGGAACTTGGAGCATAAGGCTCCCGGTTCGACTCTGCGCGGTCGCCCGGGACCGGGCCCGTCTCACCGAGCCGCGTCCTGGCCGCAACGCTCGAATCCCACATGTTCGCTGGGGCGCGCGCGGCGGCCCGCTCACACAACGGGTTCTATCCGTCGGGTTGGTCGTAGACGTAGAAGATGTTTCCGCCGGGACCGGTCAGGCCCGCGACCGCTCCGCCAGGAATTGCATAGGGCGGGATGGTGATGTCGATGTCGGGATGTTCGGCGATCCACGCCGGCAGGCTGTCGACGAGATACATCGGTCCGGCCGGCTGATCGGTGGTGGAAAGCATGACCTGCGCCGTCCTGCCGGGCAGCCAGAACGCCACCGTCTCCGCGCCGTCGCGCCACGCCTCTTCCCAACCCAGTTTGTCGCGATAGAAACGCACCGCCTCCGCTAGGTCGGTGATGGGCTGATAAATGAACACCAGCTTCACGACAACTCCTCCCGACTCGCTTCTCGTTCGACCCGCTACCGACGGTCAATGCACCAGTCCAGGACCTGTGGCCACTGCCCGAAGCCGGACGCGGGATTGATGTGGGCGGCCGACGGCACGACTTGCAGGTTGATGTCGTCGTCGACCTGGTACGCGGATGTGATTCCCTCTGGGCAGTACGGGTCGTTGTCACTGGCGAAGACCGTCCAGGCCTGGCTGGCTGGACTGGCCAATCGCGTCTGCCCCTCGACGAACGGCGACACCTCCGTGTCCGTCAGCTTGCGGGGGGAGGGAGGGGACACGAGAGCGACTCGGCTGACACCGATGCAGGGCAGTCCGGCGTTGACGTAGGTGACCCACAGCGCGCACGCCAAGCTATGACACACCACCGTCACATCATGACTCCGCAGCATGCTCAGTTGCCTCTGGAGCGTTTCCATCCATTCCCCTACGTTGGGGTGATCGGGATTCGGCAGCGTGGGGTACGTGACTACTGCTCCGGCCCCGAGCAGCTCGTACGCCAGCCAATGCTGCCAATGCTCTGGCTCGCGACGATTTTCCCATCCATGCAAGATTAGGAACGCCGGCGGGCGGTGAATCCTCGCCGCTGCCTGTGCGGTGTTCTGCGTCATAGCACGTCGAGTTTCCGCTCGAGGATGGCCACGTCCAGCCACTCGCCGGACTTGGTCCCCACCTGGTGCACGAGTCCCGCGGTCTGGATCGCCGCGGGTACCGACATGTCAGCGAATACTAAGCAACCAACCGGGTTGCGACGTAGGTTTCGCACGAGCATTTGTGCCACGAGCCGCGGGCGAAGAGGTCGGTGTGGCAGCGGCCGAGATGTTCGGTGCTGTCGTGGCCGCAGCTGGAGCATTCGGGAAGGGTCTGCGTGGTCATGGCGTCGGTCTCCGAGTGTGTAGGGAGGGGAGGGGCGGCGCTGCCGGGGAACAGTAATCTTACCGGAGGACTCTGACGACGATGTCAACCGGTGGTCGGGGAAAGTTGGCCAGCACGACTTCGCGACATTCTTCGCGGTGCACCTGCAGGGACCAGGGATTCTGGCTGACCGTCGGTGTGGTCGGTAAAGTCGAGAGGCGGTTCCCCCGGGAACGGGCTCCGGCTGGGGATTGTGCGTTCCCGGGGGAACCTGAACCCGTTGCCGACCCGCGGGGGGCGCGGGTGTGCGGTCCGAAGGACAGGCACCGACGCGGCGGCGGGTCTAACCAGAACAGTACCGCTCCCAGATGCCGGGTGCGCGCCTGTCACATGACGAGCCGTTCCCTCTTCACCGTAGGACGGTGGTGAAGACTGAAGGGACACCTCCGATGCTTGGGAGCACCGTCATGGGAATGTTCCGGTACGGCGAGATCCTGCGGGCCGAGTTCGAGGATCGCACCCTGTGGCATGTGCAGTGGGTGATCGGCGCGAAAATCTGTCGGGGCGAGTCGTTCCACTTCTCCTGGAAGGACGCCGTCAGCTTGGGGAGCGGACGCACCACCGTGTGGATCCACCCGAACTGCTCGATCGTGTTCAAGTTCGACCGCGGGAACCGGCCGCCCCTGAGCGCGGCCTGGTTGAAGGACCTGATGAGCACCGCCAACTCCCACAGTGGCCTGTACGTCACCCCCGAACCCGCGACCCTTGACACCGAACTCCGCGATTCACAGAACCGCACCGATACACCGCAGCACTGAGTCGCGATGTGTGGTGCGCCCGGGAGAGCACCACCCGGTGCGGAAACAGTGCGTTGAGGGGCCCCGCCGGGTGCCATCATGGGCCAATGGAGTACCACGCCCAGTTGCCGGCGAGCGTTGACAGTATCATCGAGCGTTTCGGCCGGTGGACTGCGGGGTACGGTCCCTGGAGGCGGAATGCGCTGGCGAAGCTGAAGGGCGACATGACGAACGTCCGCCAACGCTGGTTGCACGTCAACCCCGTGCAGCTGGCGGAGAAGTGTCGCAACGTCGGTCTGACCGAGGATGAGACGGCGGAGATCGTGGACTGGGTACGTCGGGTCCAACGAGGGCGGCGTCTCGTTGCTAGGCGGTCCTACCGGCATTTCAGGTTCGCCGCGCCGCCGGAAGCTCCACCTTCTCCAACATGAGTGGTCGGTCGATGACCGTCCGGAGGCAGGCGGGCCGCGCGGAGGCCCGCTGACGGTGCCGCTGCGCGGCACAGGAACTCTGACGGATTCTTTGACCTGTCCGGCTGTCGAGGATACGTCGGCTCCGCGTCAGGGGCAACGACTTTCGACGGCATATCCTCCCTCCCGGTGCTCGGTCCGACCCTTCTATGGGTTTCGTCAAGCCATCAGGTAGGTTCGATCCGATTGTGGCGGGCATACTCAGGTCGTGCGATCACTTCCTAAGTCGGCCAATTCGCTGCTCGTGCGGTCTACCCGGTCAGGTTCAGTCGAATGGCAGTCTCTGCTGGCAGTGGTCGCGACGAAAAACGCTGACGGGTTCCGGGCGTACGTCGACGTGGTCGATGATCGACGTTGGTACGGCAAGGATATTGATGCCCTTCGAGCTGCAATGCCGCAAACAGCGTCTCCGGTCTTGTTCGTGGCCGACGAGCGCGCTTTGACGTCACCGGAGTTGCCGATCCTGGTGGTCGACTTGATCCAGAACCGACGGCCTTTCCGATGTGTCGGTGCCAAACTGTGGTCCGTCGACAACAACCTCAACACCTGGAACATGGACTGGGAAGAGTTCGCGGACGCAGTCGACCAGCAGGGTGTCTATCGTGGTTTCAGCTAGACAGCAGACGACAATCACGCCCGCCGGGGACGGATCGCGCCACCCTCCGACGGCGAGATGGTAGCGGACGTTGAAGGCTCCGTTCCCGCCGCTCGATATTTGCAGACTCCGCTCTCGGTCCGCTCTCGCTGCGCTTAGCAACCGCGCACTACGGGCACTGCGCCATCCCCGACCGCTGGTGGCTATGTCAAGGAGGGTCGGCGCTGCCGGGGAATAGTATATTCACCGCGGGATTCTGACAACGATGTCAGCCCTCGTGGTCGGGGAGAATGTGGCCAGCGTGGGCTCGCTTCGATCGTTCTCCAGGACTGGACAGTGGCGAACAAGCGTGACGCGGCCGTTAGCCGGGGGAGGAGCTAACACTTCCGTTACGCGCCCGAAATGCCGGCGAGGTTAGTCTGTCCAGCATGCCGACCATACGTCAGGTTCTGCCGCGGACCGTGCAGAGGAAGCGTCCGCTGGGTACGGAGTTCACGCGACTGGGAAGTGCGTCTGGCGGGCGTTGCTGCCCCGACTGTGGCGAGGTCATGCAGGCGATGAAGGCCGCGTGGGAGTGTCCGTGTTGCGGGTGGATCGAGATCGCTCCGTGGCAGGCTATCGAGGAGAAGCGGGACGGAGGGAGCGCGTTCGCGGTGACCGTGGTCGCGGATTACTGGTGGTCCACCGAGCCGCAGTTGCACAGCCTCGACTACGAGGCGGGCACGTAGCCATGTGTGGCCGGTTTGCTCTGAACGCGAAAGTGGACACGGTCATCCGCGAGTTTGTCGCTGACGGCGGTGACTTCCCCGAGTGGACGCCCAGCTACTCGATCGCTCCGACTGAGGTGACACCGATTGGGCGCGAACGCGCCATCGCCGAGACGGGGTTGTTTCAGCGCACGGTGGACGCTGCGATCTGGCACTTCCACCCGGCGTTCATGAACTGATGCCGGGCCGTGCTGTCGTGGTTGCCGAGGGCCGAAGAGAGGAGACAAACCATGTCAGGGCGCAGAGCGACGATCCTGCCGCTGGGTTCGCGGTGGGCGGTTCTGGCCGGCTTCAGTCAAAACCTGACCGAATACGGGACCGAAGCCGAGGCCATTGACGCGGTAAGGTCCGCGCTCTCGGCAATCGGAGGCGGAGAACTCCTCGTGAAAGACCGCACAGGCGCGATTATCTACAGCGAGGTCTTCCCGCCACACTGAGGCGGCCTCCTCGCGTCGTGCCATGCAACGTCGCCTGGAAATCCTCCGAGCTGAGCACCGCGGCTAGAGCACCAGCGTGCCGTGGAGCAATATCAAAGTGATAGCACGCTGCAACTGCGCGGCGGGGACGTCGAAGCAACTCCCGTCCAGGGCCCCCAGGCGAATCGGCACGGAGGCCAGGCGGAGCCGCTGCGCGGCACAGGAACTCTCATGCGTTTCTTTGACCTGTCCGGCTGTCGAGGATACGTCGGCTCCGCGTCAGGGGCAACGGCTTTCGATGCTTCTATGAAGCTTCTATATCTCGTCAACCCCCGGTTTGGTGTTTGCGGCGGCGTTGAGGTGTCGGTAGATGCTGCGGGCGAGGTAGCGCTTGAGGATGCGTCGGATCTCGCGGTCGGTCTTGCCTTCGGCGCGTCGCCGGTTGACGTAGGCGCGGGTGCCGGGGTCGTGGACCATTCGGATCATCGCGATGACGTTCAGCGCTCGGTTCAGCTGTCTGTCTCCGCCGCGGTTCAGTCGGTGTCGTGTGGTGTTTCCCGAGGATGCCGGGATGGGATTCACCCCCGCGATGGCGGCGAAAGCAGCCTCGTTGGCGACTCGGCCAGGGTGAGACCACGCGACGAGAGTTCTCGCTGCCGTGACCGGCCCGATGCCAGTCTTCTCGAGCAGTTCGGCGGCCGGGCTAGCTTGGACGAGGTCGCTGATGCGCCCCATGTTCTGATCGAGCTCGGCGTCGAGCTCGAGGATCCTCTTGGCCAGACGGATCGCCTCTGCCCGGGCGGTCGCGGCGGCGAGGTGCTCGTCCCGCGTCCGCCACCGTGCGACCTCAGCGATCCGGCGAGCACCGAGGGGACGACGGACGTCGAGGCCGAGGTCAGTGATGCGGAGCAGGGCAGTGAGGGCGTTGACTGCTCGCGTGCGCTCACCGGCGAGTTCGTCGCGAACGGTCAGGAGGATCTGCGTCGCGGCGCGCACGCCCTCGTCTTGGCGTGGGTTGCGCAGTTGATCGGTCGGCAGGGCGAGAACCGCGGCGGCGATTCGATGTGCGTCGATCGGGTCGGACTTGCCGACACCTCGGCGGCCACCGCTCATCCGGGCGGCCTCGACGACGCGGTAGCCGGTGTCGGTGACGTTGCGTGCCAGCTGCGCGCCGTAACTGTTGGCTCCCTCGATCACCCAGAGGGCGTCGGCGACACCGCTGGCGCGGCGCCCGGCCCAGGAGATGGCGCGGGAACGACCTGCCGTGGTGTTGGGGAACGTTTCGGTTCCGAGGTGCTCACCTGTTGCGGTGAGAACTGCGTAGGTGTGGGTTCGGGCGTGGGTGTCCACGCCGATGACGAACGGGTGAGTGTGCGCGACAATGGTGCTCACAGCGGTCCGGTCCTTTCCTTGAGATGGGCGATTGGCTCGGTCGCTGACGACCGGCGCCGGCCCGGAGAGGATCACTTCGGGGCATACCTGTGATGAGCCACGACCGCGAAGTCGGACATGCTTCTGATCAAGCCACTGAGGTGGGCCGGGAAGGCGTCGGTCACCCGCCGCAGCCGGACAGTTCATAGGCAAGGCACCCCGCGAAGGGGCCACGTTTGTCATGAGTCACGACCGCGGCGGAGCGACCAACGCCAACCCTGCCAGCCAGTCCCGGACCAGCCGCCTCTAGATTCACAGTTTGTCAAGCGGTCCGGGATGAGTGGTCGTCGGGGTGGTTTCCTTCCTCCGACGGCGAGAGGGTAGCGGGGCGATGACGACTCCGTTCCTGTCGTTCGCTATTTGCAGACTCCGCTCTCCGCTGCGCTGCGAGCTCCGCTTATCAACCGCTCACTCGGGCACTCCGTCCTCACCTCCCCGCGTGTTCAGCCGATTGTCGGAGCAAAGGTGACGCTCGAGGAGGATCCATCGGGTGCGCTTCCATAGAGCGCGTTAAGCGTGCGGTAGAGGTGCCGGGCGAGATAGCGCTTGATGCAGCGTCGGACTTCGCGTCGGCTGCGTCCTTCCGCGATGCGTCTGTCGAGGTAAGCCTTGGTGCCGGGGTCGCGGCTCATCCGCGTGATCGCGATGTAGTGCAGTGCTTTGTTCAGGCGCCGGTCTCCGCCTCTGTTGAGGCGGTGCCGGCTCGTGTTGCCGCTGGAGGCGGGGATGGGGTTCACGCCGGCGAGAGACGCGAACGCGGCCTCGTTTCGGACCCTGCCGGGGTGGGACCAGGCTGCGATGACGACCGCTGCGGTGTATGCGCCGATCCCGGTCTCCTCCAGTATCGGCGCGGCCGGGCTCGCAGTGATCAGTTCGCTCAGGCGCGCATGGTTCGCGATCAGCGTGTCGTGCAGCTCCCGGATCCGCCGCGCCAGTCGGATGGCCTCGTCTCGCGCGGTCGCGAGGGCGAGCGGCTCGGAACGGTGCTGCCACCGCGATACCTGACCGATCTGAGCCATGAACAAGGGCTTACGGGCGTCGATGCCGAGGTCGTTGGACCGCAGCAGCGCGGTCAGCGCATTGATGTTCACCGTCTTTTCCACGGCCATCTGGTCGCGTGCGGATACCAGCACCCGCAGCGCCTGACGGGTCCCATCATCGGCGCGGGGAAGGCGCAGCCGGTCCTCTTCCAAAGGCAGCACGGCGGATGCGATCTCGCGTGCGTCCAGCGTGTCTGACTTGCCGACCCCGCGGCGGACCTTCGCGCTGATCCGGGGCGCCTCGACCACCGCGTATCCGGCTTCCGCAACGGAGCGGGCAAGTCTCGCCCCATAGGTGGCGACGCCTTCGATCGCCCAGAGGGCCTCCGCGTCACCTGCGGTCAGGCGACCGATCCAGCCGATCGCGCGGGCGATTCCCGGCGGGGTGGTGGGGAATTGCTCACAACCCAGCAGCTGCCCCGACGCCGTCCCAATGACGGCATAGGTGTGTGTCTTCGCGTGGGTATCCACGCCGATGACGAACGAGCGAGAATACGCGACGATAGTCATTGCGGATCGATCCTTCCTCGAATGGAACATATGGGCTCGGCCGCGCGGCGGCCGGCGCAGGTCCGGGAGGAAATCACTTCGAGGCATCACTGTGACGGGCCACGACCCCTGAAGGGTCGAGCAGGCTTCTAATCAGGCCATCGACGTGGGCCGGGAGGCGCCGGCCGCCCTCGCCCAGACGGGCAGATCGAAAGAAAGGCCCACCAAGGGCCAGCGGCATATCGAGCCACGACCAGACGAAGACGACCAACACCAACCCTGCCAGCCAGTCCCAGACCAGCCAAGGTCAAGACTCACAGACGGCATATCCTCCCTCGCGGTGCTCGGTCTGGTATTCCACGTCCGTTGCCCCTTCTCGCTCCGCTGGCCGTTGCTCCCTCGATTGCCGGAAGGCAAGAAAAACGGTTGATCAGGAAAGGGCAGAGCGATGGCTGAGCAGATCAAGGTGTACACCACCGGCCCATCATGCGCCCGGTGCACGCTCACCAAGAAGGTGCTGACAAGCAAAGGCATCGAGTTCGTGGAGGTGAACATCCGAGACAACGAGGATGCGCGCAGCTACGTGGTCGAGGACCTGGGGTACTCCGAAGCACCTGTCGTGGTTGTCACCGACGAGGACCACTGGAGCGGGTTCCGTCCCGACCAGATCGACCGGATCGCGCGTCACCGATAGAAGGAGAGCACCCATGTCCACACGCACTATCGCCGGAAACCTGGCAGCCGACCCCGAGGTTGTGCAGGCAGGCCCATCCAGATCATCAAGCTGCGGATGATCGAGAACACGGGGGAGTACCGGCAGGGCCACCACACCCCAACAACCCACTTCGTCCAAGCCCGGTTCGAGCTGCGCGAGAGCGCGGTGATGTGATGGAGTGGCGTGGGGGTGGGTCGGTTCTAGACTGACCGCGGGACGAGATACGGAGGATCGTGCCATGGCGAGCGCCGTAGCTATGCGCCGGGAGTCCCAGGGCTTCCGCTACGAGGCGGACATGATGCCGATCCTTCGGCGCGCCCTTCCGCGTCTCGCATTCAGGCGTGAGGCGAACTCGCCCGTTGAGGTTTTCAGCGAGGTTCCTGCGGTGCACGGCATTCCCGATCTGGCGGGTATCCGGTTCGACTTCGAGCGAATCGCTGCGCGCGCGGCGCTCGGGATTCGGCCCTTGACCACAGATTCCGAGGTACGGGCTGTGCTCGCCATCGGGGATGGAGTGGCTACGACGCGTGAAATCTCTGAGCGCACGCGCATGTCCGCCGACTACATGCGTCGTGCCGTCGCGCCGCTCCTGATCGAGCAGGGATGGCTGGAGTGGACTGAGGATAGCCGTCTCCGACGCCGCGCCGGGGCGCAGTGGGTTGGCAAGCGCGTCGTCACTGTTGAAGCCAAGCTCCACGACTGGCGACGCGCGCTGACTCAAGCCCGCCGCCAACAGCTCTCGGCTGACGCGGCGTACATCGCCTTGGACGCTCGCGCGATCGGGCGCGTAACTGAGCACCTTAGCGAGATCGCACGGGGCGGCGTTGGGGTCATCGCGGTCCATTGCGACTCCCAGCGTGCCCGTGTACTTGTCCGGCCGACCGCAATACTGGATAGCCGCCGAGCGGTGGGGAGAGCACTCCTCGCGGAGCGCAGTCTTGAGATGATGCTTCGCGGCACCCGCGAGGGGCAGATCTACCCTGTCTTCGGCTGGACGGCACCGCACCTCACTTGAGGCGAGGCATCCAGACCGGGAGGTGTAGCGGGCGGTTGATCCCGCCCAATCGGTCTGTCAGCGAGAGCGAGTCGACGAACTTCTGACCCTTGCGCGCCCGCTGGTACGCCACGACGTTCGGGCGCTTGGCGGCGAGCGTCGCAGTCAGATTTCCCACTGCCGCGACGTAGTGGAGTCCCGCCACCTCGGGCGAGTGGCCGTCGGCGTCGATCTCATCGAGGTACGGCGTCGCGTAGGCCTTGTGTCCGGAGAGCGCGCGGATGCGTTCGAACTCGTTGTGATCCATCGTGTGCAGAACCGTCGGATCGAAGATGCGCGGGATCGGAGCGGGCGGCGGTCCCTCTCGTTTGATCGCCATGATCTTCTGCTTCGCGAACGCTTGCTCGGGCCACGCCTGACCCGTCGAGAATCCGTTGGCTCCCAGTGCCGTCGCGAACCAGCCGGTGAGTCCCGTGTTCGGAAGGTACAGCCGCTTGTCTTCGAGCATGCACTCCCGCGCGAGTGTCTGATAGCCAGCGAGGATCGCATCGTCGAGGAGCTGGCCGTATCGCGTCGGAATCTCGGGCCAGTAGAACCGCAAGTACCAGTCGCGCTCGTTGCTTTCGACGATCTCGTTCAGGAGCGTGTTGCGCAGGGTCCGGTCGGAGAGCCATCGAGAGTCGAGGGTGAGGTTCACCCACATGGGCGCATCGCCGGCCTGCTGACGGCTCTCCTCAACCCACTTGAGGGTGTTGCGCAGGGCGACCGCCGCGTTGACTTCGGATACCCAGCCCGTTGCGGAGAGGAGCACCGACGCGTCGTGATCCCGCTGTGCGTCGAGCATGGTCTTCACCCACATCGCCGACACCTTGGCCGGGGGAGGTGTGTGCAGGTGCTTCCATGCGGCGGCTGTGGCCTTGAGCGCGGTGGCCTCGGGCCATCCCGTATCCGGGATGCGCCACAGCTCCGGATCGACGATTCGAAGGGGAACGTGAGCGACCTTGCCCATGAAGGTGCGCGCAGTGTTTGTCGTCATCGCGGGCAAGCGCATCACCGTTCCGAGACCAAGGTCGCCCCCGTGACTCGACGCCAGGTGATCGACGACTTCTGGAAGCCGCCCGCCCTTCTGGTGGCTCCGGTGCACGAGCAACACTGGCACCTTGCCGCTGAGAGTCTTCTTGAGGGAAGCGCCCGCCCAGGTCGCCGATTCAGAGCTGGTAGCCATGTCAGTTCGCCCCCCGCAGTGTCTTCAGTGCGCGTGCGGCGCTTCCCCGGGCGCCCGGAGGGTCGGGAGTCAACAACCGGATCACCACCTCGGCCAGATCGTTCGGGACCTCGGCGGGAAGCGGCGGTGGTGGCACCGAAACCAGGTCCACCAACTCCTCGGGTTCCATCGCGCGGATGTCCACGCCCTGAAAAAACGGATGTGTTCCCGTCAAGAGCTGGTAGAGGATGACGCCACACGCCCAGTTGTCGCACGCCTTACGAGCTTTCTCGCCCTGAAGCTGTTCTGGGGCCATCCACGGGATACTCCCGACCATGGCCGGGTAGTTCGTCATTGTGTCGCCAGTGAGTGACCGCACCAGGCCGAAGTCAATGAGTACCGGCTGTTTCCACTTGCCGTCCCGCAACATGATGTTGTCAGGCTTCAAATCTCGGTGGATCTTGTCTTTCGCGTGCAGTTCCACGACCGCTTCGAAGAGTCCTTGAGCGAACTTGCGTATGTGCTTGTAGCTGGGGCGTGCCCCAGCTCTCAGCGCCTGCCCGGCGCTCCCCCCATCGATGTACTCACAGACGATCACATGGTGTTCCTCACCCTGAAAGGTGATCGTTTGGACGCTGTGCAATCGAACGATGTTGTCGTGATCGAACTCGTTGAGGTTGCTGGTCTCGCGCGCCAACAGGCGTGGGTTGAAGAACTCGGCACGAAGTACTTTTACGGCGAGCGGCTCGGGGATCCCGTCGAGGTCGAGAGCGCGCCAGGTGTCGCCGAACGTCCCTCTCCCCAGAAACGAAACGGATGATGCACCTAGCGCGACGGCCAGCTCGTCCTCAAGCCCCATAGAGGGGAGTCTGCCTCACCTCTATGGGGCTACCCGCTCTTAACCGCTCGGCGCGTCGTCCTGGCTCGCCTGGCGAGACGCCTGCGCGGAGCTCGGCATCCGGCCCAAGACCCGTCTCTATCGGCCACAAACGAACGGGAAGATCGAACGTTTCCACCGGACCCTCGCGGAGGGATGGGCGTTCAGCCGGCACTACAACTCCGAATCAGCCCGCCGCCAGACCGATCCTGCATTCCGTCGACGCCCATCGCGGCATACCGCTGCGCCCACCGGTTGGCGGTCGGCCACGACACGTGGAAGAACACCGCCGCATGAGCGACCGGCCAGCCATCATCAACGATGAGTTTCCCGATCCGCAGACGTTGGATCGGAGTCAGAGCAGCATTAGCGTGGGACACGAGGACCTCCTGGTCGACGAGACGGAACCTGAACAGCTCCACTCTCGACCGGAGGTCCTCCTCGCACCCGAACGACTACAGCGAGTCGTCACACATCAACCAACGTCCCTGGGCAGTCCTCCTGATATGTAGTGCCTTCTTGTCAAGAGGGCATGGTGAGGCGCCGTCCGGGATGTCCCGGGCGGCGCCTCTTGC
>NZ_JBNCNY010000020.1:0-33169 GCF_049847225.1 Micromonospora sp. DT81.3
AAACGACTAGAGTTCCAAACCCCGAACGAAGTCATCGGGGACGTCCTGTTGCGATGACCGCTTGAATCCGCCGATCCTTCAGCGGGAGCCAACGACTGCTTCGCGGGTGTGACCGTTTCCAGAGAGTCGCGCGCAGACTGCTGGGTTCGCACGGGGCCGGTCGGGACGCGGGCGGTCTACGCAGGGGCGTCTGGGGCAGGCAGTGCCAGGTGGCTTGCCGGTTCGGCTCTCCCCGGCGGGGTCACTTGGCGGCGACGTTGAGCTCCACAGCCTCCTTCACGAGCGCCTTAACCGCCGCCTCGTCCACGTGACTTCCATCGGAGTAATCGATGGCTCGAACGACTTTGCTGTCCAGTCGGGTGTTGAAGAAATCGTTGCTCTTCATGCGGGCACCCTTCGAGAAATTCAGCCTCACTGCGTTCTTCAGCACCTCGACGTAGCAGACGTCGCCGTCGTGCGTCCAAAACGGAACTCCCTCCGGTTTGGAGGGCTTCTTGTACTTGACCACCTCGATGGCAGCCGGGTCGGCGGCGTTGATCGCGGCTCGAAGCGCGATCAGTACGTCCCTCTTCCAATCACTCTGTTGCGCGATGATGTCGTCGATCTGCTCGGAATCGGTCTTGTCACTCATGCGCGAATACTTGCGAAAAGACCCGACCAAATCAATGGGCAGAGTCGGTCGCACAGGGCGATGGGATCCTTCACCGTGCAATAGCGATCACGCCGACAGTGTCAGCCCAGGACGTTGCGACTCTGACAACGATGGTGTGGGCGATGTGGTTGACCATGGCGATTCTCGCCGGTGGGCTCTGTAGGGAACCGATGAACCCTGCGCACAACGCGATACCTTGCGTGACACGCTGCGGAATCGCAGGCTAGTCCGTTGCTGTGACTTTGCGCTGGCTGCCAGCTCCGCCGTGCCCCATGAGTCCTGTTGTGTGGGAAGCAACTGACCCGTTGACCTGGGGCGGACAGGAGGGGCACAATTCGTTTCGAATTGCGTGACACGCGGCACGATCCTGGTCGCCGGCTCGTTGCTCAGTGTGTTCGGATTCGGTCGGGTGAACGCGCGAAGGGCGGATGGTCATGGAGGTGAAGATGCGTTCGTTGCAGGTTCGTGGGCGATGGGTCATCGGCGTCGCCGTCGGGCTGGGCGCGCTCATGTCACCGATGCTGGGCAGCTCGGCGGCGTGGGCACGGCCGCCCCTTGTCGTAGACGACGACGGGCAGCAGTGCGGCAAGGCCTCGTACGAAACGATCGCCGCGGCACTGGAAGCCGCGGTCGACGGCGATACGATCCGAGTGTGCCCCGGTCTGTATGACGAGCCGCTGCACATCACCGAGAGCGTGCGGATCGTTGGTCCGGTAGAAGGGGTGAATCAGCTCGACTGCCTAACGGTCGACCCGGCATCGGTCGGTGACACCACCCGGCTCGCCGTGCTTCAGCCGCCGGCACCTGCCAGCACCGACCCGAGCGAGCCGCTGGTCACGCTGGATGCAGACGGCGCAGAGCTCGCGGGTTTGGTCATCCAGGGCCAGATCGACGAGGTCGCCACAATGGATGGGATTTATTAACTCTTCGTCCCCGCCGTCCGTGCCACGGACGATCACTCCGGCTATCGACTCCATCACAACGTGTTCCGCATGAACGGTCTTGCGGTGGAGCTGGGCAGCAACGGAGATCGGCGGACCCGCGTCGACCACAACTGCCTGCGCGAGAACTGGTGGGCGACGACGAATCAGATCATGCGTCTCGAGAACGGGGTCATCGACGTGAACACCGTCTTCCGCACCCGCTTCACCGGCTTCGAGGTGGGTTGGGGATACCGACCAACGGAGGATGTGACCGTCCGGGAGAACACCATCCGCGAGAGCGGGAGTCACGGCATGTGGGTGGAGAACTCCGAATCCGTCCGGGTCGTCGGGAATCACATCGCAGCCTCGACGGGCTTCGGCATCTGGATCTCCAGGGCCAACACGGACGTGGCGGTTCTCGGCAACGTGGTCGAGGGCGGCGCCCCGCTTCACACAACCACCACAGGGATCGCGGTCAGCAGCCAGGGTGTGACGCCCGACGTGCAGGCTCGCAGTACCAATATCGCAATCCGAGGCAATACGGTTTCCGGCGCCAGGCTACAGGGGATCGTTGCGCAAGCGGGTTCCCTCCAGAAAGGGATCATCGCGGACAACATCACCTTCGGCAACGGTGTCAATGGGATCTCTCTCAACATGGACAACATAGAGAACGTGGTCAGCGGCAATACGTCCTACGGCAACGGTGTCAACGGGATCGGTCTGAATAACAACCAGAACAACGTGGTCAGCGGGAATCTGTCCTACGACAACGGCTGGTACGGCATCGCCGTTCTAGGGCCGAGCTCGAGAGACAACACCATTCAGGGCAACACGATGCACGGCAACGTCCTCGCCGACGCGGGGGACCTGACACCGGCCGATGGGACCCACTTGCGTAACACCTGGATCGACAACGACTGCGTGACAGATGAACCCGCCGGGCTGATCTGCGACAGCAACGGCTAAGCGGTGGCAAGTTCGGGCGGCGGGCGCATCCGGATCCCGGTGCGTTCGCAGCGGCAATTAGGCGCGTAGCGGTATCACTGTGGTCGACGAATCGATGATCGAAGCCAAGCTCCGGCTGTACTTCGGCACGCCGGGCGGCGACGTCGAGCACGCAACGGAGCTGTATCACGAGGACGCCGTGCTCGAGTTCCCCCAGTCTGGGGAGAGGTTCGAGGGACGGGATGCTTTCACCGCGTGGCGCAGCCAGTACCCGGCGGAAGTGGGCTTCGAGGTGCTTCGCGTCACGATTCGCGATGACCTTGCGGTGGTGGAGCTGTCCGCGACCTACGACGGTGGCCCGACGACCTTTGGTCTGGGGCTCTTGGAGTTCCGCCAAGGCCTGATCTCACGCGAGCGGATCTACATCGGCGCGGGGTGGGAAGCACCGGAGTGGCGTGCTCCGTGGCGCTCCGCCGTGCCGGCTGAAGTTCCAGGCTGGTGACCGCCGCCCTGTGGTAACACGTCGCTACGAGTCGAAGGATTGAACATGCAAGGGTCGATGGTTCCTGAGTCATACCGGTCCATGGCTCGGCGTCTCGTTTCTGGAGCGCTGGCGTTGGTGATGCTGGCGGGGCTGAGTGCGTGTAAGGCGTCGGGTGGCGGGCGCATCGGTGAACCCCTGGAAGGAGGGCCGGCCAGTGTCTTTCAGGGCCAAGCGAACTTCGGGTTCAACTACTCCTGCGACATGACAGAGGACCGGGTGCGGATCACGGGACACATCACCTACCACGATGAGCCGAGCATCATCGATGGGGTGCAGTTCCCTAAGATCCGGCTCCACGGCACGGTAAACCCCCTTCCTGTGGAGGGGGTTGCTTCGTGTTCGGAGGCGGCCGAACTGTACGGAGGCCTTCCCGCGGTCCAGTTCGAGGGCACGTACCGATCTCCGGGCGAGGACACCGAAGAGCCGGGCACGTTCACGGTCCTGGTCTTCGATCAAGGTGAGACGGGCCGATCGGTCGGTGAGATCACCGGGGACGGCTTCGCCATCGCGCTCACCGGCGGCGCCTACGGTGGCTACACGCGGGCCGGCTACCTCGAGGGCGGCAACATCCAGGTCGAGTGAGCGCGGGCCGGGTGTGACCGTCCGCTGGCGCGCGTGGAGACGGTCGAGTAGCCGCCTCCACCGGGGTAATGCACCATTCAGGACCGTCCCGTCCTGATTGAAGGTGCCCTCGTAGTAAGGAGGGGAACCTCTCTCGCCCATGCAGATGGTGCGAGGGTCGTTAGCGATCTCCCAGGTGTAGCCGAGAGTTTCGCCCTCGCCGAAGCCGTAGTGGCGGGACCGGATATCGGCGCTGGGCTCGTCGCCGTACTTGTGTTCGTGACCGATGACCTGCAGGCCATGGGTGCCGCCTGATTCGATGTGTTGCAGGATGAAGAACCCGCCATCGGCCCACTCATAAGTCTCGGTTCCCTCAGCGTCACCGGAGACTGTCCACCTGCCGACGAGGCAATCCGCCATGAAGTCTTCGCACCACGCCTCGCCGTCCTCGAAACAGTCTTCGCCGAGGCCCAGCAACGAGGCGAAGTCCCCACCGATGGGAACATCGCCCTGCTCGCGCGCACCGGAGCAGCCGTGCTTTTTCAACAGATCCTTCTCACCGGCGAGCAACCAACCGCCCACGACGTAGCGGCCGTCATCAGCCAGATACTGCTTCCCGCCTCCGCCAAACCCAACCCGGAATACCCGAACTGACTCTGGGCACCGGCGATCTCATACGCGCCTTGCGCCTGACCGTGCACCAGCAGGCGGGAGTGTTCGCATGAGGATCCCTCGCAGCAGCGCGTTGCGCGGCTTGAAGCGGCGAAGACGTTGCTTTGTGCAGTGCGGGCGTCGAAGATGGCGGGGTGACGAGACAGGGGACGCGCAATGCATTCGCCCACGATGCCACGGTGACCATGGCGCCGGGCGGCGACGCAGACGCGCTTGGCGCGGCCATCACCGTCGCGCTCTGCGGCCACTGGGAGCATGACCCTCCGTGCCCGCTGGCGCCGCACCACACGCGTGCGGAGAGGACGGGCGATCTGGTCCGGCTGCGCACCCTGTTCGCCGTCGAGCCGGAGCTCGAGAATGACGCCCGCAACCGCATCGGGACCGCCTTGCGCAGCTCACGTCTCGTGGGCCCGCGTGGAAGGACCACCAGCTGGCAGTTGGAGACCAGCGAACCCGGGGAGGTCCTGGAGCAGGAAAGCGATCATCTTCAACGGCTCATCGCCAGCTGAGCCTCGAGCCGCCGGCTTGAAAGGCGCAGGAGCGAGCGGGTCAGGGCTGGTTCGTCCACCGGCCGGCTTGCATCCGACGCCGGTCTTTGAGCGTGACGCTCCACGGATCACCAAAGATCCTGCTGTGCTCTCTCATCGTCACGGTGGTCGGGGATGGGCACCGACACCGTCCGAACGATTGGTGACGCGCTCGCTAGCTTGTCACTTCGCTCTCGGCCGTCGGACACACCACCTCGAGCTTGAAGCCGTGCGGGTCAAGGAAGTAGACCGCGTAGTAGTGCTCGCCGAATTGCGGGAAGATCCGCGGCGCATGCAGGACCTCGTCGCCGCGGTCACGCACCCAGTCGTAGATCGTGTCCACCTCCGCCCGACTGGCAACCAGGAACGCGATGTGCTGCAGTCCTGGTTGATAACGCGAGTATGCCTTCTTGTCCCCGGCCTCGTAGAGGAAAAGCTGCGCCCCAGTCCAATCGATCGGGCAGTACCCGTTGCCGAAGCAGGGTTGAAACCCGAGCTTCGGCATCAACTGGTCGTAGTAGGACTTGGCAGCCTCGACGTCGGGAACACCCAACCCGAAGTGGTCGATCGGCACGGCGCCTCCTCGCACCCAACGTACGCCCGCCGCGCGAGTGCGCAAGGGCGACGACACGTCTGCTCAGACCGCATGCTGTGTCAGGATCCATCGATGTCCCGTGCGGTCTTTGCGAAGGAACGCGTCGCCCGCAAGCGGATGCCGCGCGGGCCAGGATCCACAGTCTCAATTACTCAGACGATGCGGAACACCGGGAAATCTGGAGCGATCTCGCGAAGTCTTGCATCAGGAGAGGAGGCGTCCACGTCCTGGAAGAATCGACCGACTTCCCACGCCCATGCCTTGAGGTAGGCCCGCAAGATGGGGGGTTTCTCGTCGTCCGGGACCTCCTCGATTCGGAATTCTTCCGTGCGTCGGCCGCTCGCGAGCCGCCCCTCACCGGAGACGCGGATGTTCCGCACCCACTGCGTGTGTCCGCGTGGCGACACAAGGTACCGATGACCCTGAACGCGAAGCGGGTTCACCGGAGTCGATCGCCACTCGCCGCTCGTTCGTCCTCGCACCGACAGCACACGACTGCCCGCCAGCGGCAGTCCCATCTTCGTAAGCCACCCGACAGCATTGTTGAAGACAGCATCGATTCCTGTCGGCCTTACATAGCGCGGCGTCATCCTGCCATCCTGGCGCACACCCCGTCCCGATCTTGCGCCTTCGTCCGCTTTGAACTGCCTCGGTTAGTAGCCGCACTACCGCGCCCGAGAAGATCAGGTCCAGGATCATCTGAATCGTCACGAGGGATCCACGCCAGCTCGGTCACTGCGCCGATGTCTCCGAAGCCGACCGTCGAGAAGACGGCGACCGCGAAGTACAGCGCGTCGACACGATAGTCGCCAGCAGCGCACGGCCAAGTCACTGCACGATGAGGCGGCGTCGCTCCACTCGTGACAATCCTTGACGGGAGCAATCCTTCATCTGTCCCACACGTCCGTCCGTCCTGGACTCGTCGGCTAGGCAATCATCGGCACGCGTCAAGAGTGCCCGGTCGCGAACCCGACCTAAGCCGACGTTTCGGTGGGCCCGGGGGCGAGTTCCGGTTGCGGGAAATGCTTGGCCAGCCACCGGCTCGCAGCGTCGAAGATGACCAGACCGACCACGAGAAGGGCGATGCCGGCAAGGATTTGCACACCACGCTGCTCTGCTTCCGAGGCGACCTCTCCCGGCGGGGCAAGGACCAGAACCAGGCCGAAGGTGTACAGGCCGTAACTGAGCCAATACGCCTTGGTCTGCAGGAACGCGAGCACGAAGGCAGCGGCGGCGATCAGCGCGAGGACCCACGTCGGCGGTGCGATCAGCGCGATGGGGATCGCCGCGACCGCGCCGACGGCGGTGCCGATCGCCTTTCCGGTGATCTTTTCCCGCCTGCCCATCAGAACGTACAGGGCGAGGAGCAGGATCGGTTCGGGAACCCAGAACGGCTGCGGCCACCCCAAAGCCACGCCGATCGCCGCCGCGGCACCCAGAATCACGCCGAAGACCAGCGCCGAAACAGCCGCGAGACCGACGGAGACCCGCTTGCCCTCGACGACCGCAGCCGCTCCGAACCGCCGGGCCAGAGCGATGCCGTAGCCCGTCGCGACCCCAACGATGACCCCGTAGACCACCGCGTGCTGTCCCGACGGGGCCGGGCTGGCGAAGGTCGCCACCCACGGGATCATCAGCAGCGGAAGCATCGATCCAAACCCGATCCCAGCCCCCGCGACAACACCCGTCGCAGCAAGCAGACCGACCCACCACCAGCGGTACGCGGTGACCGCCCCCAGCCCCGCGGCCAGCCCGATCACCGGCGCAAGGTAGAGCATCCGGCGAGTTCCGCCGATCTTGGACCCGAGGGCCCCGACGAGCACGCCAAGGACCATCGCGTTTGCGGCGGAGGGCCCTGCGAGTGTATACAGCAACACCACCGGCGCGACGAAAGCCACCAGGACGGCCAGAACGATCTGCATCAAGCGGCGGGTCCGCGACGGTTTCGTGGAGGCGTCTGACGCCCCGCCCTCGGCTTGACCCTCAGCCATCCGTGTGCCTTCCTCCCTGGCGCAGACTACCAGTGCGCTGCATCACAGCTCTGGCCATGACTGCGGAACACCAGCCGCCCCACGAGAAGCGGCGAGACCGGACGACGAACCTGCAGCGGGTGCGCGTTTAGGGATCCCGAGCGGGGTCAGAGTGGCTGACTTTCGGCCGGCGTTCCCCGCGGTTGGTCTTCGACCACCCACAGTTGCCCGTCCAAGTTGTGCGGGGTAGCTTGTTCTCACGTCGCCCCGGACCCTGGCGAACCTCACTGAACATCCCGACCTAAGGCACGGAACAACGCCGCTTCCCAATCGGCCGTGGTGGTCAGCCCGCGAACAGAAGCGAAAGGGCGCGTGATGGATACCGGCTCAATCACCGTCGCACTGTGGCTTGGGCTGCTGCTCGCCGCCGTCGTCGTAGTCGCTGCGGTGTTCACTTTCGTGCAAGCGACGTCTGCTCGCCGCAGCCGCCAGGCCGCTGAGGCGGCGTGGGAGAACGCGCGGCTTGTACGGGACCAGGTTGTGAGCATTGCTGACACGAGCACTGGCGAACCTCATCCGCGCCATGTTGAGCACTCTCATTCTGCAAGGCCCCGCGGGAGAACTCCGCACTCGATGCTGGAGAACTGAGACATCGCGCAGCTTCCGACGTAATCCCCGCGATGAGCCGCTGTGCCGCCATGTATCAGCTCGCCTCCCCGACGCTCCAACTCTTCAGACCAGCTGTCCTTGCAGCGACTGAAGGATAAGCGACGGAGAGCCCAGGTCCTTGACAGTTCGTTTGTTCCGTACCGCAGCGAGGAGCTTCATCATGAGTTTGACGGTCGTCCAGGCGTTCCGCTTCTGTCACAAGTGCAACACCCTCTTCTATGAAGGAAGGCACGAGCCCGCAGGAACTCCCAAGGGGCTCTGCCCCGCCGGCGGGTCCCACGAGCCGATGGGTTTCCAATTCGAGATCCCGGCTCGCGCGACCCCATCGTCCACTGCGCAGGACCGTTGGCGGTTCTGCGGCACGTGCTGGGCGATGTACTTCGACGGCTTCCCTCAGAAGGGAGTCTGTCCCGGGAGCGGGCGCGGCCACACCCGCGAGACGCGCTTCCGGCACAACTTCGCGCTGCCCCACGATGTGCCCGAGACTCCGACCGCGCAGAGGCAGTGGCGATTTTGCAGCAAGTGCAACGTCATGTTCTACGACGGTTTCGAGGGCAAGGGCCGGTGCACCGCAGGAAACGGGCATGTCGCGCAAGGCCATGACTTCGTGCTGCCGCATCTGCGACCGTGACGTCCCGAGCTAGTTGTCGGCGGCGCTTGAACTCTGAGCGCTTTCGGCGCCTTGGTTTCCAGCGGTCATTGTAACGAGGGGCGATTCTGGGAATGTAGCAGCCAACTGAAGAGCTCGGCTGGGGTTCGGTCCCCGAGGGTGAGGCGCGGTCGTCGGTAGAGCTCGTCTTCGACGCGTGCGAGGTCTTTCGGGGAGTGCGCGGCGAGGGTGGTCGACTTCGGAAAATACTTACGCAGGAGGCCGTTCGTGTTCTCGTTCGTGCCGCGCTGCCACGGGCTGGCGGCGTCGCAGAAGTAGATCGATCTTCGTTCCGGTGTCGGCGGTCACGTCCAGGTGCCGCGCCATCTTGGTGCCCTGGTCCCAGGTCAACGTCCGCCGCAACGGCGGTGGTAGCTCGCCGAGAACCCGCACGAGCGCAGCGTGCAGCTCTGCTGAGGTCAGCGACTGGGGCGCCTCCGCCAGCGTCGGGTCCTTCAGGTTCAGTCGGCTGACCGGGTCCGAATCCCTGGCCAGCAGCTGGACCGCACGGAAGGGGCACCCGGCTGGCTTGATCCATACATCCGCCACCTCACCAGGTCTTGCCTGTCGCGGTTCGCCTGCGGGACCACCGGATGTGGTCGGCAAGAGGCGTAGGACCGGCAAGATCGGTGGACGAGACGTCCCGGACAGGATCGGTGACCGCGAGATCAAGGTCTACGAAACGCAGCGGACCCACGAGTTGTAGTTGAACCGCGCGACAGCGGCCTTCGAGCACGCGATGTCGTCGCCGTTGTTCTTGCTCAACGGTGGTGCAGCCGTCGCCACTCTGACGCTGCTCGGGGCAACGGCAAAAGGCGAAGATCTGAAACTCAACCGGAGCTGTCTCGCGCATCGGGCAAATGCCCCTCTCGTCCGTGTGTGGCGATAGTCGACATTTGGATTGACGCGTTCGCAAACGGAAACCCTGGCCGCACAGCGATCGAGAGCGGGTAAGAGACGATCCTCGCGCCGCGCCTTCGCAATGGGTGCAGCATTGAAGCGCTCCTGCTGCGGGTGTACGTTTCAACTGTGGCAGGATCCTCCTCCGGATCCGACCCCGACCGCGAGTTATCCGACCTTCCAGCGCGGTTGTATGGGCCGCATCCCGACGTTCAGAACGATTCCAAGGGGCTGGCGCGGCTCGCCGAACTCGAGGCGATGCGGGGTGCTCCATCTGCGTGGTCGGTGAGCGAACGTGTCAGAATCCCCGACGATTCATCGGCGCCGCTCTCTCCCGCGACGGCGGTCGCCGAAGGCGGAATGGTGGGTGCGTCGGCGGGAGGGACGGATCCGGGGCCGTCGTCGCCAGCGATGGAAGGCGGGCTCGGGTCGCTCTGGCGTCGTGCGGCGGCGACACGGTCGCGTCGAGTCGCTTGGGCGGTGGCCTTGTGGGTTGCCGTGGTTGCGTTGGTTGCCGTGGTGACCAACCTCGTCCTGGTGTCCGCGCCCCCGCACCCGGACGCTACTCTGCAACGGACGGCAGCACAGGCGGACGAGCGGGTCCTCAGGCTGGTGCGCGAAGAGCGGCCGCATTTCGAGATCGATGGGTCGACGCTCCGCGCCTACGGGTCATACCTGGGGCTCGAACTGTGGTCCGCCGAGAACGCTTTCGGCTCTCAATGTCTGATGGCGGTGGAACGGTCGAAAAACCTCTTCTCCGAAGCGGGTTGCGCTCCGCCGCCGGCGGACCTCTTCATCGACGTCTCCTCATGGGGTGACGCGTTCGACGGACACCCCGGCGAGGGCATCATCCGGTTCTTCCTCCGTGGCGCCACGGTGGACGCCTACATCTACTTCCTTCCGGGGGCAGACTGATGGAAAGACGCCCGCCCCCGTCAGACGCCGAGCGCGAACTGAACGAGCTGCGCGCGCGGGCGTACGGTCCGGATCCCGACATCGGGAGCGATCCGGCGGCGCTCGCGAGATTGGTGGAACTCGAGGCCGCTCACGTCGCCGACAGGGCTCCCCGCCCGCGCAGGGAGTTCCGCGCACCTCCCGCCGCGGATGCCTCGCAGACGGCGCCTCCCGTCACCGCCGACCCCGCGGCCCATCAAGTGGTCCCTCCAGGTGTGTCGATGGACGAGGCGCCGACGGTGACCTCGAGCATAAACTCCTGGCGGTCGCTCTGGCGGCGTGCCACCGTGACACGGTCGCGACGCATCTCGTTCATCGCCGCGATCGTGGTCGGCGCCCTTCTCGGATACGCCGTGACCGAAGTCCTCGGACCGCACCCTGATGAGACCCTGCATCCGACCGCGACGGCGGCCAAAGACCGGGTCATCCAGTTGATGGCGGCCATCGGAGTGGACGGCGATCTCTCCACCCTTCGCGGGTTCGAGCGCTATCGCGACGTAGAACCGTGGTCCGTTGTGGACGCGGAGGGTCGCCGGTGCCTCATGGCTCTTGACTTGGGGCGAACCACCGGCCCGCCATCCCCCGAGGGCTGGCCGCGCGGGATCTTGAACGCTCAGTGCGTCCCTCCGGGCACCGAACTGTTCGTCGATCTCGGCGTGTGGCCCGCATTCAACGACGCCTACACCGAGGGGCTGCCGGACGGGACCATCATCCGCTTCCGCCTCCGCGAGGATGCGGTTCATGTCTTCCTCTACCCGGCGCCGGAAGCCGACTGACCTCGCCACGCAGCGGGTCCAATAGGCGAGCGTACATCGAAAGCAGACGTCGCCGTCGACGACCTCGACGTGTGGATACGAGGCCATCTGAGCTAGCGTCTCGCGGAACAGCTGCACCTACGCCGATGACGGCCGACGCCACGGCCAGCGTGATCCCAACCCACCCACGACCGCGACACCCGGGTCCTCGCCCGGACGCCTCATCGCGCTGCGGATCGCTTCGCTCCGCCTCGCATACCCCCGGACAAGGCGAGGCTCGCCGGGGTGGTTTCCGGAAGCCAATCGTCTCCGCAAACCGCGCGCCGTTATTCCTCCCCCAGTGGCGACGCGCCACCGTCCCTCCGGCCCGGACCACCCCCCTAGTTTCGCCGGAGGGACGGATCTCTCACCGACGCTGCCGGACTCCAGCCTCTCTTCGGTGAGGATTACATGCGTCATCAGTTCGACGCCCGCGTCGGTTAGCGGCGCGAAGACAGGACGCCGAGTTTTTCGGTTCAGTTCACCGGCCGAGCATCACAGCAACGCGCGAAGACCCGAAAGCGGTCTGAACCCAGTCGCGCCCGCTGAGGGATGCTCGCGCGGCATCGCTTCGTCGACGACGATCGTCCCGCTGTGATGGGTCAGTAGAACGCTGAACGCGGAGCGGACACTCGCGCGACGATCGTGGACATTCCTGGATCGTGTGCCCGGACAGGAATCAATATTCGAATCGTCACTATTCAGAAGCTGGATACCCGCCGTAGATGAGCCCTTTCGCTCATGAAATCCTGGCGTCACACTAAGGCGTGTGGCGACCAAGATCGAGGATCGCTCGAGCCTCTAGGTGGTCAGCAACGAGCCGATGAGGTCGCGGTAGCCCATTTCGCGCCGGGCAGACCACGAGCTCGAGGCGAGATCCTCATCGAACGATCGGAGATCAGCATGAGGTACCTGTTATCCGGGGTCGATGGTAGCGATAGCCCGTTCAGCGACAGCCTGGGGATAGGCGTTGAGTGAGGCGCCGGGGCTGCTCGCCTCGCCCGGATTAGAAGGTGTGCCGATGAAGGGTGTGTACTTCTTCGCGGGCGAGGCCGCGGGAAACCTGCACCTGTACACCACTCATCCTCTCTTGGCCGATGATCAGCACTGGAACAGCGACCCTGCGAGTCGTAACCGAGTGATGGCCCGCATCGCAGCAGCCCACGCCAACACCGTGGTGATGAGCTATTGGGGCGACATGCCCAAATGGTCCCCGATGGCGTTGGACGGCTCGTCCTTGCCGGGGGTACTGGGAGCGGCCGAGGTGAACGGGCTCGTGATAATGCCGGCGATCGAGGGGGGAAGCGATCCGAAGAATCCACGAACTCGGCAGTGGCAGTTCGCCACCGACTTTCCCTCTCCGTCCGTGCATGGCCAGATCGCTCCCGGCCTGATCGCCCGGATCGGAAGATTGTTCAGGCTGTTCCACGACAAGATGCACCTGTGGGCCCAGCTCTACGACCACGCCGGGGAACCACGGTACGCGGTGCAGTTACTGCACGTGTGGTCATCGTTGCCCGAGACGACCGATGCCGCATTCGCCGCCGCCTTCACGCATGTCGCCAAGTTGGTCGAGGAGGCGTTCGGTATCCGAGTCGGTTTCTGCCTTGACGTAATCGGGCTCCAACCCGGGTTCATGGCCTCCCCGCACGGCACCGGAGCAGATCTCCGAGCTGAACCAGCCGTGCTGGCGATCAACGGCTTCCAGTCGGAGGTGTTCAGCGACAAGGTCCTCACCGGGCCGAAGATGGGACCACCGGTGGACAACAACGCGAGCAACCTCGAGACGTTGGCGGACTGGAAACGATCCGCCCTGCTCGATTGGGCCGCGACCGGCATCCCCGTGCTGCTGGACGTTTCCAACGGTATGGACGGACGCTATGTGTGGCGCGAGGTGGGCAGCGGCTTCTGGGGCGACAACCGGGACTACACCGAGGACCGTTGGCGCAACTGGGTCAGTCAGCTCAAGGGCCCCGCGATCGCTGGTATCACTGTGGACACGTGGAACGGCTACACCGAGGGATACGCGGCCGTCCCATCCTTCGAACACGGTGACGTCGTCACGCGATGGCTGGCGGACCTCCTCGAACCAGACCCCCGCCACTACAGCCACATGCACTATCGGTCGGGAGCAGCAACTCACCGGGTCTACGGCGCCATCTGCCAGAAATGGGTTTCCCTCGGCGCAGACCGCGGCTTCGGGTTCCCGACCAGCGATGAGATACCCGCATTGGACGGCAGAGTGTCGTACTTCTCCGATGACCCAAGCCTCCCGCAGACGCCGAACAAGGCGATCTACTGGAGTGAGCCGACCGGGGCACACGAAATACATGGATGGATCGCCCGGACTTACTGGGATCTACCGGACCAGAGCCGACTTGGACTGCCCATCGACGACCAGTCGACCACCGGGATAGGTGCAATCAGTCGCTTCGCGCGAGGAACAATCGAATGGTTCCCCGGACAAGATCATGGCCACATCACCTATTCGCCATGACGTAACACGTCCACCGCGTGAAAAAAGCGCCGCCCGAGCCGCCGCGCGATCCAGTCGTCGATGCGCGCTGGTCATGGGATCTCGCCCGGCTCGGTGAGGGCCGCGCCGCAGGAGGCAAGAATGGCTACGAGGACTGTCGTGAGCGTCGTCGATGACATCGATGGTTTCGCGGATGCGGAAACGGTCACGTTCACCTACGACGGCAAGACGTACGAGATCGACCTCGCACGCAAGAATCGTGATGCGCTTGCCGCCGCGCTTTCTCCGTTCGTCCAGGCCGCGCGATCCACGAGCCGGAAAGGTGCGCAACGACCCAAGTCCAGCGGCGATGAAGACGCCGCAGCAGTTCGTGCTTGGGCGGCGGGAAAAGGCATCGAGGTATCGAGCCGAGGTCGTGTCCCTCGTAGCCTGCGAGAACAGTACGAGAACCGCTGACCGCCTCGAACAGCACCAGACTCGATTGGTCGCACCGTATCCCGATGCCCACATGACGATCCCTCGCGGCCACCGCCGAGGCGTGGTTCGCCACCGGGTAGCGTTGGGCGACGGCCTCTAGCAGGACGTGTGGGTTCATCTGCATCCGGAGGGGGGCGTAGCTTCGGGCCGGAAACACGATCGACGGCTCGTGCTCGGCGTCGGAGCTCCGGCGTCTCCGGCCGGGCAGCCCCCGAACCCACCCCACACACGTCGCCAACTGATATAACCTCCAGCCTCTTACGGGACCGGTTCTAAGGGAAACACCGCCGGTTGTGTAGCTCCCTGCTCGCCCGACATAGCGAGGTCACCATTCGAGCGTCGTGTCCGCGTCGGGGGGGCCGGCAGACGCCGACAAACACATCCAAGGACAGCAGAGCCGTCGAACTCAAGTGTCTCGGTGACGATGCGGCGCTTGACTGAAACGTTCTCAGTCCGACGCGGGCGAACAGGCACGGCGACGGCGGGACGTGCCACGGTCATGCCAGAGATGCCAGTCAGTACGGACCGATGGTCAACGACACGCTGTCGGCGCTGGGGAGATACGGCTGTTGCGAAGGAGGCGGCAGCCCGCCGGACTACGACAACGGCTGGGCGAGTTGCAGTCGCGACCCGCGCCGGGAACCCGCTGCGGACCGCCGAGCGATGGTCCCTGGTCGTCGTACGCTCGGCAGTGCTCCCCCGCCTCGCCGATGTCCTAAATATCGTGGATGCGCGCCAATTGATTCCGCGGCCCTTCCGAAGTTTGCCTAATCGGACCGCCACCGCCAGGAGGTCCTTCGCCGACCTTCGCCCCGCCAGGGCCCTCGACAATTATGCGGGCGCGAGAATCACCTGCTGTATCTGAACCGGTCTCCATGACGCGCAGGCTAGCGCCCGACGTCTTTCGGGCGAAGCACCTCTCTAATGAGACGGTTATCCGGTGCCGGAAAGCGGCCGCGGGCGGTAGTCAATCGGGACGAATTCAATACACCCCTCCGACATTGTCCCCTCGCAGTTCCGCGGGGCGCGTTCGAGATCCAGCGAGCTCGACGGCGCTTGTTGCACCTTCACAGCATTGCCCTAGAAGGCAACGTCACACGCTGCTACATTCCGACCATGGGCCTCGTCCGCTTCTCAGCTCCCGCGAACCTCGACGACGTAGATGGGAGTGAGGACTTTCACGAGCGGTGGCATGACCTCGTGAGCGCACTGATAAAGGAGTCCACGAAGGTGAGCGGGCGTGGCGCTTACGTGAACCCTGCCCTGCGTGCGGTGCGGCGCGATCACGAACGGACTCTTACCTGGACTGGGCTGTCGAGGCCGTTGCTTATGGAGCATCGCGACAACCGGCGCGCGGCCTACGAGCAGTCCGAGAATCGCGATAAGCAGATCGAGTACTTGGAGTGGCACGTCACGAGGGTCGAGGGCCGGATTTCCCGCGTCACGTTCACTACTGAGACGCCCGAGTACTGGAAGCTCCTTGCGGCGCTCCATCGGGACGTCGTGTGGGACCTCTACAAGCGTTACGTCTCCCCGCACGTCGCTTTCATTGATCTCTTCCCCGACTTATCTACATACGATCCTCGGAACAGGTGGAACACGACGGACGGAATCATGCATTACATCATGCGTATCAATTCCTTGGGAGACCTTCTCGGCGTCTCCCAGGAGTACGAGCCGACTCAACACGCGGATGACGGCTACGACGCCGTTCCGTATTCCCGTGCCACGGGCGCTGATGCGCGTATCAACATGGACATCTGGGCGATGTCGCGCCAGGGCCTCCACGTTGCTACAGCCAATCGCCCGGGCCTGTACATGATCGGCTGGGACGACTCAGGCTGGACCAAACCCGACGGCAGCCCGGTCGACAACTACTGGACCGTCGACCGCGGGCTGAAGGGCGCAACAGTGAGGCTCAGCTATGAAGTGCCGGACACGGAGGGATTCCTGGTGGGCGACATTCGGATCGGTGATCGGCCGATCGAGTTCGGCAGCCAGATCGCCGAGCACATCACAATGGCGGCTCACGTCATTTGCGGTGATCCGTCATGACCGGCGAAGGAATGGAAGCTTTGGCCGGGATCATGGACGTCGGTGTTCAGCGACTCGCAGGCATCGCGTTGAAACAGTCGTCGACGGAGGACTCTCCTGTCGATGCCGATCTTGTACCACTCGAATCCGTCCCGGCCGGCGAGCCGTTGATCGATGGCCAGGCAGCTGCAGACATCCAGGGGAATGTCTTCCCAGGCTTCAATAAGGATCATCAACGGTTCCTTTTCCTAACCATGAACGGCACGGACGACGCGCGCACATGGCTTCGTTGGCTTGCCCCACGTCTGTCCAGCATGCAGGAAGTGCTCGACTTCAGACGCGAATTCAGACGCGAGCGCTTGTTGACAGGCACGACTGAGCCATCCAAGCCCGCTACCTGGATCGCTTTCGCCCTGTCCCATCACGCCATCTGCAAGTTGCTCGGCAAGCATGCTGGGGATGAGATGGGCGACGAAGCATTTCGTCAGGGCATGGCGGCGCGCTCGACACTTCTCGGCGACCCAGCAGAGCAGTCTCTTCCAGGGCATCGCGAGCGCTGGCGAGTCGGTGGGCCGGATTCAGAGGTGGACTTCCTCGTCATCGTCGCCGCGGACATCGCGCAGGACGTTGAACAGGCTGCGGCGGAGATCGTGCAGGCGGCCGCACGCGGAGGGCTCACTCTGTCCTTCGAACAGGTCGGCGAAAACTTGCCGGGCAATCTCTCCGGACACGAGCACTTCGGATTCAAGGACGGCATATCGCAGCCGGGCATCCGTGGCGTGACCAGTGACGGAGAGCACCTCAGCCCGCGCTACCTCGACCCGCGCAATCCGCACTCGCGCATCTTCGGAAAGCCCGGACAACCCCTGGTTTGGCCAGGTCAGTTCCTCCTCGGCCTGCCACGCCAGGACCCAGCCGATCCCCTCGCTCCAGCCGAGGACAACGGGAACTTCCCCGCCTGGGCGCGTAACGGGTCCTACCTCGTCTGCAGGCGGCTCAACCAGGATGTTCCCGCATTCTGGGACTTCGCCGCAACAGCCAGCCGAGAGTACGGAACGTCGCCGGTGCGCTTCGCATCTATGATGGTGGGTCGATGGCCCAGCGGCGCACCCATCTCCCGCTCCCCGCACGAGGACGACCTCTCGCTGGCGGGCGACGAGTTCGCACACAATCACTTTCTCTTCGACGACGACACCACACATTGGTTGCCAAGTAAGGAACTGGCCGAGGCTGGCTATAAGGAGGACGATCACACGCGCGCGACGGCCGACATCTTCGGGCAGACCTGCCCGATGGCTGGGCATATCCGCAAGGTCAACCCACGCGACAGCGGTACCGACTTTGGCGCATCGGCCGACACGATGCTCAGACTGATGATGAGGCGCGGGATCCCGTATGGACCTGTTTTGGCCGGCGTGAAAGACCCCCCTCCCCAGTTGATAGCCGCAGAACGCGGCCTGATGTTTGTCGCCTATATGTCCTCGATCGAGGATCAGTTCGAATTCGTCACACGGCGCTGGGCAAACTCCTCCCTCCAGCCGAACGCGAGCGGACACGACCCGATCATCGGTCAGAGCGACGTGCACGGGGATCGTGAGCGGACCCTCGAACTGCGCCTACCCGGCGGTGACCGAGAGCGGTTTTCCCTTCCCCGCGAATGGATCACGCCTACTGGCGGTGGCTACTTCTTTGCACCGGCGATATCGGCCGTCGGCAATGTGCTTGCGAACGGAGAGGTCGGGGATCACTGAGCGGTCGAGGGACGAGCTGCCCACCGTGCTTAGGCGAGATGCGTCCGCCGGCGGCTACACTCGCGCCAGCCCGACACGCACATTCCAGCGCTGAATCCAAGACTCGGCACACCACCTGTTCGGTGCTGCCCGGGTAGCGTTCCAGGGGCGCTGCCGCGCCGTGGGGGTCGGGAGTCTCGTGCGTGGCTGGCTCTTGTCGGCAAGGGTTGTCGAGGTGGATGCTGGCGGTGCCGGTCGTGGTGACGTCGAGATCCCTTGGTGCTTCGAGCCGGTCGGGTAGCGTGACGCGGAAGGACACCCACGGGAACCGTGGATTGTTGCCTTCGAGCACGAGTGTTAGATTCCTGAACTTCTTCCCCGCCCTTCCCCGTGACCGGCCTCGTCTGAAGGAGGCTGCTGATGGATGTGGTGCACGAGCGGGCGGCGGGGATGGATATCTCCAAACGTGACGCGAAGGTCGCGATCCGGGTGCCGGGCAAGCGCGCGGGGACGTTCACGACGAGCGTGTCGACGTGGGGTGCGACGGTGCCGCAGATTCTCGAGCTGGTCGAATTCCTGCATGCCCAACAGGTCACGACGGTGGTGATGGAAGCGACCGGCGACTATTGGAAGCCGTTTTACTTCCTGATGGAAGACACGCTGCCGGTGATGCTGGTCAACGCCCGGCAGGCGCGGAACATCCCGGGACGCAAGACCGACGTGTCGGACGCGGCCTGGCTGGCGCAGTTGGCCGCGCACGGGCTGCTGCGGGCCTCGTTCGTGCCACCGGAACCGATCCGGCAACTGCGGGACCTCACCCGTGCCCGCGCGGTCGCGACCATGGACCGGACCCGGCAGGTGCAGCGTCTGGAGAAGTTCCTCGAGTCCACCGGGATCAAACTCTCCTCCGTCGCGTCGGCGCTGACCGGCGCGTCGGCGCGGGCGATGCTGGACGCGCTGGTCGCCGGGGAACGCGACCCCCAGGCCCTGGCCCAGCTGGCCAAGGGCAGGTTGCGGAACAAGATCCCGCAACTGGTCGACGCATTACAGGGCCGATTCACCGAGCATCACGCGTTCCTGGTCGGCGAGTACGTGATCCAGATCGACACGCAGACCGGGATGATCGATCGGCTCACCGCCCGGATCGAGGACGCGATGGTGCCCTTTCGTCCCGCCCGGGACGTGCTGATCACGATCCCGGGCGTCTCCGTCGCGGTCGCCGACGTCATCATCGCCGAGACCGGCGGCGACATGAGCGTGTTCGATACACCGGGGCGACTGGCGTCGTGGGCGGGTGTCTGCCCCGGCCAGAACGAGTCCGCCGGCAGGGTTAAGTCCTCTCACACCCGCCCCGGAAACAAGTACCTGAAAGCCGCGCTCGGCGTCGCCGCCCTGTCCGTGTCCCGAACCAAGGGCACCTACCTCGGCGCCAGATACCGGCGCATCGCGGCTCGCCGCGGCCCACTCAAAGCAGTTGTCGCGATCGAGCACACCCTCCTCGTCGCTGTCTGGCACATGCTCCAAAACGGCGAGGCATACACCGACCCCGGCGCCGACTTCTACGTCCACACCGACCCCGACAGGACCAAGAACAAGGCCATCCGACAACTCCGCAACCTCGGCTACAACGTCACCATCACCCCAGCAGCCGCCTGAAGTCACGTTCTACTCCCGTATTAGGGATGGTCGCTGACTCAACCAGTCGAAGTGATTGGAGCGCGATCCAGCGTCACAGGCCTCGACCCTGATTGCCCGCAAGCGGATCCCATCTGAGACGGCACTCGCCGCGACCTGGGACCCGTAAGCCGGCTGGATGGGTGACTGACTCCCAACGGCCGACAATGATGCTTTGGCTCCGGATCAGGCAGGCAGTCTGCCCCAGCCCTGGTACACGTTCCAGGGGTACCCCGAGTAGCCTCCAAGGTCTTGTCCTTCGTAAAGCACGGCGGGTGGCGCCGAACCGTCGACACGCACGGCCACCACTCCACTGACCCCGTCCGGCGCCGCGAGATCGGGCTGCGACCACGCCCGGTAGAGGAGCGTCGTGCTGTCGGGCGACCAGGTGACGCTGACCGGGAACCACATCCGCGGCTTGTCACTGGAGGGTGACTGCGGCGGAGCGATCACCGCCTGGGTCCCGAACGCTCCCAGCGGATCGTTGTCCCCGACGGGGACGACGACGGCTTCGCTTTCTTCTCGGCAGATACGCTCCTCGCCGGACTGGTCCACATATGTGTCACAGCTCCGCTGGAACGCGACGCGGTTTCCATCTGGTGACCACACCGGTCCGATGCCATGCATGACTCCGTAGTCGGCGACCAGGAGGCGTTGATCGGACCCGTCGGCGGCCATCAGCCACAGGTCGAGGCGCGTTTCCGCGCCCCACCCTGCGAGGGCACGCTGTACGGCGAGCGCCTGGCCGTCGGGCGACACCGCCAACGCCACCGCATCCGACGTGTCCGGTACCGCGCGTGTCTCGTCGGTTGTCACCGAGTAGACCCGAATCCCGCTCTCGCTGGTGATGTAGAGCTCGGACACATCCGGCGCCCACTCGAGGTCGCTCGCGTTTATCTTCAACCGTCGGACCTCGCCGGAATCGGTGTCGAGCAGCCACACCTCGTCGACGTAATGCGGTTCACCGGACCGATGGTACGTGCCGGCCCCGAACGCGATCCACCGGCTATCGGCCGACCAGATGGGGCACGGCGGTGCAGACACGCCGTCGAGTGGGACGACTTCCGGCGCGGACAGATCCCCGTCGGCGCTCACCTCGCCGACGACGAGGGAGGCGTCCTCTCCGCCCGAGTCTGCGTCGTGGGTTGCCTGGCCGAACGCGAGCCGGGTGCCGTCGATCGAGAACGCGGGACACACGAGCTCGGCATCCTCACTGTCGGAACCGGCGATCCGGTGAGCGGATGAGCCGTCCTTGACAAGGTAGATGCCTCTTTCCAGCCCATTCATCTCGAACGCCACCCACCCGTTCGAGACGGTGCCGGGGTTGGGATCGCCGATACCGGGGACCGTGAGCGTCGGGCTGGGATCACCGGAAGCCACAGGACCCGGGCTGCTGCCGTTGCGGAGGGCCGCGGTGACGATGCCGCCGGTCATTGCGCCGACAAGGAGCAGCGCGAGAGAAGCTGCCACGAGTTGCATGCGGTAGCTGTCGGCGGAACGGATTCGCTGCGTGCCTGCCAGCACTAGATCCCGCATCTCGTCGTGTTCGCGGGCGGTCAGTTCGTCCTCGGTGCCCATCATTCCCCCATCGCAGTCATCTCGTCGCGAAGCTTCTCCCTGGCCCGCGTGAGGCGGGACTTCACCGTTCCGACCGGGATTCCCAGCGTCTGCGCGGTCTCCCGCTCCCCGTACCCCTCCAACACGGTCAGCACGACCACGCTCTGCTCTCGATGAGGCAGCCGCCTCAACGCCGCAAGCACTCCGCTCTCATCGTTCCCGGACAGCTCCCGGGGCGGCTCCGGTCGCGGAGCGCGAGCGATGAGTGCACCGTACCGGCGTCTTGACCGCTCAAGGTTCCGCGCGCAATGCGCCACCGTATTCAACATCCACGGCAGCGGCGACCCTTCCACCAACCGCACCGAAGCGCGTTTTCGCCACAGTTCGAAGAAGGCGATCGTCACCGCATCCTTCGCGTCCTCCCGCGCCGTGAGCAATCGGCACGCGTGACGGAACAGGCGCGCCTCATGGCGGTCGAACAACGCAGCCAAACCCGCCGGATCTCCGGCGCAGACCAGCGCCCACTCCGCCGCCTCGTCGTTGCCCATACCTAGTAGTGTCCGCGAACCTCCGAAAGGTTCACGCGTCTCCAGAAAGATTTCCGTCGACGCTCCAGAACCCTGTCGTTGACGATCGACAGCGCGACCAGTGTCGGCAATCGATGCAAGCGTCCGCCGAGGGATCGATAGGCGGACCTCCCTGGGACGATGGTCGACCATCCCGCGCTCGGTGCCGGGTAGGGATCGCCGCTGACTCAATCAGTCGACGTGTTCCGACGTCAACGCCGCCTCACGCGCCTTGCCCGCAAGTGGACCGGCTTACTGCCGAGCGATCAGTTGCCGCTTGTACGGTCGCGACTGGGGAGGCAAACCTAAACCAACGTCTGCAGACCAGCGACGTCGGGATCGAGCCCTCTCCCGGAGACTTCGACTCCGCGAGGAGCCCTATGGACTGGGCCAAAATCCGGGTGTTCAATGGTGCTGATCGGACCGCGGCAGCACGGTGAAGTCAAGGAGGACTCGATCATGCGTCGACTATTCATCCCGATAATCGCCTTGGCCCTCGTGTGCTCGAGCGCTGTCCCGGCGTCAGCGATCACCTTCGGAGACCTAGACGGCGAACTGCACCCAAACGTCGGCGTCGTCGTGATAGACCGGAATGCCGCCAGCCCGGGACCCGACATCACATGTTCGGGAACGCTCATCTCCGAAGACGTGTTCCTGACCGTGGCTCACTGCGTCGATGTGCTCGAAAGGGTCGGGCAGACATACTGGGTTTCGTTCGCCACGACCTACGATGAGGATGCGTCCGCGCCAGCTGGGCTCATCGCTGGAACCGCGATCAAGCACCCCCTTTGGGGCTCGGGCGGTCAGGCCGACACGCACGACATCGCCGTCATACTGCTTGACAGCTCACCCGACATCACCCCTGCTGAGCTGCCCACGGCGGGCCTCCTCGATCAACTGAAGGCGAGCGGACAGCTCCGCGACCAGACGTTCACCACAGTTGGCTACGGCGCCGTGCGCACGGACAAGACCGGCGGGCCGCACGCAAACGAGGGCCGCGACGGTGCGCGCCGTTACGCACTGCAGGGCTTCCAATCGCTGAGGCCGAACTCTCTCGAGCTGTCGCAAAATCCCTCCACCGGGGACGGAGGCATCTGTGCCGGCGACTCGGGAGGCCCGCACTTCCTTGGCGGGGTCGAGAGCGACCTTGTGGTCTCGACCACAGTACGGACGGACCGATGGTGCCGCGCCACCAACCAGACGTACCGGCTGGACACTCCGTCGGCCCGAGACTTCCTCGCATCGTTCGTCACCCTGCCCTGACCACAACTGGTCAAGCGGGCCACCCACCAGCAGGGACCCGGTCATTCTCAGCTAGCGTCGTTCCGCTCGCTCAGCGAGCGGCATCCCGTGCGGTAGTCGACCGTCCATCGAGCGCACGCTCCGTGTCGCTTTCAACGCCAACTATCCACAGCGGGGCTGCGAACGACATCGCGCTCGTCGGCGGCCACCTAGGCTCGACGAGTGCGTCTTCGTCCCTTTGATCGCCTCCTGGTGGGGACGTTGATTGCGGGGAGCTTGGTGACCTCGTCGTGTACGAAGACCGACCCAGCGAGTTCGATGGCGATTTGATGGAGGCGCTTCTCGAAACCGAGCTGGCCGCGGATCAAGCTCTGGCCGATGCCGGCGCCGGATGGATCGACGGAAACGAGGTCGGGAACTCCACCTACGAGCTTTACTTCATCGGTGAAGACCCCGAGCTCACGTGGAACATGCTCGAGCCCGTATTCGCCGAAGCGCCCGTGGCTTGGACACAAGTCGAGCTCAGGAACGGACTGGAATACACGGCCCCGACCGTCCTCAATAGTAGCCGCCGACCCGGCCGGCCCCTCCGTGAGCCTTGACCTACTCGGACCGATGTGGCGCAGGACAGGCCCGCCGACGCCCGTTGCTCCTGCTCAGCTCCGCGGCAGCTCGATCTTTCGCGCCGCTCCCATCACGCTCGGATGTGTAGATCGCGTCAATGGGTGATCCCGCTCCCCCACGTTGAAGCCGACCGCGATCGCTGCGCGGACCTCCTACGGGACGATTCTCAACGATCTTGTGCCTGTTGCCCGCATGACGATCCGTACTCAGGGCGGCGGTCTCGTCTCCGAGTTGGGCTAAGCCTGCACCGCGCCGAAGAACTCGCGTGCCGTTGCCAACTGGGCGAGTGCCATCACGCCGGCCACGGCGACGTAGATCAGCCCGATTGTGTCGATGCCGTACGCGATCGTGACCGCGGTCGCCAGCACTACGAGCCAGATCGAAGCCCACGCCCAGCGCTGCCTGGCGCGATAGGCGAACAACAACACCAGCAGGGCCAACGCGTTCACGACCGCGTAGGCGATGAACATCCGGCCCTCGTCCGCTGACGTCGCCACCAACAACGTCGCGACCAGGTGATTGAGCAGCATCCCAGCGTTCAGCACGATGAGCACGATCCAGCCGGCCTTTGCCAGTCCAGTTCTCATGCCGCGAGTGTAGGACCGTGTGCCACGCTGGCGACAGACGCGACGAGCGCTTGCGAGACGACGGCATCCTTCGCATTGCCTCCGGCACCGTATGGTGGCGTCCGCCCACCTACCGGTCCTCAGTAGGCGGCCCCTCTGCGGGACGACAGTGAACAATCCCTCCACTACCGCCCGAGTAGGGATCGCGCGGTCACACGCTCGTTCGACTTTCAGCCGCAGTATGCGGCGAGGGTCAGGCGGATGCGCTCCCACTCAGGGGCTGGGCCATCACGATCCCCATGACCAGCACGATCGAGGCGGCGACCAACACGAATTCAAGCGGCTCACGTCGGTCACCGGTCACAGTGCAATGTATGAGGTACACGAGCACGGCTATCGCGACGATCGCCGCCCAGGCGAGCAGAACCCACGCTCCGATGAATAGCAGGCTGAGTGCGGAGCCACCCGAACTTGAAATCCCGTACCAGATGGCGTTTGCAATGGCGAGCATCGCGGCGGACCCGACAGCCATCGCGAGGGCAATGCACGACGCGACGACGCTCGAGTCAGCGTCTCTCGACGTCGTGGTTTTCATGAATCGAACGCTATGCCGGTTCGTGAAACGGCTCAACCGCAACAACATGAACAGTGGAGTGAGGGCGGGATGCCTCGGTCCTGCAGGACCGCTGACGGGCGACCTGCGCCCGGCAGCGACCGGACGAGTGCACAACAACGCGTCACTCTGAGTTCACGAGCAATGGGCCGACAGACCCACGAAGTCGCAAGCATCGGCCAGCGTCCTTCAATCGGTCAATTCGCCGGCGACCAGTGTTGACTGCCCGCTGAGCGATGCTCACCGAGCGTGACATCAGGGCGCGGTGCGTTAGCTAGCCCTGCGACGGGTCGGCGGCCCTGTGGAAGACGTAGACCTCGACGTGGTCACCCTTGAGCACGAATCGGGTGAGACCCTCCGCCTCGAACCACACGTTCTCCGAGACGGTTTCGAGGCCTTTGGGGGAACACCCCTCGGAGCCGTTCCGCTCGCGGAGCGCATGGGTCGCCACGAGCAGACAGACCATGCCGTAGCGAGACCCTCCGCTCCAAACACGGTGACCATTGAAGCTCTCGTATTGCCGCAGCTCATCGGCACTGAGACCGAGCGCGTCGAGAGTGCCGAGGTTGTCCTGCGGCTCATCGACGTCCGCACCGACCGACACCAATTCGAGCACGTAGTCCGGTGCGAGCACCTGTTCCGCTCCCCGGTCCTGCGCTTCTGGAATCAGCAACCAGCGGCGGCGGTGCCACCACGGTCCCGCGGGGGCTCCTCCGATGGGGTCGGAGTCGGCGATCCCGGCCTCGACGGGGTCGTACTCCTCGCCCGACCCTCCGGCAGGCTCATGCTCGGCGAACGCGCCGTCGACAGCGTGCGGGACCGACGTCGAACTCGTGCGAGGCCCCTTCGACCGGCTCAGCGACCGGGACGCGTCCCGTGTCCAGGGCGGGGACGCTCGGGGCGGGATCGCCAACGGGTGTCAGCTGCCGGCGGTGGGCGGCCTCCAGTTCGGAAAGCCGAGCCTGAGCCGCCACATCGCCCGCGATCTCGGCATCCCGTCCGTACGCGCGTCGGCGGAGGCGGCCACGACGACTCGATCAGTCGGGATGACTCGACCGCAATCCCGGATTGCAGCAGCTGGACCACGCTGCGCGCAGAGGGATCCGCTACTGGACTTGTGCTGTCCCTCGGGCGGTCTGGTCGGTCGACCGCTCGCGCTGCATGTAACGTCAGCCTTAACAGGGTCACCGTGGCTCTCGAAGGAGCAAAACACCATGGGTGAGAAGTCCACGCGCAAAGAAGGCGGCAAAACGGCGCCTGCGAAGACCCTGAAAGAGAAGCGCACGGCGAAGGCCGACAAGAAGGCGGCGAACAATCGAGTCGCCAACACCGATGCCGTCACTCGAGTCAAGAACCGTTGAAAGCCACTCCGCGGGCCCCTGAGCGCCGCTGGGCGTCCCGTCCCGTCACCGGTCCGACCACTCCGGCAAGGAAAAGTCTCGAGCCGAGACAGTAGCGATGACTGACAGTCACGTAGATCTTCGGTGGCTGCCCGTCCGCGCCGGCGGGCGCGTGGTGATCCACACCAGCAGGTGGTGGGAACTCATGCGAGCTCGCGGAGAGCATCGCGCGCCGCAACCGCTGTTCCACGCCGCGCTCGAAGTGATCGTCGACGAGCGGCCCCATCTGACCATGATGACTCCGGCGTGGGGCGTGCCGACGACTTCCCACGGAGTGGTCGCCAGCGGACCCGTGGGAGCGCGTTGGCTGGGCCGCTCGCGATTCTTTCGCTACGAGATACGGTGCTGGCGGACGGCATACTGCCCGACCCTGCGTGGGCGATCGACTCGCCCGTGCGATTCGCCCTCCCGCAGGTGGAGGCGCGCGCCCTCCTTGCACGCGTGAGCACCGTGCCGACACCCACCTGGGGGCGCGACGCCTTCCGATGCGGCGACATGTGGAACTCCAACTCCCTCGTGTCTTGGCTCCTTCAGACCTCCGGGATCGATGCGATGCGGATCCGACCACCCGGCGACGGGCGTGCGCCAGGCTGGGCATCCGGCATCGCCTTGCGCTTCGGTGCCGTTCAGGCGGGTCGGTGAGCACCTGGGGCGGCGGGCCGCGCCGATGAGGGTCGCGATGCTGGGTCCGATCGCGTGGCGGACGCCGCCGCGACACTATGGCCCGTGGGAGCGTGTCACGAGCTTGTTGACCGAAGGTCTTGTGCGCCGTGGCGTGGATGTCACCCTCTTCGCTACGGCCGATTCTCTGACATCGGCCACGCTCAGATCGGTTGCACCCCACGGCTACGCCGAGGATGCCGGCATGGATGGCCGGGTGTGGGAGGCGCTCCACATTGCACATGCCTTTGAACGGTCGGGCGACTTCGACATCGTGCACAATCAGCTCGACTGGCTCCCGCTCGTCTTCGGCGCTCAATGCGCTGCACCTATGGTGACGACGATCCACGGCTTCTCCGGCGACGCGATCCTGCCGGCATACGAACGTTCGTCGTCGGCGTTCGTTTCGATTTCGGACGCGGACCGGTCTCCTTCCCTCGAGTATCTGGCGACGGTTCACCACGGCATCGATATGACGGAGTTCGAGGGCAGCTCGGCATCTACGGGCGAGGACCTGGTGGTCTTCGGGCGCATCCACCCCGACAAGGGCATCGCCGATGCGATCGAGATCGCCCGGCGCACGGGGCGCCGACTGGTCATCTGCGGGATCATTCAGCATGCCGGGTACTTCGAGGCGGTGATCAAACCCCACATCGACGGCGACAGGGTCGTCTATCGCGGATCCGTGGGGCCCTCGGAGCGGCTTGAGGTGCTGACTTCAGCGGCCGTGCTGCTGCATCCGATCCATTTCGATGAGCCGTTCGGGCTGTCCGTTGTCGAGGCGATGGCCTGCGGAACGCCGGTCGTCGCTTATCGGCGCGGATCCATGCCCGAAATCATCGACGACGGAGTCACTGGGTTCCTGGCAGAGGACATCGATGACGCCGTCGCCCTCGTCGACGCGGGCGCGGCGCTTGATCGGACCGCGGTCGCCGTGAGGGCCCGCGCCCGCTTCGACGTCGAGCGCATGGTCGACGGCTACCTCGAGGTGTACCGGTTGCTCCTGAGCTGCCAGGAGGCCTCGCATGAGCGTGGTGTAGTGTGCGGAACACAGCGCGGCGGGTTCGGCCCGACGTGTAACCGGACCGCGGCGACGCAGGCGTAGTTCCACGAGGGATGCCGTCGGCAGACGTCTCGAAGAACCTCGGCGTCGTATGACTCCGAGGCCGACAGAGATGGTCGCCATGACCCACTTCGGTTTTCTGTCCACGTATCCGCCCACCCGCTGTGGGCTCGCCACCTTCACCGAAGCGCTGGCGAGCGAGCTTGCGACAGATGGAGTGCCGGCGCCCATCATCGTGCGCGCCCTCGATGTTCGCGACAGCGGGCCTGATCCGGCAGTGGTCGGCCGCGTCCCGACGACGACCGAACTGATCGCGCGCGACCGTGTGAGCATGCGGACGGCTGTCCGGGCGCTCGATGGATGCGACGTCGCGATCGTGCAGCACGAGTACGGCATCTACGGCGGACCCGATGGCGACGAGATCATCCCGCTGCTCAGATCTCTGGCGACACCCGCGATCGTCGTGCTCCACACGGTGCTCAGCGAGCCCACGCCGCATCAACGAGCAGTACTCGAAACGGTGTGCAAGCTGGCCGCGACCGTCGTGGTGATGACCGACAACGCGCGAGAGATTCTCAATCGGTCGTACAACGTCAAACCATCCAAGGTTCACGTGATTCCTCACGGCGTCCCGGTGCCCCGCGCGACCTCGGTGACAAAGCGCACCGGCTCGAAGCGGATCCTCACCTGGGGACTCATCTCGCCGGGCAAGGGACTCGAGTGGGGCATTCGCGCGATTGCGGGCCTGCGCGACACGGTTCCCCCCGTCGAGTACGTCATCGCCGGCCAGACCCACCCCAAAGTTCTCGCGCATGATGGCGAGCGCTACCGTGAAGCGCTGCAGCAGCTCATCACCGACCTGGGCCTCGGCGCGATCGTCACGCTCGATGATCGCTACCGCGACGCCACAGAGCTTGCGGAACTCGTCGCCGGCGCCGACGTCGTCCTGCTGCCCTACGACTCGCGCGATCAGGCCACGTCGGGAGTGCTGATCGAGGCTGTAGCCGCGGGCGTGCCGGTGGTCGCAACCGGCTTTCCGCACGCGGTCGAGCTGTTGGGCCGCGGTGCGGGCGTCATCGCGAGGCACCAGGACCCGGAGTCGATGGCCGCCGCCATCCGCACGATCCTCGAAGCAGAGGGGGCCGCGGAGCAGATGCATCAAGCGGGGCTGCGTGACACGCATGATTTCTCGTGGCCGAGAGTCGCCGATCACTATCGCGCGATCGCCCATCGCATGGTGAGGGTTGCGGCGTGACGGGAGACGAAGACGACATCGGGTGCGGGAGCCGGCCCTCTTTCTCGCATCTCATCGCGCTGTCCGATGACCACGGCGTCTTCGAACACGCACTCCTCGATGTGCCGCGCCGGGATCACGGATACTGCGTCGACGACGTTGCTCGCGCGCTCGTCGTGCTGCTGCGCGAACCCGAACCGACCCCGGCTCTGCTCCGACTCACCGACACGTGCTTTCGTTTCCTGGAGGGTGCCGTCGACAAAGACGGCCGCGTGCACAACCGGATGGCGGCCGGCGGCGGCTGGACAGACGAACCGGCACTCGGCGACTGGTGGGGTCGAGCGCTTCAAGCCCTCGGCGCCGCAGCCGCCCACGCTCCGACGGGCCAGACCCGTTCCCGCGCGCTGACCGCGTTCCATCGCGCGGCCTCCGTGCGATCGCCGCATGGAAGAGCTCTGGCGTTCGCGACGCTCGGAGCCGCGGACGTCCTCGCCGCATACCCCGACGATCTCTGTGCCCGTGCTCTGCTGCTGGACGGGATCTCGTCGATCCCAACCCCGCCCGATGACAGCTGGCCATGGCCAGAGCAGCGGCTCCGCTACGCCAACGCCGCGCTTCCGGAGGCGCTCCTGGCCGGCGGCACAGCGACAGACAACCCTCGCATCGTCGCGCGCGGCCTTTCCATGCTGCGCTTCCTCGTGGATCTCGAGACGAGCCACGGGCACCTCTCGGTGACAGGGACCGACGGGCGCGGTCCCGCGCAGCGGTCCGCGCAATTCGATCAGCAGCCGATCGAAGTCGCGGCCATCGCCGACGCGTGCGCGCGCGCCTACGAACTCACCGGCGAGTCCTCGTGGCGCGATGGCGTCGCCTCTGCCTGGGCATGGTTCGCGGGCGACAACGACGCCGCCACCGCCATGTTCGACCCCGAATCGGGCGCCGGCTTCGATGGGCTCGAAGCGAACGGCCGCAACGAAAACCGCGGCGCAGAATCGACGCTCGCGGCGCTCAGCACCTACCAGCACGCTCGACGCGTCGGCGTGCTCGAGCTGGTTCCGTCGTCGGGTCAGCGTATTCTCAGTGGTCGTCAGTGAACGGTTCCCCTCGTTGCAGCATTTCGACGTACTGGGCAACGCGTGCGGCTCGCGAGGCTGGCCGCTTGTGATTGGCCACGCGGAAGGCCATCGCGAATCGGTTCTGCAGGCGCGCGCGGACCTCTGCGGGCGTGAAGTGTCACGCCGGGTTGCGAGAGAGTGGAGACCAGAGTGCTCACGATGGCGGGTACACGTACGACTTTCCCTGCACGGTAGCGCCGGGGATCCACCCCCGCTACCGTCGCCTGACGTCACACCACAAATGGTGGGGGGCTGCAGGCGACCTCCGGGAAGCGATCCGTCGCGCCCCAGTCTTTCGCAGACAGGCCGCTTCACACCCTCACTCGTTCATGAATCCGAATCGGCCGCCCGCCATGGTCCGCGATCCGGACACGGTGTGGATAGGGATCAACGAGTGGGAACCCACCACTCACCTTCGGCTCGGTGACGAGGAGCTCCCGCCGCTGTCTATGAGCGTGGCGACCGCGTACTTCTCGTGGGCGGACGCCCGGTTGCGGAATGGTGCAGGTCAGTGCGCTTCGTGCAGCTTCCTGGTGACTTCTGGTGTCTTGCCGTTCTCGTGGGCGGGAGGTTCGGGCACCGCGTAGAGTCCGGTGGGCGAGTTCGCGGTGGACATCAGTGCATCGACCCAGGCCCGATTGATCACCGGTGCTTTGCTGCCGTAGAACGTGTACACGACCGAGACGCGGGGATGGATCCAGACGGTCGTTCTGCCGTTGCCGATGCTGGCGTCGTCTTTCCAGGTGAAGTGGAACGACTCGCCACGGCGGACTTTCGCTCCGATCACCAGCTGCAGGTGAGCCAGCAGACGATCGTCGAAATCGACCTTCACCAGCCCGTCGTAGATGAACTTGCCCATGATCGCGCCTCTCCAGAGGGCTGCGTCGATGGGCTCTCGGTCGGTGCCGAGCGTGCCACCCGAAGAAACGGCCGGTGAATTCAGTATGGGCTCGTTCCTCTGTTGGCGATACGGAGAACCTTGGCCGCGGCGAGAATCGCCATCGCGGGCCAGCGGCGGTGAGTCACCGGTCCGGTAGGCAGCCCGCCGGCGGTACGCGCAGTCTCAGACGATGTCGTCCCAGTTGCGCTGAGCGGAGCGGAGGTCTTCGACGTCCTCCTCGGCAAGTGGAAACCCGCGGGGGCACTCGAGGGCTTCGGTCTGCTCCATCAGCGTGAGCAGCGTAGCGTCCTCAAGCAACTCGTCCCGGATGCCGTCCACCGTGACGGCCGACATGTCGCTGAGCCAGCCCACCCTCAGCTGCACACGCGCTATGCGGCCGCCCGCGGTGACGAAAGGGATATCCACCACATCCACGGCGCGATCCCTGGCCAACGCGAGACCGTAGCCTGTCACGGCATCCGCCAGCTCAGTGCCCGTGGAATACGACCCGTACGCCGTGACGATGGTCTTCATGAGGCTCTAAGCCCTCCATCCATCCGACGCGGCGCAGCTTCTCGGTGCGTTCGGCCCACCGTGCACCCCTCCCCCCGGATCACCTCACCCCCTTGACAAAAGCCCCACATCACGCGCGCCCGCCCGGGACCGCCTCCGTCCTGAACGTGCACCTCGCCGCCAGGGCCTCCTCCCGACTCGCGTCCGTGCTGAGGATGTGGATCCTCCCACCTGCACGACGGGTGCTGGCCAGTACCTCCTAACCGGCCCATCGTGGACCGGCGGCACACCCGACGGGTTCGACGGGGTGATCCTGGCCTCCACCGACATCGTCGGCTGCCTCGGCCGCACCGCGTTTACCGATGGCGACGTCGCGGACCTGCGCCGCATCAAGCACTCCTACACAGCCGTTCCGCTGTCCGAGCATCTAGGCACCCCCGGCGCCGGCCGCAGAGCCGGTGGCATGGCCGGCCTGGATCGAGGCCGCCGCAACCGACATCCGTTTCTACGACTACCTCGATCACCTCTTGCAGTTCGCGCCGGTTCTGCAAGAGGACCGTGACATTCGGGACCGGATGGCATCGGTGGGCATCGGCGGCGGCACCTTCCGCAGCGCCGATCTCAGCGAGAAGGATCGCGCTGCGTTCGAGGGAGGCCTTACCGACGGCATCGCACATCTCGAGGACGTCGCCGCCCGCGCGTCCAGCTCGACCGGGCTCTTCGGTACTCGCGAGGAGATGGCGGGCGCGTACGACAACCGCAACGTCGGTGCCAAGAAGGGTCTCTACGGACTGCCGGCCGCGATTGCCTGGTACGGCGGCTGGCTCGTCGACTCTGCCGGCAACCACATCACCGGCGCCGCCGATTACACGATCACCTTCTCCGCCGACCAACTTCCCAAAGCACGGTTCTTTTGGTCAGCGACCCTTTACACCCTGCCCCAGCGGCTGCTCAGCGCCAACGAGATCGACCGGTACTCCATCGGCGACCGCACGCCCGGCATCCACTACAGCGACACCGGCTCCCTCACCCTCTACGTCCAGCATCATCGCCCCGCCGATCCGAAAGAAGGCGCCAACTGGCTCCCATCACCAGACGGACCGTTCACCGTCATCATCCGCGCTTACGGAGGTGACGCTGCCATCGCTCAGGGGACCTACCGGCTTCCACTCATCACCCCACGCTGAACTCACTTGCAATCTTCTCGAAGGGATCTCCACCGCGCCAATGCTCTATCGATTCTGGAAAGCTGTGTCGGCGGTCCATTCGCGTTCCAGAATGGCGTAGATCCCGGTGTCGGTCCACTCGTCCTTGGGTTGCGTCCGGCATGGTGGTGTACGAACCCCCCGGTGACCGTGTCGCTGCGGACGTAGCGACGGTCACCGCGTGA
>NZ_JBNCNY010000021.1:0-21514 GCF_049847225.1 Micromonospora sp. DT81.3
GCGCGACATCATCCTCGAACTCCCAACCCACAGGGCTGATCGCCCTGAGCGGTCCGCGCAATACCCACTCAGGGATCGGACGGCGGTCTTACGGCGCGGTCCGCGAGATCTTGCTGCTTCCACCGTTAGAGGCAGGACTGCGCGATCCCGAGCGTCGCGGCGACGTCGACGACGGTGCGTCCCGACCTCACCAGCTCGAGGGCACGCGCACGGAACTCGGACGGATACGGTCTGGGCATACGACCACTTCTCCTCTCAGAAGCAACCACATCCTCTCAACGAATCGTTCCGGAATACGGGGGCACGACCAGATCCCCGCCGGCACCGGGATGCGAGTTTGAGTGGTTTCGTCTTCTGGAGTTCGGTGCCAGCGATCCAAAAGCGTATTAGTGTCTGATATGGCGACAGACCCGAATCCGTCGCCGGTCGCAATCGTCGGATCCGCCTCCAAGATGGGTCCCGGAGGGCGGCTCCACCTCGCCATGCCCAAGGAGACACGCAATGGTTACAGAGACTGTCGTCAGCGTCGTAGATGACATCGACGGGTCAGACAGCGCCGAGACGGTGACATTCACCTACCAAGGCGCCACATACGAGATTGACCTCGCGCGCAAGAATCGTGACGCGCTCGACGCCGCGCTTTCGCCGTTCATCGAGGCCGCCAGATCCACGAGCCGTGGAGGCGCCCGACCCGCCAAGTCGCAGGTGGAGCAGGACCCCGCAGCGATTCGCGCACGGGCGGCGGATAACAGCATCGAGGTATCCGCCCGAGGTCGCATTCCGCGCAGCGTCCGAGACCAGTACAAGAACCGCTGAAAGGCGCCCCCTGCCGACCAGCTCTCGGGGCAATCGCCATCCCGCTGGCGGCGATCGGCGGAAAGAGATATCGCCCCGCAGGGGGATCCCTTGCGAGACGCGGACCTGCTCCGCCGAGGGACCCGCTTGCGGACGGTCAGTGAACCGGCACTTGTGGCGAAGACGCGCGTGACGCCTGACGAGTTGGACGGCCGGTACCGACTATTTGAGTAGGACGACGGCAGTGCGCGAGCAGCGATCGGTTCAGAGCGGTCAGTCAGGTGCCATCCGCCAACTTCCACATCGCGCGTTCGTCCTTCCACCGCTCAAATCCCGCCACTCGAAGTGACCGCACAAGCCCATCCATTGCTCTGTCGCGGGAAGCGCCATCCGCATACGGACCACCGCCCTTCTTTTGCGGCTTTTGCGGCTCGGGCTCCGTGACTATGACGCAGCCGTTTACATCGAGCCGAAGCAACCCCATCAACCGATCAATCATGGGGCTCACGAGGCGTCGGCGACGCCAAGGAGGCTCGATCCAAATGCGGTCGAGCAGGAGGATGTCTTCAAGGAACGGGTCGTCCTCGCGGAGTTGCTCCATGACCTCATGCGCCACGCGACCGATGTGAGCGGCATCTGCACTCAAGGAGTCGGCTGCTGGGGCGACGTCCTCAAACCCGCTCCATACGATCCAGCCGGACATTCCTCCCACACCCGTCTCGTCGCCGTTGTCGTCTCGTATCGAGAAGGAGGCAAAGAAGGCCGCGAGCAGGTGGTCGTCGTCACGGTTATCACTCGTTATTCGCACGTCGACGTTGAGATCGGTCGGTTGATTCTCGACGCCCATGCGCGAACACTATCGCCCCAGCTCAGCGACCCGTTCAACGACCGGCTGGGGGGTCGGTGGGTAGCGCTGGTGCGTTATCCGTCGAGATCGCGGATGAAGGCTGCGAATCCTGGGATCGTGAACTCGATTTTGCCCCGTGAGCCGGACTGGATGAGTCCCTTGTCGATCAGCCGAGCGCGAGGCATCGACAGGCTTTCACTGGATACGCCCAGCACGCGGGCAACCTCCGCGCGTTGGACCGGCTCGTCTCCCAGCGAAGCCATCGCGGTCATCAGTTCGCGTTCGCCGGCGGTGGCGTTGCCCCATGGGGCGCGGAACAGGGCGTCCAGATCGGCTTTCATGGCATGGCGACCAACGGTTACGTGGTCGAGCGTGATTCGACCGCCGGGGTCAGGATGCCCCGCGGCAGTCCATGTCGCGTCAGCGATCAGCTGCACCGCGTAGGGGTAGCCGGCCGCGAGTTCGAAAGCGGCAGCCAAAGCATCGTCTTCCCACACCACCCCGAGGTGGCGCGCCGGTGCGGAAATCGCCACCTCTTCCGCCTCGCGGCCAAGCAGCAGCAGGGGCCGGTAAGCGAACCGTTCGCTGAAGGTCACCGCGGAAGAGATTTTCTCAGGTGCGTTCGGTAGGCCGGCGGTGAAGACGGCGGCCGGCACGTCAGTCCCTTCGGATTGCAGATGCTGCCATGCGTATGCGAGCGTGAGTAACCCGGCTGGGTCCGCCGCCTGGATCTCATCGATGAGAATGACCAGCCCCGTGTGATCATCGCTCGATGCCGCTAGACGAAGAACGGCTTCCAATTCTCTGTACCCGCCGGCGGTGGCTGCCTTGTCCGGCTTGAGCTTTGCTTCGACGCCAACAATCTGGGGAATGCCGGCCCGGAGAGTGAGGGACTCCAGGTGCCTGCTCAGTGCCGTGCGTGTCCCGGAACGCCAGGTGGCACTCTCCCGCTCGATCTCCGCAGCGATCTGGGCGATCAGTCCAACACCTTCTTCTCCGGCGGTCACCCAAATTGTTTGCGCTCCACGCTCCCGGGCGCGACGCTGGTACTGCCTCAGCAATGAGGTCTTACCCAAACCACGAGGCGCATGATCCACACGAATGCGGCCCACCAGGCGCCCCAGATCGACCAGATACGAGAGGCGTTCTTCAAACTCCCCGAGCTGCACAGCACGACCAGGCACCGTCCGCGCCACCTCGCCTGGCGTGTATGGGCTCGGTTGCATCAGCGCCCCTCGTCGTTACAGTTCGTTATCGATCAATCGTTCTATAAAAGACGATAACGGATGCTGAACTCCGGATCGAGATCAGGGACCGTTAGAACCACAGTCCCCAACGGGATTGGTGCTCCATGCCCTGTGCAGCTTTCGCGCCGTCAGATCTATGTGCGGATGGTCGACCGGCCCATTCTGTGAGCCACCCAAGGTGTCTCGTTACCTCGGCATCGCATATCTCAAGGGATTCGAGACAGTCAGCGTGTCGCGTCAGAGTGATCCCACGCTCACCCCGGACAGTACTTGATCCTGAACGCTTCGATCGCCGCTCCGAGTCCCGGGCTCGGGCTGTCCACGATCAGAGAACGGCTGACTTCAGACTGGACTGCGGTTGCCTCGGGGACTCCGACTACGAACTGCAGCAGACTTCGAAGCTCCTCGTCCGTCCGAGGGATTGGCGACGGAACACCCATCGAATCGAGGAGCAATCCGCAGGCCAACTTAATGTCTTCGTCAGGCTGGAACTTCTTGAAGTCGTCAAGCCACCGAGTCGCAGTTGATTCAGCGTTGTCAGCTTGAGCGCCGATGATGATTTTCGCCTCGTCAGCAGTAACGCCAAGTGCCCGAGCCACATCGTCAACCTTCGAGGCGCACGACGCGGCTGTCAGGGTGACGAGGACCAGCGCAGCGAAAGCGAGGCAGGGTGCGATGACCTTCTTGTGGGTGCGCATGGTACCTCCTCGTCGATGAGGAACTCCGGCTCAGGCTACTCCTAACGACGGGTAAGCGCTGTGATGGTCAGCGTTGCGCCGGCAGGGACGCACCCGTATCGTCGCCCGCCATGCGGCCGGCAACATCGCGTCCGCGCATGTTGCGGAAGGGATCCCTCAGCGCAACGCTCTACGACTGACAGACGATTCACATGCGGGCCACGAACGCTACCCGAACGCTAGCGGCCCAGCGCTACTGCGCGCTGGCCACCCGCCTCGAGCTTTGCCGGTCGTGCGTCGAAGTATCGTGACTACGGAGAATTATCAACAACACCTGCGGGGGCGCAATGAAGAGTATCCCCAACGCCTCTGGCTGGCGAACTGCTGCAGGTGCGACCGCAACGTGGCCCGTTTCGGGGACGCGAAGTGCTAGCAGCATTTCTTTCTTCAATGGAGGCATTCGCCGACAGCGCGGTCGGCTAATCCAGCTCTTGCGAGATTGGGTGGGCTGAGGTGGGGCGGGTCGGGGTCGAGCCTAATTCGGGTGCGCCGCCCGCCGATTCCTGTTCCCGTGGCGCGGCGAAGAGGCGGCCTTGATCTCGTCATCCACCAATGCGTTGACGCCAGACAAGGCATCAATCGTTGTCGCAGTTGCGGTCTGCGGTGTTGCGGATCGGTCGTGCGGTGCAGGCCCAGATTCATCGCTAGTTCTGCGAGTGCTTATGGCACGTAACTGAGTCGTCGCTGACGTAGCAGCATCCTCGCCATGTCTCGACGCCACCGCTCAGGCTAGCCACGGTCCATTCACTGCCAGTCCAAGCGTGCTTTCCGCTGTAAAGCACGTGCACATTGCCGCCTGGCGCGATGCCCTTCGATGGGCCTAGATCGAGCCGTTGCAAGAAGCCACCCGGGTCAGCGAGGAGAGCGAGCATATCCTCGCCCTCGACGTCGAAATGAAAAAGGGGCGGGTCGTCTTCCAGAGCAGTTCCGGGCCCAGCAAGCTGAGTTATTCCGATACGCTCTAGAAGTGCTTGGTCTACGCCAGCCATGACGGACTCCTTTGTCGCGATCCCACACATCGGCTCTCATCATCAACCGCGTCGGGTTACCTGATCCGAGACTCGAGCCCTCTGGGGTGGATCATCCTCCGCATAACACAGCCTGTCAATTCGGGCGATGAGCCTCCGGTCTAGTGGCTTTTTCGAACGAGGGCGTAGCGCGTCGAGCGCCGGATAGGAGCATCTACGCGATCGCCACGGCGATCGGGTGGCCACCGTGGCGCCCGCGACGCCCCTCGGGAACAGCATCACCGAGGCATAAGTGATGCAGCGCCACTTGCGACCCGATCTGCTGCGGAAGGTCAGAATCATTAGCGTCGACGAGTGGGCGGCAACTTTCGGTTCACAAGTGACCAACACTCTGTGAGCCGCCCAAGGTGTCTCGTAACCTCGGCCTCGCATATCTCAAGGGTTACAAGACACCCATTGTTGTCGACTGCGTGCCGCCCGGTCGGCATGGTGGCTAACGAGTCGTTGAGCGACCGTTCTCGGTTCCGGTGGGCGCGGCTTTCACCGATGCCGGTGATCGATTCGCTGGCGGAGTTGAATAAGAAGGTCATAGTCGCAGTGTCCGTCTTCTCTCGGCTGGCGTCAGCGAGGCGCTATTGGATGCGGGAGTGGTCGCCGAGGCGGTGCCATGAACGGTTGTGATAGACCAGCGGGTCGCCGGAGGTCCCGGCGGCGGTGTCGCGCTCGACGTGTGACTGCAGGGCGTGCGCTGCGATCACGGTGGAACCTCCGGCATCCATTCGTTCGATCACGGCGCAGCGCGCCCATGCCCGCACGTGCCGGTATACCGGCTCACCCGTGACCAGTCGCGAGTACCGGTGGGTCTCGGCGAAACGGTCGATGCCGCTGGTCGCACCGAGCTTGGCGATGTCGAGGTCGTGTGCGTCGAGGAGGTGCACGACCATCGTCTCGGCCCGCGTCAGCACCGCGGCGGCGGAGGACTGCGCCGAGATTGAGAAGATCAGCAGGGGCGGATCGGCGCTGACTGACGATACGGATGTCGCGGTCAGGGCGACCGGGCCGTCTCCCGCGTCCGCGGTGATGACGGCGACACCTCCGGGGTGCCCTCGGAACAGGGCCTTGAAGTCATCCGCTGGGAGCGAGGAGCCGAAGGCGGGGTGTGCGTGGCCGCTGGGTCGCTCTGCGGTGCGTGCGGGTTGACTCATAGCCGAGGACGTTACTGACTGATCGGGCCGCGTGCAGCCGGGGCGGGATCAGCGACGTCACAGCGCGAAACTCTGCCGTCACGGCGCGCAACGTGGGAACACACGGCGCAACGTGCGTACACACTGGGCAACCGAACGCGCGGCCGTACATCGGCTGCCACATGATCAGTCGCAGACATCACTCGATGAGCATCGAGCGTTATTTGACCAGTGCAAAAAGCGCCGCATGATTCCCGGCAACCCCCAGCGAAAGCGAAGACGACATGACAGCCCCCCGATCCGTCCGCACACACCGGTCCGCCCGACGGATGTCCGTCGCCGCCGGGGCACTCGCCGCCCTGCTGCTGCTCGCCGGCTGTGCGACCTCGAGCTCGGCGGCGAGTGAGCAGTCGGCATCCGAGGCGCTGCCCACGGGCAAGCCATCCGGCGACGCCGCCCTGCGCATCGCCGGGCGCCAGACGCAGCTGCAGCTGGAAGCCGCGGGCTCCGCGATCGACCCGCTCGGTTTCACGGTCAAGGAATGGGTGAACGTGGCGGCGGGCCCTGATGTCATCCAGGCGTTCCGGGCGGGGGCTCTCGATATCGCGAGCAACGCGATCATCCCGCCGATTCAGGCGCACGAGATCGGGTTCGACGCCAGGATCGTTGCCGTGCTCGAGCGGCCGAAGCCCTCCTACGTCTTCGCCACGGCACCGGGGGTCGACCTCGAGTCGTTCGACGCCCTGAAGGGAAGGAAGATCGCCTTCTCGCAGGGGCAGTCGCAGGGGGACACCGTGCTGCGCACGCTGCGGACCGCCGGCATCGACACCGATGACGTCGAGCTTGTCGCCCTGCCCAGCACCCAGTTCCTCACGGCTCTGCAAGGCGGTCAGGTCGACGTCGCACCGCTCTCCGAGCCCGAGCTCACGAAATACATCGATCAGTACGGCACGGACGGCGCCGTGGCGCTGCTCGCCGAGGAGCCCGACCTGCTCACCGTGCTGTGGGCGCCGACGAGCGTGCTGGCCGACGAGGACAGCGTTCTGGCCGTCCGCGAATACATCCGCGCCTGGGCGCAGGCCCAGGTCTGGGCGTGGGAGAACTCTGAGGAGTGGAAGCAGGTCTACTTCGTCGACACGGAGGGCCTCAGCGCCACGGATGCCGACCGCATCTGGGCGCTCGCCAACACACCGTACTTCCCCCGCGACTGGGACAACGCGGTCGAGTGGGCGCAGTCATCGATCGACCTGCTGCACGAAGAAGGCTACGTCGACCACTTCGACGCCGAGACGCTCTTCGACCGGCGCTTCGAGAGTGACGCGGTCGCCGCCGTCGCCGACGAGTACACGAAGGAGAGATGATGTCGATCAGATCGATCACGCGCGAGACCCCGGTCATCGCCACGCCGCGCCCCGACGACGGGCGGACGAGCCCGCAGCTCCTCGAACTCGTCCGCCAGTCGCGGCGCCACCGACTCGGGCGGCGCCGGTCCTTTCCCGGCAGTCGTCTGCTCGGACCGCTCATCATCGTGGTCGTGTGGCAGTCGGCATCCGCTCTCGGTCTGCTGGATCCGCGCCTGCTCACCGGTCCTGACGCGGTCGCCGGCACCGCATGGACGTTGATCGCAGACGGGACGCTCGCGGAGCACGTGGGCGCATCACTGTCACGGGCCGTGTTCGGCCTTGCGATCGGAACGGTCGCGGGTGTGGTCCTCGCGATCGTCGCCGGACTCTCGCGACTCGGGGAATCCCTGGTCGACGGCACGATGCAGATCAAGCGGGCGATTCCGGTGCTCGCGCTCATCCCGCTGCTGATCCTGTGGCTGGGCATCGGAGAGGAGTTCAAGGTCACGATCATCGCCCTGGGCGTGCTCGTCCCGATCTACATCAACACCTACAGCGGCGTAACCAGCATCGACCGCAAGCAGATCGAGCTGGCCGAATCGCTCGGGCTGAGCCGGTGGCAGTACATCCGCTCCGTGCTCGTGCCCGGGGCGCTGCCCGGCTTCTTCGTCGGGTTCCGCGTCGCAGTCGTCGGGTCGTGGATGGCGCTGATCGTGGTCGAGACCATCAACGCGACCTCGGGCATCGGCTACATGATGTCGCAGGCGCAGCTGTACGCGCAGTCCGACATCATCCTTGTCGGCCTCGTCGTGTACGGAGCGTTCGGTTTCGTGTCGGACGCGCTGGTCCGTCACCTGGAGAGGAAGGTGCTGTCATGGCGACGCACGCTGGCGAGCTGACCACTGCTGTGCGCACTGTCGCGCTACGGAGGTCCTTCGGGGACCGCGATGTGCTCGCCGGCATCGACCTGGAGATCATCCGCGGCGAGTTCGTCGCCCTGATCGGGCGCAGCGGGTCGGGCAAGAGCACGCTGCTGCGCGCTGTCGCCGGACTGGACGACTCGGTCGCAGGGTCCGGCGAGGTGTGGGTGCCGAAGCGGGTGTCGCTGGTGTTCCAGGACGCCCGTCTGCTGCCCTGGCTGCGTGTGCTCGAGAACATCGTGCTCGGGCAGACCGGAGCCGGCATCAAGGAACGCGGGCGGCAGGTGCTCGCGGAGGTCGGCCTCGGCGGTCGCGAGCGTGCCTGGCCGCACGAGCTCTCCGGCGGGGAGCAGCAGCGCGTGGCTCTGGCCCGCTCGCTCGTGAGCGAGCCGCAACTGCTGCTCGCCGACGAGCCGCTCGGGGCGCTCGACGCGCTCACCCGCATCCGCATGCACGGCCTCCTTCGGACCCTGCTGCGGGTGCACGGCCCGGCGGTGCTGCTCGTCACGCACGACGTGGACGAGGCACTGCTGCTGGCGGATCGCGTACTGGTCATCGAGGACGGTCGGTTCTCGCTCGACCTACACATCGACCTGCCAGCCAAGCGCAACGCCGCGCATCCGCACTTCGTGCGGTACCGCGAGCTGCTGCTCGCATCGCTCGGTGTCGACATCGACGCGGCAACCCCATCCCTCGACGACTCTCAGGAGATCTCATGACCGCTCAGCGGAAGCTGCATTTCAACCTGTTCCTGCACGACACCGGCCACCATGAGGCGTCGTGGCGGCTGCCGGAGTCCGATCCGAACGCTCTGCTCGACCTCGAGTACCACCAGCGGCTCGCCCGGATCGCCGAGGAAGCGAAGTTCGACTCGCTGTTCCTCGCCGACGCGCCGGCGCTGTTCGGCGATGTGGGGCGCCGTCCGCAGGGCGGCATCGAGCCGACCATCCTACTGACGGCGCTGGCGGTGACCACGTCGCGGATCGGCCTCATCGCCACCGCATCCACCTCGTACAACGAGCCGTACAACCTCGCCCGGCGACTCTCCTCCGTCGACTGGATCTCGGCCGGGCGGGCGGGCTGGAACATCGTGACAACCGCGGGGGAGGCGGCCGCGCGCAACTTCGGGCTCGAGGAACAACCGCTGCACAGTGCGCGCTACGCGCGGGCGTCCGAGTTCCTCGAGGTCGCGACGAAGCTCTGGGACTCCTGGGAAGACGGCGCGATCATCGCCGACAAGGAGAGCGGAGTGCACGCCGACGCCGAACAGGTGCACCCGATCAGGCACCGCGGCGAGCACTTCAGCGTCGAGGGCCCGCTGAACTCGCCGCGGAGTCCCCAGGGGTATCCGCTGCTCGTGCAGGCGGGGTCCAGTGAGAGCGGCAAGGACTTCGCCGCCCGCTGGGCCGAGGCCATCTTCACCGCCCAGCCGACGATCGAGGAGGCGCAGGCGTTCTACGCGGACGTGAAGCGGCGCGCGATCGCGAATGGACGTGATCCGGAGCACCTTAAGGTGCTCCCCGGGCTCGTTCCGGTGATCGGTGACACCGAGGCCGAGGCGCGAGAGCTCGACGCGGAGCTCGACCGGCTGATCGCCCCGGAGTACGCGCGGGCGCAGTTGGCGAAAACTCTCGGTCTCGAGCCTGAACAGCTCCCCCTCGACAAGCCCCTCCCGGAGAACCTGCCGGGGGAGGACTCGATCGAGGGAGCGAAAAGCCGCTACACGCTGATCGTCGATCTCGCCAGGCGCGAGCACCTTACGGTGCGGGAGCTGATCGGACGCCTGGGCGGTGGCCGGGGGCACCGCACGTTCGCGGGGACCGCCCTGCAGGTGGCGGACACGATCCAGCACTGGTTCGAGACCGGTGCGGCGGACGGCTTCAACATCATGCCCGCGGTGCTACCGTCGGGCCTGGAGGTGTTCGTCGCGACGGTGCTGCCCATCCTGCGCGAACGCGGCCTGTTCCGCACCGAGTACGAGGGGACCACACTGCGCGAGCACTACGGTCTACCGCGCCCCGCGAACCAGCACTCGCTCGCCGCCGTCGGCTGAGCCGCACCGTCCCAGGGCCCCGGCATCGCGACGCCGGTTTCGGGCGGTTCCTCTCGAGGGCGGAATGTCGACGAGAGGGAAAGCTTCGCAAACGGATGCCGTCTTGCATCGTTCCCGCGCGGCGACGGCGTGACCATGAAACGGCTTCTTCAAATTGCTTCCGGTCAACCCCGTCGAGACGGCGTTCAGAACAACCACGCGCCTCCTCGATTTGCGCAGATCGGGGACACTCTCGCCACCAGCCGACAGGCAGCGCAGCAGCGACTTCACCCCCTAGCACCGCGAGTAGCCTGAGGAGTGACCTGAGACGCCTCGTATCTCAACGGATATGCGACAGCCGCCGTGTCGCACCGGACGCCACCCGCGCGGGCATGTTCACCGCGCTGGGCATCCGCACACCATCCTTGACGCCTGGGCGACTGGAGCTCGCGGTAGATCAACGGGCAGCCGGTCGTTTAGGGTCCGATCTCGCCTGTTCCGCGCTCAATGAGTGTGGTGGGAATTGCCAGCGTGGTTGGGGAGAGGAGTGCTCCGTCGAGTCGGGCGAAGATCCGCTGGGCGGCGGTGGAGCCGATGGTGACGGGCACGAGGTGCACTTCAAACGACCCCAAGACGCACGATCCGCCGGGATCGAAACCGTCTACCAGAACTTGGCGGTCTCCCCAGCACTGGACGTCGCCTCGAATCTGTTCCTCGGTCGCGAGCGACGCAAACCCGCATCGCAGGCTCACTCTTCCGCGCCCTCGACACATCAGGAATGCGCAAGGAAGCACGCGAGCAAGTGCAGCAACTCGGCATCTCCACCCTGCAAGATGTCAGCGTGGCGGCAGAGAACCTCTCCGGCGGGCAGCGCCAGGCCGTGGCCGTCGCACGTGCCGGGGCATTCGGGTCCAAGGTCGTGGTCCTCGACGAGCCAACTGCCGCGCTCGGTGCGCGCGAGTCCAACCAGGTCCTCGAGCTGATCCAACGGCTCCGCAACAACGGGATCCCGGTCATCCTCATCTCCCACAACATGCCCCACGTGTTCCAAGTCGCCGACCGCATCCACATCCAACGCCTCAGCAAACGCGCCGCCACAATCACACCGCAATCCCACACGATGACCGACGCCGTCGCCATCATGACCGACGCCGTCGCCATCATGACCGGAGCCGCGATCGCCTGACCCTCGCCGTGCGCGCCCCCGGGTCACAGAGCGCGCACGGCGAGCCATCACCCAGCAGCGGGGGAGGAGTTCTCACATCCGCACAGTCGATAGATGCTTCTGCAGAACGGGTTGCATAGCTCTCCGATCGCTGGGACGTGACATCGCCTGACAACGATGTCATGCTGCTTCCATGACCACACGATTCAAGGCACAGGCCCGCAGCCGAGCGTATCGGCGCAACATTCGAGCACTAACGGCAATGGCTGTAGTGGGTGTGCTGGCGGTGCCGACCGCGGCGTACGGCAGCGCGTCCGACACTGCACCGCCGGATGCGGATGCCGACATTGTCCTTGAGGATAACGAGCCAGATAGCGAGGACGTCACTGGACCGAGCTGGTGGGCTGCCAAAAGCTACACAGGCTTTCGTCGGGGACCCAGCAGTTACTACAAGTCGGGCGAGGACGTCACGGGTTACCAGGGCGAGTACTATCTGGACACTTGGAACTTCTCCGACCGCCGCGTTGGTTATATGACATCGCAGCCGATGACCGCGACCGCCGACTACCTCAATGTTCTGATCGGCGGTGGCCAGCATCCGCACCGCCCGGGAGGCACCATCCCGTTACCCGACGGTTACTTCTTCAACCTCGAACCCAACCCTGCCTTCGCCAATTTTGAACACTCCTACGACGGTTTTAGGATCGTTCCGCTGGCCTCCCTGGGCTGGAACGGTTCAGGGGACTTCTCCGATGCCAGTAATTCGACCAACTTTTTCGATGGCCAGATCGGGACAGGTGTCCTGGACACGTGTGTCGGTCGCTGCGACGCGGAGATGGGCACCATCACATCGGCGACCTTCACCATCACCGAGGACTGGATCAACCTGCTGGTCGGCGGCGGCGACCACCCGTGGGGATCCCCCGGCGCCACCGCGGTGCGACTGCTCGTTGACGGCCAAACCGTGCACACCGCAACAGGGGACAACTCTCCCTCACTGGATTGGACCGCCTGGGATGTCCGAGCGTGGATCGGGCACGAAGCACAGATCCAGGTCGTCGACGAGCGCAGCACCAACGACTGGGGGCACCTGATGATCGACAACGTCCTATTCGAGGATCAGCCCAAAAGTCCCTGGTCGTACGAGACGGGTGTCGTCGTGCGCACCGCGGTCGAGGACCCCTCCGCCCCCAACGGGGTCATCCTCGGCGACGTCATCGGCTCAGTGACAGGAAACAACAGCTCCGCCATGGTCCCGGCAACAATCGACCTGCGTCCCGTCGCCGGCCAGAAGATCGTCGTTCAGGTCCTGGACACCTACACCGGCTCGGACTGGGGACACCTCCTGATCGACCAGATCGTCCTCAGCGACCACGCAGCCGTCAACTGAAATGACATGCGCGCACCCGACGCACACCGGTCGCATCCGGTCCTGGATCTGCCGCGTCAACCGGCTGGTATCGAGCTGGTCGACGAACGGAGCACCGACGACTGGGGCCACATCCTGATAGCTCGGATCACATTCTCCCCGGCACCTGCCCCGCGCTGGTCGACCGAAACTACGGTCCGGTGACTGAGTCAACCACTTCGCCGTCGATCAGTACCCGGACCGTAGTTTCGGTCGACCAGGGGGCGGCGGGTACGTTGGAGAACACGATGTGATCGACAAGGATGTGCCCCCAGTCGCCGCTGGTGCGCTGGTCGACGACCTCGATGCGGGCGTCGCGTCCGCGCCACGCGCTAACATCCCACGCGACCCAGTCCAGGACGTCCGAGTTCGCTCCGGTCGCTGAGCGCACGGTGTCCCCGTCGACGACGAGGCGGACCACGGTCGGGGCGGGTTGTCCTAGCGGCGTGGCCGTCGCACGTGCCGCGGCTTTCGGGTCCAAAGTGGTGGTCCTCGACGAGCCCACAGCCGCGCTGGGCGTCCGCGAGTCCAACCAGGTCCTCGAGCTCATTCAACGGCTCCGAGAGAACGGCATCCCGGTCATCCTCATCTCCCACAACATGCCCCACATTTTCCAGGTCGCCGACCGCATCCACATCCAACGCCTCGGCAAGAGAGCGGCGACGATCACACCGCAGTCCCACACGATGACCGACGCCGTCGCCATCATGACAGGAGCCGCGACAGCCTGACCCTCGCCGTGCGCGCCCTGTGGGGTCACGGTGCGCGCACGGCGAGCCCTCATCCAGCAGGGAAGGAGTGCTCACACTCGGCCCCGCCCGGTCGGGGGATGCTTCTTCCCAAGGGGGTCAGATAGCACCCCGGTCGCTCGGACCGTGACATTTCCTGACAACGATGTCAGGATGCTTGTCATGAAAACACCATTCAACCCCCAGGCCCGTAGCGGAGAGTATCGGCGCAACGTCCGAGGACTTGCAGCAGTCGCAGTCGTCGGTGTGCTCGCCGTGCCGACGGCAGCGTACGCGAACACGTCCGAGACGGTGCCGCCGGATGGCGAGGACTCGAGTGCGGACATCGTCCTGCTGGATGTCGAGGATTGGTCGGGACCGGAGTGGACCGCCGAGGGGTTTCACATGTCACCGGTCAATCACGCGGACTCCGGCAAGGACGTCACCGGTTACCAGGGCCAGTTCTACCTGGACAGCTGGAACGACTCAGACCGCCGCGTCGGTCACCTGACTTCCCAGCCGATGACAGCGACCGCCGACTACCTCAACGTTCTGATCGGCGGTGGCCAGCACCCGCACCGCCCGGGTGGCACGATCCCAGTACCCGACACCCATTTCTTCAACCTCGAACCCAACCCTGCCTTCGCCACCTTCGAAGCGTCCGACATGGGATTGAACATCGTTCCGCTGGCCTCCCTGGGTTGGACCGGATCCGGGGACTTCGCCAACGCCCACAACTCGACCAACTTCTTCACCGGTCAGGTCGGGCCCGCTACCTTGGATACCTGCGTCGGTCGCTGCGACGCGGAGACGGGCACCATCACGTCGGCGACCTTCACCATCACCGAGGATTGGATCAACCTGCTGGTCGGCGGCGGCGACCACCCGTGGGGATCCCCCGGCGCCACAGCCGTGCGATTGCTCGTCGACGGCCAGACCGTGCATACCGCGTCGGGCGACAACTCAGCATCACTGGACTGGACCGCCTGGGACGTCCGCCCGTGGATCGGATACGACGCACAGATCCAGGTCGTCGACGAGCGCGCCACCAACGACTGGGGCCATCTGATGATCGACAACGTCATGTTCGAGGACCGACCCAGGAACCCCTGGTCGTACGAGACAGGTGTCGTTGTGCGCGCGGCGGTCGAGGACCCGTCCGCCCCGAATGGGGTCGTCCTCGGCGACGTCATCGGTTCGGTCACCGGAAATAACAGCTCCGCCATGGTTCCGGCAACGATCGACCTGCGCTCCGTCGCTGGCCAGAGAATCGTCGTCCAGGTCCTGGACACGTACACCGGCTCGGACTGGGGACATCTACTGATCGATCAGATCGTTCTCAGCGACCAAGCAGCCGTCACCCCATAAGACAACAGCCTTCCGAGGTCTGCCTCCGCCGGCCGAGGCCCCGGATGCTCGCGGGCCGCCGTCATCATCGTGGTGTCGCTGATGACGGCGGTGAGCAGCAGCTCCGCACCCGCGGCGGAAGCCGCGTACCGACCCGTCCTCCACTCCACGCCAGACGAGCAGCCCACCGGCAACACCGCGGTCCCCCCGCCGAGGAAAGCGTGTGCTGAGCGACAAAGTCGCCAGTTGGCGTCGTCGAGCACGTCCGGAGGCACGCGAAGTTCCAGGACCATGTTGTCGCGGCGGATCATCAACCTCATGCCCGCCCGCGACTCGGGAGAAAGCCCGCTGAGGGGTCGATCGAATCTGTGCGGTTGGCCTCGGTCACCCGGTCGAACCCGGGACATGGGGATGCCCCGGGGTGTGTGACCCCGGGGCATCCTGTTCAGTTATGTTCAGCCGCCGTACTGCGCGATCAGCCGCTCGATCAGTGCTCTGGTGCGCGGAGGGACCGGCTCACCTTGCAGGTAATCGTCGAACCTGGGACCGACGATGTCGCGGATCCTCTCCACCGTGGCGTCGGAGATGGTCACGGTGTACTTGCCCACGGTCAACATGTGCAGGTTGGCTGGGATGTCCGCCCAGCCGCCGAGCCCGTCGTCGCCGTAGGAGTAGTCCACGGCGGACGTGTCTCCTTCGAGATCGATCCTCACGGTCGGGGCGAGGGTGCCGCCGCGCACGAAGTTGTCGCTCGTGCCGATCGTGTCGATGAAGGACTGCACCAACCCGCCGGGCATGACGTAGTGCGAGTACGCCTGGAAGTGTCCGGGGTGCTGGTTGAAGTCCGGGGCGAAGGGCTCCCCGCCGGCGAAGTTCAGGTTCGTCGGGTTGCCCAGGGCGAGACCGGATCCGTGGTTCAGCGGCTGGAAGTCGCTGCGGATCCCGTTGCCAACGAACGCGTAAACACCCTCAGGTCCGTCCAGGCCTTCCGCGTAGGTGCTGCGGTGGCTGATCGTGAACAGGTAGTACTTCCCGTCCTTGAACACGAACTGCGGGCGCTCGGTCTGGTCGGTGACGCAGTTCGCGGAGAGGATCGGTGGCAGGAACTCCCACTCCGTGAGGTCATCGTTCAGCGCCTTGGCCAGCCCGATGTTGCCGATGTCGAGCGGCGCGTCTGAGTTGTTGACCTCTTCGACGGTTTCCGCGTACGGGTCGCCGTCCCGGTAGCCGAGGTCTTCCTCGTCGCACGTGGCCGTCTCGCGCTCCATCGCGGTGTTGCCCTCGAACACCATGTAGGTCTCGCCCGGGTGGGCGGGGTCCTCGAACGTGAACGGGTCGCGGAAGTTGAAGAACGGGTTCTGCTCCCCGGTCTGGTAGTACGTGCCGTCCGCCTGCAGCAGGTCGATGACCTCATCGAACCCGCTGAACGACACCCCGCCCGGGCCCGCGTGCACCTTGCCGACGCTCAACGCGATGCGCGGGTCGTACGGCTTGATGTCGCTGCCATCCGGGTTGCGGTAGAACGCGACGTCGGTGAAGAACAGCTTGATCTCACCACCCTTGAACACGCGCGCCGAGCCCGACCACTGCGTCTGGTGGCTGTAGGACTGGTCCTCGAAGATCTGACCCGTGACGCCCTCCTCGAAGACGAGTCCGCCGTAGGTCCAGCCGCCATCCTCGGGACGCTGCTCGTCCGTGAGCCACGCGGGACGGTAGAAGTAACCGATCTTCGCGAACTGGTGGCGTGCATCGAAACCGAGGGTCCGGTCAGCGACCAGCGAGAAGATGATCTCCTGCCCGTTCACCGAGTACTGATCCCCGTTCTCATCCGTCAGCGGCCAGGAATCCCACACCCACACCTGCCCATCGGACATGTCCGGGAAATCCTGCGGAACAGTCGGCATCGTCAACGACGCCGGCATCGAATTCTCCCGGGCGGGAGCGTTCGGATCGGATAGCCGCTCGATCTGCCGGGCGTCGGCCCGCGTCCACCTCGACGTGAAATCATCCTCAGGATCGAACGCCTCCTGCGTGTGAACCGTGGGCTCCGGCCCAGCCTGAAGCGGCTGACCATGACCGGCCACCACCACACCACCCGGGGCGGCCAAAGCCGCGGGCGAACCCGCGACCAACGCGGTAGCAACGAGCGCGCCCGCCACCAACCCGCCCGTGACACGGCGCGTCACACGCCGATCAACTGTTTTCATTGTGAGCTCCTTTACTCATCTGCAGCCAACCCCCGCAAAATGTTTGCGCTGCGCGTGAAAGGCTCCACGGAGACTGACAGCCGCACACCCCCCTTTCGAGGGGCCGACATCCCTGGTATATGGACTTGAAGGAGCGACCGGCCGATGCCTCGGGCGCGACGCGGCCATCGTGCGCTACTGCCCGGCGCGGCGCTGCTCCAACAGCCAGTCGAGCACCACGTCATTCGAGAACGTTGGGATCCAGGAGGCGTGGCTGCTCACGGGGGTCGTGCCCGCTGTGTAGGTGGTGAATAGGACGTGGCTACCGGTCGCCTCGGCTTGGGCGGTTAGTGCGAGGGCCTGAGCTTCAGCGGCCTCCGTAGGCAGATCGCCCGCCCATGTGCCGCGGGTCACCACGGCTCCGGCGGCCTCGATCCGGTCGACGGTTTCTGCTGCGTAGGAGTACGGCACTACGGCGTCATCGGCGGAGTGATGAATCCACAGGGGCACGTCGGTCAGCAGCGGGGTCAGCGCGGGCGAGGCGCCGGCGGCGATCACAAGACCTCCGGCAAACCGGTCGGGGTAGTTCGCCAAGAGAGAGTAGACACCGAATCCACCCATGGAGAGACCTGCGACGTAGACCCGCTCCGGATCGATCGGATAGGTGGCGGCGGTCTGCTCGATCAACTCGCTCAGAGCCTGCCTCACGTTCGCATCGTCCCAGAAGCCGCTGTTAATCTGGGGTGCCATAACGAAGCTCGGATCACCTTCCTGGCGGTCAGGGTCGGCGAACGCGACCGCGCTCTGGTTTGCCAGCAACTGTGCTCCGTTGCCGGCTCCGCTCTCCCCCGCCCCATGCAGCACGACGACCAGCGGGTACGTTTCCGCACCGTCGGGGTTCTCCAAATACCTCTGAGGCGAGAAAGTCCGCACGTCCATGGTGGTGCCGTTCGAGCCGGTGTACGTGGATGGCCGGAAGAGGTCAACCAGGGGGTCGATCGCGCCGCTGCTGACCACCGTCGGCAAGCTCACAGGCAGGGCGGCCAGCCATCTAGCCGGGATCCGATCCGTCGCCAAGCTGACCGTGTACGGCTGCACCACTGACACGGTGCGACCGGTTGCGATGTCGTAGCCGATGGTGGCGGTCCTCGGGTCGGTCTCATCGACGTCGACAATCAGGAAGCGGCCAGACTGGCCCTTCCTTCCTTCGTTGTCGATCTCAGGAGCATCATTCGAGTAGACAGCGGTCGCGGGGATCTGGACCGTTTCGCCCCCCGCGGTGGTCGTCGTCACCGCGACAAACCTCGCGGTGCCGTCGGTGAGGGTCACCCGATGTCTGAGCTCCAGGGCTACAGCGGTGACGCGCTGCCCGGCCGCGAGGACCTCGGTAATGAGGGTCGAATCCAGCACGATGCCAGCACCCCGCGCGTGCGCGACGCTTGGGGCGGCCGAAGCCGCGGGCGAACCCGCGACCAACGCGGTAGCAACGAGAGCGCCCGCCACCAACCCGCCCGTAACACGGCGCGTCACACGCCGATCAACTGTTTTCATTGTGAGCCCCTTTACTCATCTGCAGCCAACCCCCGCAAAATGTTTGCGCTGCGCGTGAAAGGCTCCACGGAGACTGACAGCCGCACATCCCCCTTTCGAGGGGCCGGCCGATGCCTCGGGCGCTACGCGGCCACGACGTCTCACGCCAAAGGTCAACAACGCGCGCACCGCTGACCCCAACCGACCCCACGCTTTTCGCCTCCATCCAGTACTGCAGCGGTGGCAGTGGCCACACCTGGATCATGCGTTGTCGATAGCTACAAGGGGATGAGAGCATGCCGCGCACTCCGGCCAACCCGAGCTCGACCGTGATCGGCCCCTGCACCCGCGATTGGCCGGAGGAGAACTCGCTGGGCACCGGGCCGACGAACGAGCTGATGCTGTTTCCGGTGAACCGGTCCCAGTTGCCGATCTCAACCGCCAAGGCGAACCCGGTCAGCGTGCTCACCCCGCGCAGGCAGCCCAGACGACGCACTACCGGTGTGAACTCACTGTCCGCCGCGAGGTCCTCGATGGCCCGGTCGAGTCGGTCTCGGCGTGCCTTGATCTGCAGCACCGTCTCATAGTCGGCATCGAACGCGGCCCGTGATGCCGTGCCAGCCAGGTGTTGCTTGGCGGGCCAACGGTCGTGCTTGGTCGTCCAGGCGTCACCGTCGTCGTAGACGATCCCGTGCCGCAGCAGCAGCTTGCTGACCCGGTGCCGGGCACGCATCAGATCACTACGACAATCCTCACGGGCCCCGCACCAGATCCCGCGCCGCCTCCTGATCGGCCGACGGCACCGCGACCGAGGTAATCTCATCCAGCCGCAGCAACCGCGCCAGATGCACCGCGTCTTTGGCGTCGGTCTTCACCCGGTCACCCGACGGCGCTGCAGCTTCGACGGCGCCGCGACAACACACCATACCTTCCGCGCCGGTGAGGACGCGATACAACCCGAACACGGTGGGCCCGGCCTCATACGCGACCGCGACCGGACCCGGCACCTTCCGCACCGAGTCGAGGGCTCGGTCTACCCCGGTGGGAGCTTCGCCTGGAACAGCTCGCCTGTCACACCATCGATCGCTGCTGCCGCGACGGAACGGGCGTGCACATCCAGCCCAACACTCGTACGCTCAGTAAACACGGGGCCTCCCACAACTGTCGGATAGGCCGGGCGGACCACCTCCACCCGGTAACCCACGAGTTTGTGAGCGAGGCCCCGTCCCGCCACCCCCTCACCGAGGTCACTAGGCGGCTGTACGAGGCGCACTGATTTGTACTGCGGGTAGCTCACGGACGCAAGACGGGCGGGCGGTTCTTTCTCGGCAGGCAGGGATAGGAGTGGGGGCCGATCTCACCTCGCCGATGAGGATCGGCCCCACGAACGCAATTGTGCGGGAGGGCCCTCTCGAGCGTGAGGGGGTAGACGCGCACACCCTCGGTGTGCACCGTGGACGCGGCGCAGTACGCTGGATGGTCTCGGCCGGAGGAAGGATCCCGACCGAATGGGCTCGACGCTCGTCACAGACGAGAAACTGCAAGTTGTCATGGACAACCTCGCACCGATCACCCTTCCCAAGGACGCGTACGGCCCTCAGCCGCTGCAATGGGTGAAGAGTCGTGTGCCGGTGTGGGCGTGGATCTCGTGGCCGCACAAGGCCGCCGAGCGTCTGCCTGCTTGGGTGACGGGAAGCAACGATCGAGTCTGCGTCGTGGCCTGGGATACTGACCGCGGCGAGCGGAACACCGTTGTGTGGCGCAATGCCGTCACGCGCCGCCCTTGACGACGGGAGCCTGTCCGAAGCCGGCTTCCTTGACGTGCTCCAGCGCCACCGGGGTCGCCCTCTAGGTCGATTACTCGTCCGCGAACGACACCCATCCCGGGCATCCGGTCACAGTGAGACCACACGAGGACAAGCTGAGCAGAGCCAGGATGGTCAGGAGGATTGCCGCAGCCAGCCGAGAGCTACTGCCCATGGGACCAGTATCACCGTTAGGCATAGGTGGGGCAGAGCGTCCTGCCCGCTGCCGGAAGATTCGCGGATACGGACGCACTAACGCTCGCGTAGCGCGGGGCTCTCGTCGGCGACCCGACGCTCCAAGCCCTCCAGCAGCAACTCGAGCCCGTAGTCGAACTCGTCCCCGAACGCGTATCCGGCATCGCGAAACAGCTCGGCTCGCGAGCGCGCAATGTGCGGATAAAGCTCCGCCGACGCCGCAACCTGGGCGGCGAAGGCCTCCTCGGCGCCGTCGCCAGGTTCGAACGGCAGGGTCGTCTCGGTCAGCGCGAAGCCGTACACGTAGGCGTCGATCGCCGAGAACGCGTGCGTTGCGAGCGCGGCGCTGAAGCCCTCGGTCAGCAGTACGCCGAGCAGCCGGTCGTGGTGCTGCAGCAGCGCTGGGCCGGGGTTGGCGCGCACCATCATCCCGAGCGCCCACGGATGAGCGGTGAGCACCGACCGTGCCGATCGTGCCCGGCCGGTCAGCGCCTCTCGCCAGGTAACGCCGACCTCGGGGAGCTCGATCCTCTCGAATACCCAGTCGACGAGGTCGTCGAGCAGCGCCTCCTTGCTTGGGACGTGATGGTAGAGCGACATCGCCTCAACGCCGAGCACCTTCGCGACACTGCGCATGCTCACGGCGGCGGCACCTGCACGGTCCGCGACGGTGGCGGCCGCCGCAATGATCCTGTCACTGCTCAGTGGTGTGCGCCCCTTCATCTCCCCATCCTTGCGCACTTACGCCTGTAAGGCTACGCTCGGAACACACCCTTACAGCTGTAAGTCCCGAATGTAACGAATCGCCCCGAGGAGCATTGTGATGAGAACGCCTCAAGCCCACACCGCACGAGAGAACCGGCCGTTCGAGAACACGCTGGAAGATCGGGGGATGCCGGTGCAGGCCCAGCTTGCCGCAGCCTGGACAAGCCTCATGTTCCTCGTCATCTACATCGACTACTTCCACCTCTACCAGCCCGGTGAGATCGACGAAATCCGGGGGGGGGTGCCCCTATGTCCTGTGTCAAGCTGCAAGGGCGGGTTCGGTGTTCCTCGGTTGGTAGAGGGTTCCGTCTC
>NZ_JBNCNY010000022.1:0-19533 GCF_049847225.1 Micromonospora sp. DT81.3
CCGACGCCGACAGATCGCCTGGACCCTCAGCGCATGGCTCATGCCTGCGACGCGCCGCGTGAACGTGCGAGTCGTTGGCTGACGTGCGTCGCCCAGGATCCCTCAGCGGGCATCGGCTCGAAGGCCTGTGGCCCCCGCTGGTCGGGGGTCATCGTGGGACCGATTGGGTGGCGCGGGAGATTTCGCTTCGACAGACACGCCGTCAACTACGAGCCGCCGTGGTCGTCAGCGCCATCATCAGCTCGACCCGCCGATTGTCAGACACGCCCTAGTTGAGTGCGGCGGCGACGACATCGGATAGGTCCGCATCTCGCCCCAGCTGGCGAGCGAGCTCGAATCGGGACGCCTCCGGTCCGGCGAGGACCCGCTCCAGGTACGACTGATAGAACGAGAACGGAGACCGAGTGGGCAGGCCCTTGCGCGCTCGAATGTCTTCGGCGGCGCCGTGCAGCCGACCGGCGAGATCGATGTCTCCGGCGGTCGCCGATGTGGAGAACAGCCCCTCGAGTGCGTCGGCGATGCCCTCCTCGTGTCCGATGGTCGAGGCGAGGAGGAGCTGCTCGCGGAAGCACTGTTGCGCCTGCTCCGCCTCGCCGGCGAGCAGGCGCGCCCAGCCAAGGTGGCTGAGGGAAACCGCCTGCCCGAGGGTGTCCCGAATGCGACGCGCCAGCGCAAGGCTCGACTCGAACTGCCGGACGGCATCGTCGATCCTTCCCCGCCCCAGCCACGCGCGACCGAGCATGACGCCGACCATCGCACCGCCGAAGGCGTCATCGAACTCGTCCGCGAGCGAAAGAGCGCGCCGTGAGCTGTCTTCGGCGGCCTCGACGTCAGGCGGCTGAGCTGCGAATTGCGCGACCGCCAGTGACGCGAGCGCGAGCGCCTCCCCGCGTCGGTCGCCCACACGCTGGAAATACTCTGCGCACCGCGCCATCGTCGGGACGACCGAGGCATCGGAGCTGCGCCAGTATCGGTCGGCCGTAGCGCAGTACTCGGCGATCGCGCGGGATCGTTCGGTGAGCTCGACCCCCGGTTCGAGCAGCCGGTCCAGCCACGCCATCAGCTCACCCGCGCGTCCACCGCCCCACCAAAACGAGTACAGCGGCCATGCCAGCTCCGCCACGTCGTCGAACCGACCTGCCGCGACCAGGTGATCGACGGCGGCTCGCAGCTCATCGTGCTCTTGCAGGAGCCGAGCCACCTTCTCGACCTGGCCCTGCCACGTCCCTGCTGATGACGCGGCTCCCGCGAGCCTTACGTACAAGGCGGCGTGGCATTGCTGCGCCCGTTCGAGAAGCCCCAGCTCGGCGAGGCGGTCACGTCCGTACTCCCGCACGGTCGCGAGCATCGTGAACCACGCCCGAGAACCGCGGTCCTGCTCCCGCACGAGGCTCCCGTCGACGAGCGCGTCCAGCGCATTGACGGCATCCACGTTGCCGAGGTCGTCGGCCATCCACTCGACGGCGTCGAGGCCGAAGCCGGTACGGAATACGCCGAGCCGGAGGAGCAGTTCGCGTTCGGGATCGAACAGCAGGTCCGCGCTCCAGTCGATGGTGGCCCGGAGCGTGCGCTGCCGTGCGGGGAGGTCGCGGGCGCCTCCTACGAGCAGCGGAAGGGCGTGGTCCAGGCGCTCGCTGAGGACCCTGGGCGTCAACACCCTTAGACGCGCCGCGGCGAGCTCGAGCGCAAGCGGCACGTCGTCGAGCGCCGCACAGATCGTGGCCACGTCTACCGCGATGTCGTCGGTGAGCTCGAAGTCCGGCTTTATCGCCCGCGCTCGCTCCGTGAAGAGCTCCACCGCGTCAGCCGACGGGAGCGGCCCGAGCGGGAGGCTCTGCTCGCCCCGGACTCGGAGCAGCACCCGACTGGTCGCCAGCACCGAGGACGACCCGCCCAGGAGCGAGATGAGATCCGGCGCGGCATCGACGACCTGCTCCACATTGTCGAGCACGAGCAGCATCCGGCGCCGGGCCAGCGCATCCCCTACCTTGTCTGCGAGGGGACGGTCGCCTGTGTTGCGGATGCCGAGCGCGTTCGCGACGGCCGTCACGACAAGCGCGGTGTCGGACACGGGAGCGAGGTCGACGAACACCACCCCGTCGGGGAATGACTCCGCCACCTCTCCGGCCGCCGCGACGGCGAGGCGACTCTTGCCGATGCCGCCGGGACCGGTGATCGTCACCAGCCTTCGGCCGTCATCTCTCAGCATGCGGCTCACCGCTGCGAGTTCGTCGGCTCGGCCGACCAGCCTGGTCAGGGGGCTGGGCGGTCGCACCGGCTCGGTCGAGAAGATCTCGGCCGGCGGCTCGCCGAGCGGCCGATGGTCACGTCCGGCCAGGTCGAAGCGTTCGGCAAGCAAGGTGGCGAGGTCCGCAGTCACCAGGTCGGCGAGCGCACCCGCATCCGCGAAGCCGACATAGGAAGCGTCGCCGGCGCGGATGCGTGCCAACAGCTCATCGAGCCGTTCCTCGCGTTGGTCGCTCTGCTTCAGATAGATCAACTTCGGGATGTCGGGCGCCAGGTTCCATTCGTCCTCGAGGCCCGAAACGTCCTCGCCGGGCGCGACCCATCCGTACTGCTCCCAGTAGAGGCCGACGAAGATGTCACTCTGGTCCAGATACGCCCGGTACAGTTCGCGCGGGGGATGCGGCCGCGCACCCAGTTCGAACATCACCGGAGCCATCGCCAACTGCTCGATCGCGGCCCGCACCGCGCGTCGCTCCGGAGCCAGCTCTTTGAGCGTAGAACTCACAAACACGCGCAGGCGCTGGTCAGGTGTTCGGATGCCCCCAGCGGCGACCGCGTTCATGCGTCACAGTCTCACCGGGCCCGGCCATCGTGTCCAGCGAGTCCTTCCGCACGCTGCTCCTCGAGGTTCGAAACAGCGGTGGCTGCGCGGAAGCGATCGTCAAGCGGGCACGGCCTATCGGGGACAGCCACGCCCGGTTTTACTCCGATCAGCTCGACTGATTGAGCTGGGGGCAGGCGGGACTCGGGCGGCGTCGTCAGCCGATCGTTTCGAACTCGTTGAGCCTCCAGGTTTGGTCGAACCATGCCTCGAGGGGGCCGTAGATCCTGAAGAGCTGGAACCACGCCTTGCCCGGTATCGTCTCCACCCAGTTCGACTCCTTGCCCTCGGGTGCCACCGGGCCAAAGTAGAGGTCGTACGAGCCATCGTCGTTCGCCTGAATCTTGCCGTCATTGCTGGCAACAGCCGGATACGGCGTCGACGGCACAACCAGCAGCGACCTCGTCTGGGTGTCGTAGACGTCCACCGCCCAAAAGTTCTTGGCCGGCGGGTTGGGGTCCACGTGGAGTCGATAGGTTCGCGCACCGTCGAGCAGGTCACCGTTCGCATCGTGCACCGTGTAGGCGTAGGCCGAGCCCGCTCCGACCTGGGCGTGAGCCATGGCCGGGGTGATCACGGTGGCGAGGTAGTGGAACTGCGTTCGCGCATCCAGCAGTCGTGCGCCGTTGCGGAGGAACTCGTAGCTGCCGCCGACGAAGCCGTTGCGCCATGAGCCGTAGAGCACGGCATCCGGGTCGCGGGGAGCATAGGCGATGACGCGCGCGAGGCCGGCGGCTATCGGCGCCGCCCGCTCGAGAATCGCCCTGAGGCGCTCATCCGGGGCGAAGGGCTGCCCCGAGACGATGCCGATGCCGGCCAGTTGGCCGGCCCGCTCGGCATCGAGCGCCTCGGTGGGTTCTTCCTGTACGAGTTCGGCGACCTCCTCGTAGAACGAGAAGTCGTTCGCGTGCACGGTGTTGAAGGCGAGGTCCGCGAGGTTGATGAACTCGTTCGCCTCCGGACTCTCCGCCTGCGAGAGGGGATAGATGCGCGTCTGCTTCATCGCGGGCACCCCGCCGAGGGCCCGCAGCACCACGAAGTTGGTGAAGGTGGGCGTGCGGTAGGTGAAGTACCCGTCCGGCACATCGCCGTCATAGCCGGGCGGCAGGAAGAGGTACTTGCCACCCGCTCCCCGGTCTGGCCCGGCGATGCCCATGTCAGCGACGTACCTGAACCAGAAGTCATCGACAACGCAGAGCGACTGGGGCGGCGCCTCGATCACGGTCGGCCCCCAGGATTTGAGGTCGAGCATCGTGACACCGTAGGTGGTCTCGGTGTTGGGTGTCAGAAAGAGCGCGCCCGAGGTGGCCCTTGGCTCTGTGATGCCGATCTGCTGAGCCGTGACGACGCCTGCCGCTCGCAGCCCGTTCCGGAACGCCACGAGGGATGCCCCGGGCACGGCGTTTAGGAATACCTCAATTCCACGCATAAGGTCCAGCGCGTCGTAGGCCGTCGCCGCGGTTTTCGGCAGGGGCAGGCCGTCGAAGAAGCGGAGGTCGCCGAATGGCGACGACACGGTGTCGGCCGTGCTGAGGGATGCCACCGCCTTCGCCATCGCGTCGGCGTCGATCCCTGGGCTCATCTGGTCGGACATCCATCTCCCTGTATTCTGCACACGCCTCAAGGCCCGCCCCCGAGGAGCAGCGCCGATCGCGCTATCTTCGTCAACGCTCGCGGTTCAGGCCAATAGAGGCATCGCTCAGATCGCGTGATTCGCCGCCTGCGCACCCTCATTTCATCTCGGCGCCGCCTTCTCCGGGCGCCCGTAGTATGCAGAAGCGACTGGACTCGCGGAATCAGCGGGCTCGCGGCCGCTGGACCGGGTACTTCACAAATAGACGACAATGGTGCGCCGGATCGCTCCTCACCGTCGGAACGGCAAGTACATCCGAGGAGACCCCGCGATAGCCGAAAGCTACAGCTTCTCCTGACCTCAGCGGGAGGCACACCTTTTTGGCCTGCCCGATGCTTGTCCCGGCTATGGCGATGACGGCGTCGAGGATCACTGCGCCGGCGTCGTGAACGGCACTGTTGTCGCACCCTGACGCTAGGTCCCGCGCTACGACAAGGCGCGGCCCAAACGGGATCCGGTTGCGGGCATCCTGCATCGGGCGTGCGTCCGGGTTCGAGATAGACCCGCACCGCCGGCGTTCGTCCTCGCTTTTAATCGACAGCCCTAACCGATTCGGGGCGCTCGGTGGCCCTGCTCGCCGACCCGGTATGCGGCAGCCAACCATACGGCGAATTCCCCATCCACCTCGTCCGGCGAGACGAGCCGGAAGGCATGGAGAACGTTTCTCCGGGAGTAGGTTTCGATCCTTGTGAACCGCGAACTCTCAACGCGTCCATCGAGCACCAGATGCCCGTTCAACCAACTCCGCCTCGGCGTGACAGCAGCGAAACTCATCCGCACCTGGAAGGCGATCCGAGTCTTCTCGGGCAGCACTGTGAAAGGTCCGATTTCGGTCAGCACGACGATGATCCTCTCGAACGTCGCACGGACAGAGGGCCCGGATGACAGAAAGTGCCGATCGAGGTCGCCGAGCGGAGCGCACGTGTGAGCCTGGTTCCGGGCAGCGAAGGTCCGTCCGCAGAACGGGCAGCGCCACATCGGCGCTGAACTCGGATCGCGACTCATGAGGTCAGTGTCATCGACGCCGCCGACCCGCTCAAGAGTCTCCCCGTCCAACCGGAGCCCCTGCGACTGCTTGGACGCGGTGCCAGGCTCGCCAGTGGATCTCGCCACGGGGGCGGCCGAATAGGGATGAGCGCGCCCAGCAGTGGCGGGCAACTCCAAACAGGAGCCAGTGCCTGCGGGCGCTGAGCCAGATCATGGCGGCAGTCGGCGACGCTCGAAAATGAGGCCACTGCAACGCGGTCGTTGACGCGTCGGTAGCCGGTCCGCTTGCGGGCGGGTGCCCACTCACGTCTCGATGAGCCCCCTCACGTTGGTCACCATCCGGGGAAATTCCGCTCAGCCTCGGCACTGGGTCGAGATGGAACGACGTCCCAGTCTCGACGCGATCGGCTAGGCCTCAATCGGCGCGATAATCAGCGCATGTATGGGGAACGCCTCGCTCGCTGGGAGAAGATCGTCGAGTGGCCGCTGATGGCCGCCGCCGTGGTTTTCCTCCTGGCCTACGCCGTCCAGATCATCGCCCGCCTCGACGGGTCCGCCGCGCTGCCGACCGAGGCAGTCCTATGGGTCACGTGGGCGGTGTTCGCCGCCGACTACGTCATCCGGCTGACCATCGCCGAGCATCGAAGACGGTGGTTCACCCGACACCTGCTTGACCTTGCTATCGTCCTGCTGCCCATGCTGCGCCCGTTACGGCTGATGCGGTTCCTCGCAATCATCGCAATCATTCAGCGCGGCGCGGGCAGCAGACTCCGAGGCCGAGTCGCGGTGTACACCATCGGCGCGACGGCGCTCATCATCCTCCTGGCGAGCCTCGCCGTTCTCGACGCCGAGCATGGTCAAGGCGGCAGCATCCAGACCTTCGGTGACGCGATCTGGTGGGCGGTCGTCACCATCACTACGGTGGGCTACGGCGACGTCAGCCCGATCACACCGATCGGCCGAGGTGTCGCATTCGCGCTGATGATCGGCGGCATCGCCCTGATCGGCATCGTGACGGCCACGCTCGCGTCTTGGATTGTTCAGCGGGTATCCGACGAGACGCAAGCGAGCGCGGTAGCCACCGAGGCTCAAGTGGAGGATCTGCGCTCCGAGGTGGCCGAGCTTAAGGCGATGATCCGCGACCTGCGACTCACCGGATAGCTCTGCCGCTTGAACCGCGGGGCACACACTGAATGTGGGCGTCACCGGTCTCCGCGTGACCGGGGCGAGCAACTCACCGCATGCTGGGGCGTGGGCTGTGCATGACACTGGACACCCTCAGGAACTGCAATAGGTAGCGGCGGATGCCTGGGAGGGGTGAGCTCGCCGCCTACCCACTGCGCTGGAACAGGCGGACGCCGCGTTTCGCCCGGCCGTATGCCGGTCAGCCAGCGCCCTCAAGCCGGTCCCTGAGCGCGCAGCCGCCCGATTGGATCGGATTACGCGCCGTGATCGTCATGCCAAGGGTCTCGGCCGCCGATCTGGCGAGACCAGCGCGCCGGGTGTGACGACGTCGCCTGTTCGGACACGGTTGTGAGGGCTGAACCGCGACTGAGCTGCTCCTAGGTGAGCGGCGAGATTACCGCGGTGTCTTCCTCTGCGATTGGGAGCTGGCTCGGTTCGTCGTCTTCACGTGCTTTCGACTAGCGGGATCGGGGTCACAGTCGGGGCACATCCGTGCGTCGTGCAGTCCCGTGCCGAGCGGCCGCGAACCAATCCTCCTGCGCCATGAGTCTGGAACCATGCTCGACCACCGGGCTGAAGTTGCGCAGGAGTGAGACGTACCCGAATTGGGGGTTGTACATGAGCGCGTACGCGGAGGCGTCGTCGTGGAGAACGCCGTCGGTGGCAATCTGGGGGATCTCGTCATACACGTACCCGTTGACCAGTGCGGCATCCCTGGTCTCTTCCCCGTAGTCCTACTGCGACAGGTGATGGATCGCCGGCTCGGGACCGACCCGCTCGATCATGTCGAGGACGGCGTCGGCTTCCTCGCCCTGCAGGAATACGACGGTGAGCCAGCGCCGTTCGACCGTCGTATTCGACTCCTCAGCGACCTGGCTGACGCGGTGGTGCTACGGGTCATGGCCTGCTCCCTTCTCCACCTGGTAGGTGCGCGGGGGATACACGTGCGGGAGCAAGGCAAGTTCGCGGCGCCGAATGGGTACCACGGGGGAGACGCGATAGGGAATGCGACGTCCGGGAAGCGTCCACCAATAGTGCGCTTCCGCAGGACGCAGATCTTCTCGTCGGTGGTCTGCCATTCAGGGTCGATATCCCGAGCCAGTCCTGCAGTCGATGACGGGTCGTGTGATGGCTCGGTCAGCCGTAGCATGAGCACACATCGGGTTCGGATCAGGATGTGGGGGCTTTGATGCGAACTCCTGACGACCTACTCCACGCCCGCGGATACCTTGACGCGCAGCACATCGAGCGCGACCTCGCCGACGGTGTACCGGTGGTCGCCGTGCTCGATATCGATGCGCGTCATCGTCGATCCCGCGTTCGCGGATACGGTCCTTCCACACTCGGATCCCGGCCCCGGCCCCGTCCACGGCCTTGACGCGCCTACAACTCGCGGTGTCCCGCAGTATCACCGGCGCGACTCCGACCCTCTTCACCTCTGCGGCCACGGCGGTCGCAAGGAAAGAGAGAGAGAGAGCGAACAATGACGACCACATTCGGGGTCGAGGCCATCCGGCACTTCGCGAACGCACGCGCTAGCGGACCGGACTCCAAGGCCGCAGACCTCACGTACACCTTCAATCGGAGCAACGGATTCGATCGGGAGCTCCGAAACGCCCATCATGCTCGGGCGTTCTACTGGACCGAGCGGGACGTGTTCGAGAACGACCTGCACGACTCGTCGCTCGGCGGCGATGATGCGAACTGGGTCGACAACGTTGACCTGTTCTGGATCGAAACCCACGGGAACAACGTCAACGGCGTTCCGATCATGCTCTACGACAACCCCGTGGACGACTGGCTCACGTGGGGCAACACCTGGGAGCTGGGTGAGGCGTGGAACGCCGAGTGGATGATGGCCTACTCGTGCCATACCGTCGACCGCAACAACGTCACCGCACTGTGGCCCATTTTCAAGGGGCTGCATCTCTACTGCGGTGCCTGGGAGAACATGTACGACGGCATCACCACCGACGAGTGTGGTGAGGACGTCGCCGACAACCTCACCGACGGAGACACGGTGGCGAGCGCCTGGATCGACGGCGTCTCCGACTGGTCGGTGGACAACCACCCGATCGTTGTCGGACCCGCGACTGCCGCGGCGTGGAACGGCGGGAACATCCGCTGGAATCTCGCCCCGCACAACACCGACCACATCTGGGGCGAGGGAAGTACCGCCCCCGACCTCGCTCCCGCACAGCAGGGCTGCCTGCTCTGGCGCTGGGCCGAGGGTTGAGACAGGAGAACGAGATGAGCATCTACGACAACCTGACCGAACAGCTCGTGGGGCACCTGAAGGAGGTCCCCCAGGCCGTTGAGGTCGTTTCGACCGAGCCGGTGAACGAGGAGCTTCCCCGCGCGATCCTGCAAAGCACGAGAGAGGCGACGGGGCTCGACTTCTCGCGACTCGAGCCGGCGCGACGCAAGGCCACCACGGTCCTGCGGGACGAGTCGGGCGCGCGGGCCACCGTGTTCCATGCCTCCGGCGCGATCGTCGTCCGCACCGCGATCGGCGACTTCGACGACACGTTCGCCGGGGATCCGGGCTCCGAAGAGCTCTCGCTGCTCACGCAGAAGGCGTTCTCGGGTCTGGGGATCGACCGATTCGTCCATGGCGACGACACTGTCGGGTTCGAGCGTCTGTGGCGCATCCGCGCCGCGGGAGCAGACCCGCGCTACGAGGTCGTGGAGCCCGTGCTCGTCCGCGCGATCGGGGCGTTCCGCCACAACGTGCGGGACATCCCGGTGCTGGGCCGCGCATCGGGCCACGTCGAGGTCACGGGCGCTGGGGACATCAGTGCGTTCTCGGTGTCGATGAGGCGATTCGCCGACCAGGGCTCGGAGGTACTCACGCGGGTGAGTTCGCGCGCCGTCGAGGACGCCGCCTCCGAGATCGCGAAGCAGGCGGCCCGGGTGACGGAGGGCAGCGAGGATGCCGTGCTGACGGTCGACTCGTTCGACTTCGGCTACCTCAGCCTCGGACGCCGGCGGGCGCAGGCGGTGCTGGCGCCCATGTACGTCGCCGCCGTGTCGATTGCGCCCCCGGAGGGCAGGGAGGACCAGGTTCGCTCCGCGCACATCTTCGCCGTGCCCGGCAGTGACGAGCGCTTCCTGAAGCTGCCGACGGGATCCGCTGCCGTCCGCACCCGCCGCGCGGCCTGATCCCCCGCGTCGCGGCGTCACGCCTTGGTCGAGAACACGACGTCGAACCCTGCGTCGGGGGTGATGGCGTTCAGCCTCCTCACGAAGGCGAGGGCTTCGGGCGCGCCGACAAGGCGGTCCATCCCGGCGTCCTCCAGGTCCACCGGTCGATCCCAACTGCCTCGCGACCTGTCGCTGCGGAACTCCGTCCGCGACCAGCCGCCGAATCAACGCCCAATCCTCCACTGAGATCACTCACCCAAGCTGTCTGGGTGGCCTCTTTTTCGCCCGGGTCGTTTCTAGTGACCATCGCAACGCGAACCGTTCGAAAGGGTCTAGGTCACCTGCATGGCATGCAGCGGGTCAGGGGTTCGAGTCTGGCAGTACGTCGTCGTCTCACGCCTCACCATCCCCCATTCGGTCTGGCTTCATGGGGCTGCCGGATCCGTACACCACCCGGGCGGAAGCAACCCGCGTCCACCCGATCTGGGCCATCGGGACTATCACACGTGACCACACCTCCCGCTGGTGATCACGTCGCGGTCGCCATCTGCCTGCAGGCAGTTCCGGAGACATTGTTCGTTGGACGGTTCGATCAGGGTTGGTCTGCGGGTTCCGACAAGCTGGCTTTGGCCGGGTCAGTAGGAGTTGAGCTTGCTTTGGGCTTCGACATGAAGGCGGCTGATAGGTGCATCCCGCCCACGAGGAGCTGCGCAAAGGCCAAGACAAGCGCCCACGCATAAAGAGTCCGCATCAGGGGGGCAGACGCCACGAGAACAGCACCCCCCACGGCCCAGCTCAACCCAATCGACCACGGCCACAACAAGATCAGCGACTCTCGCAGGGCGAAAAGCGCGACAATCCCCGCCAAGACCCACGACACCCCCAATGGCGGGAAGACAAGATCAACCGTCCCGTACGTGCTCAATCCGGAGCCAATAGCGAAGAAATACGTCAGCGCCCCGACGACTATGAAGACGATCCCCAGCAGGGCGCACGCGGTGCGCGCACCGCCCTTGAAGGCCTTATTCACAAGGCCGAGGGCCAGGAACACGAGGCCGGTGGCGATCCAAAAGAACGCGATGACGCCGATGATCGCCGCCGCCGTTGGAGCCGGAGCAAGGAGGCGGATCAGGGCCGAAACAAGAGCGATGCCACCGATCGCGAAGAGGGCGACCCGGGTCCGGCGAAGAGAGGCGGTTCGGAGGGCGTCGACGTTTGTTGCTGATCGCGGATCCCGCGGTACAGCAGGGATCGCTGACGGGGCTGGTGTCGGCGATGCGCCATCATCGGGCGCGGATGGTTTCTGCGGCGTAGACTCAGGCTCAGTGGATGGACGTGCAGACGCAGCCGCGAGCGGGATCGACTCGGGTCGGGGATCAGGCGCCAACTCAGCTTCCATCGGGCGCTTCCGATCGGATTCTGGCGTGATCCGCCGTTCAGATGGCAGCACGGGGCTTGGTGTCACGGAGTCAACCGCGTGCGGTGCGTTCGGCGTAGTTGCCGGCTGCAGGAAGGAATCGATCTCGACGACCGTCGTATGCGTCGCATCCGGGCGATCACGCAACGACCGAAGGAGGCTGCGGATGCTACTGCGAACGGACTCGCTGCGCTCGTGTCGCAGTGCAGCGCGGAGCTGGGCGAGGATCGCCTGCTGATCCGAGTATGCGATCGGGGCGCGGCCGCGGATGACGCTCCCGAGCGTCAACAGGTAGGCGTACGGCATCTGCGGCTCGGACGGTAAGGGGTCCGGCAGTGGTCGGCGTTCCGCCTCGCGCTCTGGGAGCGCACGGATAAGGAGCATCGCGCTGGATGCGGAGCGTTGGCGGTAGTCGACGATCTGCTCGCTGTATACGGCGTAGTTTCGTCGCTCCTCTGGCGGGATGTCCACGATCTCGACCGGGAGGATCGGCAGTCCGAGCGCCCTGGCGTATTCGAACTCGGCGGCGCACGGGTCTGACGCGAGCGAATTCGGAGAGAGCGCGAAGAGGAAGACGGTGCATCCACGAATCTCGCGAAGGACGGCCCCCCACCAGGCCTCTCCGCCAACCAGGTTTTGGTCGAGCCATACGGACCGCCCCGAGGCCTCGATGTTGTCAACCAGCGAGCGAACCGCATCGCCGTCCGTGCTCGAGTAGGACAAGAAGAGCGTCACCGTGAACACCCCGTCTCTGAGCGTGTGCGGCCCGACTGCTCGTGATCGTAGTCCCTCGCGAACGGCAACCGGGAGTGGAAACGTTAATCGGTCCCCCCATTCGCATACACCGCACCAGCAGCGCAAGCCCGCAACGGATGCCTCAGCGCGACGGATTTCGTCAGATGGGATCCATATGCGGGCGCCGCGCAAGGGAGCCGTCGTCGGGCAATGCCGCTGTCACCCTTCATGCGCGGGTGACTCACCGTGTTTCGGCGACGACGTCATGGATGGCTTTGATGACAGCCCGGCAATTCTGAGGCGGCTAGCCCGCCGTCGAAACCAGCACCCGAGTTCGGCGGGGATATCGGCTGGAATTGTGGTCGTCAGTCAGCTGCCGCTCGGCCGGCCCCCTTTGGGTCGGCCGAAGGGCGATGAGAGAGAAACCTCGGAAATCAGGTCTGCATCGCACATCTGTGCAGCGGCGGTGTCGTAGTCGAGACGCTCCAGAGTCGGCCGCTGACGTCCTATTTCGGGAGCGGCTCATCCAGGGCCTGGAACACAGCAGGCAAGACGACACACGGTGCTTGGCTCCCTACCGCTGCACCCCAGGTATCCACTGCGGTGGTCTTATTCCGGTCGCTATCGGCGTAGCCGTGGTAACCAGGGGCCCGCCGACTCCTTGATAATGTCGAGGGCCTTCCTGTTGGCTTCATTGTTCACGCGCGCTCGGTCCCGTGCGGCCGTCCTGCGGCTTTTCCACCGCCCGAATATCGTGGCCCGACCATCTCGATACTGAATGCCCGAGATGGCCCACTGCTTTAGACGCCAGTACAGATCAGATTCATAGGAGGCCCGGCGAAGAGCCTCTGCCCACAACCGTGCGTGGGCATAGTACTTAACGGCGGATTGAAGGCGCTCATCGGACCAGAGTTCTTCTGCTCGAACGGACCCTAGGTCGTCCACCGGATCAAAGATCGGCCCTGCCCCCGGCTGGATCGTGTCGGGCGTCGCCGCCGCAACATACGTATGGACCGCCCGGCGCAACTCCGTCTCCGTGAGATTAATCGTCCTGGTTCCGCGCCGATACCCATAGATCACGGCATCGAGACGTTTCGCGGCGGCGATTAGTTCGGCGCCAGTATCGGCCACGCCCTGTGCGAGCTCGAATCGGAACCCGACTTCGTTAGTTGGGAAGTTCGGTATCCCCTCTACGGCCTTTTGGACGCGGCGAATCGCGGCCTTCTCGAGTGGGACGAGCGAGTCCTCCGTGAATGTGTACGGCGCTGGCAATTCATAGGTTGCCACGTCCACGGCCGCCATCTGTCGACTAACGACGTCGGCGGCAGCTCGACGTGTCTCCAATCGCCGCTCTAGCCCCAGCACCACAGCGCCCACGATCAGACCGGTAAATAGCGCGACCAGGAGATCCGGGAACATCTGGGACCAGTCGGGTGGCCAGAACGCCGTGCTGGCTTCAGCGGACAGTCGCACGACAGAGATAGACAGGGTTGTCCCGCCCCGGGTAGAGCCGGTTCTTATCCACGCGTTTCTCCTATGTCAAGTTTCAGCCTGCGAGGTTCGTGGACATCGTTCCGTCGCGCCTCGGTCAACGGGATTGTAACTGCGGTCGTGGCTGGGGCCGCTCCAATAGCTGAGAACCGGAACCCCAGGGGGTCCGTGCGCCGCCACAGGTTCCTCCACCTCGGCCCGATCAACGCATCCTCTCTTGCGAAGTTGCCACCGAGAAGACCTACGAGTGAGCGCGGATCCCAGTGGTCGCCGAGCCTGGGTTTGCGGGCAGCATCCTGTTCGAGTGTCTGGTCCGTACGGTGCTCGCCGAGGCTGGGCTGGCAGGCTTCGTACTCCTCCACTACTTGCCTTTTCCATGGGTCGGATTTGAGCAACGCTGGCCCGCGGGGGCCTGCGACACCCAGGACGCGTGGGCCAAAGACTTCAGGGAAGAAGCGGCTGAAGTAGGCGCGAAGTTGTGCGCCGTGGGTGAGTAGGGCTACACCCGGAAGGTCGGCCTTCTTCCCTCGTGTCTTGACCTGTGCGCCGACAGATCAGTTCGGACGACGTTGTGAACGCCGTTGGATGAGAGGGCCGCGACGACAGATTGTGCGGTGGAGAGGGCCCGCTCTCGGCGTCCAGCACGGATGCCGAGAGCGGTCGGCTGGACGGGCAGCAGCGTGTTGCGGGCCGTATCCGATATCGAGCAGCTCGACGAGTGGAATGGCGGCATGGCGGAGTTCCGCATGACGCCGAAGTGGGGTTTGCTGTCAGGTGCGCTATTCACGTGCATGCGTGAACTTCGGAATCTCGACGAGCGGACCACGTTCCTCGGCAACCACAACTACGCGGAAAGGCTGGTCCCGTTGGAGTGAGCTGAGCCGTTCGCGCACGCCTCTTCGGTTCGCGCACGGCGAGTGTGATCACCGTTACTCCCTCGTCGAAGGCGAAGTAGGTCAGGCCCTCCTCGACACACGAGCACAGCTCAGCAACTGGCGGAACGCTTCGAACCCCGACGTCACTCTTGCTGAATCGTCCCACCCGGACCGGGAGTCAGGGTATTTCACACCGCCCGCAAGAGGGTCGGGCGGCCGGTCCCGTCGTTGCAGAGGAGGAGGCAGAGTGTTCCATCTGAGCTCATTCCAGTGATCAGCTGCAACGCCAGGTGCTTCAGTCAGTCTCGTGGTGGGTCCAGCCTCTTTCGCGTCGCCAGCGCATGATGTATCCGGTCCCGCCGTCCAGCCATAGATCAGTCAGACCCTCCGTGGCTGCAAAGGTGCCGTCGGTGAACCAGCTTGGTGACGCGGGGAGCAGGTTGCCCCAGCGGCCGGCTGCGGCGACGAGGAGGTACAGGTGTCGTTCGCTGTGCGCCGAGCGTGATCGCCTCGCGGTCGAGCTTCTCGAGGTGGTGGACTGGGCGTTCCTCATTCGTGAGGTACGCGGATAGCCGCTCCAGGTAGGGCACATCACCGGAGTCGGCGGCGGCGGCGTTCCATGATTCGAGGGGCGAAGCCGACCTCCCTGGCTCTGCGATTGGGGCTCCGAACTCGATCCCTGGAAAGACTTCTTGTATCGCGGCTGCGGCCCCTTCGCTGATCGCGCCGGCGCACGCTTCGCGACGCACACGTTCGACGACCGCGCGCCATCGGTCGCCCGCCTCGCGCGCCTTTCGACCCTTGGTCAGCGGCGGCTCCCATCCGCGTTCTAGGTAGACCGGAACATAGCGTTCCAGGGGTCCATCTCCGTTCAGCTCGGCGACGAGAGCTGCCGCGCGAGGAACGGCGGCCTGATGGCTCCAGTCAATCGTCGAGAGGATCTCGGCGGGCTCGGGTGGCGCGTCGGCCGGATGCAGGACGAGATCGACAAGTCCGTCGCCCGCTCCCTTCACGTCGCGGCGGGAGGGCGTCACTCCGGTGAGGAACCATAGGTTCATTGCGGCTCGCGGATCGTCGCTGGGAGCGCCTCGGAATTCGTCCGATTCCCACCAAGCCTCATCGGCCGCGGACAGTGCGGCGGCCGCTTCAGGAATCGACGGACCCCGCTCGCACCATCCTTCGGTAAGCAGCCTCATGGCCCGACCGTACTGCATGAGCGCGAAGCGACCCGAGCACGGTCCGCGGGCCGGTCGGGGTGCGGCGCGGGGTGGCCACCATGGGTGGGCGTTGCCGGCAAGCCGCTGGCTCAAGGGCGGCCCGATAACCGGTGCTCATCCGCGCAGACTTCCGGGTCGACGTGTCGTCGCTGGCGGGCCTGCGGGGGTTGCGCGAGAATGTGCCCGGACGACCGACGACGTCCCGGCGCGGGAGTGAAGGATCACGAATGGCGACAGTGACGGTGCGGCCGATGACCCGCACGGAGTTCGACGAGTGGCAGCTCGTCACCGCAGAGGAGTATGCCGGGGAGCAGGTCGAGGCGGGACGATGGGCAGCTGAGGGAGCGGTTGGGCGAGCGCGCGAAGAGAACGCGCAGGCCCTCCCCGACGGCCTCCAGACGGAGCGGATGCTGCTCCTCACGGGACTGGACGCGGCAGGTGAGCCGGTGGGTCGCGCGTGGGTGAGCCTGGATCATCCGCGCGGGGCGCCCGATGTCGCGTTCCTCTATGAATCGAGGTCGTCGAGGCGCGGAGGGGCACAGGGCTCGGACCTGCACTCCTGTCGGCGGTCGAAGCCGCGGCCCGGGATGCCGGTGCCAGGGCGCTCGAGTTGAACGTCTTCGGCTCCAATCGCCCCGCCGTCATGCTTTACACCTCTGCGGGGTACGACGTCGTGACGCAGCAGATGCGCAAGGCGCTTTAGCCCAGCAGGTCGGTCTACTCGGGGCGTATTTGAACGAGAGCTGGGTCCGCGATCGGAACAGTAGCGTTGCGTCCTCCGTGACGACGACGTCCTGCTTCGTCAGCTCGGCGACACGGAGGTCGTGCAGCGATCTGGCCGCGGTGTTGATCGCTTGTCGAGCTGAATCCTCCTAGGACGACGACGCACTCGTGCCGATGACGTCGAGCACTCTATAACGCTCGTGGTGGGTAGCTCATGGTGGGTCGTTGAGCGGTCCCTCAGCGAACCAGACTTGCGTCGATTCTCGGCTCCAGTGAATTCGGCCGAGCCTGTCTCGCTTACGATCCCTGCCTAGGGCTAGGGCCGGCGTCGTCCCGGAACTGAAGGCCGCCGTCCTCCCACGACGGGCTGCAACCAACCGCTCGCGCGGCGCTCCGAGAGTGCGAGGCAGACAAGGGGGGCGGATCGCGGCGTCGCTCGCGTGCTGGAATCGGTCCCTGTCGGAAGAAGACGACCTGATCATCGATGAGTTGCAAGTCCCACTCGGACGCTGTATCGGCGAGCTCTGCCGTCCTGGGGAGGTAGAGCGCATCTGCGCCAGACCCCTCCGGGAAGTACACCGGAACCACCCACGTCAATTGTGGGATCGGACGGGGTTGATATGAGCGTCACGTGCGCGAGATCGTAGCTTCGCTAGGCATCACGTTGTTTATTTCTGTGGCGGACAACCACGCTTGCTCCCAATAACACTGCGTAGGCCGTGAACATCCCCAACAGGACATCCGAAAAGAATCCGCCCCACGACGTGCCACTGTAGAAGGTTTCCACGAAGAACCTGAGCGCCGCCCCAGTTGCCACTAATGCCAGCGTCACAGCCACGAGGAGAGTGACGGGCAATTGTGCGCGTGCATCAGATCTCGCCACCTTCACCAAGCTGATGTCGATCAGGGAGTTCTCCGGGTTGATCTCAGGTGGACCGTCCGTGATCGCGATGAATTCACCCTCCGCATGACGACGGATCAGCTGAGGCGCAATGAGCGCGTCGCCAGCCCCAACGAAGCCACTGTTCGAAGACCAGGTGATGCCAATGGTCTTGTCGGAGGAATCAGTCTCCGAGAGGACGAACGGTGCCGGCGTGATCTGAAATCGGATGGGTCTCTCATCGTCAAAGGCCTTTGAAGCAATGTCCGCTCTACTCGATGAACGGATAACCACGCGCACGAGATGTGGGTTGGTTAGCGGGGTTCCCTGGTACGAAACGGCAAGTTGTGCGGCTACTGGATGAGCGGCCAGCAGAGGTGTTGCCTGGGCTCGGAATACTAGCCGTCGTTTTGGAAATTGCTTGCGATACGTGACGAATGTGATCGCGATTCCAACCACAGCTACCACCACTGCGAGAAGGCCCCAGAAGGCCGCCCAGTCGAAAGTTGCCGCCGCCCCTGCCGCATCCCTGAGGCCCATCCCCACAGAGTAGCGGCAGATCCTCGTTCGAATGGCGAGCTGACTAGGTGAACGCCGTGAGGTGCCCCATGCGTAGTCAGTCAGCCACGCTTCGAGTCTTGCCATGATCCCTGGTTCAAAGTGACTGAGCTCTTCCGAGCCCTGGAGGACGCGAGTGCTGCACTTGTCAAGTATTCGCGGAGGGGAAGGGTGGCGCGCGAGGTTGGCCCAGCTCAAATAGGAAGGTACGTGCCGGTGGTGGATCGGCGATGGTGCCACCCACCACGCGACATTGACGAGCCAACCCGGCGAGCTCCTTCCTTGACGCGCAAGCGGGTCCTTCAGCGTGCGGCGACCAAAGCGTGGGTGGGACCCGGTGCGGATGGATGAGGTACACGTTGGTTATGCGAGGGTGTCCACGGCGGACCAGGACCTCACCGTGCAACGAGAGGCGTTGTTCAGACTCGGCGTGGAACATGCACGCATGTACGTCGGACGCGCAAGACCCTCTCGACTTGCGGCGGGGCCGGTCACCGCCATCCGAGGAGTAGGGCCCAGGTTGCGCCAACTGCCAGAGCTGCGATGCCAAGCGAGCCGCTTGCAACCGCCAGTAGTAGGAGCCGCTGCTTCGCGTGGAGCTGACCGGCGATCTGTATCGCGACCTGAGCGTGGTACTCCGTCCGGTCCACCTCGGCGAGGTGGTCGGCTACTTCCCGACCCCTTGCCTCGAGCTGTCTGATTTGGGCCTGTCGCTTCCTTTGATGTGCGGGCTGGTATGTCGACCGGGATGACCCGTCAAGGGCCGCGCCGGCGGATGCGTTAGGGGGTTCGACGGCCGCAGCGGACCCGTATTGCAGGAGAATCTGGTGGGAGAGCAGGTTAGGGGAAGGGAGTAGGACAGCCAAGAAGAGGAGGAGTGCGACCGTGAGCAATGCGGCGGCGATCACCGCGACGGCAAAGATTGGCATCCCCACCGAAGCTTGGCCCATGACGCCCAGCAGGACCACGGCCGCGAGGGCTACTCCAGCTGCAGCTCGCGCGTCGATGCGTGGGAGCTCGGATCGTAGGTCAATAACCAGCTCCTTTGCGATCTCCGCGGCGTCCCGCCGCTCAGTGACCGGGCCTTCAGTCGCAGCGGCACTCACGCGTTCTGTCGGTGGAGGCCGCCCAGCAGAGTTGACTGGCTCTTGGGATTTGCCCACGCCGGTATCGTCAGTACCTATCGGAGTTGTTGGCTCGTCTGCATCCACGTTGGTGCTCCGCTTCGCGTCCATCCTTTTAGCTCGCGCCTCGAGCCGGGGAGGGGTCGCTATGTCGCGGACTCTACTCTCCCGCAACCCGCCGGCGTGAGGAAGCTCGCAGCGGCGGGGCAGTTGTGCGACCGCACGACACCACCGCCCGCCTGGGCACATACGCCGCTCTCGTGGCCGTGTTTCTGGAGAGATCAACCATGCTCAGCCTCCTGCTCGAGCTCGGAGCAACCGTCATTGGCGACCTCGGGGCGAGCGCCCCCGTCGTGGTCGACGCGCTCACAGGGCACGGGCCGTTGACCGGCGCACTCCCTGTCGACATCCCGTCTTCAATGGAACCAGCCGAAACTTCCGCGAAGACGTCCCCTTCGACACCGAGGCACCGCTCTTGGGCGCCGGGTCAGGAGTCACGCGAGAAGCAATTCAAACCCTATGGCAGGACGCTCCTGATCGAGGTCGCGCTGATCGGTCCCGACGCCGGTCGGGCCCAATCGTGCGCCCAAGGCCCTCGCTAGACGCCACCCACAGGACGTCTCTCACCGTCCGCAAGCCGATCGGCGGATTCTGGCGGTCATTGCAACAGAACGTTCCCGATGACTTCGATCGGGGTTTGGAACTCTAGTCGTTTG
>NZ_JBNCNY010000023.1:0-18362 GCF_049847225.1 Micromonospora sp. DT81.3
GGTCGAATACGAAGCGAATACGTCGTCACAGCACACCATCCCTCCGGTGTTGCAACCACCGCAAGAACCCAAGGATCGTCATTCGACGGCCGCAAAGCGGGCAAACGCCGGCGGTCGCGCAATGCGTGCCCGGTCAAGGATCCTCGTTGAGGCCCGGTGTCGGCGTTCAACCTCGCGTTCTGGGCGAATGGGAGGAGCCCGAGAACCCGGTTGCCGGCAGCGCCGGTGAGAATACTCGATCCCTGCGGAGGAGTTCGCGCCGAATCGATTGCAGTTCCTTATCGCGGGTTCCTGCCTCAAGAATACGAAGTCAGCGCTGAGCAACTGCTGGTGATAAGCCGCCCCTCCCGCCCACCTGACCTGGCCGGGGACGGAGGCATTCAGCCGACGCTGGCTCCAGTTCCCGACGTCGAAGCGCGCAGGGTACGTCCGCGACTCAAACAGTCGAGGTGTCCGAGCCCAGGCCGTGCTCATATTACGACCAAGCGTTGTGCGCGATTATGCACCGCCATCCGCGCTCAGGGGGAGTCGATCTTGCGCGTGCTCGCGACGGAATTCGGCTCAACGTGCTCAGGTGAGGGGGCCCTCTGCACGCCACCATTTCGACAAGGCACTGCTCGATGCTGGTGGTGCGGCGCCTCGGAGAGTGAAGGGTCGGCGAGCTGTCGCCGCGGTGTGGTTCGATCGGACTGTGACCGAAATCGACCTCAGTCGTCTGCCGACTGGCGCTCGCGGCGGCCCTCGTTGCCTGGGCTGCGGCGTCAGACGACCGCCAAGAGCGCTACTTCCTCGAATTGAAGTCGGACGTCGACCTCACCGCGAAGCACGGTCGTCACAAGGTAGCGAAGTTCATCCTCGGCGCCGCGAATCGGGACCCAGCGAAAGCCGCGAAGCGGTTCGGTGGACACGCGGTGATGCTGTTGGGCGTGAGCCCGGCTGTGACGGCCGGCATACCGCCCTTCGAGGCACAAGATCTCGAGCGCGAGATTCGCAAGTTCACCGGCGCCAGCGGACCGGGCTGGGACTTTGAGCGCATTAAGATCGCCGGTCAGAACGACGTGATCGCCATCATCGTCGATCCGCCGACGGCACGGATCTGGCCCTGCTTGGCTGACGGCGAGGGTATGAGTAGCGGGGACATCTACATCCGGGGTGACGGTCGAACGGAGAAAGCGACCGGCGGCGAGATACAGGCGATGCTCGCGCGGATTAGTGTCAGAGAGTCCGTCGAGCTTCCGGAGATCACCGTCGAAGTCGTTGGCGAGGTGACGGGCGTCCAGTTCGATTCCGAACGCATCGTGACGTGGGTCAAGGAGGTGACTGAGGAGTACTTGCATGACGTCGGCGCCCCGAGCTCGTCGGGACCGTTCGGCATACTCGCACACCAGGGGTTAATGGAGCAGCGCTCCGAGTCGGCGTTCCGTCGTCAGGTCGAGCAGTGGAAGTCAACGTCGCTTGCGGACCCCGCCTCTGGGCTCCATGACATCGCGGCGCGAGTATCAGTCGGTGTCCAACTGAGGGTGACGAACCCGGTTGCGATGTCGTTGCGCGACGTGCGCATCGACATCGAGTTCGACGATTCAGTGCGCGCACTTCAGTGGGAGGACCCAGATCGGGACGATCGGCTCGATTTGTTTCCCGATCGTCCCTTGGCCTGGGGACGTCACAGCTTGGCGGACGTGCTCCGAAGCACGAACATCGCCCCGTTCGTAGCTCGAGATAGCGACGGCATCTTGCAGATCCGTCAGTCTTCACCCGCGAAGTTCTCCCTTTCCCTCACTCTCCTCCGGGCCAAGGAAGTTCGACTGACCGAAGCCGACGACATCGTGCTGGTGCTCCTTGTTGAGGATCATCCACCCGACCAGGTCAGCGCCAGGTGGCAACTCACAGCCGGGGACGTGCACGACCTTCGCGAGGGTACACTCACCGTCCCTGTCTCCCGTCGAAACTGGACTGGCGTAATCGCAGAAATGCTGGACGGTCGCGCGGCAGAGGAGACGACTGGAGACCAATAGGCGTCCTGCATAGTCATTGCGGGGCTAGGGCGGCTTGACTGCTCGCTGACGGACCGTCGATCGACCGGCTCCTGGGGCCGCTCAATCGTTGGCGGGCTCGGCTGGACGCGGTAGCCCGCTTCGTAGGATCGTCACGTGGAGCAGATCGATGTGGTTGAGCGGTTCATTGCCGACAGGTTCCCTGGCGTCCTGATCGCACTCGTGGCCGGCAGCACTGCACGAGGGACGCGCACGCCGACCAGCGACATCGACATGCTACTGATCGGTGAGGAGATGCTCGGACCCGGTGTCGCGAGTCTGGCCGCGACATACGAGTACGAGAGCGAGATCTTCGAGGTTTTCGCCTACACGCACGAGGGGTTCGAGGATTGGGCACGCACCGGGCTCTCGCAATACCGTCCGTTCATCCTGAACATGCTGCTTGAAGGCGCTCCCATTCGGGGGGAGCCGGCGCTGTCCGACTTGCGGGGCTATTGGCGTGTGATCTACGACGCTGGTCCGGTCATCTCCGCACACGACCTGGCGCTGCGGCGATACCAAATTACCGACCTGCTCGATGACCTCCGAGATGCGTTCGACCCGGTCGAGCGTCACGTCGTCGCGTTCACCCTCTTCGAGAGAACCGCGGAGCTGATCCTCCTCGATGCCGGAAGGTGGATCGGCACAGGCAAGTACCTCGCGCGGAGATTGCGTGAGCTCAGTCCGGACAGGGCCGACGCGCTCACCCAGCCACTGATCGACGGAGACCTGAACACATTCGCCGACCGGGTCGACGAAGAACTGCACAACGCGGGCGGGCGCGTCCAAGCCGGATTCGTCCGATAGTTGATCCTTTCGCTGGCGTGCGCATAGGTCAGCGGAGCTCGGTACCGTTCCATCGCACTCGCCGCTCCGAGCCAGGCGAGCCTCGCGATCGGCCGCCGCTCGACCGTCCGACGGTCCCACGCGACGAGACCGAAGGTCGGCCAGTAGCTGCCCCGCTCGTGATCGTCGCGGGAACCCAACGCCGGATAAGCTCGACCCTCGTGACGGTGAAAACCCAATGACTCGACTTCTGCTCAGCGGCATAGTCTTACTGATCATTCTGGCGGTTCTCGTGATTGTCGCCGCGGTCGTTGTTGGCGTGGTATTTCTGGTTCGATACCTGACGAATCGGAGTGACGGCATCGACCGCCGCTCGTAGTTCCTGTCTTGCAGTGTCGACCGGCGCTGAACTGTGCGATAGCCGACCCTTCGCGTTCGTCTAGTTCGTGCGGGAGGGTCGGATTTTCAAAGCGCCCCGCGGGCGGGAGGTGGCGTGACTCGCGTCGGTGACGCGAGTCCGATGTGATGCAGCGGTTCGGTGCAGGACGAGCACATGCGCGGGTTGGATTGGGCCTACGCCAAGGCGTGCCGCCGAAGAGGCGGCGGTCGGATGTGCCCCTGGGTCGTGCTACTCAATAAGCGGGGGCCAGGGCGCAACAACGGAGTCCGGCTGGGAACGCGCCGACGCCGTCGCGCGGCGGTCGATCCCCTCGTCCATGGGGATGGTACTGGTCCGCCGGCAAGTGCGCGGTGGTCACCGGGGGCCCCAGGCTTCAGGTTTGTCCGCCCGAAGGGCGACAGGCTGACCTCGCATTACGGGGACGCGGCGGTGGCGAATTCACCGCGTCTGCCATCCATGGAGACGACCGGCGCTGGTGCGCAGGTCGTCCCACGCGATGCGACCAAAGTCGGCGCGTCGCTGCCCCACTCGTAGTTGTCGAGGGCGCTCGACGCCAGATAGCCGCACGTCGATTCCGTCGGCAACGCACGTCACCGTACCGAACGGACGTTCCAGGTTTTCACTCGATCACCGCGACACGGATGTTCACAGCAGCCTATTCTGCAGTTCTTCCAGCAGTGTCGTGTCGGTGGGGTGGATCACGGATGGTTGCCTCGGCTCCAGGAGCGGCGACCCTGCGAGGGCGAGGGCGGAGCCGCTCATCTCCTGCCCGTTCACACGTGGCACCGTGTCACTTGCCTCGAACAACGTGAACGTCTGGCCGTCTTTGCGGAGCTCTTCCACGTTGCGAAGATTCTGCACCGTCTGCTCGACGGCGCGGTCGCGGATCTTCTCAACACGCTGGCTGGTGGCCTCGGTGGGCTTGCGGTTGTCGTCTTGCGAGTTCTCCTGACGGTGCGATTTGTCCTCCTGCTCGCGGATGCGCGCCGCGGTGATCGCTTCGGCAACCTTGAGAACAGCAGCAGCAGAGCCGATCACAAGACGCGCATCCGCCTCCTCGCTTTCGCAGAAGTCCCGGTGTAACACGGCCAGTCTGATGAGCGGCTCGAAGTGCCACTCAACCTCCTCCGGCGGGCACCGCCGGACCCCGAGCCCGAGCTCGATGAGGTAGGCCACCAGCACTCCCGCACTCTCCACATCGCGAGGTTTCTTACCGGGCTCACCAGCGAAGCACCACACGGCCTTCTCTAGGCTGAGCAGCAATCTGGAGCGATCGCGATCCAGTAGAGCCTTCGATACGGTGGCGAACTCGACGGCTCGCACCAGTGAACGACCAACTTCGTTGGCAACCCATACCTCCGCCAGCCTTCGCCGCACGTATTCGTCGTTCTTCACCTCTTTCGCCGAATTTTTCTCTGCCTCGATTCCTCCCTCCGCCTTCGCCTTCGCCTCGGCCCCCGCTGTACCGTCCGTTCTGCGCGCGGTCCTCTCTCGGACTCGGAGGTATGGTGGTGGAACCCAAAACGCCCAGAGCGTTAGGTGTCCAGGATCGAGCATCTCGTGGTTGCTGCTCCGGTTCGGAACGCTAGGACTCGTCTCCGGCGACTCGGCGGTGTGGTCGTACTCCCACGGAACATGGTGTCGGGCATTGATCGGAACGCTCGCGTAGGCCCGCACGAGGTCCAGTGTGCCCTCGAGGGCCACCAGCAGCTCCCTGCTATCGCCCGACGTCGCCGCGCTCCGGGTCCAACCGCGCAACGTCCGCACCACGTCGTAAAGACCGTCGACAGCGGCCTGCGTGCCGCCCTGCATCCTCCTTCTCCGCTCGATCCGGATCTTTTGCCACGTGTCCTGGACCCACCGCCACCACTTCCGCGGATCTGGCCCGAGTTGTTGATCAGGGTTCAGCACGGCAATGGCGTCGTCCTGACTGTTCGCGAGCACAGCGGCAAAGTGGATGGGGCTGGTGGCTTCGCCGAGGATGCTCAGCAGATAACCGGTCGAGAGAAGCAGGTAGGCAAAAGCACCTAAAAGCAGGGCAATCGCCAGCGGCCATGCGAACCTCGTTTCGAGGACCAGGACCAGGATGGTCAACGGTGTCAACGCGAGCGCCGGGGAGATGGTCCATGCCAGATGACGCTCCCGCAAGACATCCACCGCCCGCGTCCCCCGGGCCGGGGGAACAACCTGAGCTACGACGAACAGCGTGCCGGCAGCAAACACGAAGATCGCGATGACTATCGCTGGGACCACTTGGACGACAGTCTGCAGTCCCGCAGTCGGCTCAATCAGGTTCCCCAGCGGCTCAGGCCACGTCTCCACCTTCGAGTCCAGACGCTTATCGATGAAGTCGATAACGAACGCTGCCGTAATCAGCACTCCAGCCCAGACGACGGCTGGCCCAAGCCGGGCGATCAAAGCCTTTCGCCACTGGTTGCGCCCGAGCTCCCGCACTGTCCGGACCACGGCAGAAGGCTAGCACCTTGCCCGCGGCGACCTCCGCGGAGGCCAATATGCACAACCACGAATTGGACCACGACTCGCGCGGTCCGCACGGATGCCCTCGAAAGCCGCACACTGGTACCAGTGATCGGTGCCCGCTGACGGATCCGTTCTGGGTGGGTGGTGCCAATTGTGATTCCAAGTGGGACGCCCGCAGACGGATCCTCGACGACTCACCTTCGTGTGGGAGGCGCAGCGTTTGACTGTGCGGAGGGGTGGGAGCTAGCCGGCACGGCTGCCGAGCCACGATAATCGCATGGAGACCCGAGTTCCTTCCGGAAAGAGAACGGGGTGGAAACATGGCGAAGTCGTCGCGGTCGAAGTCTGGGGCAGGAAGAGACGTCTGGCCGTGGGGTGCGCGCGTCGCTGTGCTCGCGTCTGGCGGCGCCCTGGTCGCTCTCCTCATTGCATTTGGGCTGTTCCAGGGCATCTTGGGGTGGCCACGAGACGAGCAGGCTGGATGGGTGCTGCTCGGCGTTGTGCTTCTCGCGCTGGTGCCGATCTTTCTCGTTCTTCTCGATATGGTTTTCAAGAATCGTGTAGATATCAAAGCTTTCGGAGTCGCACTCTCCTTCGCTGAAGCCTCGAAGGACGCGTCCTCTGGTATTCGTTTGGAGACCGTCGACACGAACCTGACCGGCGACCAGTCGGAGCCGCTCGTGCGAACCGGATTGCCCGCTATCACGGCCGCACTCCGCCGGTCGAGCGAATCGGACGTTCTTGTCGTGGACCTTCGTGATGGCTCCACCTGGTGGGAGGGCCGGCTGTTCATCCTCATTGCCGGTGCCGCCTACCGCAGCCGACCCCGCGCGATAGCCTTCGTCGCCGATCTGAACGGGAAACGGCAGCAGTTCATCGGGTGGGGTTCACCAAGCCGGCTCGTCGATCTCCACGCCAGGAAGGTCCCCGCGTTCGCGCGAGCACTCGCGACCGCGTCTGCTCGGATCCGTCAATGGGAGGCCGGTGACCCCGTATTCGACCTCGGCGAGAACGACGCACCCACATGGCGGTCGGTACAGGTTCCCGGCGCACCGCCGATGGGATTGCCCTCGCACCCGGACGACCTAACCGATCCGAGGTACGCTTTCGAACTCTTCCTCGCGGCGAACATCGACCCGGCGCGGGAACCGCTCGTTCGGCTGGTCACACGCGCGCGACTCCTCGAGCTCTACGAGCCGAGCCTGATCACCGACCATGTTCCCATCGGCGCGAGCGACCGCGACTGGGCGACGGCGCTACGCGGTAAGCGGGAGTTCTTCGCCGTCACTTCCGACGGGCGACTCGAATCGCTCGTCCCGCGAGACGCTCTCGTCTCCTCACTCGTATCGAGGCTGGTCGAAGCAAGCGAAGACACCTAACTGAAGAAGCCCTGCGTGAAGCGTCCGCGCGACGACACCCCAGCAAGTCGGGCAGCAAGCTGGCTGGCCCAAACGCCCGCAGAGGTCTGCGAAGCGGGCATGGCCCGCATAAGGATCCCATCTGACGCGCTGCTCTCGCCTGCGCATTCCGTCAGGCTCTTTCCGGCGCGGGCCGAATGGCCCTTCGCTTGCTGGTGAGGAGTTCCGTAGATGGCCGCCACACCAGGACCGGAAGCTGCGCTGATATGTTCGCTCCGATCGTCACACTCGTTACACCGGCCAAATGACACTCGCTATGGGGTCCAGAGGAACGCGCTTGAGCGACCCTCCGCCATGTCGGCGATGCTGCCGGCGATTTGCCCGCGAATGTTCATCGCTACTGGGTCGAGGTTTTCCGGGAGGGGGCCTAGGTCCCTCATTCCCGATGACGTCGTCCACCGAAATACGTGCCGCGACCCATCCGAGCGGTCCGCAGCTCCGATGACGTGGCCGAGGTCGGTGATTCCCCACGCAAAGCTTTCCTCACCGCCGAGCGTCCCCAGATCCTGCCAACCTCCGGATGGGGTCCACCGAGACGCGTGGTGAGGATGCGGGGGGCCCTCCGGATCGAAAAACTGGGATCCGACGATCTGGCCGAGCGCGTTGATTTCAGACGGCACGAAGGGCCCCAGATCTTGCATTCCACCTGATGGCGTCCACCGGAACCCGTGATTTGACCCGTCGGCAACCTCCGCCAAGCCGATGATGTGGCCCAGCGGGTTGATTTCCCACCCTTGACTGTTGCGACCTCCTAGCGTGCCCAGATCCTGCATGCCGCCGGAGGGCGTCCACCGAAACGCGCGCAGGGCTCCCTCTGCGTTGTACGAAGAGCCGGTGATCTGCCCTAGAACGTTGATTGCAGACCCGTAGCGGGCAAGACCGCCGAGGGTACCCAGATCACAGAGACCGCCGGCCGCCGTCCACTGGAACGCATGCATGTTCCCATCCGCGAAGTAGGAGTCCCCGGTGACCTGACCCCGATCGTTGATCGCCCTGGGAACCGTACAACAGCCGCCGAACGTACCGAGATCCCGCATCCCACCTGACGGTGTCCACACAAAGGCATGTCCCTCGCCGTCGACGTCCGTATGAGAGTCACCAATGATCTGACCCCATTGGTTGATGGCTACCGCGCTGCTGTTGCGACCACCAAGAGTGCCCAGATCCTGCATGCCGTTGGACGGCGTCCATCGAAAGGCGTGGACTGACCCGTTCGAAGTCTGCGCTGACCCCGCGACATGGCTTCTTGCGTTGATGTCCGCGCCCCAGCTGCTGGAGCCGCCAAGAGTGCCCAGGTAGCGGGGCCCTGATCCTTGCACCACGACTACGGGCTCGGAAGTCGCCGTGGCTGAGAGCGGCGAAACCCCGGCCAGTGCCGTTGCCAATACGGCGACCCATCCCCAACTACGCGAAATCTTCATATGCACGCTCCTAGCAGATACATCGTCTTGTGCGCGAGCTTTAGCAAATTGTCTACCCAGATGGAGTAGTCGACAACGAAGCCTCCATCGAAGGTGGCCACCACCTACCGATTAGTAGCTCGGTTCCCACGGCAGTCGTCCCGCCTCGAAGCAGCGCACTACATCCGCCGGTAAGGGCTGAGTGGAAGTGCGCAAATGCGACCGCTCCTTCCTTCTATGACCCGTCCGACTCCGACCGCCACGCGCACTAGCGAGTCGACGGCCTGATCGGCCGAGCTGATCCGACTGCAGATGATCAGAAACGGGAGATGAACCCTCCTGCAGGGATGAGGATCCATCTCCTCCGACCGAACGCTGAGGTATCCTCGAGGCGTTCGAATCCTCAGTGCCGTCGGCCGAAAACTTGCTCTCTACGGTCGCAACAGCGAGCAGGTCGTCAGGGATTCGTGACGATCACGTCGTATGGCGGAGACTCGACCTGCCCAGCTGTGACGACGACAACCTGAACCGTGCTCGTGCCGCTGGCTAGTTCCGGAACCAACACCTCGAGTTGCCCACTGCTAAGAAGGATCGGAATGGCGACCGCTGTTCCGAACTTGACCCTCATCGCCAATGTGTACTCCGGGTCCTCACCGCCAGCCGGTACGAAGTTGACCCCCGTGATCCGCACTTTCGATCCGCTCGCAATTACCCCCGTGCCGTCGGCGGCGATCACGCTGATGATCCCTGGGGCATTCTTCGCGATGGCCTTCCGTGTGATGTACCCGAGCGCCGCGGTACTCGTCAGTAGCACGAGCCCATCTGGCAGGTTCGGAAGATCAGTGGGTACGATCCACAGCGTCGCACCGAAGACGGCGACGGCGACAAGATTAAACATCAGATACTGGGTGTCGACGAGATCTAGTTGACCAGCGTCGTTCGCGAACAGATCGGTGAGCTTTGTCTCGCTGCTGACCGTCTTCTGGACCTCACCATCGGCTATTCGAGCCTGAGTGACCTGTGTCGCAACGATCACAGCCGCAAAAGGACCGCCGAGAAGGAGCAGGTATTCGGCATCCAAATCGAATGTCTCCGGCGTGAGAATGTCGGTGCCGGACACAGACTGCTGAATTACGAAGAAAACGAACACCCACACTAGGATGACCGTCCACATCCACGCCTGGAACTTCGACGTCGAGAATCGGTTGTCGTCATTGACCAGCATCCGAATCGCGCCGCCCGAACTCCACCGCAGCACGGCGAGCCCCGCCACGACCACCCAGACGATCACGGCGGCGAACACAGCCAAAACGACCGGATTATCGCCGCGGAACGCGGCATTCCAGCCAGGAAGACTGTCTGCGGCCGACTTCTCGTCGTCAGGCGGCCGCCAACCTTGAATCGCCACGAAGAGCGTCACGATGAATGCGAAAAGCCAAATGGCGAGAACAGTCCACTCGATAGCGCGCAACTTTCCCGGCAATGCTGTTGCCGCATCGTCAGCGATCTCCATGGCGATGCGTCGCTGCACTTGCTTCTCAGCTAGCACCATGTCGTTCACTGCCGCCAGCCGATCGGAGTTCGACGAGAGACTGATGCCGCTCGACAAACCCGACGGTTCCGTCGCACTCGGATCGCCAGCTGCCCAGCGGAGCACGTCATCGACTACGGCTTCGGATCCGACGATTAGACCGCGCTTTTCTTGAAGGCTCATGCAGAGCTCCGATCGAATGCGTTAGCGGGCGCTCTTTGGCCGCGATAAGCCCACATGCTGTCGGTGATTCGCGCCGACCGCAATAGTCTTCACAACCGTGGGATCCGGACGCCACACGTTCGCATCGATTCGGCCGCAAAATGATTGGAGGCGTGCTTCCCCGGAGAAGAGGCGATGTCCTTCAGCACGACACCCTTTCGCGGCAGCCGATGCCGGAGCCTTCAGCCGATGCGCTACTCCGCGGGACCGACCGTCGGCGATCGAACGGAGCGCCCTTGGTTCGTCTTCCTCGGAGCGATGCAGTTGGCGGAACGGTGCCGAGTCGGAATGCTCATCGGAGCTGGTGCTCGCCTGCTTCGTGCGCGACACGTCGGCCTTCGACCGACCGCTGAACCCACACCGCCGGCGACGCTACCTCAAGAGCGTGGGCGCGATGACCTCGGTCGACTGGCGTGCACTTCATTCTGAACGTCGCCAGCAATCGCCCGCTGAGGCATGGTCGCTGACTCAATCAGTCCAAGTGATTGGAGCCCTCCGGCATCACAGGCCTCGACCCTGCTTGACCGCAAGCGGATCCTCTGCGTGACGGGGAGCGTCGCGTTCGGAGACCGGTCAGCGAGACGCGGGATGGGCGCGGTCGCAGTGGCGGCGCTGCGCGTCGCTCGGCGTTAGCGGCCCATCCCGACCGGGCGAATCTGCGATGACCGGCGGAGTCACTTGCTGGTGCATGCGACGCCCACGCAATCACCAAGGACGTTTCCGGAGGCGATATTGCCGCCGAGGTCGAAAGCGCCGGGAGCGTAGATGCCGTACCCGCCGTTCTTCTTGGCGGTGTTCCCGCCGACCTCTAGGCCGGCGAGTTCGGTCTTGAGCCCTGATCCCGAGTTCTTTGTGAATGTGTTGCCGACGGCGCGGGAGAGTGTGGCGGTCGGTGGCGGGTCTGTGGGATCCAACGGTGGCGGAATGGTGAACTCGACCCCGACCGTGTTCTGCGTGAAAGTGTTGTTCTCCACGACCATCGGCACTTCTCCGCGGAGCACAACTCCGCTGCGGGTGAAAGTGTTGCCGACGATGTGGGAGACGCTATACCCGAACGCGCCACGCGAGCTGATGTCGCCTAGGACCCCGTTCGGCATGTCGGTGAACTTGTTCTTGGTCAGCGTCACCGAGCCCCAGTAGCCGGTGATGGGTGTTTGGAAGTTCTTGACGACGCTGTCGGTGATGGTCAGGGGTGATTCGCTGAAGATCCCGAACGCGCTCACTCCGTTGCCGTCCAGGCGGGAGGAGTCGATCATGATTGTGGATTCCAACACATCGCTGAAAGGGCTTTGTACCAGGATGGAGTCAGTGATCGTCAGGGTCGCTCGGAAAAGATTGATGGGCGAGCGTGTCAACTTGGATTGCGAAATGGCGAAGACGCCGAATCCTCCGCTGACGGATGAGTCCACCGCGGTGAGCCTCGTGATCTGCGTTGACGGGAGACCCTCGTACGGCGCTGAGCGGAGCTCCACGTCGGTGACCTGATGCGGAACGACGGGATCGGTTGCCCCGTCTTCAAACGAGATTCCGATGCGCCAATTCTTGATCGTCCCATTCCGGACCGTGTTGCCGCCCACGCTATCCGGACTGATCTGCACACCCACACCCGAGCCGGATCCGATGAGGCGGTGGCCACCGAGATCCAACGTCACGTTCGATCCCAGGACGATGCCATCACCGGAGGGGCAGTAGAGGTCCGCGGCCAACCTCACATCCGCGGTCACGGTGCTGCCACACGTCACCCCCGGCTGCGGCGCAGCCTGCGCACTACCGCCTATCGCGACCGATACGAACACAGCGGCTGCGATAACGCTGGAAACGTACGCGCTTCTAGCTCCCCGGTTCGCGCGGAAAAGCCGCCGGCGCGTGGTCTGGTCTAGTTTCTGATTCATCGCGGTCCCCCAGAACCCGGGTTGCATCATTGCTTTGTGGCCACCACCCTGACAGAGGCAGCTACAAACCGCCAGATAAAATCGACGATGATCGCTACCTGCTCCACGACGCTATACAGGCTCGGGACTCGGTCCATCCGGCCGTGGCGGCGAGGCGTCGCGCGGTTGCTGTGAACAACTTGATGGCTCGATCACCGACGGCGTCCGCTGAGGGATCCACAGATGACGGCTAGATGCCGGGCGGCGCGGTACGCTCGTCGCCACTGAACGAAGGGCTGGCCATGTCGTTTCTTTCTGACGCCGCACATGCCAAGAAGGCAGCCGACCTCGCGGATGCTAGTCGCCGCCACGCCGACACCACGGCCGACACTCGTCTCGCCGAGGCGATTGAGGAGCTGGCGAAGGCGGTCCAAAAATTGGCGCGGGCGCACCACAACGCAGATTAGGCCGTGGGTCCGCGTGGCCGCTCGCGCCCGCAGAGCCGCTCGTCTCGGGCAGTGAGCGCCGGCGTCGTCGCAACCAGCGCTTTGTACTTGCACGAGGCGGTCGCTCCGCGCCAAAGGAGAGGCAAACGCACCCACCAGCGGCTGCACGCAAACCTCCCCAATCGTGCGATGCCCTTTGAAGGATCCGCATCGGCCGCCGGCAGAGATGCCTGATTGGGGCACTGCGCGGATTGGAATCCTAGAGAGGTCACTCCCTGAAGGAGAGGTCTCCGCCTTCTCAGCCAACTCATTCCCTTCCGCGACCGCCGCAGCGTGGTCCGCCTGTCGGCGCCGTCGCATGGCGCCGACACGTGCACTTCACCAGTCAGCGACCGGCTGCCGAATCGATCGTTCACGCCACACGCTTCGAGCGAAGTAATTCTGGAGCATCTCGTTGCGGTGATAGATGCTCCATGGGCTCGTCGCCAGTCGGAGGTTGCCCCTACAGTCAGATGCATGACGAGGGTGGTGGGGGCGGGGCTACTCGCGTCGGCGTTCGCCCCGCTGGTCGCACTGCTCGCCATCTTGAAGTTGTCAACGTTGGGGTGGATCGGATGGGGGATCATAATTGCGTGCGCCGTGGCCGTCGGGCTTTTGAGCTGGGTGTTGCGCGGCGTCGCCGGGATCCAGTCACGGGAAATTGAGGCCGTGTCCGTGACGCATGAGGACGAGCGCGTGCTCGCCTTCACGTCCAGTTATGTCGTCCCTGTGGTCGTCGCGCTGTTTAGTGATGACGGTGTCGCATCTCTCGCGGCCACGCTTGCGCTCGTGCTGCTGCTCGGGATCATCTATGTCCGAGCTGGCTTGTACCACCTGAACCCGACCCTGGCGGTTCTCGGATATCGGCTCTACGCGGTGACGGCGACGACCGGTGCCGTGACGATGCTGCTCTCTAAGACCGACAGCATCCCTCAAAAGGGCCTCATCGCGTGTCGGTTCCTTGGGGAGAATGTCGCCATCCAGCTGAAAGGACCCCGATGACCGCGGAACTCGCCCGGCAAGTTCTTGTCGACGCCTTGGTGGAAGATCCGACCTCCCTGGACAACTTCGTCGTACGCGGAGATGCGCTGACCGATGCCGAGGTGTCGCGGTTCGATTTGATCGCCAGCATGGCCGCTGACGTCGTGGACGATGTTGAGAGAGCAGTAGAGGGTCTGACCCGCAAGCAATTCCTCGCTTATGACCCGTCATACCAGACGAGCACATCTCAAGTTCTTGTCGAAACGCTGAGCGAGGTGCCGGAATTCGCGGCGGTTGATGCCGCGGTGCGCCTCGGGGATCTGCCCTACGACTCTGGCGGCTCCCCCGTCATCGCCATGGCGCACGGCATCGGCAGAGGTGCGGGCCGCGTCGTCGCTTACCGCTTGAAGGGGCCCGGAATCGCGACACGGCGGTCACAAGGGATCACGTTGATACCCCGGGACGGTGTTTATCGGCCCATCGACGGAGACATCCTCTTCTACGAACCTCGATTCGACGCCTTCACATGCGCCGGGTATGCGTACTTCACGACCGTGACTCTCATCCAGACGAAGCTCCACGCGGCAGACAAGGCTCGTCAGCTCGCCCGTGACACCCTCAAGGATGTGACCGCGAAGATTCGCATCGACGGCTTCGCCGAGCTGGAGCACGCGGTCATCGAGGACCCGAGCATGAGAGCCAAGATGGCGTACGTCGCTCGGCTCCTGCAGTCCGATCCCGACTACGGGAGAAATCTCACGACCAAGAAGCTGATCGCATTCGTCGAGGCCCACCCTGACTACGACATCCCGATATCAGAAGTTGGTGGCAAGAAGGCGCTGCGCTTCGACGGATCTCCTCAACACCGCCACCAGATTCCACGTCTGCTCGCCGACGACTACCTCCACAGCTATCTGACGAACCGCAATTATGAGGCGGGGTCGAAGCAGCGCGTCAAGGTCTGAAGGGCACGTGGTCGTCGACGCGAGCAATCTCGTCTCGACCCGGGCCATGCGGAGCACAAGCGATCCGCATGCGCCACCGCAAACGCCACAATGAATTCCCCGTCACTCCTGAGCCCGCATCTGCCAGGATGGCGGCCAGGTGATGTTTGCGAGGGCGGGAGGAACATGCTCGGCACAGCGTCGGAGTTGTGGTCGATGTGGCGCGAGACGGGAGTGCTTCGACCTCAGGACTATGACACAGACATCGTCACGCTGGTCATGTCGCGCGCGGAGCAACTCGGCATAGCCGGTGATTCGGTCGACGATGTGCTTTTGGGCACGGAGTGGACGGCCCGCGATCTGCTCCGCACCCTGGCACCGGCCGTCGCATCCTTTGCGGGGATGATGCGCGATCTACTGCGGCTCCTCGCGCGAGTGGGCGCGACATCCGGCACAGGCGAGAGCTTGCGGCTTCAGTACGAGTTCGCAGAAGACGACGTCATCGACGAGTCGCTCGCTCAGTTCCGCGAGATGGTGAGACAAGTCGAGACCACCTTGACAACGCTCCGCCCTCTGAACTTCGACCCCTCGCACGCTTTTGACAGTCCAATCCGCGAATACTGGACGTGGGAGAGCGCAGGGCTCGTAACGAATTTGAGCGAGTCGAGCGACCTCTTCAAGTGGCCTTTCGATGCAGGAATCCCGTCCCCACCAGTCACGGGGGTTACACGCGTGGATGAACTAGTAGCTCGGAGCATGGAAATCGTGTCCGCCGCGCTAGCGCTACTTGCAGGCGTGGCGGTCAACACGGACGACCTCCGGGAGTGGCGTAACCACCCTGACAACCCGAGGGAAGGAACACTCTACGATCTCGCTCAAGCGGCGAGCGACCTTTGGCCGATCGGCATGGCGACCGCGACTCACGTGTTCGCGAGCGGGGTCGCGGACGGGAGCCTTGAGCCAGACGATGAGTTGCTCGACAATCTAGACGACTGGATCAAGGCATTCGATTCCGGCGAGCCTGACGTAGTGGAGGTCGAGCGCACGGTCGAGGCGCTCACCGATGTGCTTTCTCTTCCCATGTGGGGCCGCAGGCACGAGTTGTACTCGGCGTGGATTGCGACGCAGATCGATCGTGCACTCGAGGGGCGGCTGGACTTCGTTGTGCGGGACGGCAGCATCCGGTTCCCATTCAAGGCGTTGCTGATCGCCCGCTTAGACGCTCCGAGTGGCGATGTCGACCTCTGGAGCGAAGTGCGGTCGGAAGCACAGGATGTGTCCGGTGGCGGCCGCAAAGGCGCCATACAGCCCGACTATCGCTTCGTCCGGCGCACCGCTCACGCGGACCTCACCGTCGCAGCGATCGAGGTCAAACAGTACCTGCGCTCGGCGACGAAGAACCCGGGTGCGGCTCTACGCGATTACGTGCTTGGGTTGCCCGACTCCACAGTGATCCTGGTTGCTCACGGTCCACTCGGCAAGAACGTCCTCGACGCGGTCCCGAAAGCAGAGCGCGGGAGGGCGCGCGTTCACCGGCACGTCCGCGTCGGTCAGCCGGGCGAGGAAGCCGCCTTCCGCCGCGATATAGCCGGCCTCTTCCCGCCACGATCAAAGGCGCGCGTCGTGAGCATCGAACTGCGCTGGCGAAGCGATGTGGAGGACCTCGACCTGCACATTGCCCAGAGCGATGGTGTCGAGACATCGTGGAAGGTGCCATCCACTGCGCATTCCGTGCTCCGCTCGGACGCGAAGCGCGGCGGGCCGGAAATCGTCGACCTCGCGGATATGCATGACCCGCTCGACGTGCGCGTGAACCTGTACTCGTCGGACGTCCCCGCCATCGCTGAAGCCCGCCCAAGGGTGACATTCGTCGGCTCGGACGGAGCTCGACTCGAGGTCGAGATGCACCGCGTTGCTTCCGAAGGTCGCGGCAGAGTCTGGAACGTCGGGACGATTGACGAATCCGGCGTCGCGAAGGTGAACATGACATCACGCATCATTGGCGTCGCCGATCCCGTCACCTCGCGCCAAGACGAGTGACGCACCGTCCTTTACCGCGGACCCCGGGACCGTTGCGCTTCCGATCCCGGTGGGGGCTGTCGCCGGGGCTCATAGAGTCCCCTTTCGAGCGTTTCTTGGTGGCGCGCCGGTGGCACGCCGTCTTCCGACGGCCACCTTTGCCTGGCGGGCTCATGAAGAGTCCTGTTCAGCGCCCGCCCTAATGGCCGGCCCTCCACACGACAATCGCTAGCGGTCACGCAAACAGCGCCCCGGGTAGGGGATCGATGGGGCGACGGCAGGGATGTGGAGCCGATGCTACGGACGACCGTAGGCCGAGTCCGGCTGCCATGCCGGCCACGACCGCCTTCCGGACCGGCGGCGGGACGGCCGCTCATGGAGCCGGGGACCCGCGTCTCACCGGCCGATGTGCTGGCTTCGTGGCGGAGCGAGGGAGCCGCGCATCCGCATGATCGACTGAAATGCTTCGCGCGCTGCTGCTTCGCAGGGCAGCGGTGCCCCCTCGGGCGGTCCAACGCGGCCGTGCGATGTCACCGGGAACAGTTGGGCGAGCTTCGACACAAGATCGACCACGACGACCTTCGACTCGGGGTACCCATACTCTCCGCCTGCGTCGATGATGCGATCCGCCCGGATCGCGACATACTCATCGCTCCCCTGCCGGAGTCCGTCCAGGTTCGCGCGAAGCCGAGGCCTTCGAAGGTTACCTGCCCGGGTGAGCACTCCCGCGTCGCGGGAAACGTGGCGGGTCTTCACCTCAAATGCGACGACCGCACCGTCGACGAGCATGAGGAGGTCGAGCCCATGTCGATGACCGTCGCGGTCCGCCGCGGAGTCCCCGCTGTCCAGCAGCACCCCGCCAAGCACGCTCTCGATGAGAACACGCGCGGTCTCCTCACCCAGCGCTGCCGCTTCTTCGTTCGTCGCTCCCGCGACCGTCGCATCGAACCGGTCCTCATCGCCAAACGCCGCGTCGTCGAACCTGTTCCGGAACACGGATGAGCGCACTTCGCCATTACCCCAGAACCCCAGCTCGATGTGCGCCGGCGCAGCCGACTGGTCAATGTAAATCGGTCTGACAAACATGAGCGCCGATGTGCCTGCCAGGATGGCCGCACGCTCGAGAGCCCGAAAAGCACGGCCATCTCGAGACCAGCCTCGATTGAGGGCTCGGTCCTGGATGAATATGTTCGGCCCGAACACCCCGCCTGCGGAGTGTGCAATGAAGTGGCCGCGGTCCACGGCGCGCCCGAACGGAGCTTCCGGGAGAGGGTAGCCACGCTGATAGCCGCCGTCACGGGCGGCGGAGCTCGCAGTGGGCGGCGCGAGCACCAATATGGTGCGGTCCGTCGCAGGACGCTCATCGAAGAGGTAGGCGGCGCCCTGATACGAAAACGAACGCACGTTGGCTTCAGGGAAGAGCCTGAGATAGTCCGCGGTGCACGCATCTTCCAGGCGGTCTGCGAAGTCGTGCCGGCCTGAGGCAACCGCGGCAATGGCTGCCGGATTCACCGACCGAGAACTCGCGGAGACCACTCGCCGCTGCAGAATCGCTCGCGTTGAGGTCATGCGCACACCCTAGTCGTTGCGGCGGCGCCCGCTCGCTCGCGGATCGCCGGGACCCGTAGTGCTTCACGCGTGCGCTGCAACGCTGTCGATCCTGCCTTGTTGTAACCGCGCGCAACGGTCCCCATTCGGGCATGGCCCCGAAAGGGATCCTTGGGTTCTTGCGGTGGTTGCAACACCGGAGGGATGGTGTGCTGTGACGACGTATTCGCTTCGTATTCGACC
>NZ_JBNCNY010000024.1:0-14293 GCF_049847225.1 Micromonospora sp. DT81.3
GACGAGCTCAATCGTCGGCCACATCTCACCCTCGGGGACCGCACCCCAGCGGAGCTCTTCGGACGGCTGCTACAGTCCGAGAATCGCCCCTCGTTGCGATGACCGCTGGAAACCAAGGCGCCGAAACTGTTCAGAATTCGAGCGCCGTCGACAAAATGCACAGGAGAGAACCCTGTCAAGGGGGCGCCGTAGCCGCATCGCATAGCGACGCGAAGCGCCCTTGATGGGGGTCTCTGCTGTGTGACAATCCGTTGCATCGGGTTGCGTCCGGCAAGGTGGTGTACGAGAACGGTGACCGTGTCGCTGCGGACGTAGCGACGGTCACCGCGTGATTCTTCGAGAGAACTCTTCACATCCATCTCGAAAGGACCCCGACGATGACCGTCGCACCCCACGATATCGACCCTGCCCGCTTCCTCGAAGAGCACCTTGCTCAAGCGTCTCCGGATCTGCTGCGGCAGATGCTGTCCACGTTCGTCAACACGCTGCTCTCCGCGGACGCCGACCAGGTCTGCGGCGCCTCCTACGGCATGGCCAGCCCCGATCGCACGAACCGTCGCAACGGGTATCGGCACCGCGACTTCGACACCCGCACCGGGACGGTCGATGTTGCGATCCCGAAGCTGCGGCAAGGTTCGTATTTCCCGGAGTGGCTGCTGGAGCGGCGCCGCCGGGCCGAAGCCGCGCTCACCACGGTGGTCGCGACCAGCTACCTCCTCGGCGTCTCCACGAGGCGGATGAACGATCTCGTGCAGTCCCTCGGGATCACCGGACTGAGCAAGTCGCAGGTGTCGGAGATGGCGAAGGACCTCGACGAGCAGGTTGAGCAGTTCCGCACCCGCCCGCTGGACGCCGGCCCGTACTCGTTCGTCGCCGCGGACGCGCTCACCATGAAGGTTCGGGAGGGCGGCCGGGTGATCAAGGTCGCGGTGCTGCTTGCCACGGGCGTGAACGCGGAGGGTTACCGGGAGATCCTCGGCCTGCAGACCAGTTCCACCGAGGACGGCGCTGGTTGGTTGACGTTCTTCCGCGATCTCGTTGCCCGCGGCCTGAACGGGGTGAAGCTCGTCACCAGTGACGCGCACCAGGGGCTGGTCGCCGCGGCCGGGGCGACGCTGCCTGGGGCGGGGTGGCAGCGATGCAGAACCCATTACGCCGCGAATCTGATGTCCGCGACGCCGAAGAGCTCCTGGCCGTGGGTGAAGACGCTGCTTCAGACCGTGTTCGACCAGCCCGATGCAGACGCGGTGCACGCCCAGTTCGACCGGGTGTTGACTGCGCTTGAGCACAAGCTCCCGAAGAGCTTCGAGCATCTCGAGGCGGCGCGGGAGGAGATCCTCGCGTTCACCGTGTTCCCGAAGGAGATCTGGAAGCAGATCTGGTCCAACAACCCCACCGAACGCCTGAACCGGGAGATCCGCCGCCGCACCGACGTGGTCGGCATCTTCCCCAACCGCGACGCCATCATCCGGCTCGTCGGCGCCGTCCTCGCCGAGCAGCACGACGAATGGGCCGAGCAGCGCCGGTACCTCGGCCTCGACGCCCTCGCCCGAGCACGCCGCGTCGGCGAGCCCGCAATCCAACCAGAGGAGGTTCCCGAACCCGACTACCGCGCCCTCACCGCGTAAACCGACGAAGAATCACAAGACCGATCCGTACACCACCTCAAAGGACTTGACCTTGCATCGGGGGGGGAGGGGGAGCCTTCAATAGATGTGCTGTTCCGCTCATCGGGGGTCTTGTTCCCCGGATTCTGAATTCGAGGGGCGTGAGGCCGGCGTTCGTGTGCGGACGGAGCGGCCGCGTGGCTGGTCGGGTTTGGGTACGCCCGCCTGCTTGAGTTCTTTCTCGGACCAGCCGGTGGCGAGAGCGTCAGTCCACGCTTTTGCGTGCTGGCTCTGGGCGTCGGTGAGGGCGACGCGTGCGGCGTCGGTTTCGTTCGCCGCAGTGACGAATGCCCTGACTGCCTCCACCACACCGGAGAAGTTGGTGCCGAGAATGGGCCACTTGGGGTGTGTGAGGCCGAAGCAGCCGGGTCGCGAGCCCCTTGCCGGCGCGTGCGGAGCAGATTGCGGCGGTGACCACCGAGGCGTGGTTTCGGATCAGCAGGTCGCCTGGTTGAGGCGCGGGCTTGGCCGCCTCCTCGACCGGGACCATGTCGGGTCCGCCATAGTGGCGGACACGAAAGCCCGCCTGGTGTCGTGGGCGTGGACGGTGGGGGTGGTGAGTACGGGATTGGTCATCGGTCTGCCCTTGTCATCGGCTGTTCAGTTGGCGGGGAGACGGCGGCCCTTGATGAGCAGCCAGAAGATGATCGCGACTTCGCCGACGAACATCAACTGAGCGAAAAGGGCGCTGAAGTCGGGGATGAAGATCATGCCGCCGGCATCCGCCAGGTATCCGATGCCGGCGATGGCGAGCAGGATGCCGAAGACCTTCGGGACGAAACCAGACCGGAAGGCGAGGTACCCGACGAGCAGCAGCGAAATACCGAAGAGGCCCAGGCTGATAACCCAGATTTTGTTGAACGACTCCAGCACGGGTAGTGCGGCCTCGGGATCGCCGAGCAGCGAGAACCCGATCACCAGCTGGCTGGTGGCAATCACCAACAGCACTGCGTACACGGTCCTTGTCCAGGCGGCTGCTGCCGAGATCCGACGGCTCACGGGCTTGAACAGTGTGTACAGCGCTCCCGCTACGACGACATCGAGGATGGCCACGATGAAGAAGCTGATGATGCCCGCGAAGAGCAAGTACGGCGCGCCGGAGATGTCGTGGGCAGTCTGCACCGCGTCCCCGGGAGTGATCAGGGGCACGAACGCGCCGAAGTTGCCGAAGCCGCCCAACACGGCCATCACCGCGAGCGATATTCCGGCGACGATCGCCGCGGTGCGCGGTGACCAGGTTGTGAAGTTGAGCGGGTGTTGCGAGACGTCGGGCTGAGCCGAGTCGAGTACTGTGGGAGTCATGTCGTTTCCTTACGTTGTATGCTTATGATGTAAGCACAGTATGCCTACGTGGTAAGGTTGTCAATGGCACGGATGAACGGAGACATCATGGCGAGGGCCTCGAGCAAGACCGGTGTGGCGGCACGCCGCCGCTTGAATCGCGACCAGGTGCTGAGCACCGCTATTGCGCTTGCCGATGACGCCGGCATTGAGATGCTTACGATGCGCAGGCTCGGTGAAGAACTCGGGGTGGAAGCGATGTCGCTGTACACCCATGTCGCGAACAAGGAAGACCTCATGAACGCGATGGTCGACGCCGTGTTCGACGAGATCGAGTTGCCGTCGCACCTGGACGACTGGAAGACCGCGATGCGCAAGCGATCGGTGTCGTTCCGCGCCGCCCTCGCCCGGCACCCCTGGGCCACGGGCTTGAAGGACTCCGGCACCAACCCGGGGCCCGCCACACTGAGGCATCACGACCGGGTGATCGGCACGCTCCGGAACGCGGGATTCTCCGTTGCCATGGCAGCCCATGCATTCTCGGCACTGGACAGCTACATCTACGGCTTCGCCATGCAGGAGAAGAGTCTGCCGTTTCACACGGAAGAGGAAACGGCAGCGATGGCGCACATCATGCTCGCCCAGCTCCCCGCCAACGAATACCCCTACCTCGCCGAGCTGACCGCGGACCACGTGCTGCAACCGGGCTACTCCTACGGCAACGAATTCCCGCTCGGCCTCGACCTCATCCTCGACGGACTCGAAGGGTGGCTCGGACGACACCCTGCCGGACCCAGCGCGTAAGGAGACCTGAACGGACACGCCGCTGAGCTCGGATTTCCGTGCCGGTTGAGGAGCAGGCGCACTCCAGCAGAAGGGTCCGGTTAGTGCCAATCCCGTGACCCGCTTGTCGCTGCGGCTTGGTCGGTGTGTTCATAGGCTGCCCGCGTGATGGCAAGGGCGCGCGAGAGAGGCGTGGCTGTGAGTCCGAGCAGTTGCGTGATGGGGGAACTTTCCACGATGAACGGCTCTTCGAACTGGTACTGCATCTCGACGATCTCGCGCATCGTCGGGTTGAACACACCGATCGCGCGGAGAACCGCTGGCGGCATGGATCGCACCTTGCCGTGAGGATGGCCGAGCTGGCGGTACACGGTGTCCACCAGCTGCCGGGTGGTCTGGGTGTGCGGATCACTCGGGAGGACCCGACAATCGAGGCTCGAGGTCCCCGACCTGTGCGTTTCAGGCAGGCGGCCATCTCCTGGCCAGCGGAGTAAAATCCGGGACACGATGCTCACCACCGCTGGAACGATCCCCGCATCGCATGCGCGTGGAGCGTGGGCAGCCGGGATTGCGCCCCTCTACGAAGCATTCCCCGACGCAGCTGGGGCTCTGGTCCGCGCGCTGACCTTCGCGCATCGTGCACCCTTTCCCGTCCCGGTGTTCATCACCGGGCCGGCTGGAAGCGGCCGGACCGTCCTCGCTCAGGCGATGGCCGAGCTCGCCGGTCAACTCGAGCAGCCGGCGATCGCGCACATGACGCTCAACGGCATCCGCAACGCCGCTCGCACGGGATCGCCGCTGATCGTCGACGACGCCGGACCCGCGACTTCCAACACGACTGGCTCGATCTTCGATCAGCTCGGGGGAGAGATCCACGGCACCGCCAACACTCGGCTGCACGACCCGACCATCCTGGTCGTCAATGGTGACCAGGAGATCAACCCGATCGTCGCCGGGCGCGCGGTCCACGTCACCCTCCGAAGGCGGCGCAGCCGCGAGCACCTTCGTGCGGCCGCTGCAGAACCGGCATCCGCTGCTCGCCGGCTCCTTCACAGCTACCTGAGCCAGACCGTCCCCGCAGTCGAGCTCAACACCGACGAGCGATTCGGGTTCGACTTGGCCCTCAATCCGTACCCAGAGCACGAACGGCGCCGTGGCGCCGCTCTCTACGTCGCCGACGAGATCCTGCACGCACTGCACCTCGAGAGGCACTCGTTGCCGGGTACACGCTGGCTTGAGCCAGACGACCAGATCATCTGGGCGGTCAGGGCGGCGGTGCGTTACACACTTGCTCACGGCGGCACCCTGGCGAGCTCGGCACACAGCGACGAGGACTGGGTGATCGGCCGCGTCGATGACACCCACACATACCTTCGGCCTGGGGAGCTGCTGCAGTTCATCCGCGTCGAGCTCAACCAGCCCACGCTCACAACCAACGCGCTGACTCGCGCCCTCGCCCGCATGAATCTGATCAGGACCGACGCAGCGCAAGGCGGGACTGTCCCGATCAGGCTCAACGGTTCACTCGTGCGCGCCTGGCGCATCGAGAACGAGCTCCTCGCCTGACACCGCGACATGCGCCCGGCCTCAGACGTCGCTGCTTGAGGTGTGTGGTTACGACTTTCGGCACCAGAATGGGGCAATCAGCACCCTCTGAGCGTAGGAAAGGTGTAGCAAAAACTTCCCGTCATTCCGCGGAAGTCGAGGTTGCCTCACCACCTGGCATTTTGAGAGGTGGTGGCCGCGATCCGCGTCAGATCAGGCATCGCGGCTGATTGCACCACTTGATACACCTTTTGAAGGGGAGATACCCCGCATCCGCGACGCTCGCGCGAGGGCCAAGGTGTAACAGGACCGCCGGGAACTTTTTTCGGGAGTCTTTGTCCGCAAATGTCGGTGCCCCCGGCCTATACCTGTCATGGGAGACGAGGCAGAAGGGCGCAACACGCGGCGTCAATCGGTGATTCTGATTCAGGTTCCGGTTAGATCGGCTCCATGCCAGCAGCAGCAGCACGTAAGCCAGGGCGTCGTTCCTACGGTCCTCGGTCAGTCCGAACTGTGCGCTATCCCGATACCTACGATCCGATCATCGCGGAGATCGCAAGGAAGTCCGGAATCCCCGTCAGCAGCTGGCTGGCGCTTGCCGTCTCTCAGCAGGCAGGGCTCGAGATCCCGGACTACGTCAAGGACGAGCTCGAAGAGGCCGCCCGCAAGCGCGCGATCCAGGAGAGCGAACAGGAGCTCGAGATGCTCGAGATGCCTCAGTCGGCATAACAGCAAAGACCCCCGCTGGTCGGCAAACCTGCGGGGGTCGGAAGCAATTTGGCTTGGTCTCCGGCAAGAGACCTCGTAACGGAATCCCGGGAAGAAATCTTGGTTACGCCCATGATTGTAGCCGCTGTAAAGCGGATGTCGAGCGTTGATGTTGCGCGTGTTGTAGCGCCCGATGTCCGCTTCGACATGCTCCCTCGAGGGGGTGTGCAGCAGCGATGACGCTCGAGTACACCGGCCCCTCACCGTCTACGACGTCTCTCGATCGGATCTGGGAAGCCCTTGAAAGGGGCGGATTCAAGCCGCAGAAGCGGGCGAACAACTTCAAGGCTCTTTGCCCCATCCATGCCGACGCGCAGCCGTCGCTGAGCGTGAAGTACGACGCCGCCGGCGGCAAGGTCGTGCTCTACTGCTTCGGCTGTGGCGACGTCGGCGACCGGCGCTCTTGGGTACACGACCTGACGACGTCGCTCGGGCTCACCGATGATGACCTGTTCGACGCACCGCTGCCCGCTGACCGTCGGCCCAGCTCGCGCTCTCCGCGGCCGCGGCAGCCGAAGCTCCCACCCCGGATCACCCACGACGAGCTCAGCCCCGCTCCCGACCTCACGAACGCAACGTGGGTGCAGACGAAGGTCTACGAGTACATCGACGACGACGGCGTAGTCCAGCAGCGCGTACACCGCGAAGAAGCCACCGTCGATGGGAAGCGACACAAGCGCTTCACACAGAGCTACCGAGGCTCGACTGGTCGGCCGGTCAAGAGGAAGCCGGCCGACTACACGCCGCTGCTCTACAATCTCCACGCCGTGCGGGAATCGGTCCAGAGCGGCGGCGAGGTGTGGCTGCTCGAGGGGGAGAAGGACGCTGACAGCGCGATCGCCCAAGGACTCGTGGGCACCACCAACGCCGGCGGCGCGACAGCGTTCCCGCAGGAGCTCCTCGAACAGTTCCGCGGTTCCCGCGTCAACCTCGTGGTCGACAACGACGGGGCCGGTGCCAGGCGCGCTGCCGGCATCGGCGCGCAGCTGGTCGAGCTGGGGATCTCCGCCCGCGTGCTCCTACCGAACGTCGCCGACCGCAAGAGCGACTTCACCGACCACCTCGACGCCGGCGGGACACCCGACACCCTGATCGAGATCTCGGTTGACGATGCTCACGTCATGGTCGCCGTCGACGAGGCAGAAAAGCTCGTTCACGGCCGAACTGGCGTTGCCGTGTGCCTCAGGGAAGCGATCGCGCAGCTCGAGGAGAAGCACCAAGACCGCGGCACTTCCGAGCGGCACGCCGAGGCGTGGGCTCGAGAATCTCTCAATCGTTTTGACAAGCTCAATTCAGTCGCAGCGACCGTGCCGTCGTCGGATCACCTCGGCCCCCGCGGCAAGGCGTCGGCAGACGAGTATCGAGCACTTCTCCTCGAGGGCGCGCAGCTGGCGCGCGACACGTATGTCGTGGCCGGCCTCGCCGTGCCCACCGCGATCGCCTCCGCCCTGGCAGCACTGACCCCGATCGGATCAGAGCAAGCGCCATCAGAAGAGTTCGTCGTCGACGCGCCCACCCCCCGGGTCGGCACCGGTGGCGGGGGGGGCGGAGTGTTCTTCAACGACCCCGACGCCGCCGGCGGGCCGGAGAAGCGTCCGTTCATCCAGGGCACCGACTATCAAGTCGTCGACGGGCAGACAGTGCTGGTGAAGTACACCCCGGACGGCAACGGCGGCTTCGAGCCGAAGTACACCCGGGTGATGAACGGGTGGGCAGAGGTGCTCGCTCTCGCGGTCGAAGACGACGGCGCCGACAGCGAGATCGCCCGGGCACCACACCTCTACACGATCCGATTCCACCGCCACCCGCGCAACATCCGCGGGTACCCGCTCACGGACAAGGAGACGGGAAAGCCGATCGTCGAGTCCATGGTGTTGAAGTACTCGGAGGATCAGGTCCGGGATGGCTCCTGGGCACAGGCCCTGCCCTGGCCAGGGTTCCTCGAGTCAAACAGCCGTCGCGGCCGCGACTCGGCCTGGGACGCAATCCTCAAGGCCGTCACCCCGCCGAGCACCAACAGCGTCGTCCACACCACCATCGGATGGCGCACCGCTGACACCGGGCCGTACTTCATCCACGCGACCGGCGCGATCGCGAAGGGCGGCACCATCGGCGTCGAGGTCGACGTCGACAAGACATCTTCGATCTACGCCATGCCCGCTCCGACCACCGACCGCGACGAGCTTCGTCAGGCATGGGAGGACGGGACGCTCGCGCTGCGCGACTCCGAGCTGCCCGCTCGAGTCGTCGCCCCACTCCTCGGACACGCATGGACGGCCCCGGTGCTGCCCGGCCCGATGATCCTGCACCTCGTCGGCGGGTTCGCGAGCTACAAGAGCTCCCACAGCCGCCTCGCCGTGCAGTACTTCGCCCAGAATCTCACCCACATGACCAAGGGCCTCATCTCGGGGGCATCGGGTGGTGCGACGACGATCGGCCTGCAGCGGACACTGAGCTCAATCTGCTTCGTCCCCGTCATCGTCGACGACTTCGCTCCAGACGGAGATGCGAAGGGAGCCATCCGCCGGATCAGCGCCCTCGGCCGCACTGTCTTCAACGGAATCGGTCGCATCCGAGCGAAGCAGCGCGGTGGCACCGACTCAGACCGGCCGATCCTCGCCAGCATCATCACCTCCGGTGAGCTGTCGGCGCAGGGATCCGCCGACTCCCGCATCGTCAACCTGCCCCTCGACCCCGCAACAGTCCAGAATGGCGGCGAGATCTTCGGCCGCCTCGAGTCCCGCCACAACAGGCGTGCCCGTGCGCTGATCGGCGCCACGCTCGTCCAGTGGATCGCCGGCCGACGCGACCAGCTCATCGAAGACTTCACCGAAGCGGAAGAGGACGTCGACCACCGGCTGTCCACGCACAAGTTCTGGCGCACCAAGATCCCCGCGGCGTCGACGCACGCCGGTCTCCACGACCGTCTGGTGCAGTCCGCCGTCGTCCTGGACCGCGGCATCGCCGTCATGCTCATGATGCTGAGAGACCTCGAGGTGATCTCCGTCGATGAGTGCCGCGCGTTCTACGCCTGGGCCCGTGACGGCATCGCAGAGGCGATCAGCATGCAGGACTCGTCGGCCTCGGATCCGGCCGAGCAGCTCATGGAGTACCTGCGCGAGGCGATCGCTAACGGGAACGTGCACCTCTCCGCCATGGACAACGCGGTCCCCTTGGAACCGGGCTCGGTGGGCTGGACGGAGCAGTCGAACGGCATGAACCGGCAGTGGCGCGCGAACGGACAGCGCCTCGGTGTGATCAACGGCGACCGGGTCTACCTGTTCCCCAGCACGGCGATCAGCGTCGCGAACAATATGTCGCAGCGCGCCGACGAGGCCTTCTCCGAGACTAAGGTCTCCATCTCCTCCTCGCTCAAGTCGCACGGGTGGCTCATTGCGGACTCGGACGGCAAGCGCAGCGTGAACCGTCGACTCGGTCGAGGTTCACAGTCCCGGGTTTGGGATGTGCCCCTCGCGGCGCTCATGGGCTCCAACGATGACGGAACGACTCCGACTCCGGACGACGATGGGTTCGGCCCGGCCGGCGACTTCCTGCCGCCGTACCTCGACAGCGACGCCCCTGAGCCCGCGGCGCCGGAAGGCACCCGCGATGAGCCGCCCGTCGACACCCTGGAACAGCTCGACCAGCTTCCAGACCCGACAGCCGGTAATGACGCACTTCTCCCATCGGTCGACGAAGCAGCTACCCCGCCGGCAGCGCAGGACGACGGGTCGTCCCCGAAGCAGCCGGCCGCCCCTGCGCCCTCGCCGGTCCCGGTCGGCCAGTTCCGCGCCCCGCTAGGTGTTCTCGACGAGGAAGGTCTGTGGCTCTCGAACGGAGATCTCATCCGCATAAGAGGCCGAATCGAGCACGTCGGCCAGCTGGCTCGTCTGGCCGCGGACATCCAGCTCGGCACGCACATCAACGCCGGGGCGAACAAGCTCCGCAAGACCGAGCGCGGACAGATCTACCTCACCAAGGCAGCCGCACTCTCGATGGGCCTGGCGATCGACGATCTGGTGCCGCCCACCGACTCCGACTACGCCACCATGCTCCGTGACGCCACTAAGGACGCCCCGTTCCTCAGCCTGGCGGCAGCGGAAGGCTACTCCATGACCGGCGACGGGGCGATGCGCCCGAGCATCGATGTCTGGCGTGAAGACGACCGTGCTGCCGGAGTGCACGTCGCGCTCATCCCCGCGCAGGGAGACGCCTTCATCAGCACGATCCTCCACGGAGATCCGGACTCAGCCACGATCGCACGCCGCCTGGGAAAGTTCACTATGGCGCTGAAGTTCCCGTACCGCAGCAGCGCCGGCACAACCGGCATCAAGCTCATGACCTCCCTCGTGGTCCGCGATCGCCAGGAGCAGGTCTTCCGCCCCATCGACAAGCCGGCGGCGGTCAAAGAGACCACGATCTCCGAAGGCGACTTCAACTGGCAGCGCGCCCTCACCGACGAAGAGCAGTCCAAGCGTTGGGTTCACGGCTTCGACCGCGGCGGCTCCTACCTCGCCGCCACCAGCGTCGAGGTCGGTATCGGTGAGCCCACCCACCACGACGGACCGCTGCAGTTCACCCGACAGAACCGTCTTCCCGGCTACTGGTCGATCACCGTCCCCGAGCTCGGCAGTTGGTTGATGCCCGATCTCTTCGGATTGCAGGGCCGCACCGGCGAAGGACTCATCGGCGCGAAGATCTGGGTCACCACCCCAACGATGGAGATCGCGGATGAGCTCGGCATCGAGCTCGAGATACACGAGGCCTACCTCTGGCACGAGAAGGGGCGCGTCTTCGACTCCTGGTACCAGCGCATGCGCGATGCCCGCTCCCAGCTCGACACCGACGACGTCGACGACCAGCTCGCCCGTGACCTCCTCAAGCGCAGCTACGTCGCCGCAATCGGGATGCTGGACTTCCGCGGGGACCACGACACCCTCGCCGTGTGGGCGCCCCATCGCCACGACATGATCGTTGCGAAATCGCGCGCCAACATCATCCGGCGAGTCATCGCCAACGCCAACCGCACCGGGCTGTGGCCTGTCGCGATCGAGAAGGACACCATCGTCTACGTCACCGACGTCGCAGACGGCGCGGCCGCCTGGCCCGGCGAGGACAAGTACTTCGGTCGCGGCCTTGGCCAGTACAAGTACGAAGGCTCGGACACGACCACGCACCACCTCGAGTTCCTCACCGGCAAGGGACCGTACAAAGGCAAACCGCACCTGAATGAGCTCATCTGATGGCACTGAACAAGGCGCAAGCTGCCCGCCAGACCGCGGCGATGTTCGAGGGCCTCACCGGCCAGAAGCTCCCCGACGTCTCTCGTGATACCCGATCCATGCTCAGATTCCTCTTCCCGGGGCCGAGCGACCGCTTCCCGATCGCTACGAAACTCGCTGCGGAGAAGCTCGGCGTCTCACAGCGCACCGTCCAGCGGTGGTCCCGCGGCGCACAGACCCCGCGCACTGAAATCACCAAAGAGATCACCAAGCGCGTCCGTCAGGCCGTCACGACCAAGCGCGGCCGCGCACAGCTCGCCAAGCGAATGACCGCCCAGCTGCCGAACAAGATCCGCACCATCCGGGTACAGGCGCTGCAGGGGCCCAGCAGCGACCCTCTCGACAAGGATTACGTCACCGACCGGTACAGCAACTTCGAGATGTCACCCGACGAGCAGCAGCGTCTCTACGACGCCTGGGTCCAAGGCGGCGACACAGCCGCGACCGACTATCTCGCTGGCCTCTACGACACCCGCTACGTCGACGGCTGGCAGTTCCACGGCATCAAGGGCGTCGACTGGCTCTGACGCCAGGTCGGCGGGTTCTCATATCGGATGCCCGCCCCGATGGATACCATGACCTCAGTGAATGTCACGCTGTTATCCGGCGTGATCCCGAATCGTCGAGAGAAAGGACGTACCCACCATGGCAAATGCCCCCGAGCTCGTCGGATACGCCTACATCGCAGAAAAGCTCAATGTGACCCCGCAGACCGTCCGCGTCTACGCGACCGGTACCGCCCAGAAGAAGGCCGGCTTCCCTGAGAACGTCGCACCCGAGACCTCGCGATCGCCGCTGTTCCTGCGCTCCGAAGCCGATGCGTTCATCGAGCGCCGCATAGCCGAGAGCAAGACTCCTGCGCGTCTGAACGCCAACCGTCCCGACACAGCGCCAGCCTCTAAGCCGGCGAAGGACCGCTCGGAGATTTCCGCCAACGCTCGGGCGAACGCACAGGCCAAGCGCGCCGCGACAAAGGGCTGATCGCGACATCGCAGAGCCTCACCTTCACGTCGGTCTTTGACTCCACGATCGGGCGCACATATCCTGTGAATGTCAGATTCACTATTGCGAGTTAGTCCAATGTCTTCAACCGCGACGGAAACCACAGGGGACGCTCCTCTCTGGTTCACACCGGAGCGGGCGAATCTCGACGCGCTCGAGCAAATCTGGGGCTCACGAAAACTCGGCCTCGTTATGGCTGCAGCACTTGCCAGCTTCAATCGCCTTGGTCACGTCAACGCCGGCACGGCAGCCGAGCAGTTCGGAGTCTCAGAGGGAACTATCCGGCGATGGATCCGCGACGGCGTCCCCGCCAGCCGGCGGAGCCAGCTCATCGCTCTGGTGCGGCCGCCCCAGGGCGCCTTCGACCAGGAGCAGAAGGATCTCGTGAATGCCCGCAACGCAGTCGCGAAGATCGCAGCCGAACCAGCCAACGCGACGGCGCTCTGGGGGTACAAGGGCTGGCTCGAGAAGCACGATCTCGCCGTGATCAAGATCAACGACATGCCGGTGCACACCATGCGGATAGCCCGCACCGACCGCGACCGCGACGCGGACCGACGACTGCGCGCCGGCGGCGAAATCGTCGCCATCGCCACGTTCCCGAACATGTTCGCCGCGACCATCGCCCGCAGCGAGCTGCTCGAGGACGTCTACGCTTACCGCGTGCAGCTGCGCAACACCAAACTCGCCAGCGGCGCCGGCAAGGCTTGGCTGGCCGATGCTCCCCACAAGCCTCTGAGCTCCTATCGGAAGCGAGCACGCACCACTGTTCGCAAGACCACCGCTACAGCGAAGGACACCCCATGACGCTCAACTACCGCGACGAAGCACTCAAGGAACGCTCCGCTGGCGACACCCTCCTCGGCAAAGCCGTCACCACTGACGACATCACCGAAAAGGCAGCACTTGCCTCCCGTGCCGCGCAACACTTCGCCGTCGCCGGCCGATTCGAGCAGCTCCACTTTGAGACCCTCACGGGTGGGCTCACCGACGATCCCGAGCTTTGAGCAACCCCAACAGCCACCGGATACAGTGAGCCGGCAGCCCGGATGACGACGCTCTTCTCCAAACCACCACAGGAGAATAAGTGACAGCTGTCCCGGAGTACTGGCACGGCGGTGCCCCCGGGCTCACGGTTGGATCCCCGCTACTCAGCCCCCGCGATGCGGCCGCAGCCGGCCTCCCGATCGCGCACACACCGCGAGATCGCCCAGAGCTCGGGCTCGTCTCGCGCAACGATCGCGTCTACTTCTCAACCAGCCAGGACTTCGCCCGCGCCTACGCCTTCCAGACGGAGATCACGACACCATCCGGAACCCCCGCCGGCCGGGGCACGCTTTACCGTGTTCATCCCAGAGGGCCCGTTGAAGAGGATCCCGACTTCGCAGGACACCACGTCTCCTGGTGCGCACCCGCGGGAGTAATTGTCGAGATCGTCGAGAACGATGTCCGCATGCGAGAGCGGGATGCCACCCGAGCGATCGGCCGCTACTCGAGCTGGGATGACGGCCGATCCATGTACCTCGAGGATGGTCGCCTCTGCGTCACCTGGCAGATGGAGCGTGCCGGCTTTACCCAGGATGCCGTCGATGAGCTCGTGCGGCCGTGGACACCCGTCGACCGCGCCCTCGAGCGAATCAACGCTGCAGTACTCCACCACAGGACGGCAGGCCGCGCGCACAGAGATCGGTGAGCTGTGTCCACCGGCCGCGAGCAGCACGAGCATCACCTGAGCGCGCTCAGCATTCGAGACCGCCGGCGAGCCTGGCTGACAGGAGAGCGCGGCCGCGGGGTCGGCGGGATCCCGAGATCGCTGCGCCCTCGAGCAGCGCGCAGCGCTGCCACGACGGGCATAAGACCGACGGTGACCTCGGTGCCTGACACATACCCAGCGGCCGGTTCACCGGCCCGCCCATGGCTGCGGCGCAGCCGCTTGCCTTGTCTCGTATACACAACTACGCGCAC
>NZ_JBNCNY010000025.1:0-11980 GCF_049847225.1 Micromonospora sp. DT81.3
CAACTGGTGTGATCACGTTGCAACGATCACTGGAAACCACCGCGTCGTTACTGTCCAGTTTTCAAGCGTCGTCGACAGTTCCCAAGTCGGTCATTCCGTTTGACGAGGTCCACCGGGACGCGTGGCGCGTGTCGTTCATGGTCACCCCGGCGATCTGATTGAGGTCGTTGATCGCCCCCGCCGCACTGTATGCCCCGCTTCGGGGTGAGCTCAGACTCTGCTTTCCGCCAGAGGCCGTCCACCGGATCGGGACCGCCCAGTCCGGGCCCAACTCCCATCCCACTACCTGGCCACGTGTATTGATGTCTTCGGGCAAGAACCCCAGAGGCCGCATTCCCGCCGACGGGGTCCACACGAACCCGTCCTCGTTGCGGTTCGGTGGTGACGCGCCGATGACGTGACCCAACGCGTTGATGGCGTGTCCCTCGCTGGATGGCCCGCCCAGCGTGCCAAGGTCCTGCATGCCACCGGACGGCGTCCACCGGAACGCGTGAATCGTGCCGTCCGCTCTTTGTGCAGAGCCGGTGACCTGTCCCAGATCGTTGATGCCGGTGGCTCTGCTGTACGTACCACCGAGAGTGCCCAGGTCGCGGATGCCGCCGGTCGGCGTCCACAGGAACGCATGAACATGCTCGTCGGCGAGTTGCGAGGCGCCAACGATCTGCCCGCGGTTGTTGATCGCCGTCGCCGACGTTGTTTCCCCGCCGAGGTTCCCCAGATCCTCCATGCCGCCAGACGGTGTCCACCGGAACGCACGTCGCGGCCCATTATCGGGCTCGAGGAAGTAGGTCCGTCCGATGACGTGACCCAGCTCGTTGATCGCAGTCGCAACGCTGGCGTCGCCGTCCAGGGTTCCGAGATCCTGCATCCCGCCGGACGGCGTCCATCGAAAGGCGTGACGGGACCCATCCGAGGTGTCGGAGGTGCCGGCGACCTGGCCCCGGATGTTGATGTACTCCCCGGAGCTGTTGCGGCCGCCCAGCGTCCCCAGATCTCGCATGCCTGTTCCCTGCGCGGACACGGCCGACACCGATGTTGCGCTAGCCGCAGCCGGAGTAAACGCCGTGAAAGCCATCCCGACCGCTACGGCGAGTGCCCAAATCCTCGGATTGTGCATTACACACTTCTGATCGATGAATCGTTTTCTGGTATCGGGTGTGCGTGAATTGTCCTACCCGCCGGAACCCTCCGCAAGGAGAAGCGATAGGCGAATCAAATCGACCCGCGAAGCACGCGACCCCTGCTTCGGCATTCGGCGATTATCGGATTTCCTTCCCCAGCCCCCCGGAGCATCAGTGCCCGAGCGCATCGCTCGCCGAACCCGTGGAACAACGTCATCACGCCATGAAGATCCCGACCAGGCCCGCGCCTTATTGGTTTCCCAAGCACGACGACCCCAGCCACCCCGCCCGGTGCCCTGCAGAGGATTCGGCCCGCGGGCAGTCACCGCCGTGCCCGCCGAGCGCCGGTGCCCGACGCACCATAGGCGGATTCTGGCGGTCGAGTACCTGGAGCAGCTCACCGCAGAACTCGAGAGCTGGCCACCCATATGACAACAACACCGCCCGGAAGCCGGTCCTCAACCGCACGCAAGGCGGGTCCTCGCCGACACGGCGCCGAGCAGGACTAGGTCTCGTCGTCCGCCGCGCGCCAAGCGCGGACTATCTCCGCACCGATTCTGACATCGTGTTCGCGCGAGTTCGCCGCGAGCAAGAGTGGTTCAGAGCCGTCCGCGAGTGAGAGTTGCAGGGTGTGCTCTACGTCGCGGTTCAGCAGCATTGTGAGCAGGAGGCTGGGCCACCACTTGAGCTGCACCGCGTTGATAGACACCATCTCGCGGCGGCGGTATCGGCGGGTTATGAAGTAGCCGCGGGCGATCAAATGCGTCGGGGTAAGCTCGACGCCGTGCAACGCGGCGCGAAGCACTAACCAAATCAAGGCGCCGGCGAACAGCGTGATTCCTATCGCGAGCGGGAGCCCGAGCCAAAGGTTCGCCGGAATCTCGGGATCCCAGCCGAGCGCGACGGGGATGGGGAATGGTGCCATCGCCGCGAGTAGTCCGCAGACAGGCGCTGCAACCACCGTCCACACGCGGAATCGCTTTCCCAGCGGCCACACCAGGGCGGTCGACGACTTGGCGCCGTCGCGTGTTGCGAGTGCGGATCGCGGAGGCACGAGGAGCACGGCCGCGGTGCCGGCCCACAATGTCAGCACTACCGCAGCGATCGGAATGTCGATCCCGAACGGATACTCGACGTCCTCGACGCCCCAGACAAGAATCGAGCGAACAATCAACACACCGCCCGCGACCATGCCCACGAGCATGATCAGCGGAGACAAGCGAAACAGCCACCAGTCGAGCGATGCGGGGATCGGGCCATCGCCACGTCGCGATCGCACCCGCTTGGTCACCACACGAGCATAAGTTGACCCAGCGATCATCTCGGACGCCCAGTGAGGGTCCTCTGCGGTGCAGTCCCGGCGAGGGCGGTAGCCCTGGGCGCTTTCGGCGAGCGCGCATCCGCCGTATCGTGGCTACCAGGGCTCAGGTCCGTTCGGAGGCAACGATGCTCAAGCCGAAATCTGTACTGCGTCGCATGGCGGCTGTTGCAGCGCTCAGTGGAATCCTGATGGCAGGAGCGATTGTCGGCGCCCCTTCGGCATCGGCGCAGGTGCCTGAATGTGTGACTGGGGGCTTCACCGCCGACCCGGCACCGGGTTCAAAGGTGAAGTCAGGGAAGATCATTGTCTACACCGTCACCGTGGGGGTCATCGGCGGCGAGGCCGCCGGGTGCCTTCGGGACATCGTCACGTCGCCCTTGTTGGAGTTTGTGTCGATGGAGCCCGAGGGGACTTTCTTCCCTCCGATGGCTTCGATCCTATGGACCGGGCCTTTCCAGCTCGGAACCGTACTGCAGGGCAGTCTGACGATGCAGGTGCGATGTGATGCGCCCGACGGCGCCGTCATCGAGGCCTTCAGTGGGTCCACGATTCAGCACGTCGTTAAGGCGAAGAAACACTGCACCTCGTAACCGGCATGGCCCGGCAGCACGGCGCCATCTCACCAGGCTGGGGTTCGCTCCCTCGGAGGCCGTGAACGGGGCGCGTGCGGGGTCCCATCGGCGACGTGGGTGGCCATGGGGAAGGCGCACGACACCCCAGCGACGTCACTTCGACCGATGGAGTCGAGGCCAGCGACGACCACCTCCGCCGGTGGCCGTGCGAGCGTTGGATGAAGCAGCCGCCCACCGAGCCGCGTCACTCTCTCACCCATGGCTGCGAGCGGAGGCCTCGACGTAGCCGACGGCATCGCGCTGTCTGAGGCCGGCCTTCCGCAACCCGGCGGCACACACCGCGCCCCGTACTTCGCTGAAGGCTCCGGCGATGCCTTGACCGTCACCCGTGCGCGTTCCCCAGCAATTCCGAGCCTTTCTACGGAGGGTCAACCTTCGCCCGCGACTCGGTCCCTCCGCGTGCGCTCGAAGTGCTCCTGTCCCGGAACATTCAAGTGGCGCCTGACGACGGGTAGTTCCACAGGCGACACGTATCCGCTTGATGGCGCCGCACCGTGGCGGGATCATTTGGTGACAGGCGTTCGATGTGGGCGCAGCGGGGAACTAAGGAGCGCCCGACGAGCGTGGGGGGAATGCCGAACATGAGCCCTAAGGGAGGTGGACATTGTGGACATTGGGGAGACGATCGCCACAGCACTTGTGGCGGTCCTTGTCGCAGCTGCTGTTGGCTGGGTGTTGCCTTCTGTCCGGTGGGCGAGATGGCTGAAACGTGATCTGGACATCTACAGCGGCCTGCCTGACGGGAGCGAGAAGGAGGTATGGCGCGTCAGGGTCGAAAAGCAGGCTCGTCGCTTGCGGACCTATGAGCGAGATGTTCCTCGCACTCAGCGGGTCCTAGGGCTTGCGTGCGTCGTTGTCGCTGCGATTGTCACCGTCGCCGTCGTCTCGACGCTCGTGCAGACGGCGTTCGAGTGGTTCGTCTGGAAGGCGTACGAGGGCACCCCGTTCGAAGGAGAGCCGTGGTCCGTACCGGAGGGCCTATGGGGGGTGGCGCTGATCGCCCTGATTTTCGCGCCGCTCGCTGCGGACGCCCTTCGTGGTGCGAAGCCCGGCGCCTCGATATTCGAGCCCCTTTTCGTCCTCTTCAAATTGCAGCCCAAGCGAAGCCCCGAGTCATCGACCGTGGCGCCTCCGGACCATTCGCTCACCGACCCGGAAGAGATCGTCGCCTACTTCCGTACCCAGCTCGAGCAAAACGGATATGTCGTGGAGAAGCGCGAAGAGCCTTAGCGAGCCGATACGTTCTCCGCTCATCCTGACGCCTTGCGAGCACGGGGCTCTGGTGCGGCGGGTCTCTTGGCAGTAACGTGCGCAATTTCGCACCCGCCGGTGCCGACGGGGAGTGTCTTCCCGCAAACCGGTCCTTCAACGACTAGAGCATTTCGTCGTCAGGCGCGTCGGGTAGCTCGATAGCCTTTTTCAGCGATGCCCACCGCGCCTGGCGAGAAGCAGGGGCCGCAAGTGCGCACAGCAGGGTCCCTCAGCGGGCGGCCGTCGTCCTCCGGCGCAACCCGTGACAGGTAGACACCTTCTGAGTCACCAATGCCCGATTAGCCCGGTCGATGAGTTGCCCGATGAACGCGCCGTACACGGGCGAGCCGGGTGGTGCGAGCGCGGCGTCATCACCACGAAGTCATCCGCAGCATCCGTCACCGACCCTTATCGACCCAGGACGGTCGGACCGCGCAACCGCTTGGTTCTCTGTCGCACGCGCGAGCTTGCCAGTTCTGGGCGTACAGGCCCGAGGCGACTACCTTGTTAGGCACCATCGGATCCGCGTCGCTCCGGCTGAAGCGAGGTTCGAGGCGAGTGGCACGCAGAGGGCACGAGCGACGAGACGTACCGCAGGATCCGCGGGCTTCCGGGCTCGACAGCTCAACGGGCAAGAACTGGGACTTCCGAGCTGACGCGAGCCCCTTGCGAGGCGGCGAACCGGGGCGTAACGTGCCCGGTTCGGGCGCACCATGCACGCGTCCGCGGCACAACTTCCGGCAGGAGTCGCCATGATCCAGGTACGCGTCGTAGGCATCGCGCTCGATTCGGCCCAGCAGCGCATCGTGCTTCTCAAACCGGTGCTCGACGAACCAGGAGAGGGCCGGGTGCTGCCTATCTGGGTGGGGGACCAGGAGGCGACGTCCATCCTCATCGCCGTCGAGGGGGGCACGCCTCCCCGTCCGCTCACCCACGACCTGATGAAGACCCTGCTCGACGCGGTGGGCGCTCGAGTCGAACGCGTCGAGGTCACGCGCCTCGAGGAAGGCATCTTCTACGCCGAGATCTCATTGCGGACAGCATCGGGAATGCTCGTCCTTGACGCGCGGCCGTCCGACTCGGTGGCGCTCGCCGTGCGGGTCCACGCACCGATCTGGCTGGCCGACGACGTGCTCGACGCGGCGGGCATCCCCGCCTCGATCGTGGACCTCGGCGGCGAGGAAGCCGAGCTCGATCAATTCAAGGAGTTCCTGGAGAACGTCGATCCGGAGGACTTCCAGGGTTGACCTCCGCGAAGCCGGGTCTACCGCTTCGCGGATCACGCGATTGGAATGACGAGTCCATCGGGGAAAAGTCCCTAAACTGAGCGCGTCGTCGCTCCCCCCGTGACCTCACGGTGATCCGGGGCGCCGGGTACCGGACGGGATTCCGACATGAGTGATGGCCAGAGCAACCGGGGAACCCCTCCGATCACCAAGCCGTCGGTCGCCGTCGCCGGGGGAGCGCCCGCGCCAAGCGCCGGCGTCAGCAGAACGGCGCTGATCTGGATCGGCATCGCGGTCGTGCTGCTCTCGTTCGTCGCCGCGTTCCTCGGTTCGTGGCTGGCCCGGTCGACGGAGGCCGCTGCGGAGCCGACTCCGGAGCCGACCGCCGAGCCGAGCGCCTCGAGCAGCTTCGACCCGGCCGACTACACGGAGGCGATCGAGAGTATCCTTCCCGCTGGAGCCGCCGTGCGCGCGGGGACCGGGGTGCCCGCCGAGGGCAAGGGCTACGAGGGCGAGCTCTATATCGACCTGGCCACCTCGGACGTGTACGTCTTCCGGGACGGGGCCTGGGTGCAGGTCGGAAACATCGAAGAGTCGGCCGCCGCGAACCTGACCGGAGCTCCCGGCGCCGCGGGCGAAACCGGCGCCACGGGCGAAACCGGCGCGACGGGCGCCACGGGCGCGACGGGAGCGACGGGTGAAGCGGGAGCGCCCGGCGCCCCCGGCACCCAGATCGCCCTCGGCGTGGCGGAGCCGAACGACGACACGTGCACCGCGGACGGGGACATCTTCATCAACACCGCCGTGCCGGAGCTCTACGTGTGCGAGGCCGGCGCGTGGGCACTATTCGGACCCGCGGTCGACAACACGCTCCCGAGTCCCGACGAGGGCTCGGGAGGCTGACCCGCCGGCAAGACACGCGCATCGGCCCGGACCTCGCCGCCGGGTCGCTGCGCGCTGCCGGTTGCCGCCGCGCAAGCGAGGGCGTTGCCGCGTGCCGGGTGCCGCCGCGCAAGCGAGGGCGTTGTCGCGTGCCGGGTGGTGCGGCCGCGCCAGAACTGGAAACCTGGGACGCGACAGTGATCGCGCCCACGGGAGGTTCCATGACCGACGACACCGCCTCGCACGGCCCGACCCGGACCGGCTATGCGCCGGTAAACGGTCTCGAGCTGTACTACGAGGTCCACGGCTCCGGCGGCACGCCGCTCGTGCTCCTGCACGGCGGCCTCTTCGACATCGATCAGCAGTTCGCCGCACTGCTCCCCTCGTTGTCGAAGAACCGGCAGGTCATCGCCCTGGACTTCCAGGGTCACGGCCGCACGAACGACATCGACCGGCCACTGTCGGCGGCGGGCCTGGCTTCCGACGTCCTCGGCCTGCTCGATCACCTCGGCATCGACCGTGTCGACGTCTTCGGCAACAGCGTCGGCGGCGCGGTCGCCCTGTACCTGGCCATCAAGGCGCCGGAGCGGGTCCGGAAGCTGATCGTCGCGTCGACGACCTTCGATGACAGCGGCATGCGCGGGGGGAACGCGGAAGTGGTCGGCGCCATGACGGTCGACATGATCGCGGGTACGCCGATGGAGCAGGCGTATCTCGCGAAGTCGCCGCACCCCGATCACGCACACCTGCAGGCGCTTCTCGACAAGCTCGGCGCCACCTACGAGTCGGGCTTCGAAGGGTGGTCGGAGGACGACATCCGCAGCTTCTCCGCTCCGACGCTGATCACCGTCGGGGACTGCGATATGGTGTCGCTCGATCATGCCGTTCGGTTCCTTCGACTGCGAGGTGGCGACGTGAACGGCGACTTCGACGGTGTCCCGGCGTCGCAGCTGGCCGTGTTTCCCGGGACGACCCACTTCTTCGGGCTCGCGCGGACCAACCTCGTCTCGGACGTGGTCCGGACGTTCCTCGATACGCCGGTCGCGGGGGCGTGACACAGGGGACGTGTCCCATGTGGATGCGAGACTGACGCCATGCTGCTTCAGGATCTGGCCGATACCTCCGACGCCGTCGCGGCAACGCGGTCGCGGCTCGCCAAGGTCGAGGCGCTGGCCGACCTGCTCAAGCGCATGGAGCCCGACGAGATCGCGCCCGCGCTCGGGCTGCTGCTCGGCAAGCCCAGGCAGGGCCGGATCGGAGTAGGGTGGCGGGGCCTCGCCGCCGCGACGGGGGATCCGGCCGCCGAGGCGACGCTGACCATCGCCGAGGTCGATGAGACCCTCGGCACCCTGGCCGCGGCATCCGGTCAGGGCTCGAATCAGGCGCGGGCGTCGGCGCTGCGCGCGCTTCTCGCACGCGCGACCGACCGGGAGCAGTCGTTCCTGGGCGGAGCGCTTTTGGGCGAGGTGCGCACCGGCGCCCTCGAGGGCGTGGTGACGGATGCGGTGGCCAAGGCATCCCATCGTCCCCTCGAGCTGGTGCGCCGCGCCGCCATGCTGTCGGGTGACCTCGGCGAGACCGCGCGCACGGCGCTGACCGGCACCGAGCAGGATCTTGCCGACACCGGTCTGGTCGTGGGGCGCGCGATCCTCCCGATGCTCGCCAGCACGGCGCCCACGGCCGCCGAAGCGGTCGACGCGCTCGGCACGGCGTCCGTCGAGTACAAGCTCGACGGGGCGCGCATCCAAGTTCATCGCTCGGGAGACGACGTGCGCATCTTCACGCGCAACCTCGCGGACATCACGCATCGGCTGCCGGAGATCGTCGAGGTGGCCAAGCGGATGCCGGTGCACGATGTCGTGCTCGACGGCGAGACGCTCGCCCTCGACGAGAACGATTCACCGCGCGCGTTCCAGGACACGATGTCGCGCTTCGGTGCCGACGTCGCCCGTCTCATCGCGCTGCGACCGTGGTTCTTCGACGTGCTGCACGTCGACGGCAGAGATCTCATCGACGAGCCGCTGTCGGTGCGCCTGGCGGAACTGGAGCGCGTGGCGCCCGACCACCGCATCCCGGGGCAGGTCACGGCCGATCCCGAGCAGGCGGAGCGGATCAGCCAGGAGGCGATAGCCGCCGGTCACGAGGGCGTGGTCGTCAAGGGGATCGACTCGACCTATGCGGCCGGCCGACGGGGCGCCAGCTGGATCAAGGTCAAACCCGTGCACACCTTCGACCTCGTGGTGCTGGCCGTGGAGAAGGGATCCGGCCGCCGTTCCGGCATGCTGTCCAACATCCATCTCGGCGCGCTCGATCCGGTCGGCGAGTTCGGGGAGCCGGGGGAGTTCGTCATGGTCGGCAAGACCTTCAAGGGGATGACGGATGCCACGCTCGCCTGGCAGACGGAGTACTTCCCCACCATCGCGACCGGAGGCGACGACTACACCGTGCACGTCAGGCCCGTCACTGTGGTCGAGATCGCGATCGACGGCGTGCAGCGCTCGCCGCGGTACCCCGGGGGGATCGCGCTGCGATTCGCGCGGGTCAAGACCTACCGCGACGACAAGCGGCCCGAGGATGCCGACACCATCCAGACACTGCGAGGGATGCTGCACGCATGAGCACCGACGGTGATGCGCGGCACGGCGTCGTGTCGGTCGGGGTCGCCGGCGCGCTCGGCCCCGAGGCGATCGCACGCATCGCGGCCGCGGTCGAACAGGCGGGGTTTCACGCGCTGTGGGTCAACGACACCCCGCACGGCGACTCGATCGCGGCGCTGACCGCCGCGGCAGCCGCCACCGAGCGGTTGACCCTCGCGACCGGCGTGATCCCACTCGACCGCCGCCCACCCGGCGAGGTCGCCGAGGCGATCAGAGCCGCCGGGTTGCCCGAGAGCCGGGTGTCGATCGGAATCGGCTCTGGCGGAACGTCGAGAGGCGCGCTCGCTCTCGTGCGGGAGGGCATCGAGCTGCTGCACGGCATAACCCGCGCCCGGGTGCTGATCGGTGCGCTCGGTCCGAAGATGCGCGAGCTGGCGGCGCGCGAGGCCGACGGCGTGCTGCTGAACTGGGTGTCACCGGCCGTCGCCGCGGAGCAGGCCGGGCAGCATCGCGACTCCGCCGGCGCCCGTCCCGGCCGTGTGGTTGTTTATGCACGCACGGTGGTGGATGACGCGGCGCGCGGTCGCCTGCGGTCCGAGGTGGCCGGCTACGCCTCGGCGCCCAAGTATGCCGCCAACTTCGCACGCCTCGGGCTGGACCCGTTCGAGACCGTGCTGCCGCAGCCGGGCGATGACGACATCCGCCCCGGCATCGTCGCGTACACGTCCGGCGTCGACGAACTTGTGCTGCGGGCGATCACGCCCGACGACGACGTGCAAGGATATCTGGACTTCGTGCGGCGCGCGGCCGACGCGCTCGGGCGGCCGACGCCACTCGAGCGGCCCGCGCCGTTCGAGCGGCCCGCGCCACGAGATCCGCCCGAGCAGCGCTAGGCGCCGGCGGCCGGCTGGCGGGCGTTGCCCACGCGCATCGCACGGCGCGCTTCGCCGGGTGTCGTGCCGTGCCGGCGCTTGAACGCCCGGCTGAACGCCGCCTCCGACGAGTACCCCACCCTGCCCGCGACTTGGCCGATGGGCGCATCGGTGCGTGTCAGCTCCGCATGTGCCTGCTGCAGCCGCCAGCCCGCGAGGTAGCGCATCGGCGGCTCGCCGATGAGTGAGGTGAACCGGTCGACGAACGTCGATCGCGACATCCGCGCCTCCCGAGCGAGAGCGACGAGCGTCCACTCCCGCGCGGGGTCGGCGTGCATGCGGCTCAGAGCGCGCCCGACATGGGGATCCGACAGCGCGGCCAGCCAGCCCGTCGCCGGTGCGTCCGCTCCGCTCAGCCAGCGGCGCAGCAATTGCACCACAAGCACGTCGGCGAGTCGCGCGAGAACCGTGTCGCCGCCCAGCTGGTCGGTAGCGGCCTCGCGTGCCATGAGGCGGAGGACGCTGCGGAACGAACCGAACTCCTCGTCGTCGGCACCGTCGACGACGATCACCGTGGGCAGCTCGGCCGCCAGCCTCTGGGTCAGGGCGTCATCCGCGCATAAGGCGGCGTACGCGATCTGAGTCCGAGGGCCTTCGCCGCCGATGCGCATGCGCTCGAAGCGCTCGCCGACCTGCTCGAACGGAAGGTCGAAGAGCGGCTCGGCGCGCACCCCTTCTGCGCTCGCCAGCACGTGCGGCGTTCCACGGGGGATGAGCGCCGCACTTCCTGCCTCCAGCATGTGACGCTGCCCCGCGACCTCCAGGACACACCGACCCGAGAGGACGACCGGCACGCTCATGTGCGATTCGAGCTGCGGAAAGTCCACCCCCCACGGCGCGCCGGCGTCGGCGCGGCAGTAGAGCACGCCGGTCAGCCGCAGCATGTGCAGCGCGTCCGCGAGGGGGACGGCGCTGTCGGGAACACCACGCGGATTCGCCATTCGTCCAGACTGGCATGCCGAACTGCCGATCCGCCGGTGACCCGGACGATGGGCACAGGAATCTGGCCTTGCCGCCATTGCCCGACCGAGATGGAGGCGCGAGCGTGGACGTCACATCAACGAAAGGAACGGACATGTCACGTCCCACAGCAGTGATCGGATCGACCGGAAAGACCGGTCGCCGAATCGTCCCACGCCTGCTCGAGGCGGGAGTCGAGGTGCGGCCTCTCGGGCGCAGCACCGAGCCGTCGTTCGACTGGGAGCAGCCGGACGCCTGGCCCGCCGCGCTCGCCGGGGTCGGCCGGCTGTACGCCGCCTTCGTGCCCGACCTCGCCGGGCCGGGGGCGCAGGAGGCGATCGCGCGGCTGCTCGAGGTGGCAGCCGACGCCGGCGTCGAGCGCATCGTGCTGCTGTCCGGCCGCGGTGAAGCGGGCGCCCAGCGGTGCGAGCGGCTCGTCCTCGAATCGGGCATCCCGGCCGTCGTCGTGCGTGCGAGCTGGTTCGCACAGAACTTCACCGAGGGGATGCTGCGGCCGGTCGACGGTGTGATCGCGCTTCCCGCCGGCACGAGGCGTGAGCCGTTCATCGACGTCGACGACATCGCCGATGTCGCCGTCGCGGCGCTCCTTGAGGATGGTCATGAGGGACGCGTCTACGAGGTGACCGGGCCCGAGCTGCTCAGCTTCTCGGATGCCGCCGACCTCTTGGCCGCGAGCACCGGCGAGGAGGTGCACTACGTCGCCCTCGAGTTGGACGACTTCCACGCGATGCTCGAAGCAGAGCTGGACGCTGCCGCCGCGGACCTGCTCACCGAACTGTGCCGAGAGGTGTTCGATGGGCGCAATGAGTCGGTGACCACGGGAGTACGCGAGGCACTGGGCCGGGATCCGAGACCGCTCCGCGAGGTGTTCGCGCAAGCGGTTCCGGCATCCCGCTGAACGGCGTCCCGCGGAACAGCAACGGGTCGGGGGGGGGGGGGGGGGGGGGGGGGGCGGCCCCCCCGCGGCGGAGATTACGGGGCTGTCCGCTGGATCAGCGGTCGGACTCGGACGCGCCGGCGGCGTCCGTCGGAACGAC
>NZ_JBNCNY010000026.1:0-11560 GCF_049847225.1 Micromonospora sp. DT81.3
CCCCAGCGGAGCTCTTCGGACGGCTGCTAGATTCCGAGAATCACCCCTCGTTGCGATGACCGCTGGAAACCAAGGCGCCGAAACCGTTCAGAATTCGAGCGCCGTCGACAGGAACATTGGGTGGACCAAACAGCGCGGCGTTGGCGATCAACTTACGCGGCCAAGTCACGGGAGTCGCCGATCTGCCCCGCGACGCAGCGGGCATAAGCTCGCGGCACGCGTTCCTGTGGAGCCCGTAGTGAAAGATCGTCGGCGATAACGCAAGAGCCGGCCGGGCCGATGAGGGGTCGGCAGCGCCTCAACCCGATACCGGAGCTAGACGCATAACCGTCAGCGGGGATGCACTCCGACGGATCCGGGGCTGCTGACAGCCATCAGCCGTCCTCATGCGCTCACGAACGTAGAGGGATCCCATCCGAAACACAAGCTGTCGCGCTCAGCGATCGCCCAGCGAGACGAAGGCCGCCACTCGATCGCTGCATGTCCGGGTGCGGATGAAGCCCCGACGTGAGCTTGCGGGTTGGCAATCAGTGGCTTGCTTGCATTGAGCACGCCAAGCTGCAGTTCTTGTCGGACTGATGCTGAATGTCGCGGTGCGGACCGCTCCCCACCCGTGGAGTCGGGGTGACGATGCCGTCGGCGGCCAGGCCGTGGTGCTTCGGGACCGCACGGGATACTTTTGCGCTATGGCGCAGCATCAGACTGATGTGCCTCGAGTTAGACCCGGCCGACTCGACCGCGCGTCCACGCGGGTCGTGGCCGCTGGCCGGGTGTCGCTCCCCCTCTTGAGCGCGCTGCTCGCGATCGCCGCGCTGATCTGTATGGGAGAGCTCGATCGGCTCATCGGTGGAGCACTGGGCGTGCCGAATCGAAGCGCCACTCTGGCGCAGGTGCAGGGAATCGGCGCTCCCGCCCATACGGAGGCATGGGGCATATGGGCTCAAGCCGACGGCGCCACAGTCGCGGCGTGGATTCTGGCCAGTGTTCTATGCGACCAAATCTTCGTGATCGCCTACGGGTCCTTACTTCTCTGGCTCACCCGGAAGGCCGACGGCCGTGTGAGCGACCGCGCGGTCGCGTACATGCGCGCGACGCGTCGAGTGAGCATGGGGTTGCCGGTGATCGACACCATTGAGAATGTGCTGATCGCTATCCAGGCAGTAGCCCTCGGTTGGGGTAACGGAGGGGTCGATCTTGCGGTTGCGATCGCGGTCGTGGCGATCGCGAAATGGGTGGCCCTTCCGATCGCAATCGTCGCCCTGCTGCGCAACCCCCGGGTGCGGCACCGGATCACAGGTGGTCTGGCTCGGCAAGGTCACGGAGTCTTCGTGCACCGCCTGGGCGCAACGATGTTGATCGCGCTAGGCGTGCTCGGCTTAGTGCCGTCGGGCAGCATCGTGTTTGATCAACTACCCGACGTCATGCGGGGATGGGTTGACCACGGACCGATCATCATGGATCAGCACGCCGTGCTCGCGATCGTGGCGCTGACTGTCGTGGCATCCGGCATGTGGGTCGTCGGTCGGGTCCTCACACGCAGCGACGCGCGCGAGTCAGAGCGCAAGCCCCCGCACCTGGGTCGCTGGCTGACTGCTTGCGTCGTCGTCGCTGCGCTTGTTGGTGTTGGGGCGCTCGTCGGGGACGGTCCGTGGTACCGGCTGCCATTTTTCTATCTCCTGTGCTATCTGCTGCTGACCTTGGCGCTCTCAGTCCTGCTTCAGAGGTGGTCAGTGCAGGCCGTGGAGCCGAGACCGGTCGATCGGTCCGCTAGAGAACGTGTCGGCCCGATCGGCGACCTACTCCCGATCCTCTTGCTCGCCTTTCTCCCGCTCGCTCTCATTCGGTCGTTCATCGGCCCGCTGGGGCTCGCCGTGACCGGCTCAGCTGGCGTCGGGGACCGTGTCGGCATCGTCGTTTGGACGTTCCTCGGCGCGGCCGCCGCGCTGGTCATCGTGCCCGTTGTTGCGCGAGCCGTCATCGACACGCTACGAGCGCGGATCGACGCCGCTGCCGCGAAAAGGTCGCGAGGTACGGGCGCACCGCGTGGCACGCTTGCTGTGATCATCGTCGCCATCGCCGCCCTTTTCGGCTTCATGGGGGCGCCGCTCGTCGCTGCCCACCTGCTCGGCGTCGTGGCTCTTACCGTACTCGCGCTCGGCTCGTGGGCGCTCCTCATCGGAGCAGTCGCTGCGGGCATCGACGCTCACAAACCCCTGTATGTGTTCTCCGTCCTTGGTATGCGCAACACTCCGGTTCTCAGCGTGCTGCTCGCGGTAGCATTCGTCGGCTCGCTCGGCGGCGGGGTCCCGTCGCTGCACCAGGTGCGGATCTCTCACCCGGATGCACAGATTCCCGGCCAGACGCTCGACGCTCCCGCGCACGGGCGAACCGGCATCCGAGTCCTCGACCGCGCCCTGGCCGAGTGGGAGGCCAGACAGAAGTCCGCCTGCGACATCCCCATCGACAAGGCGGGCTCCGAAGGTCAGGGGCGACTCGCATCCTCGCCGATCCGGCCGATGATCCTGGTGGCAGCGGAGGGAGGCGGCATCCGAGCCGCCTACTGGACGGCGCACGTCATGCGCACACTCTCAGCTGACCCGTGCCTTGCCTCGCAGGTTCTTCTATCAAGCGGTGTGAGTGGGGGATCGGTCGGGCTGGTGACCGCTAGAGCGTTGGCGGGAGCTACAGACGAGGTGTACACGAGGGAGGTCGCCGAATTGGCGACATCTTCGGGGCTCGCCGCAGCCGTGGGCGGAGCCATTGTGACGGACGTTGTCCGGGGGATCACCGGCGTTGAAATCGGCGGTGACGACCGAGCCGGTCTGACCGAGCGGGCATGGGAACAAGCGGTCCCGGAGCTGGGCAATCCCGTTGATCCGGCGTCCGACCCGCCCACGGGGGCGCTGTTACTCAACTCGACGGATGCGACGAGCAGGTGCCGAATCCTCGCGGCGCCAGCGGCCGCAATGTCGCAGAAAACGACTGGCCCGGCTCTGGCGCTTCCCCGTTCGAACCTGACAGACATGTACACACCCCCCACCGACGAGGAGCGCGGACATGGGGCTTTCGCTCCCGATCCCGAACGTCTCGTTCTTGAGCAGTGCCGCTTCCCAACGAATGCCATCTCCACTGGCGCGGAGCTCAGCCTCCTCACCTCGAACCTATGCGCGTCCACCCTTAACTGGTCGACCGCGGCGATGCTCTCTGCGCGCTTCACGTACATCTCGCCGGCCGGCCGCCTCACAGCTCCAGGCGCGTGCCACACTCCCGTCCCAGTGCAGTTGATTGACGGCGGCTACGCCGAGAACACGGGTCTACAGCAACTCGCCGACGTATCTCCCTGGTTGGCGATGTACCTCGCGCGGAACAACGCTGCGGCGGAGGAATCGGCCGACCGACCGATCATCTTGCCGATCGTCTTGGCGATCAAGAACTCGCTCCGCAACGACGTCGCTCCCTCTAGCCCTGATGCGGCGCCAGAGCTCCTGGTTCCGCTCGTCGGGCAAGGCGCTCTCCCCAATCAGTCCTCACCAGACGCGTGGATGCAGCGCGTCCTCGCCGACCTCGCCACCGTCTGCGGCAGCGATCTCACAGCCACCCAAGGATGCGTGACGCGACAGGAAATCCTCCACTCCTTCGTGTCGGCGGGTGCGGTTATCGCGACACCGTACACCGCGCCGTCGATTCAGCCGCCGCTTGGCTGGAGACTGTCGCAAATGAGCATGGATGCAATGTGCAGCGCGCTACGAGAGCAGTCGGTACTGTCCGGAACGGAAATTCCCGACACCCACTCCTCACAGCCTCCCCAATTCGCCGCGGACCCGCTTCCTCCGACACCGCCAACTCCACCACCCCCGCCGACTCCGCCGCCTGGCGGCATCCCAACCCCGGACTATCCGACGTTCTACCGGAACAACTACGGCACGATGCTCTCGCTGTTCGGACTCGCGGCGCTCCGGGGCGAAACGACCGGACCTCTCAACGTGAGCTGTGAGCGTCCCGGCGGCGGCCGCTAACCCCCAAACATCCGGAAACGGCATCTAGCGTCTCGCCAAGGGATCGTGACTGACTCAATCAGTCGAGGTGATAGGAGCGTATGAAGAGGTGAATTCGGCGTTCGGCCCGATGCTCGCAAGCGGATGCGTTCCGTGCTCTGCGGTGACGGTGGGTGTCAGAAGATATGCACCTCGTATGATGCGAGGAACAACGCACGTCGACGCTTGATCTCGCGATAGATAGTTGCTCGCGAAACGCTGAACAGCTCAGCCTCTTCCGTCTGCGTATAGTCGCCGGTGTCGTGCAGCTCGAAGAGGAGCGTGCGCTGAGTTTTGGATAGCTTCGGCTGCTTGCCCTTCAGTCGTCCCTTCGCACGGGCGACCGCCATGCCCTCGCGGGTGCGCATGCTGATCAGGTCCCGCTCGAACTCAGCCACCATGCCCAACACGTTGAATAGCAGCCGGCCGATCGGATCAGTCGGGTCGTATCGGCTTCCGCCGAGACTCAGCGCAACACCTTTCGCGGTGAGCTCATCAGCGATGTCCCGCGCGTCCCGTAACGAGCGAGCGAGGCGGTCCAACTTCGTCACGACAAGTGTGTCCCCGCTTCGCACCGCGGCAAGCGCCTCCCTGAGGCCTGGGCGAGCGCGATTCGTTCCCGTCATCCCGTGATCGACGTAGATGTGCATATCCTGCACTCCTAGTCGCAGCAGCGCCTGGCGCTGGACCGTCAGATCCTGATCCGTGGTCGATACTCTTGCGTAGCCGATCTGTATTCCATCCATCCGACCACGGTCCCACCGAGGCTCGCGTTCGCGAACGGAAGCGGACCGATGCTTGCGGGCGGTCCCTTGGGCTCGATCATGCTCCTGGCCGGGCATGTCCGAGCGCGTGCCGAGTCGCGGTGTTGTGGCGCGACTGGGCAGGGCGCCGTCACCCTGTTGAGAAGGCATCCGCGTCGCAACCATGTCTCTGGATGGCCCACTCCTCCCCGTTTTTCCTTACTCTGATGCCCCGTTGACAGACCCGGTGGGCGGGAACACAATGGCCCCGAAACGCCGGGTTGAGCCGCCATGGTTGAGCCCTCGATGAAGGGGTGGGGAGCCATGAACACGAAAAGAAGGATCACGAGCGCCATCGCAGTGGCGGCGCTCATCTGTACGACCGGACTCGCGTCCGCCGCGATGGCGACACCGGGGTCGGGGAATCTTGTGCAGAGCGACGTGGCAAGCGGGATCCTCGACGAAACGGCAAACGGACCCACCAAGGTCTCCCAGGACGGCATCCAGCTTAAGACGAAGGATGAGACCACGGTCACGACGTTCGACCTCACCTACCCGGCGGGGAGCTTCTCAGGCTGGCACTCGCACCCGGGAATCGTGATCGTCGTGGTGAAGTCCGGCACGGTGGTTCGGCAAACCGGGTGCGACGCAGGAGAGATGTTCGGCGTGAACCAGTCGTTCACCGAGGTCGGGCCGCACTACGTCAGCAACCCGGGAACCGAGCCGGCGGTGCTGTCGATCACCCGCATCTTCCCGAGCTCCGAGACAGTGGCCCGTCACGACGAGCCAGCACCCCTCTGCCCCTGATACCCGCAACCGACCGGCCGGAGCCCGCAGACGGCCGATCCCGACCCGGGCCAGTGGCTCGCGATCGTTGCCGATGGTCTCGTATAGCGATCGTTTCGCCCTACCGACTGCTCGGTGCTCGGCGTTCACGGCGCGTTTCGGGATTCAAGAGGCGCGCACCCAGACGCGGTGTGTGCCGACGACCGCGAAGCCCGCGGCGAGCGCCCGCGCGAGGTCGGCGTCGCGCTCGTAGCCCACGAGCGCCCGCCCCGGGTGCAATCGGCCGACCGTGGCGAGCAATCCGAGCCAATCCGGATCCGCCCCGGGACGCTCCCACACGTTCGAGAGCCCCACGACGTCCCCGTTCCCGGGCTGGTGCGCCACGGCGCCGCCGATGAGAGACCCGCCCGCCGACCGCGCCAGGATTTTGAAGCGCGGATGCCCGAGCACCGTGTCGGGCAGAACCCCGACATAGTCGTGCAGTTCGCTCCACCGCCGCAGGTCCCGTGGATCGGCGAGTTCACTCCACCCGTCGGCGAACCCCGGTTCCGGGGCTGCACGATGAATCCACCGTGCCTCGAATAGTGTCTCGAACCCGCGACCCGCAAGGTCCAGATCGGCGAAGCAATCCGCGATGCCACCGCCTTCGAGTCCGCCTCGCTGGCGGGCGCTGATCGCCTCGGCGGCCGCATCCGCGTCGGCGGCAGGCCGGATTGCGAGCACGGTCGAATGAAACGGCGGCACCCAGCCATCGGCGACCCAGATCTCGTCGGTCACGGTGACCGGCGCGCCGTGCAGCGCCATCACATCGTCGTACCAACTCCTGCTCGCCGCGACGGCGGTGGCGAGCCGGGACTGAGAAGGCGTCATCCCCTCAGTCTTGTCCAGGAACAGCGACGACGCGATCCTCGTTCACGACGCAACCTGCTGGGATCTCGGCTTGTGCAGTGACGGCGAGTTCTGGGAACGATGCTGTGAGGTTCGTCCCTTCCCGGACCAGTGTTCGGCTCAGTCGTACCTGCACCGAGATCGGACATGAAGAGCCCCCATCCGGCACGAGGGCCGTCGCGGTGAGGAACCGGCTCGCGGGCTGAGATTGCTTGCCCTGGTCCGTCCCCGTCCGGCGGGCGTAGTCTGGCGCTGATCACTCAGGAGGAATCGTGAAGTGGCGACATTCACGGCACGAGATCAGCGATGACGAGCAGATCGCCCGATACGCCTACGTTCTGGGAAACGTCCCAGCGAGCGTCGCGGACTTAGCCTACGCAGCCGCCTTCCAACGACTCCCAGCGGCACAGCGTGAGCAGATCGTGAGCGAACTGCGCACGCAGCTTCCCGCTGGTTCTGTGGAGGCGGTTCGGGACGATCCCGAGGCGTTCGCGACGCTCATGCGCGACCTGCACGCCCGCCAGGCCATTGTGACCGTGCCGGGTGCCGCTGCCCTCGCGGCCGCGTTCGTCACAAGCCCTCCGATCGTCGTCTACTTCACCAGCGGTGCAGGTTCGGTGTCGATAGACCAGCAGCCACCGTGGTTGCATGAGCTCGCCGGGCACGAAACGGCCCCGATCGACGGCGGACGGATCAGCCACCACAAAGGTCCAGACGTCCTCGGTATCTGATCGCCAAGCCGAGGCCGGACGGGTCATCACGTACCGCCCCGGGCCGCGGGCCGCCCGTTCGCGGACCCGCTTGCAGACGCACCGGCCTCCGAGTGGGCAGAAGGCCTAGGAGCCGCCTTCGGGGGTGGAGTCGCTGTACGCGAGATTGCTTAGAGGATGCTTTATTCCGCGCTCCCTCAAGAGCGGCGGATTCCGGCCCCGACTACACCGCGGGTTGGGATGAGTCGTCAGAGCGTTCGAAGTCGCAGCGTGTACAAGTCATCTTCGGTTATCTGCTCCGCGCGAAGGGCCATCTGTTCGACATCATCGGTGACCCGTATGAGGCGCCCGGACATCGAGTCCAGTTTCCCGGACGCGATGAGAGTGACCAGATTTGCCGAAAGCTCCGCCGGTACATCCCCACCGGCCAGGATGTAGTCCCGGTACCCCGGGATATAGGTTCGGCCCTCGTCCGACTCGATCAGATATTCCGTCATGGCGGTACGTACGGAACCTGGGTCGATCGCGAAGGCCTTGATCCCGTGCGCGCGGCCATCCGCTGCAAGACATTCGGTCAGTCGTAAGACGGCGGCTTTGGATGTGGCATATCCGCTGCCATTCAGGATGGGGCCCAATGCGGCTCCGCTGGCCACATTGACGATCCGGCCCGCGCCTTGCTCGAGCATGAGTCTGCCCACTGCCGTGCTGCATAGGTAGGTGCCATTCAGGTTCACGTCGACCGTATGCTGCCAGTCCTCGGGATCTGAGTCCCAGATGGGGCCAGGCTTGCCGGTCACGCCCGCGTTATTGACCAGGAGGCCGATCTCGCCGAGTTCGCGATGTACGGTCGCGACCATCGTCTCGACTGCGCTGTGGTCGGTGACATCCGCAGGGACTGCAAGAACTCGCCCACCGGCCGTCTCTATCAGCCTGACAGTCTCCCCCAGCTGTCCCTTTGTGCGGGCGACCACCGCTACTTTCGCTCCGGCAGCACTTAGTGCCAGAGCCATTCCCCGTCCAAGACCGCGGCCACCGCCGGTAACGATGGCAACCAGCCCACTCAGATCCACACCGGTCGTATCGAGCGGCGTCATGATGGCACCCCCTAGATCCATCCTTGTGTCATGCGATCCTCGCGTAACGCAGTCCCACAGAACGATGGGCGAAGATGATGTTCTGCTCCGACTCCTTCAGGACGTGTCCCTCGCGCGAGCATCCTACTCGCCGGTCCAGGCGGCAATAAGGTCCTCCGCCCACTCAGGATCCGCATCGGCCGCCCGCAAAAAGCCTGATTCGGGGTGCGGGAGCAGGGTCACCTATTTCGCGAGTCGATCTGATTCGCCTGCGGTATGACCTTGCGGAGGGTTCCGGCGGGTAGGACAATTCACGCACGCCCGATACCAGAGAACAATTCAATCAACAGGAGTGGGTAATGAACGTTCCGAGGATTTGGGTATTCGCCGCAGTGGTAGGGACGGCACTGGCGACGTTGACCCCGGCCACGGCCAGCGCAACATCGGTGTCGACCGTGTCCGCGCAGGCAACAGGCATGCGGGATCTGGGCACGCTGGGCGGCCCCAACAGCACCGGGGTGGACATCAACGTGCGGGGCAAGGTTGCCGGCACCTCCGACACCTCGGATGGGTCCAGTCACGCTTTCCGGTGGACGCCGTCCGGCGGGATGCAGGATCTCGGAACCCTCGACGGCGACGCCAGTTCTGCGGCAGCGATCAACGAGTGGGGTCACGTCACCGGATGGACGTATTTCCTTGAGCCCCTTAACGGGCCGCGACGTGCGTTTCGGTGGACACCGACGGGTGGCATGGAGGATCTGGGGAACCTCGGCGGGGAGTGGACTTCGGCGACAGCGATCAACAACCGCGGGCAGATCGTAGGGTCCTCGGACCTCTTCGACGGGCCTCGTCACGCGTTCCTGTGGACGCCGACCGGCGGCATCCGTGACCTCGGCACTCTCGGTGGTGGGCTCAGCGTTGCCACCGGGATCAATGACTTGGGTCAGGTAACCGGTTCTTCAAGCACAGCGGACGGGACGATGCACGCATTCCGGTGGACGCCGTCCGCTGGCATGCAGGATCTTGGCACGCTAAGCGGTCCATCCAGCGAGGCAACCGCGATCAACGCGGTGGGTCAGATCATCGGCACGTCGCCACCGAACCGCCAGGAAGGCGGATTCCTGTGGACCCCGTCGTCGGCGGGAATGCAGCCTCTGGGCTTCCTGCCCACAGCCATCAATGCACGTGGCCAGGTAGTGGGTATTGAATATAGCGAGGACCGATGGGTCCCGATCCGATGGACGGCCTCTGGAGGAAAGCAAAGACTGATCCCGCCCGAAAGCGGGGTCTACAGCGCGCCGGTGGACACCAACGAACTGAATCAAATCGCCGGCTCGACCATTCGATCTGACACCCTCCATGCGTTCCGGTGGACGGCGTCTACCGGAATGACGGACTTGGGCACACTGGGTGGCGTAGAAAGCGCGGCATCCGCGATCAACCTACGCGGCCAAGTCACGGGATACGCGTATCTGCCACGCGACGAAGCGGGCAACAGCTCGAGGCACGCCTTCCTCTGGAGCCCGTAGTGAAAGGACATCGGGGCATACGGTGTCGGCTAGAAGCGGTCGAGCAGCCCTTCCATCTGCCACCGACGCGGTCACGGAATCGGGTCAGTGACGATGCGCTATCGGGATTCGATCTGAGACGCAGCTTGTTGCGCTGAGGGACCGGCTTAAGCGCGGTGATCGAGCGCTCAGGGACCCGCTGACTACAGACTTGATTTTTGTTGCCGGGGGCTTTGCCATCAGCGTTGCGCACGGAAAGTCTCACCGATCGCTTGGAATGTCTGCAGCAGCGAGATTGCTTCAACAGGTGTGAACAACGACGTCAGCGAGGCCCTGCACCGAAGTCAGCTCATCGACCTGACGACGACCGGTCGCCGTAGCGGGCTACCGCGCCGCATTGAGATCTTCCTGCACCATGAGGATGGCGTGCTGTTCATCACCGGGATGCCGCGTCGAGACCGCACAAGGGACTGGATACACAACATCACCGCAGACCCCAACGTCATTGTGCATTTGAAGAAGGGCATCCAGGCCGACGTGCCTGCCACCGCGCGGGTAATCACCGATCCCCACGAAGCACGGCCGCTCATCGAGGCCGCCGCACGCCGATGGCGCAGAGACGATGTCGACGACATGATCGCGCACAGTCCGCTCATCGTGCTGACTGCGGCTCCCCCGCCCGCCGCCTGACGGCATCCCGAGTCACTGGCCGCGGTCCCGGCGCGAAGGAAGACAGCCTCCCTGAGCCCGAGGAACAGCCGGAAGGCAAATGCCAAGTGATGGCGAACGTTGGCGAGATGGCGGCGATCGCCACGACAACGATCCAAGAGACACCGACTCTCGAAAGCACCTTGTCGAACGTCCGAGCGGTCGTTCGACTGGCGGCATCACGCGAGGAGTGCGCAATGGCCGATGACAGCATCCCGGCCGGATCGCGCGTGATCACGCCGCGCACTCTCGAGACCCGAGCTGTAGGCCGTGAAGAACAACGAACGCTGAGCGACCGCTCTACGGCGATGGTTGGCTCGAGGTGATGCAGCTGTGCGTGTCACTCGCGGGCACGATCAGCGCCGAACACGGTACCGGAGGTGGGTCACGCCCTCCTCCCCCTCGAGCACGTGTGTGCGCTCGAGCTCGACACGGCCCGGTAGCTCGGAGAACAGGGGGCGGCCGCTACCGAGCACCACCGGCACGACATGCAATGCGATTTCGTCGAGCTCATCCGCATCGACGGCCCGGGCGAGCGTGCCGGCACCTCCGTGCACCAGAACGTCGCGCTCGCCCGCCGCGTCTCGTGCGCGACGCAGAGCGTCGCCGACATCGGTGAGGTAGGTCACGAGCGGCCATTTCGCGGCATCGGAGGGCGCGGGCCGCCGACTCAGGATGAAGACAGGAACGCCATCGTGGTGGTCGCCGTGCCACCCCTCGCCTTGCTCGAACGTCCGCCGGGGAGCGACGACCGCTCCCGTCGCCAGGATCCGCCGCATCGCGGTACCGTTCACCCCTGGTGGCACCCCCGGCACCCCGTGGGCGCCCGACTCGTCGCCCAGAAAAAACCAACGATGCAACCGCTCGATGTGTCCTGGCTCCTCGTTCGCTCCAGCGATGAAGCCGTCCAGCGAGATCGACATGTCGAGGACCGTTGCCATGTTCCGACGATACGGAGACCGCCCAGCCACGACAAGCGACACCGGCGATCTACGGTGCGGAGGTGGCTACATGGAGCGGCCACTGCCCGCTTAGGGATCCTTGGGTTCTTGCGGTGGTTGCAACACCGGAGGGATGGTGTGCTGTGACGACGTATTCGCTTCGTATTCG
>NZ_JBNCNY010000027.1:0-8905 GCF_049847225.1 Micromonospora sp. DT81.3
CGCCCCAGCGGAGCTCTTCGGACGGCTGCTAGATTCCGAGAATCACCCCTCGTTGCGATGACCGCTGGAAACCAAGGTGCCGAAACCGTTCAGAATTCGAGCGCCGTCGACAGGTGGTTGCTCGTGGTGGTGTCGTTCTCTTCTCCCGCGGCTGGGCGGTTCTTGGCCGCAGTGGCTCAGGGTCACAGTCTCAAATCCTGCGCGCGGATGGCGGGCATCGATAAGGAGGTCGGTTACCGGTTCCTGCGCGATCGGTATCTCGAGCTGCGTCGGAGCGGGCTGGGTGCGGCAGACACGATCGAGGCGATCGGGCGCACGTTCAGTCGGGTGTCGGCGTGGGAGGCGATGGTCGACCGTGACCACGGCCGACACCATCTGCGGGTCGAGGTGGCACGGGAGGACGCGTTCTGGGCCGCGTTCGAGGCCGGGATGGATGCGGATGCCGCATCAAAAGTTGCGGCCGTTTCGCGTGCTACCGGGTATCGGTGGGTGCAGCGTCGCTTCCGCGAGATGCGCTCAGCCGGAAGCAGCGCCAGCCTCTGCGGATGCGCTCTGCGGCTCTCACCGACGCGCGTGGAGGTTCTGGAACGCGACTGGCGGGCGAGGGTCAGCAGTCAGCGGAGGGCTGCGACGACGGCGCACCGCGAAGCGATGCACGAGGCGGCGATACTTGCCGATGCCGCCCTTGGTGAGACGGACGCCGCCAGAAGGCGACGCGAGCGGGTCGACCGATATTGGCAGCTGATGCGGGACGGGGTCAGCAACGTGGATGCTTGCAGACTCCTGGGTATGTCTCGCCGCGCCGGAACTCTGATCCGTCAACAGAACAACTTCCTCATCCCCTCACTGGTCCCGCCTCGCACCACGGGCCGGTATCTGACCGTGAGGGAGCGGATGCAGATCGCGGACCTGCTCCGGTTGGGGTGCTCGATCCGTCAGATCGGCAAGCAGCTCGGCCGGCACGCGTCGACAATCAGCCGGGAACTGGGCCGGCACCGCGATCCGGCGGGAAACTACCTGCCGCGCACCGCCGATCACGACGCGCACCGGCAACGAGCGCGGCCCAAGGTCCCCAGGCTCGCGGCAAACACCGCTCTCCGGCTCCTCGTGCAACGCAAATTGAACCGGTGCTGGTCACCGGAGGAGATCAGCGGCTGGCTGCGGAAGACCTACCCGCACGACACCACTATGCGGGTCTGCCACGAGACCATCTACCGGGCCCTGCTGCTCCGGGAAGACCACGGACTGCACCAGCGATACGCTCTCAAGCTGCGCACCGGACGCCGCATCCGGAAGACCCGTTGGCGCTCCCGATTCGGCCAAGGATCCCGGATCCGAAACATGGTGATGATCGACCAGCGACCGGCCGAGATCGAGACCCGGCAGACCGCCGGGCATTGGGAAGGCGACCTCATCGTCGGTATCGGATCGGTCTCCGCGATGGTCACCCTTCGGGAAAGGACGACCCAATACGGGATGGTCATCAACCTGCCTCACGACCACACCGCCGCCTCCGTGAACAGGGCCGTCGCCGACGCGTTCGCCCCACTGCCCACCCATTTGAAGCGATCGCTGACCTGGGATCAGGGCGTCGAGATGGCCAGCCACGAGGCGCTCACCGCCGCGACCGGGGTCCCCATCTACTTCGCCGAGCGCGCCAGTCCCTGGCAACGCGGAGCGAACGAGAACTACAACGGACTTCTCCGCCAGTACTTTCCGAAAGGCACCGACCTCGCCAAGCACACCGCGGCACACGTCGCCCACGTGGTCGCCGAGATCAACAGCAGGCCCCGGAAAGGACTCGACTATGACACCCCCGCGCAACGCCTCCGCGCCCAACGCCGCGCACCCCGGACAGCTATCCGATAGCTTGCAAACACGTGATCTGTTGCGTCGATCCCCAGAATCCGCCGCCCCCTCATCGCGAATTTCAGCGGGCTGGGCAAACGCGCTCGACCGACAGGCATGATCGCGCTGTGTTTCGCGACGCCGCCGGACTCTCGCGTCTGTCGCGGTGGAGGACCGGCTTACGAACTCTGGCGGTCGCTCAGCCACGATCGCATCGGTAGGGTGGACGTCGATGCCACAGGTCACCGCCTCGTGCAGAACGCTTCTCGGCGGGTCGCGGCTACACGACGTCGATGCCGTTCACGGTGAGGGGGGCTCTACATCGCGATGGACTCAAAAGCGACGTTGTATGCGAGACCAACGAACGCGACGGCTACGGAGACACATTCCCCAGACAACAGGCCTTGTCTGCGCCGATATATGTCAGCTCGGCTGCAGCGATCTGGTCCATCGCCAATCGTGCGCGAGCCGGTAAGACCGTCGCCTCCAGCGTTCCGATATCGGCGAAGGACGTCAGGCGACGGCGACCGGGAAAGGCGATGCTCGCGACGGCGACGATAGCCGCAAACGCTGCCCCGAAGACCGCCAACATCGCCGCTAGTTCACTGGCGGGTGATGACTGTCCAAGGTTCGCTGCAATGACGACGCCCGACGCAACGACGACTACTGAGGCGCGGTTATCCAGAGTCGCCTCAAGCGTCCGAAACCGCTGCTGGGCGATCTCGAGTTGCGCGAGCGCCTGCTGGACTTGCTCGTTCGCTTGACTTTCTGCCCGAGAGGCAGCCCGTCTCGCCCCGAAGTTGAGAAAACCGAACCTTCTGGGTCGCCAATTCGCTGCAGACATGGCATGACTCTATTCGGAGGGTCAACCTCGAAGGCGCCGGACGATCTCGACGTATCCCTTCAGCTGCGACCAACGCGACCGGAGTGGGAATGTTCGGTGGGGACCGGCAATCGAGCGGGAACAGTTCGCGGATCTGAGGGATCGCTCAACCCCCGAGTCCACGCGTACGGGACGAGACAGGCGTGAGACATCTCTCAGGACGCGCTCCGCCTTCAGTGATTTGATGCCGCGGCCGCGATCCAGATTGCGGGCACTGCCCAGATTCGGGCATTCTGTGCGCTACGGCTGTGTCTGAAACCGGAAGTGGGGAGATCGTGGCAAGGATCCCGGTCGAAGTTGCGCCCGTGGGAGGCAGCGGTGGTACGGAGCTCACTCGAGCGATGGAGTCAGCGAACCGAACTCAGTCGCAGTTCGAGTTCACTCTTGCCCCGGTTGAAATCCGCACCGATCTCCGCATTCATGCCTTCGACAGGGTCGCGGCATCGGACCTAATGGATACTCTCGAGGCAGCACGCACTCGTGTCCGCGGGTACCACCCCTTCCTAGTCGGCGTAACCGACTCCATCATGGAAACCAAGAGCCTTACGAACATCTTTGGCAGTCATCGCGGTCATCGAGGGCTCGCAGTCATATCGACGGCGGGAGTAGAAGATCACATCGTGGGACGCGAACGCATGGCTGCGTTCTTCGCGTACTATCTCGCCCGGTATGCACTGACATTCGTTGCCCCGACTCCGCCGAATCATCTAGACACGCGCGGATGCATCTTCGATCTCAAGGCCGACAAAACGCACATCCTTGGCAGTATGCGACGTGGTGCCTTATGTGATGCTTGTCGGCAGAACCTGGTCACGGGAGAGGCCGGAATGTCGACTGCCCAGTACGGCGCCCTCGACGACCTATTTGGACTGTCTGGAGAACTATTGACGAACACGACACCAGAGGTGCAACCGAGAATCTTCGTCGGCTCGTCATCCGAGGGCTTACCCGTCGCCAACACGCTTCAGGAGCTCCTCGGTGCCGAGTATTGGGTCGAGGTATGGAACCAGGGGGCATTCGGCCTGGGAAGTACGACGCTCGAAGCGCTGGAGGACGCTGTGGAGTCCTTCGACTTTGGAGTGTTCGTGTTCACCCCAGACGACGAAGTGTTGTCGCGGGGAGGAACACACGCCGTAGCCCGCGACAACGTGATCTTCGAGGCGGGGATGTTCGTGGGGAGGCTCGGCCGGAAACGGGCGCTTGTTGTCGAGCCAGGGACGGGGGTCCTCGCGTTGCCGACCGACCTCCTCGGCTTGACAACCGCCCGCTATGACGCATCGATCGAGAATCTAAGTGTTGCGCTTGGGCCTACTGCAAATCGCATCCGTACGGCCGTAAAGGCCGCGGCTGCCCTTGGCTAATCGACCCACACGTGGGAGCCAATCATTCCGCGCGAAACCCAACCTCACGGGGTTCCCGGACACGGCCAGGGGGTTCGGGGAACCGGGTCACGCTTCCATCGCCTCGTCTGGGCAGGGTAGGACCCGCAGTAGGAGTCGGCGAGGGGCTTGGAGCGGCGCGCTCGGCAGATTTGTGAAATGGACGCCGTCGGATGGCAGCTCCTCGCTGAAGGGCCACTCGGAACGTCCCCACACGTACACTCGATGCTGCTCTCGACCTACGTCTCCATCCGTGCCCGACTCATCCACGATGATGAACGAAGGCTTCTCGCGGTACGGCCGACATGAGATCGCTCCTTCAGTCGACCGGACTGAAGGAGGCGTCGCATCTCTCGGGAGCCAACGATGTGTCGTAGCACGCCTGGAACGTGAACTCCTCGACCGCATCCTCAAACGGCTTTAGTGACGCCGATGTCTCGTCCAGATACTCGCTCAGCGAGTCGACGGGTACGTCTTTTACGGCAAACGGCACGACTGCCGTCGCGTAGGGCATCAGGTTCCGATTGACGGGTGTGATCAGTTCGTTTATGCGAGTGCCGATTTCGAGGGCATTCTCCGAGCCGTACACTCGCAACTGGTCCCAGGAGTTGGTCCAACGCAACAGCGGGTCCGAGACAGGGGCCGACGACCAGACCACGCAGACCGGGGACTCGGGAGCTTCTTGGTACGTAGCCTGTGTCAAACAGTTCCCTTCCCAATCGGAGACGAGGTCGATCTGCGCTTGGAGCAACGCGACCGCTGCAGCCGAGTACTCTGTGTACGCCTCGCGTCGCTCAGCCCGCTCCTCCGCTGCAATTTGTGCATCTGCCTGCAGCGCAAACACAGCGAATGTGACGCCGGCCCCGATTAGGGCTCCGAGTAACGTCGTCACGACTGATAGCACGGCAACACCAATTCCGCTTAGTGCCTGTCGTTCTGTTCCCATGACTGCATCTTTGCGCACTAACGCGCCAAACCTAGCTCGTTCGTGTCGTGGTCGGGTCTGATCCGCTAAGCAGGTGAGCTGGGGAACCGAGGCTCGCGGTTGTGGCCCTTCGGCACGGTGCGGGCCCTCGCTGTTGGTAGTTTGTGGCCATGCCGCCGACGCCGAGCCCGGCGCCGTTACGCATTCAAGTGGTCGGTGAAGGAGCCCCTCGGTGGGGAGTCGCCGTGATCGCTGGTCGTTTCCTCGTTCTGGATGCCGTTCTCGCGTTCCTGTTAGATATCGTCCAGGACGCTAGGAAGTCGCGCAGAGATATCCGTCAGCGCTGAGACGAGCGTCTACTGGTCACCACCGCCACCGATCCGCCCTCGCCTAGCGGAAACGTCACCAGGTTTGTGACCAAGACACCCCCAAACACATGACCGGCCCCATCGCGGTTAGCGCCGAGTTTCTCGCATTACCGGAGAGGGTGCAACGGTGATGCTGATACCCAGGCTGAAATCTCACGGCGCGGCTCGGTTCACCTCGCGGAAGTATCGCGGTCGGGCTCCGGTACGCCGCGCGTCGCGAGACGACGTGCTCCCCGCTCATGCACGCGCCACGGTCATCGATGGGGCTCTCCGGCCCGCAAAGCCAGGGTCGACCTTCGCCGGAGCGCGCTGGAGGATCGATAGGCAGGCCCTCTGCGGGTCGATTGTCAATGACCCGGTACTTGGTGCCCGGTAAGGCCGGCTGCAGGGTCGCGCAGGCACACCACAGGTGCGCCGATCTTCGAGGTCAGGCGTTCGACTCGCTCTGCGCGAGGACCTCGGAAAGTGTCCAATTTTCGTGACGCCTCGCGGGATGCAAGACGCGTAGGTCATCGAGCTTTCGCAGCCCAGAGATCCGGTCGTCGGCGGATATGCGGGCTGCGCACCTCTCCATGCAAGCTTGCGCTGCGTCGAGATCACCTGTCATCATCAGCGCCACTGCCACGTAGAAGTCGATGACCCCCGGTGAGGTATCGATCCCGGACTTGGCTGCCGAGAGAATCCATGCCCAGTCCGCGGAAGTACGAGCGTTCTCCAACTCGTAGGCACCGTCCGAAACTCCAGTTAGATCAAGCACTTTGGTGCTGTCCAGGGGCGCGAGATCTTCCGACAGGAGGAGGTCAAGCGCCGGATCGAGGTACTGCGACTGATCAACCACGCCGGATCCACATCCCCACAGAAACAACTCGGCTCCAAGAGGGCTGGGATGGAAAGAAAGCATGGGTTCACGATCCGTGTGAGCGTGCGCGCCAAGTGGAGTCTCCTCTCCGCGTCGGACGATGAACTCCCAAGAGTCTTCGTCGATGAGGCCCTCGCGGCCGAGCCCCCATATGGCGTGCCCGACCACGTCACGCCTCTCCTCCTCGTTCAAATGCTCTAGGGTCAGCGCACGCATGAAGTCCTCGAGATCGAACTCGACGTGGAGTCGAGCGCGCTCAATACTCCAACGCAGATCGACTCGCTCCCCCCGCCGATGCCGCCACAGTTCGCTGTAAAACAAGTAGTGGACCTTCAGTTGGAGGGCAGACAAGCGCCGGATAACGGCAGTCACCGATACGCCGCGATCATTCTTCATGCCGTCGCCCGAAGTGACCAAAACGCCAGAAAGATACTCTGCGACGATTTCGTCTTCCGCATACATGGCCTCATCTAGGACCTGACGGAGGAGCCTCGCCGAGAGCTCTCGCGGCTTCTCACTTCGATCCCGCCGGTTGAATTTCTCAGCGAGACGCTCCAGGTTCCGCCCGACGAATTGCGGAACTTTACCCAACTCGACACCGAGAGAATCCGCCACTGGTCCGAACGTTCGAATCATGAGCTCGCCCACGGCGGTGCGCTGGTTTTCTGTCGCCATGCGCCACAACATACCGTGGAGGCGGAGCGGGAAGCGTGACGTCGCGGAGCCAATTGCGTTGCCCGCGCCGGCTCCTACCGTCCGGTGAGCTTCATGAAGGCGCAGTTGACGTCGCCCTCAACCCCGCCGGCTCCCAGCGGGTCGATAGCTCGTCGCCGTATTGGGCAATTCTCGAGGAAGCTGGAGAGTCCCATCGCTCGTATCGCGACGTCCTCATGCTTCGAGCCCCGGAGCTTGGCGTCAGCCCCCGTTGACCACGCCCTGGGTGGCGTCATGTGAACCGATGTGTGATCAGTGCCCGGGTAGCGATAATCAGCGGGCGAGCAGCGAACCCGCTGACGCTCCGACGCGAGCGCGTGGGGCGAGCGGGCAGTCGGCAGTCCCGCGAACGCCGGCGAAGGATGTGACGCACGCGTGGAACTCGACGTCTCTCTTACAGTCCGCGCGCAGTCCGCAACCCAGCAGCTCTCGTCGTGGCACTACTTGACCGGGATCAGTGACCTACAGGTTCGCCCTCTTCAAATGCACCCGCTGTTCGAGCACCTGTGTGCCGGGCTGGCCGGGGGTCTCGGGGAAGGCAGTTGCGCGGACGACTACGCTTGCGTTCCCCGGACCGAAGAGTATCCCGTTGAACGACGAGAGCTGGATCGTCCATGGGCTAGCTGTCGTTCCGCACGCCACCGCGTCTGTTCCTGCAGACCCCTGAGCGACCCGGCGTCCGAGCCGTTGCGAGGCGTCGGCAAAGATGTAAGCGGTCGCGGGCTGGTCACAGACGACGGTGCCTTGCAACGTCACAACGCCGTCGCGGGTCGCCGTACTCGAATCGATCGTCAGAGTGACCTCGACTGGCGGTGCGGGCTCGATGACGTTGAAGGTCAGATTGCCCCCCGGCCCCACCTGGCCAGCTTCGCCGGAACCGCAGCATGTGCCAGCAGCGACATAGTATGTGACGCCGGCCTCGGCCTGCACGGCGATCCGCGACCACAACCCGTAGAAGCTGTCGTCGTTGCACTCCTGCAGGACGAGGTTCGGTGGCTCACCCGTGAACAGCGCCAGGGTGGTGTCATAGTCGCTGCCCAAGGTGTTGAACTCGACGGCACCGTCGGCCGGTGCGGTCCATTGGTACCAGACGGTGGCTAGGCCGCACCCCGCGTCTGTCGCCGGATCATATGTGGCCTCGCTGACATTCACGGTGTCGGTGAACGGCACCCCCGTCACAGCGGTGGCAGTGCTGATGCCGTCGTTGACTGGTGTCGCGGCCAGCGCAGGGCTGGCGACCGCCAAGACACCTGCTGTGGCCAATGCCAGTCCTGCCGCCAGCATCCGCAACGGTCCGAGATTGGACATAACGGGTCCCCCTTTGTCATCTGGTTGCCGGACGCACGACGCAGCAAGGAAGGGTGAAATGCACTGCAATAGGGCGGGCTGCACCGCCCGCCCGGTTGTTCGATCCCTCTACCGGTCAGCGCCCACACCTATTGTGGCCTTATCACAACATCGGTGAAAGAGGCAAGCGTCCGGCCCAGGACTACCGGCATGGATCTGGGGTGACAAGTGGAAGGGCACCGCTGCGGCCCGCGGCAGTATGACCGTTGATAAGCGATTGATCGAATCTCGCGCCTGGTACAGAGCTGCCTCCCGTTCCTTCCCCGGAGCGTCTACCGGCAGGGAACCCTCAACGAAAGCAGCGGCGACGACCTCCACAATGAGCTTCAGCCTGAGAGGCTCAGCGAACGGCGTCGCCCGGGCGGGTACCCTCTAAATCCGGCGCTTCGGATTGTTCGCTTGTCGGCGAGACGACCCTCCGTCGATCTGTCTGCATCGCCACGCCCAGCGCCGTCTCAGGATCCTCGAGCTTGGTTGAGCGGTCCCTTCGAGGACGTCCGGTTAGGGATCGGCGGATTCAAGCGGTCATCGCAACAGGACGTCCCCGATGACTTCGTTCGGGGTTTGGAACTCTAGTCGTTT
>NZ_JBNCNY010000028.1:0-6407 GCF_049847225.1 Micromonospora sp. DT81.3
CCGACTACCGCGCCCTAACCGCATAACCAGCACGAAGAATCACGAACGCCGCGTACACCACCTCAAAGGACTTGACCCATCGCGGAAGAGAGGCTGACCCGTGGGGTGTCCGCCGAGGAACTGGATGGCGTTCTCGCGTTGTCGACGTGACGACATTGGCGCGGCTATGTTGACTCGATCGCTGGGTACAGCAACGTGCGCTGGCCATCCATAGTTCCGATCATGGCTGAGGTTGGCTACGCGCGAAAGCCTTTCGGCGCTCCGAAACATCCTGCGTCGAATCCGCAAACGAGCGCTCGCTCGGATCGGATGCCCCTGTGGGCAGCGCGCGCTTGCGGTCCCGAGTGTGCGGTTTCGGTACCAGCTCAAGACCCAGGCTCATCGATGGATCGAGGCTTAGTTGTTCTCGACTGACGGGTCCACGGCGACAAGGCCAGTTCTCGCTGCCGCATGCTCGATCATCGTTCGTACTGTCGCGATCAACTCCGGCATCTCATCATGTGAGATCGAGACCATACCGTCTCCGTACCGCGCGGCGGCGCGCTCACTCCGGAGTCGCTTGAGAAGCGAAAAGAATCCGTCCGGTGCATTTCCCAGGCGCTCGTTGTCGCGGAGCCACTTGTCTCGAAGGTTGTGGAATGTCGTCTGTTCGGACTGGCCGAGCATCTGCGCCTGAACCGTCAGCTCGGCGGCCGAGAGCAGGTTATCGATCGCTGGGCGGAGCGCGCGCGCGTAGTTCCCCTCGGCGGTTTCGAGGTAGTCATCGGCCAAGCCGAGAAGCTCAGCGTTGCGCTGCTTGTTGTACCGGAAGTCGAAGGCAACGTAGCCGCTCGCCCCCACCACGACGTACGCCAGCCAACCGCTGTCGGCGTGGATGCCAACGGGCCAGAAGGCCTCCAAGCTGCTGACATTCTCCGACGTGACCACCTCACCTTTTGCTATCGGAGCCGAGGCAACGGCCCGTGCTTGGAGGGAGACATCGTCGTTTAACCGCACGATCGGCGTTGCACCGAACGGCGGGAGCTCGATGACCGCTTTGCCGACATCGGCCCGTGTGAGCCCATGGCCGCGTCGAGTCAACTCGGCGTCGACCCACGTTGTGAACATCATCTCGACGATGTTCTCGCCGAATGAGTCGGCCTGCTCAGCGTCGGCGTCGGTCATCAGCGGAGCAGGCTCACGGGGATCTCGAGCTGCTCATCGCGCCCTTCGATGTGCGCGTAGGCCGCAATCGTCCCGATCTGCAGCAACCCGAGAGTCGCATCATTGAAATGAACGACGACGGCATCCGTCGTTGCCGTGACACTGTCTGCCAGGTAGTTGGCCTGAGTTGCGGTTTCATTGTCGAAGATCCACGCAGTGATTTCGGTGCTGAACCTGACGCCGAACCGCTTACCCCCGTTTCCGGCGGGGTCGTAGTAGAACATGCCATATCCGAAGTACTCGGGCGTTGGGGTCTCGACGGGGTCGCCGAGACCCCACGTCACCTTGACGGAGTCTGCGTCCTCTTCGACGAGTACGGATGTGACAGTTCGGGGGAGGTCCGGTGCTGACATGTTCTCCTCGTAGGTTCGCTGCTGGTTCAAGCCGCATACTGCAACACTGCGATGCCGGTACCCACGATCGTCGCGAGGCCCACAAGCGCTGCGCCGATCACCTTCGCCCGGGTCCAGAAGGGCCTCGTCGCGTCTTCGCGGGGAATCGTGACAGTGCCTCCCTCGGCGGCCTGAGCGATATGAACGCGATTTCCTCGGCCCTTGATAACGAAGCTCACGGCGTTGGCGGCCTGGGCCGGGGTGGGTAGCGACTGCCCGGCTGGGGTGCTGGAGCGAAGCTCGGCGATGAGTTCGGCGAGGCGGGTTCGGATCTGGTCGAGCACACCCTCAAGCGCGACGGTGCTGACGCTCCAGTACAGGTCAGTGATGTGGCCGTTCAGCTCGCCTGTCATGTTCATGTAGCTGACGAGATCTGGAGCCCCGGGAGGCAGCAGCTTCACTACCTTGTCGCCTCTCTGCTGGTCGACCATGCCGCGAATTTCTCGTACGCCCATGCGCAGCGGGACGACCTCTTTGATCTCGTCTCGGGCAAAGTCAGGGATGTCGAGCGCGCCGATTGTCTGATGCCTGATGCTGCCGCCCGGGACCGATCCGTCGATCTGGAGCGGTGCATGCACGGATCTGTACGACGGGAGCTCGTCCTGCTTCTCGTAGCCACGGAGTTCCATAGAGGCCCAGTCGCGTAGCTCCGCAGACCCGGTGTTGCCGCCCAGCAGAATGAGCTTGCGCAGCAGCGTGTCGAGCGGCTTCTCGTCGAGAAGATCGCGTTCGATCTGCGACAAGAGGGTTCCGCGTTTGTTGCTCACTCTTGAAGTATCTCGTCAGGTGCGGACACCCGTCCGCCGCGACACAAAGTGTGCACGCATCGGTTGGCCGCTGGGGCACCGCAGCGGCCACCACGTCCGTGGGGCATGCCCCCAAAGGTTCCGCCCGCGTGTCGCTCCCCGGATGCCGACGGGGATCACGGCGGCGCATCCCGCCACGCCGACATGGCTTGGCAGCGGATCGCGCAATTGCTCCTCGTAGGATTTCGAGAGCGAGCAGCCAAGGGCGTGGCTTTCGGCGCTGCGATCCGACGCACTCGCGACGAGAAGGGGACTCGAATGGGACGTCAGCCAACCGGGGCCGAAATCACTGAGTCAGCGCCACAGCTGTCGAGCTTGGCACCCGAGTACTCATTCCCTGCGCACGGCGTCTACTTCACGATCTTGAAGAGAACGATCGACACCCAGCCAGAAGTGCGCAACATCGCACTCGCTGGCACGTACGGCACCGGCAGGAGCAGCATCCTTCGCCAACTCGCGAAGGTGTACGACGGGCGGGTTGTTGAGCTTTCCCTACTCACCCTCGGCGTGCAGCCAGAGATCGTTGTGCCGGGCGGGGACTCGAACACGACTGAGCATAATGCTCAATCAGACCAGAACCTGCAAGAACCGCGGGATTACGACGATAACCTAGGAGCCGGGCGACATCCCGCAACCGCTAGAAACATGCCGCGATGAATGGTTCGCGGGCAGATTGGGTGCAAAAATCCCTGATCAATGTGGCAAATGCATCGCCCGCCGAGCTCGCCGCTCGGCTCCGAAATGCGCCTCGGCTACAGTGAGCACGAAATGAGCATATTGCACTACCGAGAGTTGTAAACGCCGCTATCTGTGAGCAATATGCTCAAGCTGGCATGCGTGATGCCAAGCCGGCAAAAGCCGCCAGATGGCACCCGGCGCGGCACGCTCATCGCCCAATCGACGGCCCTCCGCGCTGAGACGGCCTCCCCTGGGGTGCCGATGGCTCGTACGTCCTGCCGGGGTTGTGCGGGTCAACCGCTGGTGCCCGCCGAGGCTCCTGGATCCGCACTTCCGGCGCGAGACCCGCATCACGCGCGCGCGTCATGAGGCGGGTCGCGGTGCTCTGGCTGGTCTTGAGCGTGTCGGCGACGAGTTTGATCGGGGGGTAGCTGATTGCCGTCGCGACGCGATAGACGGCGATCGCGGCGTACAGCGAGTCCAAGGGTGCGCGCTCCTCCTCCGCCGGCTGATACTGTTCGCGGATGGAGTGGCTCATGCCGGCACGAGGCATGGAGCGCGCGGCGTACAGGCTCACGCGAAGCTTCGATTCCGTGCTTTCACGCGACCACGCAACTCGTGTCGTCGTCATCCGCGGCGGACCGGGTTCGGGCAAGTCGACCACCCTGCAAGCGCTTTATGAGTACGCAGCACGTCAACAGGACCGCGAGTATTGGCCACGGTTCCTCGGTCAGAGCGGCGGAGCGCCGCTACCGGGACTGTTGGCCCCGGACGAATTCACGGTGCCGCCCGGAACGGGATTGCCGTGGATCTGGTTGGGGTTGAGCGGTCGAGACCCGTCGATCATCGAGAGTGCACAACTTCAGTGGATGCAGCATGCGAGAGCGTTGCTGGAAGCTATTCACCGTATTGATGACGCACCCGCGGAACGGTGGCGATACGCGCGGGACCTGGCATTCTTGGTCGGCAAGTACATCCCCGTTGTCGGGCAGGGGATCGATTTCCTGGGAGACATGGGGGATCTTGGCGACCTGCTAAACCGCGGGCCAGCCTTGTTTGCTTCTCGCCGACGACGGCTCGATCAAGCGCTGAAGGTCGATCACAGCCGTCGGTTCTCAACGCGGGAGGCCGCAGCAGGAGAGCTCGCGGAGAGCGCAGAAGCCATGGGGAGGCTAGCTGGACTGGTCCCGCTCATTGTCGCTCTGGATGATGCCGAGGATGCCCCGAGCGATTTGTTCGAGACGCTCGAGCGGGTCATCAAGGTCCCTGGCTCACGAGTTCTGCTTGCCCTCACGTTGGATAGTGACCGAATTGCAGTGGACAGCGCTTGCCACCGCTTTCTGCAAGGGACGGAAGTGTTCGTTCCTACTAGTGAGGTGGCGGGTCGGTTCACCGACCAAGAACTGGCAAAGCTGTGCATGGCGCGGATGCAGGAATCTTTCGGGGAGGGAATCTCCGACGCCGGAGCCCTTGGCGCGGTTGTCACCGCGGCAGACGGTGTGCCAGGCCGTTTGATCGGCGCGATTTCGCGCAGGTCGATCCGGGAAGCACTGGCAGGGCATTCAGCACTCCCCCCTATACAGCCTGCGTGGCTACGAGCACCTGGACCCGAGGCCGCCTGGAGTGCTCTGCAGAACACTGCACGCACAGCGCTGGCACTGGTAGCGTGTCACGGCCCAGAGACCATGGCGTCCTGGATCAGCTCCGAGAACGTAGAAGTCGCGCGTGCAACTGGGTGGACCGAAACGGTCGAATCAGGTGGCTACGGAATCGTGCGATTCCGCAGCATCTCGTTGTTCACGGCCGCGTCCGCTGCCAAGAAGGAACAACTGAGCACTCTCGAAATCGAAACGCAGAGTGCCATCGTCCGCAAGGAACTGACCCAGCGAGCCGAAACGCAGGACTGGTCCGATATACCGTCACTCACGGGGATGGCGCTACTTCAGAACCTCGCTGACACGGAATTGGACATCTCCGATCGACTACGCGCAGCGCTGTTACGAATGCGTCGCGCGTCTGGGCGTGAGACGGCAGGCGAGGATCTCTTGAACCTGCTTCGCCATCGCCACCCCCGGGGCGAGTTGCTCCTGGCCACGGTGGAGGCCCTTACGGATGCGGGATACGCTCGTACTGCGATCGACGCATACGAAGGCGAACTTGCACGGCTCAGTGATCGATACGGACCCGACGCCCCGCAGACCCTCCCCCCAATGCACAATCTTGCGGGGGCGTGGGGCGCGTATGCCCTAAGCCGAACGCAGGCGGATTCCGAGGCAGATTGGGAGCACACCTTTGGGCTTTTCAATCGAGTAATCCAGGGCTACGAACGTGATGCGCAGACGCGCCAAGTTTTCCCCGCGCGTCTACTCCCGGACACCAGAGTTGAACTCGCGCGGCTTTACCACCGCGTCGGCCGATACTTGGAGGCCTACGACACTTTGCTTCCCGCGATCAACATTTACGAAGCCCTGCTTGGAGCGGATGATCGAGCCGTGCTAGCTGCCCGAGGGGACCTCGCCAGGTATCACGGTAAGGCTGGCGACCTAAGGGCCGCGGTGAAGGAGCATAGATTGCTTCTGCACGACAAGAGGCGGGCCCTAGGCGAGTCTGACATCGCCACATTGACTACTTGGGGCAATCTGGCTGCATTCTTGGGTGAGGCGGGCGATTGGCCAGACGCGGTCGCCGAACTTGAAGCACTCCTCCCGAAGCTTGAGTTCTCACAAGGGCCCTATTACGAGGGGGTCCTCGCGACTCGTTCCAACATCGCTCGCAACAGAGGAATGATGGAGGACTGGAAAGGCCAGGTGGCGGCGCTGGAGGCTTTGTTGCCTGACCTGCTCAGGACGAAGGCGAGAGACGATCCCAACACGATTGTTTGCCGACTCAACCTTGCGAATGCCCGGGGCAAAGCCGGCGATCGGCGGCAGGCGATCGAGGAACTGGAAAAGGTACTGGTGGACTCCATTCGCGTACAGGGCGCCGATCACCCCACCACCCAAACCATTCGCGAACGGCTCTCCCAGTTTCGAGGCGACGAAGAGAGGCCTAACCGGTCGTAGGTCCGGTTGTCAAACTCCCCCGGCTCGGCCGAGCGGGCAGATTCGGGCACGAAGTCAGCCACCGACGCTCCACCCGACCCGGGACGCGATAGGGCTGGCTTAGATTGCGCAGCATATAGTTGCACCAGCCGTGATGACTGAGCGCATTGGTCAAAGGGCGACTGCCGGTTAGCAGGATGGCACTCGCCGTGGTCAAGTCCTTTGAGGTGGTGTACGCGGCGTTCGTGATTCTTCGTGCTGGTTATGCGGTTAGGGCGCGGTAGTCG
>NZ_JBNCNY010000029.1:0-5367 GCF_049847225.1 Micromonospora sp. DT81.3
GCTCCTGGATCCGCACTTCCGGCGCGAGACCCGCATCACGCGCGCGCGTCATGAGGCGGGTCGCGGTGCTCTGGCTGACCTTGAGGGTGTCGGCGACGAGCTTGAGCGGGGGGTAGCTGATTGCTGTCGCGACGCGATAGACGGCGATAGCGGCGTACAGGGACTGCAAGGGTTCGCGCTCCTCCTGCGCGAGCACGCGACTGAGGAACTCTCGCACCGGGATGCGGTCGCGATCGCCGACACCCTCCCTACCGACGTCGACCGTGACAACCTCGAGCGCCGACCTCGTCATGATCCAATGCGTGCGCACCTCGCGGAGCATCTGGCTGGTGATGTCGACGCCCTGCGCCTCGCGCTCAAGGGCGGCGAACACGACGGCAGTGCGGCCGAGCGCAGCATCCCACTCCACGCGCACGGTGATCGTGCCGGGCACGTCCTGCTCCCCCGAGACGCGCGCATGCCAAGACTTCGGCAGGGTTACGCAGCTTCCGAGCTCGATGCGTTCGTTGCTGATGTCATATGCCTGGACGTCTGCCATAGAGCCCACTATTCCAGGTCGCCGCCGATTCGCGAAGAAGAGTGTCGATCTTGGCTCACATATGTGGTACCGTTCGACGAAGGGAGACTGACACTGTTGGCTCAAGAAATGGAACGGCTATGAATCACTCACCGGATCACCTTGCTCTCACAATGAAGGATGCCGCCAAGCTCGTCGGCGTCGACTACCGCACAATCAAGCTCGGCATCGAAAGCGGCACCATTCCCACGGTCCAGCTCGGCCCGCGCCGAATGATCCCCCGCGTCCCATTGCTGCGCGTGTTTGGCATCAACCCCTGAGGGCCGCGCAAGGGGCCCCACCAAATAGGCGGGCCGACATCCTTGACGCTCGCATGGCGAAACGACTAACCGAAGCGAATCAGTCTGATGTCCGGTAGCGGCATTTCCTCAGCCTTTCCGAGCTCAGCGAAGATGAGCTCGCGCAGTACCCGACGAAGTCCAGCAAAGGGCAAGGCGAGCTTGCGGTCCTGTCCGCTCGATGTTCCAGCCGCCGCCGCCAGAGCCGTTCCCATGTCGTGCGACTTGACGCCCGCGTGAACGAACTGCGACCGAGCAGCGTAGGTGGCGGCGAGCCGTTTCTTCAGAATCTGAATGTCCTTTGGCACCCAGTTGGCCATGGGTGTACTGCTCGCCAACCCGTAGCCGTTGAACAACTCTTCGCCGTCGGGTCGTCTCTCGAGCTGCGGCGTGTAGTGATGGACCTCCGTATCCCAGAAGGATGCTGGCAGCCCGTCAACTACGAAGGATATGAATCGGTGCTGAAGTCGGAGGTGTTGCCCCTCCAGAATCTCGTCACGCAGTCTTCCGGCCTGTGCGTCATCCAATCCGAGCGCATCGAACACGGAATCGAAGCGCTCACGGGCAGAGAAGTCCGCCCAAATGGGTACTTGACTATTGAAGTGGGCAGCGAGTGTTTCGATTCCAGCCACGACGAGCGTGTAAGCCGTATTGACGTCTGACGCGTGAAGGAGAGTTGCCGCGTAATGAAGCTCGATGGCGGCACCGACCGCAACCGCGGACTCGCCAGGCAGGCCGCGCAGCAGTCCCGACACGCGCTCCAACTCGCTCTTAACATCAACCTCTATCGGTCCGATAACCTCCGTGTCATTGATGGACGCGGGCATGAAGGTGACGATGTCACTGCCCGCCATGCCGAGCGTGACCTCGTCCGCCGCGACCTGGACTCTTCGATTGCTCACGAAGGTCAGCAGCGCCCCCAGCTCGGAAGCAAGCGCCTGCGCTTCAATGGGGCCTGTCGAGTCGCCTGCATCCATCCAGTGAAGGACCGAAATCGGCGTCGGGTAGGTGCCAAGCGCCTGAGCCGCCGCCGCCGGCACAGCGTCGATGCGAAGGATCGTGTCGTCGAAGTGAAGCGACGAGGGCGCAGTCAACCTATAGATGTGGTTGCTGAACGGCGGTCCGTCGGTGTCGAGCCGCCGGAGGAGTTCGAGGAAGCTACGCATGGCGACATGCTCGCACAGCGGAGGTACCGGCAACCGTGATTGTCCCCGAAGATGATGGCGTGGATGCGTTGGAGTATGCGAAACGCCAGTACTCGGCGGCCCTAGTCCCGGACCTGCTGCGCGCGGAACTCGCGAGGTCGAGTTGCTCCGTCTGCTGGAGTCCCCTCATACGGACGAGCTTCGTTGTGTGCGGCAGATTTGCCCATCCCTACGGCCGCCGACTGCGACTCCAATCCGGGCCGACGCTCATAGAGGTGAGGCGTCCGTTAAACCATTGGTGGCAGGAAGCCACTGAGCAGTACGCCTCAGACCTCGACCATGTCCGCAAGCGGTGCCTTTCGCTCAGCGAGATGACCCAACCGACGAGGTGCCTCTCCGGCAGCCTCCGGGTTCGGAGGTCATTTTGTGGCATCGACAATTCGCTTCGCTCTTTACTGAGCGCGCTGCCACTGAGGCACGCCCTGCAAGATGCTCTCGTCCTCCGTTAGCAAACGCATCCAGGCTGCGAGGCTCGAGGTGCCAGCCACTACCCTCAGACTCATCAATGAACGGAGATCGTATGACCTACTGGCAGACGCCGTCGCCTGCATTCAGCGCTCGGATGGCAGAGTTGTCGGCTTTGTTCTCGGCATGTCGTGATGCCTTCCATGAGACTGCGGACACCTACCACTGGACTCCCGCTCCCGGATCTCCCGCCGCCTCGGATGCCGCCGCGCTACCGTCGCCGGACCCCGCGATTTCGGACCCGCAGGGAGAAACCGGACATCGGTTGATTGCAGAGGTGGTGCAGATCTTCCTCCTCAGTGCTAGTGGGCAAATGGGCGGTCTCGCGAGCCTCTTCAAGGACGGAGAGGTCTTGTTTTCCCCACCCCTCCTCATTCGAGCAGTCATCGAAAACTGCGCCCACGCGGGATGGGTGCTCGGAGAGGACGGCGAATCAGCCGAGGACAGGCTCGCCCGTGTGTACCTCGAAGAACTCAAGAGCGCGGAAGAAGCCAAGAAGAACGCCGGTCGTCTCCGTGGCAAGGTCGACCCGACCTACCTCCGCACCGAGGCCACCTACAAGATGCTCAAGACGCAGATCCTTACTCGATTCTCTGGCGCGACGAAGGCGGACCTCGGTCTATGGAGGTTGAACGGCCAGGAGCTTCCCGGACTCGAAGCTGCGGTGAAGTGGATGTACTCGCTTACTGAAGCCGCGGGCGGCACCATCGATCAGGATGTGGCCTCAGGGATCTACGGCCTTCTTTCCAACCTCACTCACCCCACCCTGTACCCGGTGAGGGAGCAGCGCCAGTGGGTTCACGATGCAGCCACCGGCCACGCCGTCGCACAGCTGCGCGTAGAGGTGAACTCAGTAGAGAACGACGCGCGAGCGGCGCTCGCCGCCTTCTACAACGCTCTCAACTACACGACGTCCTACTTCGGCTGGCCCACGACTGTCTTGACTGCCCTGGAGAAGAAGATCGAAGCGACTATTCCTGATTTCTTCCGTTGAACGCGGCGACGCGCGTTTGGACGTTGTGACGCGCCCGCTTCTTCCCGTGGGAGTATGGCGCCGCGTGCTCGGGGGCGGATCCCTACCCAGGCACCTGGCTCGGATACGTCTTTTCAGCGCGGCTGCTAGGGATCCGGCTGCGAGCATCCGGACGGATGCCGAGTCGGTCCCGTCACGCACTCGCACCAGCTCGACTGATTGAGTCGGCGACCAGCGTTAGCGTGCGCTACGACTCCGGAGGTGCGTGACACGACACCGCAGCGCTGAGCGAAGTTCACCGAGAGTAGCGGCGAATGTGTCGCACGACCTACGTCCTCAGATGGCGCGTCTCTTGCCACCCTGAAGGCCGAGGCGACGCCACCAAGTGCGCGACCGACGTTCTGCTTCCGGCGCTCGATGTCGTCGCTGCTCCTGAGCTGCACGCTCTCGTTCGAGCGCAGCAGCGTGATCATCTCGGTCCTACTCGACGATTGCGACGAACATTGAACCGAGTCCGAAGATCCCCAACTCGAAGCGCCCCCGGACCAAGAACGCCCACGCGAATACAAGTCCGTTCGTCTAGACGCCAATGACAGCGATCACCAGACCGATAAGCGACCCGATGACGCTCCCCTCCACTATGCGCTTGAAGATGCGCTCTCTTCTGCGCACGAATCGGATGGCACGACCATGTTCGATCGCGATCGTCACCAGCAGCAGCGGGAACAGCGCGGAGAGCGCGATACAAGTCGCCGGAGTCATCACAGCCCGAAACTCGCCCCCGTGAACTTGGGTCGATCTTCATCGGCGAGTGGCGGTGGATTGTGGTCGGAGGCCCAGCGTTGAGCGATCGTGTACCCGGGAGGCATCGGGTCGTACGAGATCATGTACTCCGGTGAGAATCCGTCCTCACCCGGTGCGCGAAGTCGACCTGCACGCGTTTCGTCGAGCATTGTCGGCGGATGGTCCGGGTGCGAGAAGATGAAACGGTCGGCCGCGGCGTACGTCGCATCAACGAATGCGTGGCCAAGACCGTCGAACGCGATTCGGTGATCACGCCCCTTCCGTGCGTTTCTGTCGATCAGATCGGGCCCGGGCATGAAGATCAGTCGATGCGGATCGAGCGGAAACATGATGTCCCAGAACCCCGCCGCCAAGAGTTGATTATCATCATCGTGGCCGTTCAAGATCACGAGTGGGCTGTCGGAGGTGATCAGACACGCACCACTGTGTCCGAGACCCCATGATCGCGACTCAAGTACATGAGTCAGTCCACGCATCGCATCAAACATGAAGGCGACGTGAGCCGTCCCGACATGCGGGCCATCCACGCTGCCTGGTAGGTCGATGCCCTCGCGGCCCGCCCACGCTTCGAGTCGCTTCCGTTGCCGAGTCGTCCGTACGATCTGTGCGGCCATGAACCAGGCAAGCGCGAGTCGCATCGCCGGGGGTAGCGGCCATTGCCTGGTGAGCGCATAGGTGGGGTCATCGAGCACGGTTCTCAGGGCAGGCGTCGCGACGCTCTCAATTCGGCCAAGAAACGACTCGACCTCGCGTCGTTCATCTCCGTTCTCGTCGATCCACGTGTAGAAGTCCCGCTCAGCGGCAACGTTCGCGACATTCGTCTTGAACCGGCGACCGGGCTTAGCGACGTCCGCTGCTTCGATATACCACTGCTGTTTCTCACGAACGGCGAAACGTCGTAGCAGCATGCGGGGAACGTGATGATCATTCGGCACAGTCGGCGTAGTCCCCTTCATTGCGCACCCGCGCACCTCGAAGCTACTGCGACGGGTCAAGTCCTTTGAGGTGGTGTACGCGGCGTTCGTGATTCTTCGTGCTGGTTATGCGGTTAGGGCGCGGTAGTCG
>NZ_JBNCNY010000030.1:0-4837 GCF_049847225.1 Micromonospora sp. DT81.3
TAAGGGAATAGGCGTGGCATGGGTCCTCCGCAAAACGTCGATTCGGCCCCCAGATGTCAGGTGGCGACCTCATCGGCCATTCCCTACGCCATTGTTGACACACTCGCGACGAGTGCGGAAGAGCCGCGGGTAAACGCTTACATGAACGAAACGTAACGTGACGCGAACGTCACAAACCAGCGACGTGTCGGCGACGCCCAGAAGCGTCCGATCGGCTCGGATCGACGAACTTCCGGCGATTGCGCCTGGCGACGAAAGCCGCGCAGTAACGTGGCGGCAGCGGCACAACGTCATGGTTCGGAGACGACGGTGACGCTCTCGCTGAGTTGGGTGCGTTGCCCCTCAACGTCGAGCCTCATGTTTCCAATCTCGACGCCTACGCCGTTGTCGAGTTGGAACGCGAGCCCATCTCCTTCACCGCACCCGCTCTGGTACCAACTAGCAGGTGGTGTGGCGACGAGTACCGCGCACACACCGTCGTCGGTGGTTGGACGGGCGAGATAGAGCTTGATGCCGCTGACCTCGCCAACAAACCGCGTGGAGGAGCGATCAATATCCGTATCGGTGTTCGCGTCCGGGTGTGGGATCAGGTCCACCTCCGTCTGCGGCCGGTGAAGCTCGGGCATCGTCGAGCCGGAGCAGCCGGTCAGTAGCATGACGCTGGCCAACAGTGTCGCCGCTCCAACGACCACTGATGTATTCATGGGCGTAAGGTGTTTCCTTGGGTCTTAAATGGTTCGCTCGGTTGAATCATCTTCGCACCGCCACCGCCGGGGGAGAGTCCGTGCAAGGTAACGAGCCCGATAACCGGTTTGCGGGTAGCCCAGGTCCCGTGTGCCGCGCCGGTTAGTCGGCGACCTGTCGGTCGATGAAGGCGGCCATTCCTGGCACGGTGAAGGCGACGACCCCGTACTCGGGGGCGTAGACCAGACCTTTGGCGATGAGGTTCGCCCGTGTGGGTCCGAGGGTCGCGATGTTCTTGCGCAGCCGTGTCGCCACTTGCCCGAGGAGCTACCGCTGTCTCCGTCGGTGGCCATGGCGCGGAGATACTGCTGTTCGCCGGGGGTGGCGCGATCCCATCTGGCTCGGAAGAACCCGTTGTCCAGTTGCGCGGTGCCGCGCGCGACTCGCTATCTCCCTTCGTCAAAGCCGCGCGATCCACTAGCCGGAAAAGCGCGGAACAACCCAAGACCAACGGTGATAAAGACGCCGCAGCGGTTCGTGGTTGGGCGGCGGGTAGACGCATCGACGTATCCCACCGAGGCCGTATCCCTCGCAGCGTCCGAGAACAGTACGAAAACCGCTGATTAGCGCCATGACAACCGTCGCTCCGCGCGGTGAACCGGAGCCGAACCCCACTCACAGGCGCCATCCCGATACCAACGCGGCATAAGCTCACTGGCGAATGCGGTGACATAGCACCAGTTCCGCCGTTCTATGGAACCCCCGACGTGCCCGCACGACGACCAGCTGCACCTCCTCCCACGTGAGTGATCGGTCGATTGGCGTTTCCGTCAAGGCTCGGTTCGCATGTCCTCGATTTGATTCATCACGCGTTCGAACGCGCCTGGGCCGACGGAGATTGATCCCTGGTAGGGCCGGTCCATGTCTGCCGTGGTGAACATGACAAGTCCGATGAACAACGCCAGCATTCCGGCCATGAGGAGATGCAATCGTCGGCTTTTCACGATGATGAGGCCGATGAGCACGGCGTTCACGGCGGCACCGACCCAGATCGCGAGCCAGAACAGCCCTGGAAGTTCCAGCGTGGTCGCGTCGATGCGTTCTCGTCGAGTTTCCACGAAATCGTCGAAGGTGGCCAGAAGCTGCTGGAACTCCGCGAGCTGCTGCAGGTCCGCGGGCTTGTACTCGTGGATCTGCCGCTCCATCTCGTCAACGAGCTCCACGCTCGCGTCGGGCAGCGATCCCCGACGCTGATCGGGCCAGTCCTGCTCGATGACGACAACCAGGTACTCGTCTATCGTCTGCTGAATCGGCGAGGCGACGTCTTCGGGCAGGCCCGTGGTGCCGCGGTAGAACGCGGTGAGCTGTCCGGCCTCATGGAGTGCCGCCTGCCGGGTAGCTGAGTAGTTCTCGTACACCGACACCGCTACGAGCGCAAGCAGGATCCCGAAGAAGACGCCGAAAGTGCCGATCACATGGCCGAGCACTCGATCCCACTGCTCGGGGTCGTCGACCAGCCTCCGCACGACCGGCCGCAGCCCCACCACGATCAGGCACGACACGAGTACGAAAACGCCGATGAAGAGTGGCAGCGAGACCGCCAGTGGCAGCGAGCCGAACCAGATCACGTGCGGTCCTCCCGGATGAATCGACAGACGCTGCAGCAATCTCAGCGATCGCGAGCATCAGCCTAGGGATCACCGACCTCAGTGCAGAAGACCTGGCGACAATTCCGCCGCCGGCGTTCGCCCGCGGAGGGATCGCTCACTGAACGGATGCGGCGTCTATCCGGAGCTGATGCGCCAGTGCAGGCCGAGCAGTTCGAAGGCGCGTTGTAGATCGGGGTGGTCTTCGGGGACTTGATGCGAGTGCTGGTCTGGGATGATGTGCTTGCTGATGCGCTGCTCTGCCCGCTCGAACACTGCCCAGAGTCGGATGTTGTCGCCCATTCGGCTACGGAAGGTGATGCCGTCCACGACGGGCCGCAGTGCTGCATCCTGCTGGTCGTAGAGGAACCGGGCGATGCTGCGGGTGATGTGTCGTTGGCGGGCATCCTTGAGCAGCGCGGCGTCGACGTCCCTCGCGGGAATCCCGACTGCTCGAACACGCCTGCTTGGACCAGTAGGCGATCGTCTCAGCGTGGGTTATTCCGCGTATCGCCCGGTTTGGACTCCATGCCCGTACAGGCGACCGCGGAGCCATTCCCTGCTGACCGCGCTGCGTTCGGAGTCGGGATATGCCGGTGCGGCGTGATCGTCGTCTTCGATCTCCCCCAGCTCTTGGTAGGCGAGATCGTTTGGTCGCTGCTGTGCGAGGAGTTCGACGAAACAGCCAAGGAGGGTTTCGCAGGTGTACAGCGAGCGGAATCTGGCTCGCTCGTCGTGCCAGCGACCACCCGATGCGAGTAGTACCGGGGTCGTGTTGCACGCCAGAAACAGCGCCGTCCCTGGCGGAGGACCAGCGGGTACTGGTCGGCTTTACGCTGGCATGGCCGCTTGGACGCAGTCCAGGACTTTGACTGCGCCCGCCTCGCGGGCAAGGTATCTGTAAGCGTCAGCCGGGTGCTTCATACGATCGGTCTCGCATGTCGATTGGGGGGCCAGCATGATGATGGGAACACCTTCTCGGTTCAGCGCTTCGATCAGGAGCAGCGCGGTCTCACCGAGGTCGGAACTCACCAGGGCCAGGTGTGGCGCAAACAACTCGGACAGCTCGAGGGCTTGTGCAGGTTCGGCCGTGTCCCCGACAACCACGATTTGCGGGAACGACTTCAGGACTGCGCAAAGGCCGATCCGGTAGACCTCATCGTTGTCGCAGATCAGCACCCGGAGCCGGTGTCGTGGACGGCTCAGCACGAAGATTTGGCACACGCGAACTCCCGTCGTCGGCCCGACCGGCCGGGTGTGCCGGGCAGTGCCCGCGAGAAGTCAGCACGACACAATAAAACTGTTCGGGCCGCTCCCAAAATCACCGGGAGCATACATCCGTTTCAGCTTTCCGGATACCCCCTCGCCATCCAGTGGATGAACCGCCAGCGCACAGGAGCGCACCGGTGTCATGGTTCGGAAGCGAAGAGTGCTGGTACCCCGCATTTGTCGGATCCGTCGACCCGGCACGTTGCCGGTCGGCGGGCGGACTCAGTCTAGGCGAGCGGTGTTGTTGACCAGGATCGCCAGCTGGGTGCGGCTCCGGACGCCCAACCGCCGCAACACCGTGGTGAGGTGGCTCTTGACGGTCGCATTACTGACAAATAGTTGGGCGGCGATGTCGCCGTTGCTCATTCCCTCGGCGACAAGCAGGGCCACCGCCCGTTGCCGATCGGTCAGCCGGGTCAGAGCGCCCAGCTGCGTGGGGGTCTCGGCCGGGCCGGTGGGTCCGGCGGTCAGGAACTGCACGAGGTGGCGGGCGAACGTCGGGTCGAGGGCGAGCCCGTCCCTGGACAGGGCGCGGATCCCGTCGACCAGCCGCGGCGCGGCGACCCTCCGAGAAAGATACCCCCGTGCCCCGGCCCGCAACGCCTCTGCCAGATCGAACTCGGACTCGGTCTCGGCCAGGATCAGTACCGCCCGATCGAGACGGCACAACGCACCGACGGACTGCTCTTGCACGTCCTGTAGCAGGCCCTGACGGATCACGACGACGTGCGGATGCACCCGGTCAGCCAGCGAGCATGCCGAAGCGATATCCACCACCTCGCCCACCACGACCAGGTCCGGTTCCCGCTCGATCAACACTCGCAGACCGATCCGGTAGATCTCGTGGTCCTCGCACAGCAACACCCGAACGCGCTCCGGACCGGGACGGGGCCAACCCTCCTCCGAGGAGGGAGTCGAATGGAAAGCGGGACCTGGTTCGGGCTGGAACGTCACAAGGCTCCCCTTGACGTGGCAGAACATCGCTGTACATCACTATTACGGAGCGGCCGCCAGTCCGCTCACTCACCGTCACTCACCTGCCCGGCCAAACAAGATCCCGGCCAACTGATCAGTGACGACACCTGAACCTAGTTCTACAGCGAAAACACGGACAAAGCCACCAATTCGCGGATAACACTAAAGGTGCAATCACCGGAAGCTACTACTGATATGTAGTGCCTTCTTGTCAAGAGGGCATGGTGAGGCGCCGTCCGGGATGTCCCGGGCGGCGCCTCTTG
>NZ_JBNCNY010000031.1:0-4724 GCF_049847225.1 Micromonospora sp. DT81.3
AGTGAGTGTGGTAACCCACATCCTGACGCGGAGGTCTTCGCTTACCTCAGATGTTCACAACGTCCCAGGGAACTACAGCTAACGGAGCGCGTCGTTGCCCTTCACCGTTCTTCCGTGCGCCCCGACGTCGGGCACGCTCGGAGCCTAATCGGCGCTGTACCGTGGACTGCGCCACATCGTGTGCTGACACCGAAAGCCCCCGCCATCCGATCCGCCTCCTTGAGACCAGCGCGGAGACCTTCACGCGGCGAGGCATGTTGGCCGGAACGCTCAATCGTTCCTCAGCGAGCACGGCAAGCCTGGCCGCAGCTTTGGGAGAGTCATTCCCTCGGAACGAGGCGGGCGTGGGCGCGCACGCGCCTCGTTCCGCGTGACGCATCAATGACTCACCGTCCAGAGCCCGCAACAGCGGACACCGGCAGACACACCGCTGCGCGGGCAATCCCCCAATGATTCTTCGATCACCCCCACGCGGGCCACCTTCGATGAGTCAACGCGCGGGGTTGACAAGGTCCTGGCCACCCGCGATGATGCCCTCGAAAGGATGGGGTCCATGTATGAAGAGAAAACCGCGGTAAAGCTTGAGGTTTTCCTGCAAGCATGCGAACACTTTCGCCATGATATTTCCGCGCAATGGACCCAAGCCGGCTTGATCGCCGTAATTCAGGCGGCGCTGCTGTCCCTGTTCGCATCTTCGATCGGCCCCCAGGACGTGCAGCAATCGCGGGGTCTCGTGGACGCAAGAACACAAGCAATTGCTATCACGGTCGTCGGCTTCGTATTCTCGCTAACTCTGGCTGCTGACGGCGATAGGTCGCGAAAAGTATATTCGACGTTGGAGAGCCATAGTTGAAAGGGTTGATAGAGAAGTCGATCCCTACCGGATCTATAATGAAATCGAGCAACGAGCGAAGAATGACCCGCTCAACCCCTCCACGATCTTCATCTATGTGCCGGGGGTGATCAGTGCCGCGTGGATTGCGTTCTTCCTGTGGCTTCTGCTCCGGGTAGGAGCCTAGGAACGCCCCCGCAGATTGACCCCTTCCCGAGGCGTCGCGGGTTCCCGACTTCGACTACATCACGGAGCCGCGCTAGACGGATCCCGCTCTATCCGCGCCCGTCCCGCAGCTTGGTGAAGGCTGCTAGCAGCGCATCTGAATCTGTGAACTTCGCCGGATTGGATACGCGACCCTGGAAGCTGATTCGCTGTCCGTGGGGGATACGCCAACGAGACGAACTGCTACGTGCCGGCGGACAACTTCCTTCCGCCGCTTGCGCCGTCGTGGGGCAGTTACGAGGGCGGCTGGGATCCCGACTTCTCGGGCATCGCGGGCGGCAGCATGACGATATACCCACAGATCGCGCATTTCCGCGCCGGCCCCTCCGGTGCGGAATCCGCCGTGATCGAGGCCCTCACCGAGCAGCTGGAGTGATGCCTCACCCCCGCGTCGCGAGTTCCATCTCCATGAGGCCGGCGCGCGGGGCCTCGGGGCAGAGCACGAGCGCCGCCTGCAGTATCACAGCGGGCTGACCGGACAGGCCGCGGTCACCCTCGGGGCTGAGCCGTACACACGCGGCGAGGACGCGCAGATAGACGTCCGTGGGATCCTCTTCCGGAAGACCCGCCGCGGCAACCATCACGGCGGCCTTCCTCCTCACGGTGACTGTCGCATATCCCTTGGGATACGAGGCGTCTCACCGAGTCTCGGCTTGCCAATGTCGGCCAAGCGGATTTCCGTACTTCGGCGAGTCTCGTAACTATGTCTCGCAACAGGATGGTTGAATTCCGGTACTCACCGTTAGTTATGAGACACAGGGAGCGGGATGGCGAAGCTGATCGGCTATGCACGGGTGTCGACGCGTCAGCAGTTCACGGACCGGCAGGAAGCGGACCTCCTCGCCGCTGGCGTCCGCCGCGACGACCTCTATATCGATCAGGGTGTCTCTGGTGCTCGAGCGGCACGCCCTCACTTCGACCGCGCGCTCGGCGCGCTGGAGGTCGGCGACACTCTCGTCGTCACCACCCTGGACCGGCTCGGGCGATCAACGCAGAACATGCTCACCTTCGCCGAAGACTTACGCGCCCGCGGCGCGGGTCTCCGGGTGCTGAACCTCGGCGGCGGCGACGTGGACACCTCCACACCGATGGGCTCGATGTTGTTCACGATCATGGCCGCGTTGGCACAGATGGAACACGACATCAAGCGTGAACGCATCATCGACTCGATCAGCAAACGCCGCGATGCCGGAAAGGACCTCGGCGGGCGGCCGCGCCGGATCACCGACAGCCAGATCCGTAACGCTCTCCACCTCGTGCAGAGCGGACAGTCGGCCGCACAGGTCGCCCGCGATCTAGGAATGTCCCGAGCAACCTTCTACCGCCGCTCTCACGATCTCGCTGAGTGACGTTCTCTGTCCCGTATAGACGCCCGTCAACGGGATCCCTAACGATCTCCGCACACGGACGCTGTCCACCGCGTCCTGCTACGGCCGTCTGGCGCAGCGGCGCGTGACGCCAGGCGATCCCCACACGACACAGCGCGGCCGGGACCGTTCAGCTGGACCTCAAGTGACCCCCAACGAGTCCCTGTCGGGGAATCATTGGGCCTATGGATGCTCAAACCCGGCACACAGCCCAAACGCTGCTCGACTTCTACGCCGGCTTCTCCGCGAGCGACGACGAAGCCGAACAACGCGCAGCGTTCGAGACAGCAATGATCAGTCTTAATAATGGTGATGCTCTCACCGCGACGCAAAGCGATGAAGGCGAGCTGACTTTAGATTTCACGCGACTACTGCTCGCGACGAGCGTGGCATATCACTGGCTGTTTGATCGCCTGAGCTCTGCGACGGGGGAATCCGAAGAGGCGCTCACCTTCGAGCTGCGGACCTTCTTGGATCGGCTTACTGACGATTGACCCAAGGCTCGCGTTCTGCCCGACCAGACCGCTGGGCGGCGAACATTCGCGATATGGGTGATCTGCGCGACGAGTACCTGCTGAACCTCGAAGCCCTGCACCTCACATCGCAGCGCGTGCAGACCGCGTACAGGGGGATCGAATCGAAGCGGCCGCCATCGAGGCCCACTTCGGACTCCACGCTGTGTATGACCTCTATGAGGCCTACGTCAAGCATCACAACATCGCCAAGATCGCGCTCCAAGACGATCACCTCGAGTCTTCCGGCGGCCAGTCCGTTGGAGCGCTGGCTCTCGCGCGAGGAGCGCGCACGCACAATCTCGTGACGGTGGCCAGAACAGGCGGTTTCGGGGATCTCCCCTACGGCATGGGTCCCTACGGTGGCGGATGGATCTGGAAAGAACACACCTGGAGCAGCGAGACATTCGCGCGCCGCGCTCGTTGGTACGACGAGCGGGTGAAATGGCGTTATCTTCACGACCCCCTCGATGACGCGTGGGCGTGGTTTTTTGATCGCGTCCCTGACGCGGAAGAGAACGACTCGGCGTCGCTGTGATCGTCGTGCAGCAGAATGTGCCCATGACGAATGCCGAAACACCAGACCAGATTGCCGCTCGCATCATCCGCGAGACTCGCGCCGTGGCGAGCAGTCTTCCCTTTGATGAGCGGGCCAATCTGCTGCGGGAGGTCACCAAAGCGGTCCGCGACGCGGTGAAGTTCGATGCCACGCTGGGCGGGGCTCCGAAGGGGGCCGAGTGGGAGAAGGACGGGCTCGCGTCAGTCGGGAATGCGGCCGAGGAGTACTACTTCGCGGCTCTGAAAGAGAAGCAGTCGCGACAGGAATAGGCGCGACAACGGGAAGAGGCACGAGGATTGGACGAGTTCTGGTCGACCCTGTTGGCCACGATCATTGGTGCCGCATTTGCCGGTGCGTTCACGGTGTTGATTTTCACCCGTGAGAGCCGGCAGGCGTGCCAGGCTCGTCTGGATGATGCGTTATCGGGGATAGTGCTCGCGATCCCGACACGCGTGCGGGAGCTTGACGAGTACCAGAGGCACCTCGACGAAGTTGAGGCCGGTGGATCGCCGGAGGCCGCCGATATCGACAGGCTTGCGCCGGGACCGTACGAGTTGGGGGTTCGCCTCGAAGCGGCGCGGATGGTTGCTCGGGGTGAGGATGCGAAGACGTTGGGTGAGGTTGCGTCCGCGTTCTACTCGATCGTCAGCCTGCACCCGAAGGCGCAGCGCGCTCGACTGTCGCAGCTTCCGGAACTGATGCGGAAATGGAGGCACGGAGAGCTGGGAAAGCAGCCGTGGTCGACCTTCACCCGATTTGCCTTCGACGTTGACCGGCGGGCGGGTTTCAGCGCGCCACCGCCTTGGGACCCCATCAATCGGACAGTTACGAAGCTCCCGACGCCGAAACGACCTGGGCGCAGGGAACGAGAGTAGGGGGGCGGTCGAGGTTTGGGGGTCGTGACAGCCCTTCCTGGTGCAGCTGGCGAGGCAGTAGTCGCTTGAGCGAATCGGCGGCCGGGACCACGGCGGGGCGTCCGTCGCGCTCCTCGCGGCTCGGAGGAGCAGGGTGGCTTGCTCTCTAGGCTGGGTCGATGCAGACTCCCTCTCGACGCCCAGCGCGCTTGATCTACGTGGACGATTCCGATGCTGAGCGGACGGGGTTCGCGACTTTCAGCTGGATCGAGGTGTCCCTCGATGAATGGAGAGCCGGGCTAGACGGTATGTAGTGGCCCTCTTTGGGTGAGGGGGTCGCGGGACGGGGCCTCGCTCACAAAACTCGTGGGTTAC
>NZ_JBNCNY010000032.1:0-4272 GCF_049847225.1 Micromonospora sp. DT81.3
CTCATTCGTGCGATGCGCGCAAGCGGAACGCCTGCGGGCGATCCAGCCGGAGCCACGGCGGCAGGCGGTCGGCCGTGCGATCGACGCCTACTCGAATACAAGCGGGGCACGAGGGGGGCGACTGTGCCGCAAATAGCCGTGTGGGGGAATTGCGCGTCGACTGTGGACCGATATCATGCCGCGTGCGTCTGCGCGTACGCGATTGCTACCTCGGGTCCCATGCGCACACCCACGTCGATCTACACGAGGGCGCCCTCCTCGTGCCGCCTGCAAAGGCCTCGAACGTGCAACAGATGTGGAACACACTTGGGGCGCATCCGCCGTCTGGAGGCAGGGGGCGGGAACAACTAGCCTTTGGCTGTGATACTGCCCGAGATCGAAAGGATCCCGTTGGTCATCGTGCCGGGGGCGAACAACTCCGGCCCGAACCACTGGCAGACCTTCTGGGAGGCCGCCCACCCAGACTGCCGACGTACCGAGCCTGCATCCTTCGACGTCTTTGACCTCGAGGACTGGGTGCGTGCACTCGATGCAGCGATCGCGCGCTGCGCCACCCCTCCGGCTCTCGCTGCCCACAGCGGAGGCTGCTTGGCGACACTCGAGTGGGCCGCTCGTGAAGGTGCACCGGGGCGGGTCGCCGCGATCTTGCTCGTCGCACCGCCCGACCCCACCGCACCCAGCTTCCCTCCGGACGCCGGGTCGTTCCGCGATGTCGTCGCCTCCCCGCTCGGGGTGCCTAGCGCCGTTGTGGCCAGCACCAATGACCCATATGCTGCGGTCGACTATGCAGCTCGGGTGTCCGAGATCTCCGGTGCGTCCCTGCACGTGATCGGTGCTCTCGGTCACATCAACGCCGACAGCGCGCTGGGGGAGTGGCCCGCCGGGCAGCGGATCCTCGCGGATCTCATCTCATCCGCGAGGACCTGACCGCGGCAGCGCAGAACGCCGACCGGTACCTGCGGGGCGTGCCCGAGGACATGGTGCGTGGAATCGCGAGCATGCGGAACATCGCGTCGCATTTGAGGTATCGCTCCATGAACGACGACGTGCTTGGACGACCCAGACGTCGCGTCTCGCGCAGGACCTCGCGGCCTGGCGTGCAGCGGCCCCGCCGTGAAGCGACCGGCGGGGATGAAGGCGCGACGGAGAAGATCAGCCTTCTGCGATGGTGACGCGGATGCGAGTTCACGTTCACCGAGGGGCTGTTGTCCGCGCGTTCAACGAGACCACCCACACCCGCGCCTAACGCCTGAGCATTTGACATCAGGTCGACGTGCGCGGAACGTACGCCGATCCTCGTTCGAGTGGGGAGCCGCCCCGGAACCTTGTGCCCGCGTGGTGACCACACGGCGGCAGGTGTCGTGTCGCGCTCCTGATGCGGCGGGACCCTCCTCGAATAAGCGCTTCGCGGGAGTCTCTCTAAGTCCTTCTTGTACGTGACGTTTGAAAGGAGCACCCTGAGCGTAGCGACGCCCGTGATACGGGTCGAGGAAGGGTTGGCACAGTCGTGAGCACGCGGGAGATGGATTTCGCTGCGGGTTTGGCGGCGCTGTCGAGCGCCGCCGACGCGATGGATGCGGCTCAGCTCGAGCATTGGTTCTTCGGCGGCTGGGCCGTGGACCTGTGGGTTGGGCGTCTTACTCGCCCGCATGACGACATCGACCTCCTCGTTTGGCGCCGCGATGAGGCGCGCGTCCATCACGCGTTGGTGGCGGCGGGTTGGTTTCACGCGCTCACCCCAGAGGACATAGTGGGCACGAACTATGTGCGTGAACAATACGAGTTGCAGCTTACTTTCGTGGTGCCTGGCAGCCAGGGCGGCGTGGTCGTGCCTGTTCCTGACAAGCCGATCGTTCTGTCGCGGGGGACTTTGGACTTCGCTCGGCGCGAGCTGGGAGACGTGACGGTGAGGGTGTTGACGCTGGAGATGATGCTCGCCTTCAAGGCCTCCCCGAGATCCGACGAGGTGGGCGGCGCGAAGGACCGAGCGGACTTGGCGGCACTCCGCTCAGTCGCCGACCTGCCGGGCACCACTCTGAGCTAATACTTCCGGAGAAGCAGACGGGTGCGCCGTGACCTGCGTCCGCAAGCCGGTGGACCGCCGCGCGTCGCGTGGAGCCGGCCGAGACCCGCCGGATCGGCGACGTCGTGCTGCTGCGATACGCCCTCTCGGATCGGTTCCATGCGGCGGGCCGAGGGCTCGAGCCCGCCGGGCGCGTTCACGCGAATCCGTGATGCGGAGGCACGCAAAACGCGAGATCGCCGCCGTCAGCGGCCCGCCCAGACGAACCCATCAGGGTCGGTGAGCGGCGCGGCAGTGCCGCTGATCAGCAGGCGGTGCGATCCGGTTCCCTCGGCATCCACCCCCGCGACCTTCGCGAGAGCGCGCCGCTGGTACAGCGCCAGCGTGATCGGGCTGGACTGGTCGCCGAGCTGCACGTACTTGCGCCCATACGCCTTGTGGACGGGGACGCCGTGGTCGACATACCACTGCTTGCTCTCGGTCACATCCTCGACACCGAGCTGCAGCACGAACTCGTCGACCTGCCGTGTCGCCGGACCGGTGTCTTTCTTCGACGACGACGCAATGGTCCACACGGCGCCGTCCGGCGCCTGGACGACGCCGCCATAGCCCCACAGCGACTTCGCCCCCGGCTTGAGCGACGTGGCGCCGGCCTCGAGTGCGCTGCTGAGGAAGCCGTCGACGGTCGAGGGCTGGGCCACGACCAGCGACAGGGTGAACCCGCGAAATCCCGACGTCGGCTCATCGGTCGCCTGCACGCGGACGCGTTCTCCGAGGCCGAAGGCGTCCCGGTAGAACTTCTCGGCGGCCGCGGGGTCGGTCACCCCGACGGTCACAAATTCGATTGTTGACATGCGGCCAGCTTAGGAACGACAAAGCAACCACGCTTCTCCGATTCTGCTCGGTCGACCGGCGCCGGCCGCCGTGCCCCGGCGTTCGAGCGCGGTCAGAGCGGCGTGACCCGGAGCCACACGAAACCATAAGGCTCGAGCGTCACCCCGTGCACCAGATCGACCTCGTCACCGCTCACGACATCGACTGCGGCGTGGCGAAACCGCCGGGCGTAAGGGGGTCCCTCACCGCGACAGAGCCGTCCCAGATGTGATCCCTCCTCGCGGAGGGTAATCATCGAGGCCGGGATCGTGGCGGACGCTGTAAGTGGAGGGCCGCGGAACCCTGGCTCGAAGACCCTGGTCGCGCGGGGATTTGTGGGGTGCTCGCCCTGGGGTGTGGACTCGAAAATCGGTTGGAACAGCCTCACCTCTAATGTATGGCCATGACATTCTTGATGCAGCCTCAGGGTCAAGGCGACGAGTTGCTCTTTCACTACACGACAGCTGCAGGGCTGGCAGGCATCCTCGATAGCGGCGAGCTCCGCTTGTCCACACTTGAGAGAATGAACGATCCGCGCGAGAGCGGCAAGTACAGCTTCGGATTCAATTCCTGGAGCTCAGGATCGTTCGGCGATGACCGGAGGGCGGGGATCGAAAGCGACATCAACGATGCATTGCGGGGCACGACCCACCTGGCTAGCTTCACGCGTGAAGGGCTTGAAGAGTCGCCCGATGGGTACTTCGGTCGGGGGTTCGCCCGTGCCCGAAACTGGGACCAGTACGGCGAAAAGCACCGCGGAGCGGTCTTGGGTTTGAATCGTGATCGCACCTTGGCGGCTTTCGATGAGCTCTGCTCGGGTGACTTCGCGAGTGGGCCGGTGAGGTATGAGAACGGCTCACTTCAATCGTTGCCAGACGGAGGCTGGCTCATTTTCGACGAGTCTGAGTACAACGAAGTTGGCGCACACGGGGTGGCAAACAGATGGAGGGTCGACTATCAAAATCAACTTTTCTTCACGAAGAACAGGGACTGGGAATCCGAGGACGAGTTCCGGATCGTGGTGTGGCAGGCCCAACATGCAAACATGCCGATAGCGGGCCTGATTGAGGGTGTAATCCTTGGGGAGCATCACCCAATCCCCGAGAAAAAGGTCCTTGGGACAAGACTCGCTCGATTGGGGGTAGATCGGCTGATCATCGGAATCATGGACTGGCGTCACGGAACGCCTGGCTGCCTCAGTTCCATACTTACCGATCGACCCGGCATCTTCGGGTTTGAAGTCGTCGATGACGGAATCGATCGTGACTTTCCCCTTGCGCACCCCGTCCTTTCCTGACCGAGGAGGACCTGCCCAAACGGGGCGCATGGCACCAAAGCCATGCGGTCGCTGATGCGTCGTAGGGGGCTCGGTAGCC
>NZ_JBNCNY010000033.1:0-3874 GCF_049847225.1 Micromonospora sp. DT81.3
CGGAACCGGGCGGCACGCGCGGGCGCTGCCAGCTCGCGGGGGTTCCGCTACCTGCACCACGCCGTCGACGATCACTCACGCGTCGCGTACTCGGAGATCCTCGACGACGAACGCAAAGAGACCGCCGCCGGCTTCTGGACCCGCGCCAACGCGTTCTTCGCCGGCATCGGCGTGACCGTGACGGCGGTGATGACAGACAACGGCTCCTGCTACCGATCACACGCGTTCGCGGACGCTCTCGGTGACATCAAGCACAAGTGGACCAAGCCGTATCGCCCGCAAACCAACGGAAAGGTCGAGCGATTCAACCGCACCCTCGCCACCGAATGGGCATACGCAGCCATCTACGACAGCGAGCAGGCTCGAGAAGCGACCTATCAAGACTGGATCCATCACTACAATCACCACAGACCCCACACCGGCATCGGCGGCCAAGCCCCCTCAACCCGCGTTCACAACCTCACGGGGAACTACAGCTAGCGCACACAATCGAGTAGCTGTTGGCGCGTTCGTGCTGAGCTAACGGAGCGCGTCGTTGCCCTTCACCGTTCTTCCGTGCGCCCCGACGTCGGGCGCGCTCGGAGCCTAATCGGCGCTGTACCGTGGACTGCGCCATATCGTGTGCTGACACGGTCCCGAAAGCCGGTGGATGTGCGGATCTTCGGCGACCCACCGGCCGTTGCCAGCTCGACCAGCACGCTGCAGTACGGGGCGAGCCGCGACCCATGGCGGGGTATTAAAACCCCGGGGCGATTCAGTACGAGGAACGGCGGCTCATCCCCACCCATCACCCGACCCAAAAGCCAGATACCGACATGTGGGTGAGCTTTCACACCGGCCTACCCGATGCGAGCAGTACCGAGGTCGCGTTGCACGTCGCGAACAGCGCGATCCTCGCGGAGGGGCAGCGGGTACTGATCGGCTCTACGCTGGCATTGCCGCTTGGACGCAGTCCACGACATTCACTGCGCCCGCCTCGCGAGCAAGGTAGCCGTAAGCGTCATCCGGGTGCTCCAAACGACCGATCTCGCATGTCGATTGGGTGCCGACCATGAGGATGCGAACACCTTCTCGGTTCAGCGCTTCGATTAGGAGCAGCGCGGCACCACCGAACTCGGAACTGACCACGGCCAGGTGCGGCGCAAGCACCTCCGACAGCTCGAGGGCATGTGCAGGTTCAGCGGTCTCCCCGACAACCACAATCTGCGGGAACGACTTCAGGAGGGCACAGAGGCCGATCCGGTACACCTCGTCGTTGTCGCAGATCAGCACCCGGAGCCGGCGTTGTATACCGCTCAGCACGAAGATCTGGCCCACACGAAATCCCGTCGTCGGCCGACCGGCCGGGTGTGCCGGGCAGCGCGCCCGAGGAGTCAGCACGACACAATAGAACCGTTCGCGCCCCTCCCAAATCACCGGGAGCCTACATCCGTTTCAGCTTTCCGGGTACCCCCTCGCCATGCAGCGGATGAACCACCAGCGCACAGGCATGCACCAGTGTCATGGTGCGGAAGCGGAGAGTGCGGGAACCCCGCATTCTCGGATCCGTGCACCCGGCACGTTGCCGGCCGGATGGCGAGGACTCAGGACTGGCGAGCGGTGTTGTTGACGAGGATCGCCAGCTGGGTGCGGCTCCGGATACCCAGGCGCCGCAAGACGGTGGTGATGTGACTCTTGACCGTCGCATTACTGACGAACAGCCGGGCGGCGATCTCGCCGTTGCTCATTCCCTCGGCCACAAGCAGGGCCACCGCCCGTTGCCGTTCAGTCAGTGAGGTCAGAGCGCCCAGCTGCGTCGGGATCTCCGCCGGGCCGGTCGGTCCGGTGGTCAGGAACCGCACCAGGTGTCGGGCGAACGTCGGGTCGAGGGCGAGCCCGTCCTTGGACACGGCGCGGATCCCGTCGACCAACCGCGGCGCGGCGACCCTCCGAGAAAGATAACCCCTTGCCCCGGCCCGCAACGCCTCTGCCAGATCGGACTCGGTCTCGGTCTCGGCAAGGATCAGGACCGCGCGGTCACGAAGGCATAACGCACTGACGGACTGCTCTTGCAGGTCCTCTAGCAGGCCCTGACGGATGACCACGACCTGCGGGTGCACCCGGGCGGCCAGCGAGCACGCTGAAGCCACATCTCCCACCTCGCCCACCACGACCAGATCCGGTTCCCGCTCGATCAACACGCGCAAGCCGATCCGGTAGATCTCGTGGTCTTCGCACAACAACACCCGAACAGGCTCCGCACCGGGAAACGGCCAGCCCTCTTGCGGGGATGGCGTCGAATGGAAACCGGCACGTGATTCAAGCTGGAACGTCACAAGGCTCCCCTTGACGTGGCAGAACATCGCTGTACATCACCATCACGCGGACGCCCCGGTCCGCTCACTCACCGTCACTCACCCTGCCCGGCCACACGAGACCGCCCGGCCACCTGATCAGTGACGACACCTAAACCTAGTTTTACAGCGAAAACACAGACAAAGCCACCAATTCGCGGATACCAATAAAGGTGCAGTCACCGGGATTCGGGACTGCTGCACCAGTAGGTGACGGTGGTTCCGTAGTGCAGGACATCGGTCGGTCCCTGCACGACGTCAAGCTTCCCCGATCGCGCGGGACTACATCGTGAACGGGCAACGCCTCGTCACCGACCCATCCGTCCGCCAGGCCCTCGCCCACTACTTCGGTGTGCAACCGCATCACCTGACCCGTGACGGTCGACCAGAGCTCCTCCCTCTCCTCTCCCCTCACCTCCCCGCCATCCCCCGGTACCGGCTCGAGAAAGTCCGGGCGTTCGCGTGGCGGCAAGCGGCCGGCGTGGCCTCCCCCGCCATCAACAACGCGATAACGTACCTCGACTCGCTCCTGAACGACGGAAGCAGCAAAATCGAAGACCTGCTCAGTGGCGGTATCCCGCAGCTGAGCGGGTTCGGCGTAATCCGGGCGGGTGCTTGGTACTGCGACTTCGGTGCCGCACCAAGGCCCCACGAGCGATCAGGCTCGTTGAGGATCGCGGGCGTCATCCGAACGAAATGCGCACGCCGCTAGCCTTGGCGGTAGACCCGTGGAGCGCTCCCCCCGTCCCTGAAAGCGCGGGGCAGAGGCCGACAGGTTCAGGTTCCTCCCGAGCCGCCGGATAATCGAGGAGCGATTCCGCGGCTGGCTCGGGAGGAACCGTCTCCTCAACACTTCGTAGCGACAAGCTCCCCCGTTCGGACGCTGTGGTCCGCGGGTGAGCGCCGCTACCCTGAGCGCAGACCCGTCGCCGCGTCGGCGCCAGACCCCCCAGCCTGGCGCCCCCGCGTCCCTGACGCGGAAGCACGGCCGCGGGTTCAGGTTCCCCCCGAGAACCCTTCGTCCCCAAGGTGTCATTCCCGGGGGGAACCGCCTTCAAGCTCTCCGCTCACGCGTCGGGTAGGTCGGCGTGGGCGACCAGGGTCGCGTCGGCGTCGCGGATTTCGAGGCGCAAGGCATCCTCTCGCAGTACAGCTGCGTTGACGCGGCAGTGGATCGGGACTTGTGAGCCGAGCATCTGGCCGGCAGGGAATTGTGTCCCGTCGGTCGCGATGAACACGACCGTGTATGTCGCGCCGATGTCCAGGCCCGTCGCGTCGAGCACGGCTTCGGTGCCCCACGTGTGGGCCACCAGCTCGGCGTCGACCTGAACTCCGGCAACCGCGTCACGCACGTCGATGGGTTCGATCGCACCCAGCGTACCCGGCGGGCCTGACGGCGCGATCGAGGTCAGCGCGGGCGTTCCGAATCCGATCGCGAGCCCGATCAGCAGACAGGCGGCGCCCATCAAGGGTGTCAGCCATGGTCGCCGGTTTGTCCGACGAAGAGGGGCGGACCCGATTTCGGGACCGTGGTTTCGATC
>NZ_JBNCNY010000034.1:0-3839 GCF_049847225.1 Micromonospora sp. DT81.3
GCCGTCCCCGTTCGCGAACGCGACCGGGATCGACGCCCACCCCGGAGTCTGCCGCACCAACGCAATGTCCTTACCCCGATACACCGACGCCCCGGCGTTCGCCGCGAGCTGCACGGCTGCCTCCGCGTTGACTCGTCCGAACCCGTAGTCGTCGTTGTGCCCGTTGGCGTCGTAGGCCACTCCACCGATCTTGTCCGCCGAATCGCGCATGATCTGACGGAGTTCATCCCGCGTGAGCTCGGGCTTTACCGACAGCGCCAGCGCGGCGCAGCCGGCCGCGCACGGCGCAGCGAAGCTGGTGCCGGTACTGGACCCGTATCCGCCGTTGCCCCTGGTGCTCACGACGTCGACGCCGGGTGCGATCAATTCGACTTCCGGACCCCTGGCCGCATTGTCCTCGAGGTCCGCTCGGGTGGACCGCACAACGGCGATCACATCCGGGTGCGAGACGACTTCGTCCTGAAGCACGTCGACGTTGTTCCCGTTGCTCGCGGCCCAGAAGATGGCCATACCTCGACCACCACGACCGTTGGCAGCGGCGAACTCAATGGCCAGCGCGAGCACGGCGGTGAGGTCCCAGTCCGCCCCGTTGGGGCCCAGGCTCGACACAAGGATGTCTGCGCCGCTCGCGGGGTCTGCCCCGTTGACCTCCAGGGAGGGGTCGGCCGTGTAGGCGACAGCACGCGCCAACGTGACTTGGGTGCCGACCTGGTCACCTAGGCAGGCAACCAGCATCAGGTTCGACTCCGGTGCAGCGCCGCATCCACCTGCGCCGTTGTTCTGGCGGGCACCGACCATGCCGGCGCAGAACGTGCCGTGGTCGCTGCCTGGCATGTCCGCATCCGCCTGGCTGAACGTCGACGTGCCCGCTCCTGACAGGAACGCGCCCGATGTCGCGGTCACAGCTGCCTGCAGATCCTCGTGTGCCGCGTTGAAGCCGTTGTCGATCACGGCCACCGTAATGCCGGCGCCCCGCGTCGTATCCCAGGCAGCCTCGGCGCTGACGTCCGCTCCCGCTGTGCCCCCGGCCTGGCCGGTATTGGCCCACTGCCACTGCTCCCCGTAGCGAGGGTCGCTGGGCGTGAAGCGCTCCGGGATGTGCTCGATGATGCTCGGCTCGACCAGGGTGAACCTCGGATCGTCGTTCAGGGCGACGGACGCATCGAGCGCATCCTCGTGCACGGTCGTGTCGACCTCGTAGAGGTTCGGCGCGAAGGGCAGCCGATTCACCGGGGTCAGCCCGGTCTCTGCCAGGATCGCCTTCACCTCGTCCTCCGAGTACTCTTCCCGCAGCTGCACGCTGAGGCGCTTCGTGACGATCCCCAAGCGGCCGTTCTCCCGCTTGACGAGCGAGCCGACGGCGTCCACCTCGTCGACGTCGTCGCGCGCATCGATTCGAGGCGACGTGCCGCTCGGTGGCTCGACGAAGACCCAGTTCGCCTTACGGAACGCCTCCAGGCTCTCATCCTCGAGGCCACGCTGGTCGAGCGAGGCGGGCGGGCCGAAATCGCTCTCGTCCGCGAGCGACCCGGACTCCGACTGCGCGACCTTGATCGCGACGACCTCGTCGATCCGCTCTACCGACTTCCGTTGCCCTCGAACGAAGTATTCCTTGTCCATGACGGTTTCCTTTCATATGGCTGCGATGGCGCGACGAGCTGAGATGCTTTCTGGTTATGGTCGCGTCAGTGGTGAAGAGATGCAGGTGTAAGTGACACGGATGCCGATGCCCGGTGACCCGGCGTTGCGAGGTGCAGTCGGGAGCGGCATCCAGCGTCGTTGTGGATCGCTCGCTTGTAGGGGTGTTTTACCGGTAGTCGCCGGTGATGGGGTGGACGCCGGGGGTGTTGGCCCAGGCGGGGATGAAGTCGGGGGCGGCTCCGTTGGTGATGTTCCAGTTGCCGTCGCCGGTGGATGCGGCGACCGGGATGGTGGACCAGCCGGGGGTCTGCCGTACCAACGCGAGGTCGGTGAGCCCGTTCTGGGTGAAGTCTCCGGCGATGACGCGCACGCCGGGGGCGCTGGCCCAGGAGGTGATGAAGTCATCGACCGGACCGTTGGTGATGTTCCAGGTGCCGTCCCCGTTCGCGAACGCGACCGGGATCGACGCCCACCCCGGGGTCTGCCGCACCAACGCCAGATCGGTCAGCCCGTTGCCGTTGAAGTCGCCGGCGATGACCCGCACGCCGGGAGCGCTGGCCCACGAGGTGATGAAGTCATCGACCGGACCGTTGGTGATGTTCCAGGTGCCGTCCCCGTTCGCGAACGCGACCGGGATCGACGCCCACCCCGGAGTCTGCCGCACCAACGCAATGTCCTTACCCCCATACACCACCTCCGCCGGACCCGCGCCCCGCTCCGCGACCGCGAGACCGAACGCGATCATCCCTGCCGACACCTCGCGGATGACCTCCTCGGCCTCTGCCCAGGTGGGTTGGAAGCTGTGGCCGCACTCGATCGTGAAGCCGTAGACAGTCGGCCGCGCCGCATCGGCGAAGGAACGGCTGTACGCGTAGTCGTCGCTCGCACCCGACGTCGGATACAGACTGTATGCCTGCTCGAATCCGTAATCGTCGCCTCGCACGGCCCGCACGGCGTCGTTCATCCGAGCGCTCATGGCGGTGACGGCGCCCAGGTCGGCGGAGGGGATGAACTCCCCGTACACCCCGTCATCCCGGCGCCCGCGCACGCCGTCGAAGGCGGCGTTCAGGAAGTTCTCGGCCGGCTGCGCCGTCTGATTCTGATCGCTTCCCCAGTTGTGCAGGATCACCGGCACAGCGCTGTGCACATCGATGTGCCAGCGGATGTGTGGAGCCGTGTCGAGCATCCACATCACGTTGCGGGTCTCCGGTTCCGAAGCCGGCGACGGGCCACGGTAGACGTTCGCATTGCACGGGTCGTCCGAGGCGCTCACACCCGAGTCGGGAGCGAACTTGGTCAGGTGATCCCAGAGGAAGTCGAAATTGCGGTTGAGGTCGACACCTACGCACGCGCCCCCGGACGGATGCGGACGTCGGTTCTTCCTCCACATCGGGTCGCTGTTCTGGCTGAACCGTCGCCCATCCGGGTTCACACAGGCATAGAAGTAGACGTGCACCGTCTCCATGACACGTCGGACGTCGGCCGAGGTGAAGTTGGCACCACCGTATGCGAGTCCCGTTCCGGAGTCGTAGGCCTCGAGCAGATCTGCGGCCAGCGAGACCAGCGCATCCGGCGGCACCCACTCACGCGCGTGCATGCCGCCGAGCAGAAGGATCCCCTCCGCGAGCGGATCCGCCGTCCCCACCTTGAGCACACGGCTGCGACGGCCCTCATGGGTGGCGTGCGGCAGTTCGATAAGCGTGGCAAGCGACGGATATGCGGCCGCGAGATTCTCCAGCGCCGACTCCACCTCATCCACATTCATGTAAGCCACGTCGGTTACTCCTTCCGGCCGAGACCGCGAGGAATTTCGCCCCTCGCGGCGAAGCGGTTGCCATCGCCGACCTCCTGCTGCCGTTGGCGCCCGACCTCGGTGGCGTTCTCGACCACCCGAATGGCCACGTTCTGTGCAGCGCGCACGTTGCGCGCCGCGTCGATCTTGCCCTCTGGCAGGTACGCGTCCACCACATAGTCGCCGTCCCTGCGGACGGCCGTCGCGCGGCAGCCGAGATCGGCCTGAATCTCGTCGGTATAGCTCTTCAGCTCGGCCAGCGTGGCCGCGCGGACTTCGAGATGGATTATCGGCTCGTCAGGCATGGATCGCTCGCTTGTAGGGGTGTTTTACCGGTAGTCGCCGGTGATGGGGTGGACGCCGGGGGTGTTGGCCCAGGCGGGGATGAAGTCGGGGGCGGCTCCGT
>NZ_JBNCNY010000035.1:0-3173 GCF_049847225.1 Micromonospora sp. DT81.3
ACGGCTCGAGTTCCAAACCCCGAATGAGATCATCAGATCAGTCCTGTTGCGATGACCGCTTGAATCCGCCGATCCCTTCCAGCACATTCTTCGCGCGGCACCTGCTCTGCCGATACGGTGGCGCACGGAGGCAACATGTCGAGTGATGACCAGTACGTTCTTCCTGGGTCGGAGATGGACCTCGCCATTGACCGTACTTTGCATCGCATGGCACCCCAACGGGAGGGGTGAGCACACCGCATGAACGTGCACGTGCACGTGCACGGCGTCACGCTAGCCTGATCGCATGACGGTATACATCCCCAGCATCGAGACCCCGTTCCGGCCGTTCCCGGACGACCGCTGGTCGGTGGATCCTGCCTCGGGCAGCATCAGTGTGTCCAGCATTCCGGGCACCGACATCTTTACCGACCCAGGCGGCGACGACGGCGGCCAGGTCACGTCGTCGACGCTGCACAACGCCGCAACGCTTCTGACCGATGCTCCCGCCGGCGACTTCCAGCTCAGCGCGCGCGTCCGCGTCCGCTTCGCAGGCACGTTCGATGCCGGCGTGCTGTTCCTGCGCCACGACCGTGAGACGTGGGCGAAGCTTTGCTTCGAGTTCTCGCCGCGCGGGCAGGGCATGATCGTCAGTGTCGTCAACAATCGCGTCTCCGACGACGCCAACGCCTTCACAGTCGACGGTGATCAAGTGCACCTGCGTGTATCTCGGAAGGGGACGGTCTTCGCCTTCCACGCATCCGTGGACGGCGAACGATGGATGCTAATCCGCGCGTTCTCGCTCCCAAATGGCCGCAAACCGCTCGAGATCGGATTCGAGGCCCAGTCGCCCCAGAGCGACGGCTGCGACGTCACTTTCGACGAACCACGCCTCGTGGAGCGCACGATCTCCGACTTCCGCGACGAGTCGTGAGCCGCCGTTCTTCTCTCTGCTGATCACCGACCAGCCCTGGACCCTGTTCGTCGCCCAAGCAGTCGGGATGAGCGTGCTCTGTCGTTCGCGCAGCGGGACGAACTCGTCGCGGGCAATCAGACGATGAACCCCCGGGTCCGCGCAGCCCTAGGCCGGGGACGGGGGGTGGCGAACCGACCCCGAACGACGCAGCCGACGAACCACGCTGACGATACCGATGCCGACCAGTGCCGCGAGGGCGAGAACACTGATCGCGTAGAGCGGCCGGGCCCACGGCGAGTAATGCGCACCGCCAATCCCATAGGTGTCGGCCAGCCCCATCCCCGGGCCGAAGGAGGCCGCGAAGTAGGCGATCGGTCCGAGTGCGAGAAGCAAAAGGTAAACAACCGCCACCACTGTGGGCGGAATCCGAGTGAAGAGCACCGCGACCAGCAATCCCACCGCCAGTAACGGACCCAGGGCCATGACGAAGACGACCATCGGGGTCTGCATCGATTCGTTGGCAGCTGCCATGTCCTCCCAGATCTGGTCGATCTCCACCCCTGGGACGGCAGCGAGCGGGTTCAGCCACAGGATCTGCACGAGCGCGAGTAGTGCGTACCCGCAGACCACCAAGCAACCTATCGCCGCAAGAGTCACCGCAGCTGCCCGATGGCGAGAGGGGTTCTTGGGAGCGACGATAGCGCTGCTGGCAGCTGATGCCCTTTACTACTCCCTTCGACGAACACGCCCGTCACTTCCTGACTAGAGGCGCTTCTCGCCGAGTAGCGCTCGCCTTGGGGATCACTGAGGGTCCCTCCTGCCGGATGATCGTCGACGATCCGGTACTTGTGCCCGGGTAGGGATGGGCCGCGGGCGTCAGGGATTGCTCTCCAATGATCGTCAACGATCAGACTGGCGCCCGGTGGGTATCCGCAGTGCGACGATTGTCGACGATCCGGGCCGCCGACCGGAAAGGAAATCCTGTGCGCGCTTTGTGCGCGCCAGTGTGTTCACTTGCCATGGGGCCTGCTTGCCCATGCCTCGATCACTGCTCGATGAACCTCAGGGGCAGGTCGGCGATATGTAGTCCCGAGGACCGGATGATGTCCTCGATCGCCGCGCGCTGCTGTACGGGGGCGACGATCTGTATCTTTTCGATTCCATCTTCCGGGGTGCCCCCGCCGTCGGCCCAGTAGGTGCTGACCGACCGATTCTCATTGAGTTCGGTGAGTAATGCGAGGTACGCGACACTTTCGTGCGGCTCCAGTACAACGCCGAGATTCGCGGAGTTGATCTCGACGACGGCGTTCGTATCGAGGCCTGCGGCTCCGACGAGATCATCGGAGTGGTCCACCAGCGGGAGCAGGTGGGTGAACCCTGCCGGCATCTGTTGTTCGAGTGCGACGAGCGTGAGCGTGCCCTCTTCCCAGATCGTGGGCTGGATAGCAAGGCCCGGGGCGACACGGTCGAGCTGGTGGACGAGCTGCACCGCATCGAACCCGAAGTCGGGACATCGTGTGTTGCGACCATCGGAGTCCGGAGCGGTCGGGGCCGCGTAGAGCGACACTTCGGCTGCCGCGGGCGTCCGTACGTTGATCGACCAGGTCACGCCGTCGGGATAACCGGTGGAGCACGCCGCATGGAGCAGGCCGGGAAGACCCGCCTCATCGACCGTGACGGACATCCACGACGTCGGTTCCGAGAACGTCGGCGCTTCGACCCACCGCTCCTTCTCGATGCTGTCCACGCCGGGAAGTTTCTCGAGCTCGGCTTCCAACTCGTCGAACTCTTGGCTGGGACGGTCGAAATGCGATTCGTTGACCGTCCAACCGAACAGCACAAAGGCGACGCACGCCGAACCGATGAGCGCGACCGCCACGACGGACAACCAGAGCCGCTTCACAATCTTCGTACGAGGGCGATCGGCGTTCAGACCCTCCGACCCGAGGTCCGCTACCGCACTGAACCTCCGCAAAGCATTGCCCCCCTACCAGTCCTGCCGTCCTCGTCGGCATCGAACCTACCGCGGACCGATCACGCCGAGCTGGGGAGATCACAAACGGATGGCAAACCAGGACACCACCACAATCCACTCGACGCCACGGGCGGACGAGAACGCGGCGTCCCGCTCACGCCAAGGCGCATGGTCGCCGTCGCGGTGCACCTGCCCGGTAAAGGATCCTGGGCGACGCACGTCAGCGCAACGACTCGCACGTTCACGCGGCGCGTCGCAGGCATGAGCCATGCGCTGAGGGTCCAGGCGATCTGTCGGCGTCGG
>NZ_JBNCNY010000036.1:0-2221 GCF_049847225.1 Micromonospora sp. DT81.3
CCGAGAATCACCCCTCGTTGCGATGACCGCTGGAAACCAAGGCGCCGAAACCGTTCAGAATTCGAGCGCCGTCGACACCTCGCGTTGACTCATCAAATATCTCCGCGTGGTGGTGGTCGTTGCCTCATGTAGGAATCTCCGCGTGAGCGGGTACGCCTGGTGGTGTGGAGCTTTCGATGAGTGAACGCAAGGCGGTGACCCGGCATCTGGCGGCGTCGTATCGGGCTGGCGATAAGGCACGGAAGACGCGGATCCTGGACGAGGTCGTGGAGCTGACAGGGTGGCACCGGGATCACGCGCGGGCCGCGTTGCGGGAGGCATCCAGGCCGGTGCGGCCGGTGAAGCCCCGAGCACCACGGACCCCGACGTATGGGCCGGAGCTGATGCCGGCGCTGATCATCTGCTGGGCGACGTTGCGGGCGCCGGCGGGGAAGTTGTTGGCGGCGATGCTGCCGGTGCTGGTGCCGCTGCTGCGCCGCGATGGGGAGATCAGGCTCAGCGATGAGCACGCTGTCCTGCTGGCGCGGATGAGCGCGGCCACGATCGATCGGAAGCTCGCCCCGGAGCGGGCGAAGCGGCTGCCGCGGGGCCGGACGCATACCAAACCCGGCAGTCTGCTGAAAGCGCAGATCCCGATCCGCACGTGGGCGGACTGGGATGACGCGGTCCCCGGGTGGAGATCGATCTGGTCGGCCACGACGGCTCGAACGCGTCCGGTGAGTACTGCTTCACCCTGACCGTGACCGATATCGCGACCGGGTGGACGGTGAACCGGTCGGTGCCGAACAAGGCAGAGAAATGGGTCGTGGATGCTCTTCAGCATGTCAGCGGTGTGTTTCCGTTCCCGATCCTCGGGATCGACTCCGACAACGGGTCCGAGTTCATCAACCATCACCTGTTTCGGTACTGCATGCAGCGGCAGATCACGTTCACCCGGTCCCGTCCGGGAAACAGCAACGACGGCGCGCACGTGGAGCAGAAGAATCGGGCTCGGGTCCGGGAGCTGGTCGGCTACCTCCGCTACGACACCGCCGGGGAGCTGGAGCTGCTGGACGAGATCTGGGAGGCGGACCGGGTGTTCACGAACTATCTGCTGCCGCAGCAGAAGCTGATCTCCAAAACCCGCCACGGCGCGAAGGTGAGCAAGAAACACGACCCACCGGCAACCCCGCACCAACGGGCGATCCGCGACCCCAGCGTGCGGAAGATGCCGGTCATCCGGATGAACGCCCAGTTCAAGAAGATCCGGCCCGCCGCCCTGTCACGCCAGATCCTGGCCCTCACCGGACGGCTCGAGACCATCGCCCTCGCCAAACGCCCCGCACCCGCCAAACCAGCCGCGAACCAGGGCTGGAATCAACGCACCCACGCGGAGATCCGAAGATGAGGCAACGACTACCCGCTCCCGGAGGTATTGACATGAGGCAACAGGGCCCTCGACCGACCGGTGGTTGCTCCTTAGGTGAGCCCGGTCTTCGCTCACCGTCGACCGCGATCCCGTCGCGTCGGGCTCCCGCTCGACCCCCACGTTCCCCCGCCACCTCGTGCAGTTCCTCACCTCCGGACCGACCGGCCCCGCGGAGATCCCCACACAACTCAGCGCTCTGACCCGGCTGACCGAACGCCAACGAGCGGTGGCCCTGCTTGTCGGCGACGGAATGAGCAACGGCGAGATCCCCGCCCAGCTCTTCGTCAGTGATGCAACTGTCAAGAGCCACCTCACCACAGTCTTGGGGCGCCTCGGCGTCCGGAGCCGCCCCGAGCTGGCCATCCTCGTCAACAGCACTGCTCGCCAGTTCTGAGTCGACGCCATCCGACGGGCGGCATTGAAAGATCTCGGCCGTACCCGGCGACCGATGCTCACCCAACTGCACGGTCTTTTGCTAAGAGCGCCCATCGTACTGGCCATGGTCACGATAGCGACGAAGCTGCTGCCCGGCTACCTCGCGCGCGAGGCCGATATCGGCGAGGCCGGCCGATGGCGCGCCGGATTCGTCCTCATGCCCCGCGGGGAGTTCTCGATCGTTATCGTCGGGGCAGTAGTCCTCCTCCGCGGCGGCGCCGTTCCTGACCCCTGAATCCACTGTTCATTTAGCGGAGCGCCGTTCGCAGGTGTCCCACATTTTGCCGAACGGGTGAACGCGCGGGCGTGAGCCGACGTACACCCTTGTGTGTCGGGGCATCACCCGGCCTGGACTCAAGGAGTGATCATGGGATTCTC
>NZ_JBNCNY010000037.1:0-1586 GCF_049847225.1 Micromonospora sp. DT81.3
ATCAAGCCGTTCGGGACGGCATAGAGCGCGCCAACGCCACGCTCCGGAACATCAGCGGCGCCTGGGTGAAGGAACAAAGCGTCCAGTGCTCCAACGGGGCGATCACAAGCTTCGATGTCGTACTCGAAGTCACTTTCGTTCTGGATGACTGACTCACTCCTCCGCCACGAGTAGCGGTCCTCGACAAGGCTATTGTCGGGCCGGCTGTCCGCAGAACTATGGTCGCTGACTCAATCAGTCGACGTGGTCAGTGCTGAATCCGACCTCAGCGCCTCTGAGACCGCCTGCCCGCAAGCGGATCGTCTTTCGACGCCCCTTCAACGCGACGATCGTCAACAGCCGCCGTCACCGCCCGGTTGAGGATCCTTGGGTTCTTGCGGTGGTCGCAACACTTACTGAATGGAGAGTGTTGTGGCGGGTTTGGCTTTGAGGTTCCGGCTGGATTTGATCCAGGAGGCGTGGGACGGCTTTCAGGCCGGACTGTTCGCGAGTGAGGTGGGCGAGCGGATCGGCGTGGATCGCACGACAGCGAAACGGATGCTCGTCGCTGCCGGCGGTGTGCGGCCGCGACGCGGCCGGAACCTGCAGGGCCGGTATCTGTCGTTCACGGAGCGCGAAGAGATTGCCATCGGCATCGCGGCCGGGCAATCGGTGCGTGCCATCGCAGCCCGGATCAGCAGGGCGCCGTCGACGGTGTCGAGGGAACTGACCCGCAACGCGGTGGCGGGACGGTATCGAGCATCGGCGGCGCAGGCGACCGCGTTGCGGCGAGCGAGCAGACCGAAGCCGGCGAAGCTGGCAACCAACGTGAAGCTGCGTGTCAGAGTGGAAGCGGACCTGGCCAAACGCCGCTCGCCGGAGCAGATCTCCGGCCGGTTGCGCCGGGACTTCCCGAGTCAGCCGGAGATGCAGGTGAGCGCGGAGACGATCTACCAGTCCCTCTACGTGCAGTCTCGCGGCGCCCTGAAGCAGGAGTTGACGCGGAGTTTGCGGACCGGGCGGGCACTGCGGCATCCGTCCCGGAAGACGGGGCAACGAAAGAACCGGATCCCGAACATGATCAACATATCCGAGCGACCAGCCGAGGCGAGCGATCGTGCCGTGCCCGGCAGCTGGGAGGGGGATTTGATCATCGGCGCCGGGAACCGGTCCGCAATCGGCACCCTCGTGGAACGCTCCGCTAACTACACGATGTTGGTTCCACTGCCCGACGGATACAAGCCCGAGCAGGTCGCCCGGGCGCTGACCCGGAAGATCCAGCAACTGCCCCAGCAGCTGCGGGTCGCGCTGACCTGGGATCAGGGGCCGGAGATGCGGGACTGGGAGAAGGTCCAGATTGCGACCGGCATCGAGATCTTCTTCTGCGACCCGAAGTCGCCGTGGCAACGCGGCATCAACGAAAACACCAATGGGCTGCTGCGTCAATATTTCCCGAAGGGCACCGAACTCGCCGGGTTCACCGAGGAACACCTCGACTCCGTCGCCGCGGAACTGAACGACAGACCACGCAAACGACTAGAGTTCCAAACCCCGAACGAAGTCATCGGGGACGTCCTGTTGCGATGACCGCTTGAATCCGCCGATCC
>NZ_JBNCNY010000038.1:0-1577 GCF_049847225.1 Micromonospora sp. DT81.3
CAACGACTCGCACGTTCACGCGGCGCGTCGCAGGCATGAGCCATGCGCTGAGGGTCCAGGCGATCTGTCGGCGTCGGTGCGACGGCGACGAAGCAGGTCACGGCGCTGACCCTGTGAGGGTCTGGAAAACGGCCTGGGTGCGCGCCCGGTGTGTGACGATGGCGTCATGGATTACACGCATCTCGGCCGCACAGGGACCTCGGTGTCGCGCATCGTTCTCGGCACCATGAACTTCGGCGATCGGACCACGGAGGAGGACGCGTTCGCGATCATGGACCGCGCACACGAGCTCGGGGTCAACTTCTTCGACACCGCCAACGGCTACGGCGGAGCTGGCGGCCGCGGTGCGACCGAGGAGATCATCGGTCGCTGGTTCGCGGCTCGTCCGGGCGTCCGGGACGACATCGTGCTGGCGACGAAGGTGCACTCGCCGATGGTCGATCCCACATCCGATGGCGATGTCGTCAACGCACGCGGCGCGTCGGCATGGCAGGTGCGTCGCGAGGCGATCGGCTCGCTCCGTCGCCTTCAGACCGATCGCATCGACCTGTACCAGTTCCATCACATCGACCGTCACATCTCATGGCCCGAGCTGTGGCAGTCGATGGAGGTGCTCGTCGCCCGCGGCGAAGTCGTGTATGTCGGCAGCTCCAACTTCGCGGCCTGGAACATCGCGCAGGCGAACGAGATCGCGCAGCAGCGGCACTTCCTGGGGCTGGTGAGCGAGCAGTCGCTCTACAACCTCGTGCAGCGTTCCATCGAGCTGGAAGTCATCCCGGCCGCCGTGAACTACGGCCTCGGCATCCTTCCGTGGTCGCCGCTCGCCGGCGGGCTCCTCAGCGGAGGATCCTCCGATGCGAAGGCGCGCTCGGCCGCGGCGGGAGTTAAGTCGAAGCGCGACGAGCTTCGCGATCAGCTCGACGCCTACGACGCATTCGCACGGGAGCGCGGGTGGACGCCGGCGTCCCTCGGTCTCGCCTGGCTGCTGCATCAGCCCGGGGTGACGGGTCCGATCATCGGCCCGCGGACGGTCGAGCAGCTCGAATCGGCGGTGGCCGCCCTGGACATCGAGCTCAGCGCCGACGACCTCCGCGCCCTCGACGAGCTCTTTCCGGGTCCTGGCGGGCAGGCTCCAGAGGCATACGCCTGGTAGCCGGCAGACCCACCGGCACCGCAGCGGCCGCCGGGCCACCATCGGTGCCGCCGGGATGGTTGCGCCACTCCATGCATTCTCCGGACCGTCTCTCTCCATTCGGCGCCGCGGGGAGGACGCATGGTCCGCACGGGCGTTCGTGAAGCGTGCCATGTGTTCGCTTGCTGATCGGATCCGGCGACGTCCACCTCGTCGGGCATCGCGTCTATCTCGAGGTGATCCCGTTTGGCGGTCGGGCCAACCTGCCCCCTCCGCCGCCGTGGCTACTGGCGGTACTCACCCGGGCGTTCCACGGCTGCGGAGACGAAACGCCCGCTCGGTCCCAGGCCGTCTGAACGACGTTGCGGGACAAGTGCTCGACCAGTGGATCGCCGAGGACGCGCCCAGGCTGGCCTCGGAAATTGGGGGGTGCCCGCTGAGCGAT
>NZ_JBNCNY010000039.1:0-1481 GCF_049847225.1 Micromonospora sp. DT81.3
GGGGGGGTGCCCCTATGTCCTGTGTCAAGCTGCAAGGGCGGGTTCGGTGTTCCTCGGTTGGTAGAGGGTTCCGTCTCGGAGCATCGCGAACAGGACGTCGGAGCGGCGTCTGGCCAGGGCGATGAGTGCTTGGTTGTGGCGCTTGCCTTGGGCGATCTTGCGGTCGTAGTAGGCGCGTGATTCCGGGTCCCGCAGTGCGGCGAATGCGGAGAGGAACATGGTCCGTTTCAGGATCTTGTTTCCCCGGCGGGAGGGGTGCTCGCCGCGGATCGAGGACCCGGAGCGCCGTGTCACGGGGGCGAGACCGGCGTATGCGGCGAGGTGCCCGGCTGCCGGGAAGCTCTTCGTGGTGACTTCGGTGAGGAGCCTGGCCGCGGTCCTGACGCCGACTCCGGGCATGCTCGTCAAGACCGGCTGAAGAGGGTGCGCGTCGACCAGTTTCTCGACCTCGCCGGCGATCTCATCTCGTTGCCGACGCAGCGCGGCGAGCTGTTCTGCCAGGCGCGGTAGGACGAGCGCGGCCGCGCTGGTGCCGGTGACGACGACGGTCTGCTCACCCAGGGCGGCGACGATCTCGGCCGCCCAGACGCGGCCTTTGCGGGGCGCGTTCTTGAGCATCCGATTCCCGACCCGTCTCTCACCCGCCGCGCGCATCGCTGCCGGGGAGGGGTAGTGCTGCAGCAGGTCGAGGATCGCCGGGTGATCCAGTCGAGGCCCGATCGCCCGCTCCAGTGCGGGGTGCACCTGGGTGAGCAAACCCCTGATCCGGTTGGAGACCTGCACGATCTGCCCGGCGAGGTCGTCATCGAACCCGCAAAGCATTGTGAGTTCGGCGATCTGCTCGTCGGCGACCTGGATCGAGCGAAGCGTGTGCGGCATGGTGCGGGCCGTCTCGGCGATGATCGTGGCGTCCCGAGCGTCGGTCTTCGCCTCGCCCGGGTGCAGATCTGCGATCCGTCGCATCGCAAGCCCCGGAAGGTATCCGACCACAGCACCCTCGGCCTGAGCGACGGCAATCGGGAGCGCCCCGATCGTGGCGGGCTGATCCACGACCATCAAGACGGGACCGCGCGTAGCCAGACCGGAGATCAGTTGCCGCAGACGCGCCTCGTCGTTCGGGAGTGCCTTGTCGAAGATCCGCTTCCCGGAGCGGTCCAGGGCCACCGCGTGATGTTCACCCTTGCCGACGTCGAGCCCGACGAACACCTCGACGTCGACGTACCTGTCGATGCTTGAAACCACCTCGTTCTCCGTTCGTGTCAGCGACAGCGCCGCGACGGTGCGTCTCGGCATCCACGTTACGAACGGCCTCGAGTCCAGGCTCGGGTCCAGCCCCTATCAGCGATCACACACCGCCAACCAGGCCCGGTGACAACACCCCCCGGATCATTCGACGACAGGGGGGACCAATCATGCCGGGCCCGGCAGGCTGTCACCGCCCAGCATGCTCACTGGACGGCCACGAAGAAAGTAACGGGGGG
>NZ_JBNCNY010000040.1:0-1380 GCF_049847225.1 Micromonospora sp. DT81.3
ATGCTGTCGATCCATGACCGAGGGTTCGAGCCGACCGACAGGTCCGTTCCCGGCAACTGGGAATCTCAATGAAGTTGTCAAGCGGCAAGGGGGATGTTCTTGACTGCGGGTTCGGCGTAGGGGGTGTGGTCGCGGAGCATGGCCCAGGTGACGTTTATCCGACGTCGCGCGAGGGCGATGAGCGCTTGCTTGTGTGACTTCCCCTCGGCGCGTTTGCGGTCGTAGAAGGTCCTCGACGCGGGACTGTTCTTCAGGCTTGAGAGCGCGGCGAGGTAACAGGTTCGGAGCAGCCGACGGTTGAATCGTCGAGGTCGGTGGAGGTTGCCGTTGATGCGTCCGGAGTCGCGTGGGACGGGCGCGAGCCCGGCCACGCAGGCGAGCCTGTCCACGGTGTCAAAGTTGTCCAAGTTGCCGCCGATCTGCGCGAGGAAGGTCGCTGCCAGGACCGGACCGAAGCCGGGCAGGCTTAGCAGGATCTCGGCGTCCTCGTGCTGCGCGTAGTGCGCGGCGATTTGCGCGTCGAGTCCGGCGAGCTCTTCGTCGATCGCAGTGATCCGGGCGGCGAGCTTCGTCACGAGGGCAGATCCGACCGCTTCTGTCGCGAGGGCGGTGTGTTGCGCGTGCGCAGCATCGACGGCGGCCTGGGCGACCTTGGCGCTGTTGCGACAGCCACGGCCTTTCAACCATGTCGTCAGCCGAGTGACGCCGACTCTGCGGAGGCTTTCGGGAGTCGTATAGCGAGAGAGAAGGGTGAGCGCGGCCTTGTTCTTGGAGTAGTCGAATGACCGCTCCAGTGCAGGGAAGTACTCGAGTAGCGTCGCCCGAAGACGGTTGATCGCGCGCACCCGATCGTGGATGACATCGAAGCGATGCGATGTCAACAACCGCACGTCCACCGCGACCTGGTCCGCTCGCCGCACCGGTTGCAGGTCGGTCCGCATGCGCGCTTGGTCGGCGATGATTCTCGCGTCCTTTGCATCCGTCTTCCCATCGCCGCGATACGTTGCCGCCGCGTGGTGAACGATCCGGCCCGGGATATAGAGCACCTGCTGGCCGTGCGCGGCGAGCAACGCGATCAACAGCGCAGCACCCCCAGCGTTCAGATCCGTCGCCCAGCAGACCTCGCCGTCAACAGCGAGCTCTGTGACCGTGGCGATGAGCTCGAGCAGCTCGGCCTCATCGTTCTCAACGCGCTCGGACAGCAGGACGGCGCCAGCGTGGTCGATGACGACGCAATGATGCGACCGCTTCCCTGAGTCGATTCCAACCCAAATCGTTGGCATGATCGTTTTCCTTCCGGTCGGTTGTCTGGTCCCTGTTGATGACCACGCCGGCACGTCCTTACCCAACGATCAATGTCGCAATTCTCAATCAGCGGTC
>NZ_JBNCNY010000041.1:0-1362 GCF_049847225.1 Micromonospora sp. DT81.3
ACGGTCACCGCGTGATTCTTCGAGAGAACTCTTCACATCCATCTCGAAAGGACCCCGACGATGACCGTCGCACCCCAGAATATCGACCCTGCCCGCTTCCTTCAGGACCACCTCGCGCAAGCGTCCCCGGATCTGCTGCGGCAGATGCTGACCACGTTCATCAACACGTTGCTCTCCGCCGACGCGGACCTGGTCTGCGGCGCCTCGTACGGCATGGCCAGCCCCGATCGCACGAATCGTCGCAACGGTTACCGACACCGCGACTTCGACACCCGGACCGGAACGGTCGATGTTGCGATCCCGAAGCTGCGGCAAGGGTCCTATTTCCCGGAATGGCTGCTGGAGCGACGCCGCAGGGCGGAGGCCGCGCTGACCACGGTGGTCGCGACCAGCTACCTGCTCGGCGTCTCCACCCGTCGAATGGAGGATCTGGTGCAGACCTTGGGGATCACCGGGCTGTCCAAGTCGCAGGTGTCGGAGATGGCGAAACACCTCGACGAGCAGGTCGAGCAGTTCCGCACCCGCCCGCTGGACGCGGGCCCGTACTCGTTCGTCGCCGCGGACGCGCTCACCATGAAGGTCCGCGAAGGCGGCCGGGTGATCAAGGTCGCCGTCCTCCTCGCCACGGGCGTGAACGCGGAGGGTTACCGGGAGATCCTCGGCCTGCAGACCAGCAGCACCGAGGACGGAGCCGGCTGGCTCACCTTCTTCCGGGACCTGGTCGCCCGGGGACTTTCCGGGGTGAAGCTTGTCACCTCCGACGCGCACGCCGGCCTGGTCGCCGCAGCTGCGGCCACCCTCGCCGGGGCCGGGTGGCAAAGGTGCAGAACGCATTACGCCGCGAACCTGATGTCGGTGACGCCGAAGAGCTCGTGGCCGTGGGTGAAGACCCTGCTGCAGACCGTGTTCGATCAGCCCGACAAGGAATCCGTGCACGCCCAGTTCGACCGGATCCTGGACGCACTCGAGCACAAGCTCCCCAAGAGCTTCGAGCACCTCGAAGCGGCACGAGAGGAGATCCTCTCCTTCACCGCGTTCCCGAAGGAGATCTGGAAGCAGATCTGGTCCAACAATCCCACCGAACGCCTGAACCGGGAGATCCGCCGCCGCACCGACGTCGTCGGGATCTTCCCGAACCGGGACAGCATCATCCGCCTCGTCGGAGCGGTCCTGGCCGAGCAGCACGATGAGTGGGCCGAGCAACGCCGCTACCTCGGCCTCGACGCCCTCGCCAGAGCCCGCCGCGTCGGCGAACCCGACACCGAACCCGAGGAGGTCCCCGAACCCGACTACCGCGCCCTAACCGCATAACCAGCACGAAGAATCACGAACGCCGCGTACACCACCTCAAAGGACTTGACC
>NZ_JBNCNY010000042.1:0-1300 GCF_049847225.1 Micromonospora sp. DT81.3
CGGTGGTTTCCAGTGATCGTTGCAACGTGATCACACCAGTTGGAGGTCATGTTGTCGTCACGTCGCATTCCGAAGGGTCCCGGCCGGCGGCCGAAGTCGTTGGCTCGGAGCCGATTCATGGAGTTGCTCGCGCAGGGCTGGCCGCTCGCCGCGGCCGCTCGCGAGGTCGGCGTCGTACGTACCACCGCCTACATCTGGCGGGACGGCACGACGGTGCGTCGGAAGGATGGCACGGTAAAAGTCGTGCCACCGCTCGAACCGCTCGCGCTGCGTCCGATCTCGCCTCGGTTCCTATCTGAGGACGAGCGAATACAGATCGCGGATCTGGCCAGCAAGGGTCACGGCCCAACCGCGATCGCCGGGACGTTGCGCAGGTCGCCGTCGACGATCAGCCGCGAGCTGCGCCGCAACGCCCACGAGTCGGGGCAGTATCGCCCGTTCCACGCGCACAGCATCGCCGCCACCAGACGCCGGCGGCCACGCGCACTGAAGCTGACCACGACACCGGTGCTGAACGCGTACGTGAAGACGAAGCTCAAGGAGAAGTGGAGCCCGCAGCAGATCAGCAGGGCGCTGCGCGCTCAGCATCCCGATGATCCGGGGATGCGGCTGGCGACGGAGAGCATCTATCTGGCGATCTATCGGCCCGGATCCGGGCTGCTGCGCAGGCCAGACACGTCGCCGCTGCGCACCGGTCGTGATCATCGCCGTGCTCACACCCGTCTTATCCGGGCCGGGCGCCGGTTCGCTCAACCGATGCTGTCGATCCACGACCGCGGGTTCGACCCAACCGACCGATCCGTCCCTGGGAACTGGGAGGGCGATCTCATCGTCGGCCCGCATCACCGCTCCGCGATCGGCACCCTCGTCGAGCGGCAGACACGCTACGTCAAGCTGCTGCACCTGAACGCGCTGACCTCGGCAGAGCTGCACGCCGCCCTCGTTCGGGTCCTCAGCGAAGTGCCACCGCCGTTGCGGCGAACGTTGACCTGGGACCAGGGCACCGAGATGGCACGCCACCTCGACGTGACCGCCGACACCGGCACGAAAATCTACTTCTGCGATGCCGCCAGCCCATGGCAGCGCGGCACGAACGAGAACACCAACGGGCTGCTGCGCCAATACTTTCCGAAGTCGACCAACCTCGCCGTGCACTCCCCGAAAGACCTCGCCCGCGTCGAGGACGAACTCAATCGCCGTCCACGACTCACCCTCGGAGACCGCGCCCCAGCGGAGCTCTTCGGACGGCTGCTAGATTCCGAGAATCACCCCTCGTTGCGATGACCGCTGGAAACCAAGG
>NZ_JBNCNY010000043.1:0-1293 GCF_049847225.1 Micromonospora sp. DT81.3
TCCAACCAGGTTCTCGAGCTCATCCAACGGCTGCGAGAGAACGGGATCCCGGTCATCCTCATCTCACACAACATGCCGCACGTGTTCCAGGTCGCCGACCGCATCCACATCCAACGCCTCGGCAAGAGAGCGGCGACGATCACACCGCAGTCGCACACGATGACCGACGCCGTCGCCATCATGACAGGAGCGGCAACCGCCTGACCCTCGCTGTGCGCGCCTTGGGGTCACTGGGCGCGCACAGCGAGCACTTCACTGAAGGAGCAGCACGATGGATGACGAGCGAGTCGTCTTGTACGCAGAGTTCACGGCCCGATCGGGTGAGGCAGAGGAGGTGCAGCGCCTTCTGAAAGCGTTCACCACCGCGGTACGCGGGGAGCCGGGCAATCTGGCCTTCGACACCTATCGCAGAGTCGACGACCCCGATCGGTTCTTCGTTTTCGAAATCTACCGCGATCGAGCCGCCTTCGAGGCGCACCTGTCGGCCGACCATGGGCGCCCCTTCAACTCCGCGCTCGAACCTCTCATTCGGGAGGACGCGAGCCAGCTGAGCTTCCTGACACCGATCCCCGCCGCCGCCAAGCGTTGACCGCTCGCCCCGACGCTGGACTGTGGTTGTTGGGCGCGATCGCCGCGCTACCGCGCGCCTACACGCTCGCGAAGCGCCACCAGCGAAGAGGGTCGCGGGACGGGCTTGAGATATGTGGGAGGCCGAACACGGTCCCGTCGTTGAACCGCGTCCGAGAATGCCCTGGTCGCCACGCGCTCAGCCGCGAACAGCGCCTTTGAGAGGGGCGGTTCTGTCTCCCGTTCGGTGCCGATCTATGAGCCGCATCCGCCCCAAAATTCACCCGCGCGGATCAAAACGATTTGTGCAACTATGAATCAGCTTTGCAAAACCATTTGCATGGCCCTTTAGAAGAGGAGTTGTTGTATGCAACTATCACGACGGCGTGTGACGCGCCGTGTTATGAGCGGGTTGGTGGCGGGTGCGCTTGTTGCGACCGCGTTGGTCGCGGGTACGCCTGCGGCTTTGGCCGCTCCGGGTCAGGTGGTGGTGGCCGGTCATGGTCTGCCGCTTCAGGCTGGGCCGGAGCCTACGGTGCACACGCAGGAGGCGTTCGCTCCGGAGGATGATTTCACGGCGAAGTGGACGCGTGCGGATGCCCGGCAGATCGCGCGGCTGTCGGACCCGAACGCCGGGTCTCGGGAGAATTCGATGCCGGCGTCGTTGACGATGCCGACGGTTCCGCAGGATTTCCCGGACATGTCACACGGGGCGGTGTGGGTGTG
>NZ_JBNCNY010000044.1:0-1249 GCF_049847225.1 Micromonospora sp. DT81.3
GATCCCGAGGATGGGTTTTGCAGCCAGATGCCCGTGCCCGGGGTGCCCCTTCCCGAGTTGGCCCGGAATATGTTCCGGTGGCCCCAGGAGCCATCGCTTGACACGAAGGATGCGTATCCGTGCTTGACGGCGTTTTCGCCGGAGTTGCCGCTGATGTACCAGTCGTTGCCGGTCACCATGACCCATGCATCGGCGTCCGAGACTCTGCTGTGCCCGAGCACCGTGTTGTGGAGGATCGAGCCGTCCGAGGTGCCTTCCTTCGCCTCGATGCCCTCAGCTCCGGCCTCTCTTACGGTGTTGTGCGCGACCGTGTTGCGGTCGGAGCGGTCGGGTTCGCCGCGGGTCACTTCGTCCCATCTCCGCCCGGATGTGCCGATGTAAATGCCTTCACCGTACTGCGGGTTGACGACACCCGTACGCTCAACGAGGTTGCCGACCACGAAGCTGTCCGTCGTGAACGCGTACAGGTGGATGCCTTCGTTGCCGGTGTCGTGAACGTGCAGGTCGGTGACCGCGACGTTCTCGCCGAACTTGACCATGACGCCCTGCAGTGCGTTTCCGATTGTGAACCCGGTGATGCGCACATGGCTGGCCGTGTCGACGCGCATCGCTACGCCGGATGATGTCGAGCCGGCTTGGACGACGGCGCTCCGTGGCCCGCAGACCCAGATCGGATTGCTGGTGGTCCCCGACGCCGTCAGCTTGAAGCCGCCCTCGTAGGTGCCGGGTTCGAGACGGATCACGGTGCCGGGAAGCGCGGAGGCGAGAGCACGATGGAGCCCAGTGGAGCTGCTGACGCGCACGGTCGCGGTGGGGCAGTCTGTCGCGCGGATCGGCGGCGACTGGACCGCGCGGGACGCGGTCGCTGCGCCGACGACGAAGGAGTCGTGATGTGTGATCTCGCCGCCGGACAGTGTGTTTGCGGTGCCCGTGGAAACGATCTTGATCGTGTGCGTTCCGGCGCCCAGCCCGAGAGCAGTGAACGCTCGAACTCTGGTCGACTGCGTCGGAGAGTAGTTGTCCACGCGTTTCTGGCGAACGCCGTCGAGGTAAACGTCGACCATTCCGCCTGAGGTCGACTTCCAGGTGTACCACGTGATGCTCGCGCCTTGAAAAGTCAAGGACGCCGAAGCGGAGCCCTGCGAGTAGCGGATAGCACCGCCGCTCGAGCCACTCGACGTGAGTGACCTCCAGAACCCGGTGTATTGGATCGCGCCGGAAGTCTCTTCGTACGTTCCGGGTCCCACAG
>NZ_JBNCNY010000045.1:0-1225 GCF_049847225.1 Micromonospora sp. DT81.3
GATCGGCGGATTCTGGCGGTCATTGCAACAGAACGTTCCCGATGACTTCGATCGGGGTTTGGAACTCTAGTCGTTTGCGTGGCCGGTCGTTCAGTTCCGCGGCGACGGCGTCGAGGTGTTCCTCGCTGAACCCGCCGAGTTCGGTGCCCTTCGGGAAGTACTGACGAAGCAGCCCGTTCGTGTTTTCGTTGATGCCGCGCTGCCATGGCGACTTCGGGTCGCAGAAGAAGATCTCGATGCCGGTGGCGATGCGTACCTTCTCCCAGTCCCGCATCTCGGGTCCCTGATCCCAGGTCAACGCCACCCGCAGCTGTTCCGGAAGCTGCTGGATCTTGCGTGCCAGCGCCGGCGCCACCTGCTCCGCCTTGTATCCGTCGGGGAGGGCCACCAGCATCGTGTAGTTACTGGAGCGTTCCACGAGCGTGCCGATCGCAGACAGGTTGCCTTTCCCGATGATCAGATCACCCTCCCAACTGCCCGGCACCGCCCGGTCGCTGGCCTCGGGTGGCCGCTCGGAGATGTTGATCATGTTCGGGATCCGGTTCTTGCGCTGCCCCGTCTTCCGCGACGGGCTCCGCAACGCCCTGCCGGTCCGCAGATGCCTGGTCAGCTCTTGTTTGAGCGCGCCCCGAGACTGCACGTAGAGAGACTGGTAGATCGTCTCGGGCGACACCCGCATCTCCTCCCGCCCCGGGAACTCCCGTTTCAGGCGCCCCGAGATCTGCTCGGGCGAGTACTTCTTCCGAAGGTCCTTCTCCACCTTCGCACGCAGCTCGAAGTTCACATGGAGCTTGGCTGGTTTCGGCCGCGACGCACGCTCGTAGGCCAGGACATGAGCTGTCGTCGCCCGATACGCCGACCCACGAGCGGTGTTCCTCGACAACTCCCGCGAGATGGTCGACGCGGCCCTTCCGATCACCGCCGCGATCTGCCGCAGCGACTTCCCCTGCGCCCGCATGATCGCGATCTCCTCCCGATCGGCGAACGTCAAACACCGCCCCTTCAGGTCCCGGCCGCGACGCGGCCGGACACCGCCGGCGGCGACCAGAATCCGTGTCCCGGTCCTGCGATCGACCCCGAGCGGCAGCACCGCGTCAGTGAGGAAATCACCGGCCTGCATCCCCGCCCAGAACACCTGCAGCAAGTCGGGTCGAATACGAAGCGAATACGTCGTCACAGCACACCATCCCTCCGGTGTTGCAACCACCGCAAGAACCCAAGGATC
>NZ_JBNCNY010000046.1:0-1099 GCF_049847225.1 Micromonospora sp. DT81.3
CTAGCCTTCGAAGCTCCGTCATGAGTTGGCCATAGCCGACATTTCCGACGCCGATAAGATCTTCATTTATCGCTTCACGGAACGACGAGTTGTCGAACGTTCCTATTTCGGCACTCGCGCCGTATGCCTCATCCGCGCGGAAGAGTGTGCCATTTTCACCGAGCCAGATCTGGCCGAGCTTGTTATGGAAGTCTTTCCAGTCGTCGCCTGTGCGGTCGCCGTGTAAATCGCCGGACTGGTACGGGCGGTCCTCAACGTCACGAACCAACCATCCACGAACGCCGGCTCTGCTGTAGTCGAACCTGCGTCCCTTGGAAACGGCAAGTCCAGCGACACGGCTGGCCTCCGCCAGGACGTCAGTCTTTGTCACCTCAGCCACAGTTGTCGTATGCCCATGCTTCGACGAGCTGTTCTTATCGGCGTTGCGTGCATTCACGCCGTCGCTTGCCTCACTCTTCCCTTTCTTCTCAGTGTGGCCACCAGTTCCCGTTGGCATCTGTTCTGCGGAGCGCACGATCGGAGTAACGGTGTTCTGGAGGTTCGGAGGAAGGTCAATGGGCACGGTTGCTCCTATCATCGATCGAGCAACAATCTGTTGCCGATGACCTTTCGGCGCCAAGCACCACTTTTGCGATGGGGCGATTCCAGTGACGTGGCCCGGAGTCGATGACAGGGAAGCCAGCGAGCACATATCCTCCTTTGGGGCGGTGATTAGGATCGAACGGTCGTGTCGGCGACGCTCCGACAGACCCGCTCTTGGCCCGGCGCGCCGAGTCCGAATGACGGCTGCAACCTGCACGGCATCTCTGAAGGACCATGCAACGGTGGCCTACAGGCGAAGGGCCTGGGAGTGTAACCTCAGCAGTTCATCACGCGCGGCTTCGAGTTGGCGATGAGCAACCAAGAATGCGGTACGCGCGGCAACCAGCCGCGGATCAAAGGGCTGATCCACGTCTTCCTTTTGTGCGTAACTGTGTGTCCAGGTCATCGGTCTGCTTTCCTCAACGGTGTGTGTCAGTGACGGTACGCCGCGTCACAGGAGGTCCGGTCCGGTCATTGACGCAATGCCGACGCTATAGGACTTCAGGGGGTGTTACCA
>NZ_JBNCNY010000047.1:0-1001 GCF_049847225.1 Micromonospora sp. DT81.3
AGGGATCGGCGGATTCAAGCGGTCATCGCAACAGGACTGATCTGATGATCTCATTCGGGGTTTGGAACTCGAGCCGTTTGCGGGGCCGGTCGTTGAGCTCTCGGGCGACGGCGTCGAGTTGCGCCTCGGTGAACCTGTCGAGGTTCGTGCCTTTCGGGAAGTATTGCCGCAGCAACCCATTCGTGTTTTCGTTGATGCCGCGCTGCCAGGGCGAGTGCGGGTCGCAGAAGAACACCTCGATGCCGGTGTCGATGCGGACCTGTTCCCAGTCGCGCATCTCCGGCCCCTGATCCCAGGTCAGCGTGCCGCGCAGCTGCACCGGGAGCTGCTGGATCTTCCGGGTCAGCGCCGGAGCGACCTGATCCGGCTTGTAACCGTCCGGAAGGGGCACCAGCATCGTGAAGTTCGAGTGCCGCTCCACGAGCGTGCCGATCGCCGACAGGTTCCCCGCGCCGATGATCAGATCCCCCTCCCAACTCCCCGGGACGGCCCGGTCGCTGGCCTCCGGCGGCCGATCGGAGATGTTGACCATGTTGGGGATCCGGTTCTTGCGCTGCCCGACCTTCGGGCTCGGATGCCGCAGCCCTCGCCCGGTGCGGAGATACCGGGTCAGCTCCTGCTTCAACGCACCCCGCGACTGCACGTAGAGGGACTGGTAGATCGTCTCCGTGCTCACCTGCATCTCCGGGTCATCGGGGAACTCCCGACTCAGCCGACCGCAGATCTGCTCCGGCGATCGGCGCTTGGCCAGGTCCGCTTCCACCCTGGCACGCAGCCGGAGATTGGTCGCCAGCTTCGCCGGCTTCGGCCGGGTCGCCCGCTCCATCGCCGCCACCTGCGCCGACGATGCCCGATACCGGCCACGCACCGCGTTACGGGTCAGTTCCCGAGACACCGTCGACGGCGCCCGCCCGATCCGCCTCGAGATCGACCGCACCGATTCACCCGCCGCGACACCGCAGGCGATCTCTTCCCGCTCGACGAACGACAGATACCTGCCC
>NZ_JBNCNY010000048.1:0-973 GCF_049847225.1 Micromonospora sp. DT81.3
CTACCGCGCCCTAACCGCATAACCAGCACGAAGAATCACGAACGCCGCGTACACCACCTCAAAGGACTTGACCCGTCCTTGAGCCACATGTGCTCGGCGAAGTGGGCTTCGTGCCGCATCCCCAACCGCTCGCAGATGGCGACGGATGCCGCATTCCGAGGGTCGAGTTCGGCGTACACGCGATGCAGCCCCAGCTCGCCGAAGGCGAGGTCGAGCAGAAGCCGCGCGGCCTCGGTCGCGTAGCCCTTTCCCTGCGCGGACGGTGCGAGGATCCATCCGATCTCGGCTGTGCGGTCATCGACGCTGGTCAGGTGGAAGTACATCGTGCCGGCGAAGTGGCCGTCCTCGTCGCGGATAGCCGGTTGAACGTAGTCGTCGGGGTTCTCGAGCCGGGCGGCCTCCGCATCCCGTGCGAGCACCTCGACGACCTGTCGGCGTGACCGAGCCTCGTACAGGAGGTAGCGACAGACCTCTGGGTCGGACTGCATGGCGTACAGCGCCTCCAGGTCGTCGTCGCGCAGAAGGTCCAGTGTCACCCGCGAGCCGTGAACAGGGCGGAAATCCCAGGGCAGAGGCATGAAGCCATCCTCGCGTCACGCAGACTGCCATGGCTAAGACGCCGCCATATTCGCAGACCCAAGGCGCCCACAAAGCGGCGGGACGCCAGAAGGCCGGTTGCTGGTGGCTGCAGGTAGCATGACGCTACCCCGTTGAGTTGTCGGAGCGGCGAATCATTTGTCCCTCCCCCGCAACTTCGCATTCAGAGGCCCCTTCCGTCCCCGCTGAGGAAGGGGCCTCGGCGGAGCGCACGGAAAGCGCAGCCGAGAGCACGAGTGAGACGGATTCGTCAACGGACGGGCGAGCCCATTGCGCTGGCGGTGCGTTCCGCGACGCGCCTAGACGGTATGTAGTGGCCCTCTTCGGGTGAGGGGGTCGCGGGACGGGGCCTCGCTCACAAAACTCGTGGGTTACC
>NZ_JBNCNY010000049.1:0-748 GCF_049847225.1 Micromonospora sp. DT81.3
GGCTGAGCGAACCGACGCCCGGCACGAATCAGCCGCGTGTGAGCACGGCGATGATCACGTCCCGTGCGCAACGGCGACGCGTCTGGCTTCCTGAGCAGCCCGGATCCAGGCCGGTAGATCGCCAGATAGATGCTCTCCGTAGCCAGCCGCATCCCCGGATCATCGGGGTGCTCGGCGCGCAGCGCGCGGCTGATCTGCTGCGGACTCCACTTCTCCTTGAGTTTCGCCTTCACGTACGCGTTCAGCACCGGAGTCGTTGTCAGCCTCAACGCTCGCGGCCGGCGGCGTCTGGTGGCGGCGATGCTGTGCGCGTGGAACGGGCGATACTGACCCGACTCGTGAGCGTTGCGGTGCAGCTCACGGCTGATCGTTGACGGTGCCCTGCCCAACACTGATCCGATGACGGTCGGGCCGTGGCCCTTGCTGGCCAGATCGGCGATCTGTATCCGCTCGTCCTCAGAGAGGAAGCGAGGGGAGATCGGACGCAGCGCGAGAGGTTCCAGCGGTGGCACGACTTTCACCGTGCCATCCTTCCGACGCACCGTCGTGCCATCCCGCCAGATGTATGCGGTCGTGCGCACCACACCGACCTCTCGAGCCGCCGCTGCCAGCGGCCAGCCCTGCGCGAGCAACTCCATGAACCGGCTCCGCGCCAACGACTTCGGCCGCCGGCCTGGACCCTTCGGAATGCGACGTGACGACAACATGACCTCCAACAGGTGTGATCACGTTGCAACGATCACTGGAA
>NZ_JBNCNY010000050.1:0-694 GCF_049847225.1 Micromonospora sp. DT81.3
GAGTGATCGTCGACGGCGTGGTGCAGGTAGCGGAACCCCCGCGAGCTGGCAGCGCCCGCGCGTGCCGCCCGGTTCCGTGCGACGCCAGATCTCCGGTGTTGCGCGGATGTCCGACCGTGGACGCGCCAGCCGCCGCCGTCAGGGATCCGGCCCTGCTTCTTGATGTCCACGTGCACCAACTGACCGGGCGCGGCGACCTCGTAGCGCTTCGGCTGGGGTTTGCGCACGGGCAGTCCCGTCGACTGGTCGATGCTGGCCAGCAGCGGCATCCGGTAACGCGCCAGGACGCGGCCGACGGCGGAGCGGTGCAATCGCAGGTGATACCCGATCCGATGCGGACCCCACCGGCGAGTGAAACGCAACGCCACGATCCGCCGCTCCGTCCGACGCGGCAACTGGGCCGGCGACCGATGCGGGCGGGAACTGTGATCGGTCAACGGCAACCCGGCCCGGTACCTGTCCGCCCACCGCTTCGCCGTCGCCGGAGAGCACTGGAACCGCTCCGCCGCGCGACGCAACGACCACCGCTGATCGACAACGAGAACAGCAAGACGACGACGCCCCTCCGGCGTCAAAGGCGCATTAGCGTGAGTCACGAAGACCTCCGTGGTCAGGACAGTGAGTGTGGTAACCCACATCCTGACGCGGAGGTCTTCGCTTACCTCAGATGTTCACAACGTCCCAGGGAACTACA
>NZ_JBNCNY010000051.1:0-497 GCF_049847225.1 Micromonospora sp. DT81.3
ATCACCAAGACCGGGAACGGCCACGCTCGTCGTCTGCTGGTGGAAGCGGCCTGGCATCACCGCCCCCGCTACCGGGTCGGCGCCGTCATGCAGCAACGATGGGAACATGCTTCCGTCGCTGCCCGTGCTCGTGGCGACCTCGGCAACCGGCGCCTCCACGACCGGTGGGTGCGCTTCATCGAGCGCCGCAAACGACCCACCATCGCCAACATCGCCGTCGCCCGGGAACTGGCCGGCTGGTGCTGGTCCCTGGCCGTCATGGACGACTGAGTCCTCGAGCTGCTTCGCGATCCCGATGGCCGGTGGCAGCGCGAGGAGCGACCCGCGACACTCCTATGAGCAGCCGGCGTTTCCAAGCCGGTGACGCTCGATGCTAGACACGCGGTCCCGCTCCTGCCGAAGAACCGTCCTGCGGTAACCAACCCGCGAATATCAGACTGACCGCGCGTCGCAACGACACGCTCACCAACCAGCCGATCACGAAGCAAGAGGCGCCG
>NZ_JBNCNY010000052.1:0-431 GCF_049847225.1 Micromonospora sp. DT81.3
TGGGCGGTGTTCCTGGATCAGGACGGCACTGAACCCCGCGACGCGGCCGTGATGCGCACACGCGGAGTCACCCTGGGGATCGCCCGGGACGGGGTGATCCCGGTCCGCGGGAACCTGCTCCCCGAGGTCGCCGCCCAACTGCAGCGGATCTTCGACTGCCAACTCAACCCCAAACTGGACGGCCCCCGCTTCACCCCCACCGACACCGAGCCCGCGGACGGCGACGATGCGGGGGAGCGGGTGTTGCGTGATCAGGCGGATCTGCGCACCCGGGCGCAGAAGCAGCACGACGCCCTGGCCACCGCCCTCAGCGTCGCCGCCCGGTCCGGGGAGCTGTCCACCCTGGGTGGGGCCGCGCCGACCCTGGTCGTGTCCGTCCGCGCCGCGGACCTGGCCGCAGGCACCGGGTACGCGCACCTGGACGGCACCGA
>NZ_JBNCNY010000053.1:0-395 GCF_049847225.1 Micromonospora sp. DT81.3
GCGCGACCAGGTGACCATCCAGTCGCCGGCCAACGCCGGGACGACCTCGCCGACCGGCGCCCTCGGCGTCGACTTCGCACTCGACTCGGGGTTCGATATCTACAGCATGGTCCGCGGCGGAAAGGCCGTGGGGTTGTTCCCCTACGCCGTCAGCAACGGGGTTCTCTACGAGATCGACCTGCTCTCGGGTGCGGCCTCCAGTGAGGGCCGTATCGGCGACCGCACGGTGACCGACATTGCGATCCCGCTGAACCAGCTCTGACGACCGACCCGGCCTGCGGGTCGCTCGACGGGGACCACTGGGCCCCGGCATCGCAGCACGGTGTCGGGGGCTCAGTCGTCCTGTCGTCACGCCATCCGGAAGATGCAGCTGCCGCAAGACGGTTGAACGCAGG
>NZ_JBNCNY010000054.1:0-349 GCF_049847225.1 Micromonospora sp. DT81.3
GGTGTCGGGGGCTCAGTCGTCCTGTCGTCACGCCATCCGGAAGATGCAGCTGCCGCAAGACGGTTGAACGCAGGACGGATGCCCCGGAGGGGACATCAGAATCATTTACCCTGGTGAGGAAGCGAGATGCCGTGATGCGAGCCGCTCAGAGACACGGGAGACGCCTGATGAGTGAGCGGATCGACGGCGCCGACATGCCGGACCGTGACGTCGGGGTCACCGGGTCGGGCGGTTTCGACGCAGCTCGGGCATTCGACGCGCACGGGAGCGCGCTGCTCGGGTTCGCGGTGAACGCGCTCCGCGACCGGCCGTTGGCGGAGGACTGCGTGCAAGAGACGTTTCTGCGCGC
>NZ_JBNCNY010000055.1:0-345 GCF_049847225.1 Micromonospora sp. DT81.3
GGCTGGAACATCCGCATCCAGCACGGCACCCCCCACGTCCGCGGCCCCTCCTGGTGCGACCCCTCCGGCCACTGGCGGCCCACCACCAAATCACCCACCCGCCTCCACGACCGCATCAACCGCAGACAATGATTCGTCGGCCCGCGGGGACCGTGTCAAGACGAGGAACAGCGCTCGGGACCCCGGTCGCTGAGCGCCTTTCGTCTCGTCGCTTAGCCGGCCGCTGAGCGAGCGCAGCGAGACGAAGCGTCCTCGCTCAGGAACCGCTTGGTCAAGTCCTTTGAGGTGGTGTACGCGGCGTTCGTGATTCTTCGTGCTGGTTATGCGGTTAGGGCGCGGTAGTCG
>NZ_JBNCNY010000056.1:0-324 GCF_049847225.1 Micromonospora sp. DT81.3
CAAACGACTAGAGTTCCAAACCCCGATCGAAGTCATCGGGAACGTTCTGTTGCAATGACCGCCAGAATCCGCCGATCCACTACGGGCATCGGCCTCATCCACCCCCGCTCGGATTGATTGAGCGGCGCTGACCATACCCTTGTGCGTCCTGGCGAGCCGGAGAAGACTCGGCTCATCAACAAGGAGGTTGCCATGAGCACAGTCGCTCGCATCACCGCTATCAGCTCCCGTTCCACGGAGAGCTTCGATCAAGCCGTTCGGGACGGCATAGAGCGCGCCAACGCCACGCTCCGGAACATCAGCGGCGCCTGGGTGAAGGAACAA
>NZ_JBNCNY010000057.1:0-322 GCF_049847225.1 Micromonospora sp. DT81.3
GGCATGCAGCTCTGCCGAGGTCAGCGCGCTCAGGTGCAGCAGCTTCACGTAACGGGTCTGCCGCTCCACCAGGGTGCCGATCGCGGACCGGTGATGCGGGCCGACGATGAGGTCCCCCTCCTTACGTTGTTGGAGAGGCCGGAGGGCAGTTGTCGTAGCGTTTCGGTCACCCTCGGGCAGCGGGCATGGCTCAGGTCTCCCTGCTGCATGGACGGCTCACTGGGAATGGCCGCCCGCTGCCCGCCGATGGCTCGACCGCTGATTGAGAATTGCGACATTGATCGTTGGGTAAGGACGTGCCGGCGTGGTCATCAACAGGGAC
>NZ_JBNCNY010000058.1:0-321 GCF_049847225.1 Micromonospora sp. DT81.3
GGTCAGCAAGCTGCTGCTGCGGCACGGGATCGTCTACGACGACGGTGACGCCTGGACGACCAAGCACGACCGTTGGCTGGCCCAGCAACATCTGGCGGGCGCGGCATCACGGGCCGCGTTCGACGCCGAGTATGAGACGGTGCTGCAGATCAAAGCACGCCGGGACCGGCTGGACCGGGCCATCGAGGACCTCGCGGGAGACAGCGAGTTCACCCCGATCGTGCGACGGTTAGGTTGTCTCCGCGGGATCAGCACGCTGACCGGGTTCGCGTTAGCGGTCGAGATCGGCGACTGGGACCGGTTCACCGGGAACAGTATCGG
>NZ_JBNCNY010000059.1:0-304 GCF_049847225.1 Micromonospora sp. DT81.3
GATCCTTGAGTTCTTGCGGTGGTCGCAACACTTACTGAATGGAGAGTGTTGTGGCGGAGTTGGCGTTGAGGTTCCGGCTGGATCTTGTCCAGCAGGCGTGGGAGGGCTTCCAGGCCGGGCTGTTCGCGAGCGAGGTGGGCGAGCGGATCGGTGTGAACCGTACGACCGCGAAGCGGATGCTGGTCGCCGCGGGCGGGGTCAGGCCGCGGCGGGGCCGGAATTTGAAGGGGCAGGTATCTGTCGTTCGTCGAGCGGGAAGAGATCGCCTGCGGTGTCGCGGCGGGTGAATCGGTGCGGTCGATCT
>NZ_JBNCNY010000060.1:0-288 GCF_049847225.1 Micromonospora sp. DT81.3
CGACCAGCCCGTCCCGATCGGGGTGGCCCGGCACACCGCCTGCGACGGGGTGGTGCAACGCGTCCTGATGGACGATCGCGGTCGGATCGTGTCGATCGGAACCCTGGACCGGGTGTTCAACCACCACCAACGCAAGGCGATCACCCTCCGCGACGGGGGCTGCATCATCCCCGGCTGCCACATCCCCGCCGCCTGGTGCGAGATCCACCATGTCACCGACCACGCTCTCGGCGGACCCACCCACACCGACAACGGCGTCCTGCTCTGCTGGCACCACCACCGCACCCT
>NZ_JBNCNY010000061.1:0-266 GCF_049847225.1 Micromonospora sp. DT81.3
TGCTTGGTCGTCCAGGCGTCACCGTCGTCGTAGACGATCCCGTGCCGCAGCAGCAGCTTGCTGACCCGGTGCCGGGCGCGCATCAGATCACCACGACAGTCCTCCCGAGCTCGCACCAGATCCCGCGCGGCTTCCTGATCGGCGGTCGGCACCGCAACCGGGGTGATCTCGTCCAATCGCAGCAGCCGGGCCAGATGCACCGCGTCCTTCGCGTCGGTCTTCACCCGATCCCCGGATGGGCGCTGCAGTTTCGATGGCGCCGCCAC
>NZ_JBNCNY010000062.1:0-265 GCF_049847225.1 Micromonospora sp. DT81.3
ACCGCGACCCGCCTCATGACGCGCGCGCGTGATGCGGGTCTCGCGCCGGAAGTGCGGATCCAGGAGCCTCGGCGGGCGCCGGCAGTTGACCCGTACAACCCCGGCAGGCCGTACGACCCCTCGGCGCCGCACCACGGGCCGTCTGGGCCCGGGGGTCCGTCAATCGGGCAATGAGCAGGCCACGGCGAGGGTTGCGTCCGGCATGGTGGTGTACGAACCCCCCGGTGACCGTGTCGCTGCGGACGTAGCGACGGTCACCGCGTGA
>NZ_JBNCNY010000063.1:0-246 GCF_049847225.1 Micromonospora sp. DT81.3
GTCACCGAGAGCGTCCGCGAACGCGTGTGATCGGTAGCAGGAGCCGTTGTCTGTCATCACCGCCGTCACGGTCACGCGGATGCCGGCGAAGAACGTGTTGGCGCGGGTCCAGAAGCCGGCGGCGGTCTCTTTGCGTTCGTCGTCGAGGATCTCCGAGTACGCGACGCGGGAGTGATCGTCGACGGCGTGGTGCAGGTAGCGGAACCCCCGCGAGCTGGCAGCGCCCGCGCGTGCCGCCCGGTTCCG
>NZ_JBNCNY010000064.1:0-242 GCF_049847225.1 Micromonospora sp. DT81.3
AACGCGTCTCCGGCCAGACCAAGGATCTGAACTGCGTTGCGGGTGCGGCCCGGGCGGTCGGTGTCGAAGGTCACCAGCGACGTGCCCTGCTTGGCCAGACCCACCACGGTCAGGTTCTTGTCGCGCCAGTTCCCCCAACGGTCCTCGGCCGCCGATGCGCTAGCGGCTGTCAGGCCTGCGGTAACCAGTGCAGCCGCGGCTGCGCCCACCAGGGCTGTCTTCATCGAGAATCCCATGATCAC
>NZ_JBNCNY010000065.1:0-236 GCF_049847225.1 Micromonospora sp. DT81.3
TGGCCGCTGACGGATGAGAACGGGGATCAGTACTCGGTGAACGGGCAGGAGATCATCTTCTCGCTGGTCGCTGACCGCAGCCTCGGGTTCGATGATCGTCATGTGTTCGCGAAGATCGGGTACTTCTACCGTCCGGCGTTGATTCCGGACGAGCAGCGTCCCGAGGATGGCGGCTGGACCTACGGCGGACTCGTGTTCGAGGAGGGCGTCACGGGTCAGATCTTCGAGGACCAGTC
>NZ_JBNCNY010000066.1:0-227 GCF_049847225.1 Micromonospora sp. DT81.3
GCTTGGCCGCCGATGCCGGTGTGGGGTCTGTGGTGATTGTAGTGATGGATCCAGTCTTGATAGGTCGCTTCTCGAGCTTGCTCGCTGTCGTAGATGGCTGCGTATGCCCATTCGGTGGCGAGGGTGCGGTTGAATCGCTCGACCTTGCCATTGGTTTGCGGGCGATACGGCTTGGTCCACTTGTGCTTGATGTCACCGAGAGCGTCCGCGAACGCGTGTGATCGGTA
>NZ_JBNCNY010000067.1:0-220 GCF_049847225.1 Micromonospora sp. DT81.3
CTTGTCCAGCAGGCGTGGGAGGGCTTCCAGGCCGGGCTGTTCGCGAGCGAGGTGGGCGAGCGGATCGGTGTGAACCGCACGACCGCGAAGCGGATGCTGGTCGCCGCGGGCGGGGTCAGGCCGCGGCGGGGCCGGAATTTGAAGGGCAGGTATCTGTCGTTCGTCGAGCGGGAAGAGATCGCCTGCGGTGTCGCGGCGGGTGAATCGGTGCGGTCGATCT
>NZ_JBNCNY010000068.1:0-218 GCF_049847225.1 Micromonospora sp. DT81.3
CCGGTGGCGGGAACGGAACCGGTGGCCGGAGGGACCGCCGGCCGGGTCAGCGCCGCGTCGATGACCGTTGCGGACGGCGTCGCGAACGGCTGGCGGAAGTTCTGACCGTTCGCCGTGATGACCCGCAGCGCGTCGGCAGCGGGGTTGAAATCGACGCCGTACGCGGCGCTTCCGTCGACCGGGATGCGGGCGCGGTTCTCTGCGGTGGCCCGTCCGCT
>NZ_JBNCNY010000069.1:0-215 GCF_049847225.1 Micromonospora sp. DT81.3
ACCCGGTAGCGGGGGCGGTGATGCCAGGCCGCTTCCACCAGCAGACGACGAGCGTGGCCGTTCCCGGTCTTGGTGATTGGCCCCTGCATGCGGGACTGGCCGGAGGAGAACTCGCTGGGCACCAGGCCGACGAACGAGCCGATACTGTTCCCGGTGAACCGGTCCCAGTCGCCGATCTCGACCGCTAACGCGAACCCGGTCAGCGTGCTGATCCC
>NZ_JBNCNY010000070.1:0-215 GCF_049847225.1 Micromonospora sp. DT81.3
GGGATCAGCACGCTGACCGGGTTCGCGTTAGCGGTCGAGATCGGCGACTGGGACCGGTTCACCGGGAACAGTATCGGTTCGTTCGTCGGCCTGGTGCCCAGCGAGTTCTCCTCCGGCCAGTCCCGCATGCAGGGGCCGATCACCAAGACCGGGAACGGCCACGCTCGTCGTCTGCTGGTGGAAGCGGCCTGGCATCACCGCCCCCGCTACCGGGT
>NZ_JBNCNY010000071.1:0-205 GCF_049847225.1 Micromonospora sp. DT81.3
CGACTACCGCGCCCTAACCGCATAACCAGCACGAAGAATCACGAACGCCGCGTACACCACCTCAAAGGACTTGACCCCGTTTGATAGCCCTCGTGTCGACGACGCTTGAAAACTGGACAGTAACGACCCGGTGGTTTCCAGTGATCGTTGCAACGTGATCACACCAGTTGGAGGTCATGTTGTCGTCACGTCGCATTCCGAAGGG